>NZ_JAIULA010000018.1:15056-58592 GCF_024160875.1 Ligilactobacillus ubinensis | reverse complement strand
GTAGGTGAAGAAGGGGTATTGGAATTACCAACGGTACCACAAGTAGCAACACGCTTAAATGCACAACACAGTACAGCCATTCTAACAGATTGGAAAGCGCGCTTCGAAAGTGCCTATGACATTGAATTCCGTGATTTTGTAGATCATGTATCGAGAGATTTGTCACCTGAAGGTCCTTCAGCATGGGATGGATATATTGCAGCAGTAACAGCTGATGCAGCGTTAGTATCACTCGATAAAGATGGAGAAAAACAGGACTTGGATTTCCCTGAAACACCAAGCTTTTATACAGAGAAGTAAATGTAAAGTAGTTTCAGTTGGTAATTGATTAGAGTATGGAGGGATAATATGACTGATTTAGCAAGAAAGGTCTCAGTTGGTATTATAGGGCTTGGAAGATTAGGCTCAAGACATGCTAAACATTTAGTTGAAAAAATTCAAGGAGTAAAGTTAGTAGCAGCTTGCGCACTTGATGAGAATCAACTGAAGTGGGCTCAAGAATCTTTAGGTGTAAAAAATACCTATACAGACTATAAAAAAATGATTGATAAGGAAGATTTGAGTGCTGTATTTATAGTTGCACCAACACCATTCCATCCTGAAATGACAATATATGCGATGGAAGCTGGGTTACATGTTTTTTGTGAAAAACCTCTAGGTCTTGATTTAGATGAGGTAAAGAAAATGGCTGAAGTTATTCATAGCCACCCTAAACAAATTTTCCAAAGTGGATTTATGCGTCGTTATGATGAGTCTTATCAATATGCTAAGAAATTGGTGGATGATGGTAAAATAGGTAAGATTATCTATATGAGAGGCTATGGGATTGATCCAATTTCAGGAATGGAAAGTTTTAAAAAATTTGCATCTGCAGCAGATTCAGGTGGTATTTTTGTAGACATGAATATCCATGATGTAGATTTAATAAGATGGTTTACCAATCAAGAACCGATAGAGGCTTATGGG
Organism: Ligilactobacillus ubinensis; assembly: GCF_024160875.1. Classification (GTDB taxonomy): domain Bacteria; phylum Bacillota; class Bacilli; order Lactobacillales; family Lactobacillaceae; genus Ligilactobacillus; species Ligilactobacillus ubinensis. The sequence goes on along the minus strand of NZ_JAIULA010000018.1, from coordinate 57,626 downwards.
TTAACAAGTAATATTGCGGCACCAGAATTAGCTGAAATTGGAGAGTTTGAGACAGGTGTAGCACAGCTTAAATTTGATGGTGGAACTATTGCTACTTTAATAGGTGGACGACATGCAGCGCACGGAAATCAGGTTGAATTAGAGATAATGGGTTCTGATGGCTGGTTGAGAGTTGGAGAACATCCAGATATGAATCGGGTAACTGTGTTTAATGAATCTGGTGTGGTTAAACCTTCTTTGCAAAGTTTTGGAGAAAGATTTGATGATGCATTTACAAAAGAGGTCCAAGATTTTGTTCAAAACATTGCTGAACAAAAACAACCATCTGTAACTGTTGATGATGGAATTAAAGCATTACTTATTGCTAAAAGTTGCCAAGAGTCAGCCAATACTGGAAAATTGGTAACAATTCATTATGATATTTGAAGAAACTATAGTGTAGGTAGTGTTTTAATATAGTAAAATTATAAGTTATGAGATGATAGCCCATAGATTTGTAAAAAGTCTATGGGTTTTTTTAGGAGGAAGATGAAATGATTAATTATTTATTTATTTTATTTGCTATAATTGCAGGTTTATCACAACCAATCCAAAGTGGTGTTAATTATGAATTACGCAATCAAGTACATTCTGCATATTTAAGTGGAGCTATAAGTAATTTTATAGGTGCTGTCATAATGGTTGTAGTGGCTTTATTTATAGAGAAGAACACTAGCTTAGGATCGCTTCATAATGTATCTTGGTGGTCATTAAGTGGAGGGATTTTTAGTGTTATTATAGTTTCCTCAATGATTATAGTTCCTACTAAAATAAGTTATTCATATTTTTTTACGATTTTTATAGCTGGTCAATTAATAATGGCAACCATAATTGATTACTTTGGGTGGTTTGGAAATGAACCTGTTCTTCTAAATACACCGCGTATAGTTGGTATTATATTAGTGGTTACAGGTGTCTTTTTGATGAAAAGATAGATAATGTTATTTGTTATTATTTGTAGTTTTATTGTCATGTTTTGGTTGACTCGTGGTTAAAATAGAGATAATATTAACTTGAAGATATTAATAAATTTTTTAAAGAGGGGATATATTATGAGTTTACTTTACCATTCACAAAATAATTTGGTTTTTCCAGGTGTAAATTTAATTCAACAAGTTGATGAACAAAATTCACCAATGAAATATACAGGACTTAAAGTATTAACGATAGAGAAAAGTTATAAATATATTGAAAAAGAGAAAGCTCACGAAGTTGGTATTGTTATTTTAACTGGCAAAGCTACTGTAAAAGTAAATGATGAGACGTTTGAGAATATTGGACAAAGACAATCTGTATTTGATAAAATCCCAACTGATTCAGTTTATGCAGGGGTAGGAAGTTCGATTGAAGTAATTGCAGAAACTGATTGTAAAATATTAATGGCATACTCACCTACAGAAAAGAAATTTCCAACTCGTCTATTAAAGGGAGATATTCATCAAATTGAACATCGTGGGAAATATAATAATAAAAGATTAGTTCAAAATATATTACCAGATGATTTGCCATTTGCAGACAAATTATTGTTAGTTGAGGTTTATACAGAATCAGCAAATTGGTCAAGTTATCCACCACATCGCCATGACCATGATAATTTACCAACAGAATCTTTTCTTGAAGAAATTTATTATCATGAAATGAACCCTAAAACGGGATTTGTTTTCCAACACGTATATACAGATGACCATTCCCTAGATGAAACGATGACAGTTAATAGTGGAGATGTAGTAGTAGTTCCAAAGGGATATCATCCGGTAGCTGTTCCCGATGGATTTGAAAGTTATTATTTGAATATTATGGCTGGACCAAGTAGAATTTGGAAATTTCATAATGATCCAGATCTTGAATGGATTATTAATAGAAAGTAGAGGAATTTAAAATGAAAAAATTTGACCTGATTGCAATTGGACGAGCAGCTGTTGATCTTAATGCTGTTGAATATAATAGACCAATGGAAGAAACTAAAACTTTTGCTAAATATGTTGGTGGTTCTCCAGCAAATATAGCGATTGGTTCAGCAAGATTAGGACAGAAGGTTGGCTTTATAGGTAAGATAGCAGATGATCAACTTGGAAATTATGTGAAGCTTTATATGAAAGAAGCTGGAATTGATACAAGTAATCTAGTAGTGGATAAAGATGGACACAAAACAGGATTAACTTTTACAGAGATTTTAAGTCCGACAGAATGTGATATTTTGATGTACAGAGATCAAGTTGCTGATTTATATTTAACTTCAGATGAAATAAATGGAGAATATATTAGTCAAGCCAACATGTTAGTGATTTCAGGTACAGGATTAGCACAAAGTCCATCAAGAGAAGCAATCATTAAATCCATGTTTTTAGCTAAAAAACTCGGAGTGAAGGTTGTTTTTGAATTAGATTATCGTCCATATACGTGGAAAAATGCAGAAGAAACATCAATTTATTATAAAATCATTGCAAATCATGCAGATGTAATAATTGGAACTCGTGATGAATATGATGTTCTTGAAAATGGTATTGGTAATACAAATGATGAAACGGTTGCCGAACTTTTTAAGCATGATGCACAGCTAATTGTTATTAAAGTAGGTTCAAAAGGATCGTATGCATATACAAAGGAAGGAAAAATTTACAGAGGATATGCGTATGAAACTAAAGTATTAAAGAGTTTTGGCGCAGGAGATTCGTTTGCTGCAGCGTTTTTGTATGCGTATTCAAAAAACTTAGGAATTGAAACAGCACTTAAGTTTGGTGGAGCATCTGCCTCAATTGTTATTAGTAAACTTAGCTCATCAGATGCAATGCCTACTGTTGAAGAAATAGAAAATTTCTTGAAAACAGCTAAAATAAAGGAGGTTGAATAACATGTCTGGAAATGAAAGAACAGTTAGGTTAACTACCGCCCAGGCATTAGTTAAATTTTTGAATCAACAATATTTAAATGTTGATGGGAAAATAGAACCATTTGTTGAAGGTGTATTTGGTATATTTGGGCATGGAAATGTTTTAGGATTAGGAGAGGCGTTATTTGATAATCCAGGACGTTTAAAAGTTTTTCAAGGGCATAATGAACAAGGAATGGCAAGTAGTGCAATAGCTTTTAGTAGAGAAAGTTTACGAAAAAAGGTTTATGCGGTAACAGCATCTGCGGGACCTGGATCGGCAAACTTCGTAACTGCTGCTGGTAATGCATATGTTAATAATATACCTTTATTGATTTTACCAGCAGATACCTTTGCTAGTAGACAGCCTGATCCAGTTCTTCAACAAATTGAGCCGGCGATGAGTTCGGCAGTTACTACAAACGATTCTTTAAAGGCAGTTTCTAAATATTGGGATCGTATTGAACGACCAGAACAATTAATGTCAGCCCTAATCAAGGGTTTTGAAGTATTGACAAACCCTGCTACAACGGGTCCAGTAACTATTTGTTTACCACAAGATACTGAGGCAGAGGCATGGGATTATCCAGAATCGTTTTTTAAGAAACGAGTATATGTTGTAAAGCGTATTGCTCCAAGTGAATATGAAATGGAAAAAGCTAGTGAAATTTTAAAAAGTTCTAAGAAGCCTGTGATAATTTTAGGTGGTGGAGCTAAGTATAGTGAAGCTGGAGAAGCCATTAAGCGTTTTTCTTCGCTATGTGAAGTGCCAATTGTCGAAACTGCTACTGGTAAGTCAACAATTTCATATAATTTTAGAAATAACTTGGGCGGGGTTGGTGTTTTAGGTACATCAGCTGCAAATGAAGCAGTCGATGAGGCAGATTTAATAATTGCTGCAGGAAGTAGATATACTGACTTTACTACTTCTTCAAAAACAAGTTTTGATCCTAATAAAGTAAAAGTAATTAATGTAAACTTAAGTAGAATACAGGCATTGAAACTTGATGGATTTCCTGTTGTAGCAGACATTAAAAGCTTTTTTGAGAAACTATTAACAGTTGTCACTGATTATAAGAGTCAATATAATAATTTAAGTGAATTAAAAGTAAAATGGAATGTTGAAAGAGATCGGCTATCTAAAACTACTTTTGATGTAGCAGATTTTGAGCCAGAGATTGCAGGCCACTATAGCCATGATAAGTTAATCAAATATTCCCAAGCTTTAGATACAAAATTAACACAAACATCAGCACTGATTGCTATGAATGAGCATATTGAAAAAGACGCTGTTATCGTAGCAGCAGCTGGATCTTTACCAGGAGACGTACATCGAATTTGGAATCCCTATGGAGAATACACGTATCACATGGAATATGGTTATTCAATGATGGGATATGAGGTTCCAGCAGCTTTAGGAATTAAATTAGCTAAACCAGATAAAGAAGTTTATTCATTGGTTGGTGATGGTAGTTTTCTCATGTTGCATTCAGAACTGGTTACCGCAATTCAATATAATAAGAAAATTAACGTAGTTTTATTTAATAATTCAGGTTTTCATTCTATTAATAATCTGCAAATGTCACATGGACAAGCAAGCTTCTTAACGGAATTTAAAACTGAAAACAATGGCATTTTAAATATTGATTATGCTAAAGTTGCTGAAGGTTATGGCGCAGTTAGCTATAAAGTAAATACAGTTGCAGAATTTATGCGGGCTTTAGATGACGCTAAAAAACAGCAAAAATCTACTTTAATTGAAGTCCGTGTATTACCTAAAACTATGACACATGGATATGGAAAAACTTGGTGGCATGTTGGAGATCCAGAAGTTTCTCCAAGTGAAAAAATAAAAGAAGTATTTGAAGATACGAAAAAGCATACAAAAGAGGCTTTTAAATACTAGAAGGGTGTTAGAAAAAATGTTAGTTCCGATGTTTAAATTAATACAAGACGCTAAAAACAATAAGTACGCATTGGGGCATTTCAATATTAATGGTGATGATTGGATTACAACATACCTTAAAACCGCTCAAAAAAGCAATACGCCAATAGTATTAGCTACATCGGATAGAGTTGTAGATCAACTAGGTGGTTTTGAGTATATCAGTGGTTTAGTAAATTATATGATTGAACAATTAGAGATAAGTATTCCGGTAGTTTTGCATCTAGACCATGGATTATCAGTAGCACGAGCAAAAGAAGCTATTGATGCAGGCTATACATCTGTGATGTATGATGGTTCTAAATTACCAATAGATGAAAATATTGTTAAAACACAAGAGGTAGTTCATTACGCACATTTGAGAAATGTTTCTGTTGAGGCAGAAGTTGGAGCTGTTGGTGGAAATGAAAATGGATTAATCAGCGGCATAAAATATGCTAGTATAGAAGATGCTGAGAAAATGGCAAAAACAGGAGTTGATGCTTTGGCTGCAGCACTTGGATCGGTTCATGGTGATTATACGGGAAAACCAAATTTAAATTTTGAGCGAATGAAGCAAATTTCTGAAAAAACTAAGTTACCATTAGTATTGCATGGTGCATCCGGAATACCAAATGATCAAATACAAGCAGCTATAAAAAATGGTACTGCAAAAATTAATATTAATACCGAAGTAAACTATGCATGGTTAAATTCTGTAAGAGAGAGTATAAATGCTAAAAATGTTGGGCATGAACCTATACCTGTTTTGGAAGATGGAAAAAAGGGAATTGCACATTTAGTTGAATCTAAAATGCATGAATTCCATGTTTGGAATAAGGCATAACCGAAAAGAGAGAGGGAAGATAGAATATGCCACTAGTAAGATTTGATATGATTAAAAATGTTAGGACACCAGAAGAAATAGGACAGATTTTATCGATAACACAAGAAACTATTATTAATAATTTTAATGTTCCAATTAGAGATTGTTATCAGATTGTGACACAACACGAACGTTATGAAATGGTTATTCAAGATACTGGATTAGGTATTGAACGAAGTGATAAGGTACTAGTTCTTTCATTAACTAGTAGAAAAAGAAAAAAAGAAGATATATTGAAATTTTACAAACAGTTGGCTGATAATTTAAGTAAAGCCAGTCTAGTGAAACCTAATGATTTAGTTATTAATATGACATTCAATGGTGATGATGGATGGAGCTTTGGCTTAGGTGAGGCACAGTTTATAAATGGTAAATTGTAAAAGGAGATAGAGCACATGAAAGTTATTAATGCTTTTTTTTATCCGAAGCCTAGTAAAAAAAGTGAATTTGTAGGACTATTAACAAATTTGACAATTAACTCTCGATTTGAAGAAGGTTGCATAAGATATGAGTTTTTGAAAGATGCAATTGATGGAAATAAATATGTTTTAATTGAGCAATGGGAAAGTGCAAAGGCACATGAAAATCATTTAACGTATGATTACTTTAAAAAGTTTCAAAACGAAATCGATGAGTTACTATTGAACAAATCAGAAATAGTAATGGATGATACTAAGTGACAGTATTTATTGGAGGAATTTTACATGGATAACAACAGATTGTGTGTAGGCTTAATTGGATTAGGAAGACAAGGACATAACCACTATAATAATTTATTAACTTTATCACAGATTATTAAACTAAAATATGTTTGTGATTTAAAAGTTGATGAGACATGGGAAAGGGAATATAGTAACATACCAGTTGTTACGAAAGATTATTTTGATGTTTTGAATGATCCGGAGGTGGATGCAGTAGTTATTGTTACATCTACTAATACACATGCTCAGATTATAAAAGATGCAGCATTGGCAGGAAAACATATCTTCTGTGAGAAACCATTCAGTATGGATACAAATGAAGATGAAATTAAAGATGTCCTTAGAATAGTAAAAGAAAAAAATGTAAAACTTCAAATGGGATTTCAGAGAAGAGTGGACCCCCAATTTAGGGAAATACATGAAAATATTATTTCAGGAAAAATTGGTGAACCACAGATAATTAAATCTACATCTAGAGATCCGTTTGTGTTAGACAAAGAATTAATAAAAAGAATTGGAACTCTTCCATATGATTTTACAATACACGACTTAGATTTAGTTCGTTACATGATGAATTCTAATATATCTGAGGTATATGCAAAAGGTGGTACGCTTATAGACCCTACTTTGAAGGAGATTGGGGATGTAGATACAATTGCCTTAGTTCTTCAATTTGAAAATGGCACCTTTGGGATGATTGATAATTCTCGACAGGCAGTTTATGGATATGATCAAAGAATAGAAGTATTTGGATCAGAGGGAATGTCTAAAGCAGAAAATGTATCAGATTCAACTGTTGAGCTTTTTAATAAAGATAACACAAAAGTTGCCAATCCATTACCAATTTTCACAGAAAGATTTCATCAGGCATACATCAATGAAATTGTAAGTTTTGTAGATTCTGTTGTAAATGATAAGCCAGTAATTGCAGATGGTGTTGATGCTGTTATGGCAGAAAGGGCAGCACAAGCTGTTGAAAAGTCAATAAAAAGTGGAAAATCTGAAAAGGTAGATACTGTTTTTGAGATTTGATATGATGGGTTGTTAGAGCGTTAAACAATAGTTTTATAATAATAAATCATCTACGCTTTTATTAAGCGATAGATGATTTTTACTTTAAGAAAGCATAATTTTAAGTACAGTTATATTATTTTAATATTTTATAAAATTAATCAGCTAAGAATGGTAGTTTCCAAGGTTAGATATTACTTGATAATTAAGTTAATAAGTTATACAATAACTACCGGTAATAAATAAATATAATTTTTTTATTCGTACAGATAACTTGGCGTTTGCCGGGGCGAGGACAGAGGCGAATATCTTACTTTAATGCAGTTAAGAAGTGAGATATGGTCTCTTTTTTTGTTTAATTTGTGTAGAGCTATGTTTTTAAGGGGAAAAGTATGCAAAGCAAAAAGGGATTATCAATGATTCAAGTATTTATTTTATTGGTTAGTTTAATTGTCCCATTTTTTCAAAATGGAGTGATAAATGCTTCTTCTGATTGGGGAAATGAGTTTATTACTAATGCGGAGTTAGAAGACTCTAATGGAAATCCACAAACTAGTTTTAGTATTTATGATGATATGAGAGCACATTGGGATTTCGATATTCCAGCGGGAAAAGCCATGGCAGGGGATACAATTACTGTTGATATTCCAATGGTGTTTAGATTAGCTACTACAACGAAGTTTGATATTAAAGATTCTGGTGGTGTTGTAATAGGGAGAGCAGTAGCTAATCCTACTACTAAAAAAATTACTATTACGTTAACAGATGCTGTAAGTACAGATCATAATGAAATTAAAGGTAATTTTGATTTATGGGTTAATTGGGATACTACCCAAGTTACGCAAGATACCACAGTTCCAGTCAATTGGGGAAGTTGGGGGTCAACTACAATTGATATAATACCATCTAGTGGTCCAGATCCAAGTGAGGTTTTGTATAAGTGGGGTTGGTATGATGAAACTGATCCAACATTAATCCATTGGAGAGTAAGGATTAATTATGCGAAACAAGAAATAAATGATGCAAAATATACGGATACTGTTGGTGGAAATCAAAAATTGGTTTCAGGATCAATAACGGCTTATAATGTAAGCTTTTATTCAGATGGTAATACCTTTGATATTAATAGTTATTATCCAAGCAGTGCAACAATTGAAAATGGAACAGCTGGATTTACTACAAATCTAGGTAATATTAGTGGCCCCGTACTGATTGATTATGAGACTAAAGCAACAGATGGGAGTGTTTCAGCTCAATATGAAAATAGTGGTAGTCTGACAGGCACAAACATTGTGGAACAGACAGTTGATGTTCAGACACCTAATAATGGTGGTGGTGGTTCAGCAGATACTACTGTAAATATTGCAGGAACCAAAACATGGATAGATAATAATAATGCAAACAACACGCGGCCATCAAGTATAATGATTGATTTATATAAGAATGGAATAAAAGTGGATAGTCAAGAAGCTAGTGCATCAACAAATTGGAAATATGCATTTAATAACTTGGCTAAATATGACAGTACCGGTAAAATCAATAATTATACAGTAAAAGAGGAACCAGTTGCAAATTATAGCAGCAGCCAAGATGGTAATAACTTTATAAATACGTATGTACCAACAAATCCAACTATACCTATAACACCGGGTAAGTCGGAAAGCTATACAATCATCGATAATAATCTTAAACAAGAATCAGATGCTTTTTCGATTAAACAAACTCAGAATACAAGCAATCAAAAAGCATTGCCACAAACAGGAGAAGTAATTAGCCGAGCTATTGTGTTTATAGGTATAGTATTACTAAGTATTTGTGGAATATTTCTTTTACTGAAATATAGAAAAGAAACTTGATATAAAATTTGAAAATTATCTGAAAAATTATTGACAGTTCTCAAAATGTGTGTTAAGTTAAAAACATTAAATTTTAATTATAAACAAAGTAATGTTGATGAGGAGAGTAATGTTAAACGGCTGTTTAAGTGACTTCTGGATAGTGAGAAAGAAGAACAGTGTTTAAGACGAAAGTAACCTTTGAGTTGTAGGTGCGAAATGTTGAGTTCCTACGGAGTGCGCCCCTTAAAGCGCCGGTGTATCGCTGCTTAGTGGCTGTACATAGTGAGTAAGAATTGGACTTGTTCAATTTTAAATTAAGGTGGTACCGTGCTAATTAGCGCCCTTGGTCTAGGTAATAGACTGAGGGCGCTTTTTTATAATTTTAATTTAATATAACATATTGGAGGGTGATTTTTATGAAGTTAACAATAATTGGCGCAGGAGCAATGGGATTGCGATATGGTATTTTATTGCAAGAAGCTGGAAATGACGTTACATTTGTCGATACGTGGCAACCGCATATTGAAAAGATTAAGGAACAAGGTGGCGTATATGTAATGCGTGATCATAAAGATCGCCATTTAGAGAAGATTAAATTGGAAACACCTGAAACATATAATGATGACCCAGAAGTATTTATCTTTTTTACTAAACAGATGCAATTAGATGACTATTTAAAACGATGTGCTCACTTTATTAATCGAAAAAAACATTATGCTTTCACCTGTATGAATGGCATGGGACATATTGAAAAACTGCAAGAATATTTTGCTGATGACAGAATAATTGGAGGGACAGCTTTGATTGCGACTATTTTACCGGGTCCTGGTGAAGTTGATTTTATGGGGAAACGTGGCGCAGGTAAAATGAATATGTGTCCTTTAAATGAAAAACCAGATGAGATGTGTCAGAGGCTGTTCGATGAGTTAGAAAAAGCACAGATTAATCCAACGTTAACAGATGATTTTACGGGAACATTGATGACAAAAGTGATTTTCAATTCAGTTATCAATACGATTTGTACGATGTTTCAAATTCAAATGGGTGAATTTGGGAACTTTCCTGGAGCATATAAAATGGGGCGTCAATTAATTGACGAAGCTTATGATATTTGTGCTCGAGCAGGTATCAAATTAGTTTCTAGCCGTGAAGAAGAAATGTCAGCTCTTGATCATAATACAAGAATAGATATGCCGTTACATTATCCGTCAATGTATCAAGATATGAGTAAAAATAGACCAACTGAAGTTGATTACATAAATGGATATATCGCAAATTTAGGAAGAAAATACCACTATGAGGCTAAAACACATACGTTTGTGACACAAGCAGTTCATTTGGCGGAGTTTCATCAACAAAACTTAGCTAAAGCATAGTTTAAAAGTAAAAAGCCTGTTAAATCAATTAATTAAAAGATTGATTTAGCAGACTTTTAATGAGTTAAAGACAAATTATTTCTTAGGAACAAAAAGAGATAGTTCCTTTGATCTGTAAGAAACCTCAATTGGAAGATCAAGAGCTTTATCTCCATCTATTCGTGTAGTAATTTTACGGTTATGAATAGCTGATATTTTAATGTTTTCTACTTCAAATTGGGTTATTGATTTAGAGTTATTTAAACGCCCAGTTAAAGCGAAGAAACAATAAGGTAGAACTTGCTTTATCCCAATATTATTCAATAAACTAATATGCATTTTATTAGGAGATGAGGTACTGTAAACATGACCACCAATTGATTTAGTGGTTGTGATTAGAGCAAACCAAGTTTTTAAAATTTGATCAGTACCATCCTCTGACTGATAATGAATTAAAAAAGATTTATCTTTGCCAATATGTTTAACAGCTTTTATTAGATAGATAATTTTTCCAAATTTGCGCTTTTCTTGTTGCCGTACTTGATTTGAAATGTCGGCTAAATTACCAAAAGTTAATGAACTAACAACAGCTTTAGTATTATTGCAAATAGCAAATCCAACTTGACGTTGCTCATGATTCTCGACTAATAACTGCATAGCAGCAGTGATATCTAAAGGGATATTATAGCGCCTTGCAAAGTTATTAACGGTGCCAGCAGGAATAATACCAATGGGTAAGAATTTCTTTGCTTGAATTAACGCCGTTATTGCAACATTAATTGTGCCATCGCCACCAATTATGATAAGGGTGTCTAGCTTAGGTAAAGCATTTTTGATTGTTGTTATAGCATCTTTAACATTTGTTGAAGATAGAAGTAGAGGCTCTATTAGATGGACTTTTAAGAGTTTAGCGAGATTTGTTGCAATTTTTTTTGCTTCTCCTTTGCCAGAATTACCATTGAAAAAAATACCATATGTCAAATGCTGCATTTTAAAAACCTTCTTTAATATTAAGGATAAAAGTAATTAAGCTATTAAAAACGATGTACAGGCTTAAAATTATAATTGTGTCTACTTAAACTTTAACATTCCATAGGGTTGTCGACAATTAAGATGAATCAAAGAAGCTTCTTATGTTGATATAGTAAGAAGTATTTTTTATGCAAAATTAACCGATATAGAAAAATACAACTGGTAAAATTCAACAAAATCAAGTTACACCAGTATGTAATAAATCGTTATATTTAAATATTCTTAAACATTCCATTACTAATCTCTAATGCATAACAAGGGAATAATTGTAAGATTTGTGATAAAGTATAATTTAAGATTGTCGATTTATATAAGTATGTTGTTTTTGAGTTAAAGGAGGACCTAAAATGCATAAAATTTCAGAAGTATTTACTGATTACCAATTCTCTGACCACCAGTTAACTTTGCTGGCGGGGCCGTGTGCTATTGAATCTTATGAAACGTGTACGGTAGTTGCTGATCGTTTAAAAGAATTGACAGAAAAGCTTAAAATTAACTTTGTGTTTAAATCTTCTTTTGATAAAGCTAATCGTAGTTCTAATGACTCAAAACGAGGCGTTGGAATAGAAAAAGGATTAGCTATTTTAGAAAGAATAAAAAAAGAGTATCAAGTTCCAATTGTAACTGATGTTCATGAATCAGTTCAATGTAAGGCAGTTGGTGAAGTTGCTGATATTTTGCAAATTCCAGCTTATTTAAGCCGGCAAACAGATTTATTAGTAGCGGCGGCTAAAACAGGTCGGATCGTTAATATAAAAAAAGCACAATTTATGGCACCAGAAGATATGCAAGGAGCAGTTGATAAAGTAACTCCTACCAATGAGAAAATATTATTAACTGAACGTGGAACCATGTTTGGTTACCACCAACTAGTTGTAGATATGACTAGTTTATTGAAGTTAAGAGAAATAGGTTTTCCAGTGATTTACGATGCAACTCATTCTGTACAAGTTCCAGGGGGGTATGGTAATCATTCAGGTGGAAATCGAGAGTATATTTTCCCATTAATGCGATCAGCGTTAACAATTGGCGTTGACGGAATTTTTGCGGAAGTTCATCCTAATCCTCCAGAAGCAATCTCTGACGCTGATAATCAGTTATATTTAGATAAAATGGAAGGTATTTTATCTACAGCAGCAAAGATGTTTAATGAACACCAGGAACAACAGAAAGGCTGGGATGAAGATGGCCTATTATGAGATAGCGCAAGAAGTTTTCAAAAAAGAAAGTGAAGAATTACAAAAAGTAGCAGCTCGGTTAAATAATAGTTTTGATGAACTAGTTAATATGGTTGCAGATGTTAAGGGACGCATAATTTTAATTGGCACTGGTAAATCAGAACTAATAGCTAAAAAAATTGCTGCCTCATTATCTTCGATTGGATTTCCTAGTTTTGCTATAGATGCTGGAACGACTTTTCATGGTGATTTAGGTCGGATTGCTAAAGATGATTTGGTTTTCTTTGTTTCTAACAGTGGTGAAACTCAAGAAGTGGTCCAGGCTTTGTTTGCATTGCAAAATAACTATCCAGATGATTTACTCTCTATCGCATTAACCGGAAATCTAGAATCAACATTAGCTAAGAATACAAAAATGCAGTTTGATGTAGGTGTAAGTGAAGAAGTCGATGTGACCAAGATGGCCCCAACAGCATCGACAACTGCAGTATTGGTTTTTGGAGATGCACTTTTAACAGCTTTAGAAGAAAAAGTTGGTTTTACACGACGCCAATTTGCCAAGTATCATCCAGGTGGAAGTATTGGGAAAATGTTATTGCAACGAGTTAAGCATGTTATGCATACCAAGGTGCCATATGTTAATGAAGATACACCAATAAATGAAGTTATCTATACAATTAGTGATTATGGAATCGGACTAACGTTAGTAAGAGAGTTAGGGACACAAAAAATTATAGGGATTATAACAGATGGAGATATTCGGAAGAAATTTTTGAACATTTCTTCAGTAAAGAAGTCTAGTGCAAAAGATTATATGACTTATGGTTTTGTTAGTATAGATCAAGAAGAAAGAAACCGTGAGGCATGGCGGTTAATGGCACGTCATGGCATTTCAAATCTGATAGTAACAGATAGTCAAAAAGAAGTTGTTGGTGTAGTAACGATTCATGAAGTACTATAGATTTAGGTTGATATTTTAAAATAAACATTTGAATTGTTTTAAGATGGAATAGGTAATTTTCTATCTTTTTTATGTATAACAAAACCCCAAAAGTTAAGTGATGTTTGCTCTAACTTTTGGGGTTTTTAGTTAAGAAATATAAGAATATAAACACTGTTGTTTTGAAATTCTAGAAGAACAAAATCTCAATCATTTCGCATTTTATCATTGAGATAATTCATATGTGTAACTTTTTCAAGAAAATCACTGTAACTAAGTGAATGTATATCTCTATGGTCATCATTAAAATTTGAACTTTCTAATTTGTTAAAAGAATCAATTAGATAGTAAGCAGATAAGTAAGCTGCCAATCTTTTTTTTGCACTTTGTTCTAGATTGTTGGTTTTATCTTCTGGAAAATTTAAAGTATCAATAAAATGATACGCAAATTCCTTAGGATCGATTTGGATTTTATCAGACATATGTTATCACTCCTTAATAAATAAAATAAACCTTTTTGTAAAGTGACTATTTATTAACCTGATTCAGAAGTTTACCATTTTGTAAAAATGAAATTAAATTATTAGAAGCTTCTTTAGCAATTGCTGTACGAGCTTCAATTGTACCTGTTCCAGCATGTGGTGTCATAATTACGTTATCTAATGCACGTAGGCCTTCAGGAATATCTGGTTCAGTTTCAAATACATCTAATCCAGCTCCGGCAATTTGTTTATCTTTTAAGGCATCAATTAAATCATTTTGATTTATCAAGGCTCCTCTTGCAGCGTTAATGATATATGCAGTTTTTTTCATTTTCTTAAATATATCTTTATTAAAAATGCCAATTGTTGAAGGAATTGCTGGGGCATGTAAAGTAATAACATCAGATTTAGCTATTAAAGTGTCGAAACTAACATATTTAACATTAAGCTCTTTTTCTAAACCGGCATTTAGTTGATGAGGATCATTATAAATAATATTCATGCCAATTGCTTGGCAAAATTTTCCAACTTCAGATCCAATGCGACCCATGCCGTAAATACCAAGAGTTTTTCCTTGTAAGCTCATGCCCATATACTTTTGTTCTGAAACATCAATCCAATCGCCTTTACGAACAGTCTTGTCATAGAAGTATAGACGACGAACAGTTGCTAAAATAAGTGCAAAAGTCATTTCAGCGGTTGCAACACGGACCCCTTGTGGACAATTTGTAACAACGATACCCTTTGATTTAGCATATTGAATATCAATATGATCAAAGCCAACCCCATTGGCAGTAATAATTTTTAGATTCGTACCTGCATCAATTAATTCGCGATCACCTTTCAATCCCATTATAAGCAATCCGTCAAATTTATATAAATTATCTAAAACCCATTGTCTAGTTTCTTTTTGAGGTTCATAGGTTACATCGAAAACTTCACGTAATTCTGTCAGACCTTGTTCTGGTATAATACCTGTTACTAGAATTTTTGCTTTGCTCATAATTGTGCTCCTCTCTGCAACGTTATTTATTTTTAAATGAAGGATCTTTAGATTCTAGCATTGCATCTAAATTTTCTTTTTTAAAGTAGACTTTCTCAGCATTATTATATAGTACATCTTCTAGTTCTTCAGTTGTAAATATATCTGTAGCTTCTAGCCAAGTAGATAAGTCGTGATAGGAGTTAAAGGTAGAGGACCATGGGGAATCTGTTCCCCAGATAATACGTTTAGAACCTAAAATTTTTTTAGCTAAGGCAACATCTTTTTGACAACGTGGGAAAGGAAACTCTGTTTCTCCCTCAATATCTTGGATAGCTGAAATATCAGTATATATATTTGTAAAATCTTTCCATTGAGTTAATGCATTTTCTAATCTATCTAAATGATTAGCATTTGGAAATGAGAGATGACAAACAACAAAATCAAGTTTAGGATAACGAGCAGCTAGATTCGCAATTACTTCGGGTTCGTAACTATACTGTGAAGAATCACCATAATCGGTAGTTACTACAAAGCCAGGATAATCCGAGATAAAATGGAATATTTTTCCAATATCAGGGTTAGTGTCTAAGCGAAATGGTGAGTGATATCCATGGAGCCCGCCGCCTTGACTAATTTCAAATTTAATAGCGCGGAAACCAAGATCTTCAACATGGCGACGAACAATTTCCATAGCAGTATCTGCAAATGGATCTACAGAAAAAGCAGCGACAAATTTATTAGGATATTTTTTAACGGCTTGATAGGAGTAGTAATTTTGATAGCCATTTAAACTACCTTGTAATAAAACAGCTTTTTCAATTCCGTTTTCTGACATAACTTTTAATGCAGATTCAGCTAGAAAATTATCATCACCCCAACCATCGGGAATTAATTTGATAACAGTACCATCATCCCAGATTGTACGACCATCACCAAGTGGTGTCATACGACCTTTTCCATTTAAACCAGCTACGGAACGAACTAAATGTAAATGTCCTTCAATTTTTTTCATTATAAATAACCTCCAATGTTTTATAAATTTTTAATATGTGATTTTATCATTGCTACCTGAGAAACCAGCATTTTTGTCTGCCATCTTATTTAGATATGTCCAAATCTGAGGACGACGAGTTCTCAAAACAAACAGTAAAACAAGATATATAATGACTGCTAAACCTATCCATAATGGACTTCCAGATATAAATGCAGCAAAAACTAGAGCATTTAGAGGCCGAGCAATTAAATTGAAACTGGTAATCATAACAACACCAGCTGGAATAGCAACACCATAATGTGAAATAGCACCGGTATATATTGAACCCAACCAACTTGATGCATAAAGTCCTAAGCTAAACCAAACTATACCATTAGCAATGACCTTTAAAATATTACCACGAGTAATTGCAACGATAGATTCTACCATGAATGGCAAGGATATTAAATCGACAATTGGCAAAGTTTTGTTGCCAGGAAGAAGGAAAGCAATGACAACCATAATAGGGATTAAGATAACTCCAGAAATAATAGTTGCCGGTTCACCATAGCCTACACCATCATCGACACCCAAGAACCAGCGTTTCTTGTCGTGAATTGAATCTTTTTTCTCAGAAGTAGAGTTGTCTACTTTTCTATTTTTATCTATTTCATCAGCTAGAGGTGTGAATGCTTTAGCAAAAACACCGGTAATTAGAGGGAAAATAGTCATTACAGCAGAAAGATCAATTGCAAAGACTAGGATTTGTCCCCAAGCTTTTAAAGTTCCTAAATCATGGATATTTCCAAGAATTCCAATTATTAAGCCTAATAAAGCACCAAGAGTAGTTGGTTCTCCGAAAACTCCTAATTTATCTTTGAAATATTCAGGAGTTAACTTAACCTTATTAAAGCCAAGCAAGTTCCACAGAGGATCTAATAGGACAGCTGGAACTACTTGTTCTATATTATGAATTGAAGAAACAGAAGCATTTTTGACGCCATAGTAATCGGACCAACGATCAGCTTGAATTTCAGCTAATGCTAATGCATATAGAAGCATGAAGAATGATAGACCCAACGAAAGCCAGAAATTATGGGTAACATAATAACAAAGAGTTCCCCAAATCATAAAGCCAAAATTATTCCAGAGATTTGAAGCCATAAAAATTTTTGTTACACCAAATGCAAAAAGCAATAGTTCAACAATTAGTCCAAAAACGAAAAAGCTTAAACCAACAGTAGAGCCAAATGAGGCAAGAGAACCAGCTTGCCATCCAATATCAACAACTGGAAGAGAAATTCCAGTGCTGTTGACCATTTGTTTAATAATTTTTGTAACAACTGGTGTGAAAACAGTGATTATCCAGCCAAAGCCTGTTAGACCAACGCCAGCGTAGAATGCACTCATCATAGCAATCTTGGGTTTTACTTTTAAGAAAAGGGCGATGATAAAAATCATTATAGGGACAACAACACTGGCACCAAATGTTTGAAATATAGTATTTACAGTTTCTAACATTATGACAACTCCTTTCGGTTAAAAAAATTCTGTAGTAATTGCAAATCTGAAGCTAGATGTTCTTGATCATTTGCATATTCTAATGCTACTTTAGTAATTTTTTCTGTGTTGAATTTTGTTAAAATTTTACGCCAATCAAGATTACCTTGTTCTAATGAGGTAACCTGTAAATCATCAGTTACATTTTTTAGATGCAGATAGTTTGTAACATCTTTTAGTGAAGTAATAGCGTCATACACAGACGTATCTAACCATTTCCAATTTGCAATGTCAAAGCAATAGTTAACATTTTGTATCTTTTCATTTTCGACTAATTTAAGGAATGTGGTAGTTGTATTTAAATTACTATCAGCATAGCTTTGATTATTTTCGACGTTAATTTCAATATCATTAATGTATGGAGCAAGTTCATTTTTTAAATTGAACTTTGAAGAAGAAGGTAGAGAACCAATGTTTATTTTTAGATGTTTAGAGCCTAAAAGTTTTAATTCCTCTATGTAACGAGGTAAATTCTGGTTAAGCTTTCCAGATGAAAATAAGGTGTCGTTTATACTGTAATATACATTGAGATGTGCTTTTTGGGCGTTAAAAGCTATTTTTGATAATTCGGATGGGTCTCCAGATAAAAACTCATTCCGAATTTCGATTGCATCAAAACCTAATGATGCAACGCTTTCGACAAGCTCAGCTTGAGAAGTGCCAGAATCAAGGCAGTCCTTGAAAGCAATTGTGTTTAGGATGAATTCCATATTACACCACTCTTTCTGAAAACAAATTGATTTGTTACTTAAAAATAAATAATAAAGTTAACCGGTTAACTAAGATTTTTACAACGCCAATTGTAAGCGCTGTTTTTAAATATGTCAACAATTTTTTAAATTTTTAGGTTATTAATATTGATTAGCAGTGGTTAAATATTTTTCAGCAAAGAAGCGTAGTATTATTATATAATGAACTTATATAAAGAAATTGTAGGGGGTAGTGTATGGAAAAATTGACTATAAAAGATATTGCACAATTAGCAAATGTTTCAACAGCTACAGTATCTAATTATATAAATGGAAATTTTGCAAAAATGTCCGATAAAACGAAAGAAAAAATCAGAAAACTCATTATACAGACTGACTATCATCCTAGCAGTACAGCGAGAAATTTGGCGAAAAATAGTAACAAAACAATAGGTGTTTCTGTTTCGGATATAACTAATCCCTTCACTTCAACTGTTCTTTCGGGTATATATGATGCTTGTAGTAAAGAAGGATATACTGTTATATTTACAAATGCTAATAATAATTCTCAAAGGGAAATAGATAATATAAATAGATTACGTTCAGAAGAAGTTGCAGGATTAATAATCGATCCAGTAAATCCTAATAGTCCAATATATAAAATAATATCAAACAAGACGACAGTTATGATTGATAGGCAAGCTAACAAGCTTAGAATTGATACAATTGCAACTGATAATACGGATGCTGTCAGCAAATTTGTAACAAAAATGAAGGCAGCAGGGTATAACAATCTATATTTTGTAAGTTGGCCCTTAGATGATATCAGTACACGTTCATTGCGTTATATAGGCTTTAAACAAGCAACGGGGTATCAGGATGATGATCATATTGTAGAAGTACCACATCATGGTAAACAAGATGACTATCAGAAATTTACAGATAAGTTGCGGGTAATAATGGAAAAAAATCGAAAAAAAATAGGCTTTTTTGCTATGAATGGTAGAGCTTTTTTACGCTTGCAGCAATCAATGCAAACATTATCTTATGATTATCCAAACGACTATGGTGTAGGAACATATGAAGAATTTGATTGGATGAAAATTATGAATCCACCGATTAGTTGTATTCATCAAGATTCTTTTGGAATAGGTGTAACTGCAGTACGCACTTTAATAGACAAATTAAAAAGAGATACGGAATTTTCACCGCGAGTG
Organism: Ligilactobacillus ubinensis; assembly: GCF_024160875.1. GTDB lineage: Bacteria > Bacillota > Bacilli > Lactobacillales > Lactobacillaceae > Ligilactobacillus > Ligilactobacillus ubinensis. Next base: position 37,947 of record NZ_JAIULA010000018.1, on the reverse strand, counting down.
CGAATAGTGCCTACGAGACAAGTAATAAGAGATAGTTTTTAATTAAGCAAGGTTTTAAATTAATATGGGATTGGACAGATAATTCTTACAATGTAGAATTATCTGTCTTTTTTTATACGAGATTATACAATTAGAACTATTGACAATAACAATGAAAGTGATTACACTTTGAATCGTAGTTAAGCGGTTAACCAAAAAAAGAAAATTGAGAAGAAGGTTTTAATAATGCAATTTAAAAAAATTTTTTCAGATGTACTAGATCATTGCTATGCTGTTATGCGACTCAAAGATGGAAAAGGAGATTTTCTAATAGTAGCTTCTGAAGAAGATAGTGCATGCATCGCATATGACTTGAATAATAATTTAAAGAAAACTGTAGTTTGGCCAGATGTTGGTGGAACGATGACGCTTGTTCAGATTCCAAACAGCTTAAATTTTTTAGCGACACAACGCTTTTATCCAGGATTTAATTCAAAGGATTGTCAAATTGTAAAAGAAACTTTTGATGATGGAAAATGGAAACAAAAAATCATAGGCGATTTTCCTTATATTCATCGGTTCGATATCATAAAAAAGAGAGATGAAGCAGGATTTTGGTTTATAGGATGCTCTATTGCCAATTCTAAAATAAATAGTGAAGATTGGTCTGATCCAGGGAAAATATGGGTTGGTGAATATGATGATAATCAAGAACGCATAAGGAATCTTCATGCTTTAAAAATAAGAATTACTAAAAATCATGGGTATAAAAGAATGTGCGGCTATTCCCTTGTTACAGGTGTAGAAGGTATTTTCAAATTAGATTATCCAACAAGAGAAAACGACTGGAGAATAACAAAACTTTCAAGCAATGAAACATCAGATATATTTAGTGCTGATGTGAATGGAGATGGAAAAAAAGAATATCTTACGATTGAAGGATTTCATGGACCTTATTTAAGACTATCGGATGAAAAATTTCATTCTTTGGTGCAAACAAAAGAGAAAACACCATTTGGTCATGCGATATGGGGAGGAAAAATAGGTAACCAAGAATGCTTTATTTTCGGCTGGCGTGATGGAAAACGAAACTTGGTGTTAATTTCCGATGACAAAATTGATATGCAAGTAATTGATGAAGCCGTAGGTCCAAGCAATGTGTTAGTTTATAACAAAAATGGGGTAGATTATTTGTTATCTGCAAATAGAGAGATTAATGAGGTAGCTATCTATAAAATTGATTTTCGAAATTAGGTGGTGTAAAGAATGAAGCAATATTTATTAACTATAGATAATGGTGGTACAAACACAAAGATTGTGATTTTTGATAGTCTTGGGAATCAAGTAGCTATAAATAGTTTCCCCACAAAAGGAATAGAGATAAAAACAGGGTACCATGAAATCAACTTGCAAGAGCTAAAGAAGGATTTATTAAATGGAATTAAGCAGTTGTTAGAATCAGAAAAAATTAAGGGTGAAGATATTGTAGGTATTTCCACTGTAGGACATGGGAAAGGGCTGTACTTACTGGATAAAGGTAAGCAAATCTTTACAAATGGTATTCTCTCTGCTGATAATAGAGCTGAAAAAATGGCTGTCCAGTTTGAAAAAAATGTAGCTGATATATATTCGATGAGTCATCAACATGTAATGGCTAGTCAAGCACCGGTTATACTAAATTGGTTTAAACTAAACAAACGTGAAGTATATGACAATATTGGATATGTGTTATCAAACAAGGATTTTATCAGATACATATTAACTGATAAAGTATTGCAAGAAATATCTGATGCTTCTGGCAATAATTTTGTTGACCTTGATAGGAAAGAGTATGATAAAAAATTATTTCAGTTTTTTAATATAGATGAAATTTTTTATAAAATGCCACCATTAGTAAAGGCCACAGATAAATGCGGAGAGATAACAGAAAGAGTTGCGGCTATTACAGGTCTAAAAGTAGGAACGCCGGTTTTTGGAGGAATGTTTGATATTGATGCTTGTGCAATAGCTACGGGTGTTTTAAATTCTAATATTTTTAGTGTGATAGCAGGCACATGGAATATTAACACTTTTCCATGTGAAGATAAGGCACCACTTGAAAGTCATTTAATGAATTCTCTTTTTCCAACTGGAAAATATCTTGTTGAGGCATCAAGCCCAACATCAGCAGGAAACCTAGCGATTATATTAAAAATGTTGATGGGAGAAGAGATGAAGAATGCATCTGAAGCAGGAAAATCAATTTATGATGATTTAGAAGAGTTTTTAATAAATACAGATGCAAGATTTTCTAACGTTATTTTTTTCCCGTTTCTATATGGTTCAAATGCTGATGTTAATGCAGAAGCTGCATTTATTGGAATTAGAAGTACAACAACGAAATCAGAACTAATTAGAGCAGTTTATGAAGGAATTGCCTTTGCTCATAAAAATCATTATGAAAAGTTATTGACAGTAGCAAATAAAAAGCCGGAAGTTATTAGGATGTCAGGAGGAGCATGCAATTCTAATGCATGGGTTCAGATGTTTAGTGACATATTAGACATGTCAATAGAAACAGTAACCGTACATGAATTAGGTGGATTAGGAGGAGCAATTAATTCTGCTGTTGGTTTAGGAATTTATCCGTCATTGAATGCTGCTGCTAGAGAGATGACTAGGGTGAAGAAAAAGTTTACACCAAACCCAAAGGAAGTAAAGAAATACCAAGAAAAATATCGGGTATACAATAAATTAATTTTTTCATTGGATGATGCATGGAAGAACTTAAATGATATGCAAAAGGAGGCGGAAGATAATGACTATTAATGCAGTAGGCATATATGAGAAAGCTTTACCAAAAAATCTGAGTTGGGAAGAAAAATTTTTATTAGCAAAAAGACTAGGATTTAATTATATTGAATTTTCAATTGATGAAAGTGATGAAAGACTTAATAGATTAAATTGGACACGAAAAGAGAGAGAAGAATTTCGTGAAGCAATGTGGAATACAAATATGAGAGTAAATACATTGATGCTTTCAGGCCATCGGCGCTATCCTTTAGGATCAAACGAAAGTCTAGTAAGAAATAAGGCATTAGAGATGATGAAAAAAGCAATTGATCTCGTTGTCGATTTAGGTATTAGAAACATTCAATTAGCAGGATATGATGTGTTCTATGAAAATAAAACTGTTAATTCACGAGAGATGTTTGTTGAAAATTTGAAAAAATGTGTTGAAATGGCAGAAAAAAAGCAGGTAATGCTCTCGATTGAAACAATGGATGATACTTTTATCAATTCTCTTTCTAAAATTGCATGGTACAAGGAACAAATAAAAAGCCCTTGGTTACAAGGGTATCCTGATTTAGGAAATTTATCTGCTTGGCCAGAAAATGACGTAGCTTATGAACTAGAAAAAAATATTTCGAATATCGTATCGGTTCATTTAAAAGATACAAAAAAAGTTACAAATACATTTAAAGGACAATTTAAAAATGTGAAATTTGGAGATGGCTGTGTAGATTTTGTTGGCTGTTTGAGGACTTTGCAAAGATTAGATTATCAAGGTGGTTATACAATCGAAATGTGGTCTGAAAATAGTCAAAATCCGATTGAAGAAATAAAACAAGCCAAGAATTTTTTTAATGAAATCTTTTTAAATTTAGGTATTGAACAAGAAAAAGTAGATTGAAAGAAGGATAATAACATGTTAGAAAAGTTAAAACAAGAAGTATATGATGCAAATATGCGATTACCAGAATTAAAGCTTGTTACATTTACATGGGGAAATGTTTCAGGAATTGACCGTAATAAGGGGTTATTTGTTATCAAACCTTCTGGCGTTGAATATTCTAATCTAAAACCCAGTGATATGGTTGTTATTAATTTAGATGGTAAAGTAGTAGAGGGTAATATGAATCCATCATCTGATACACCAACGCATACTGTTTTATATAATGCTTTTCCAAAAATTGGAGGCATTGTTCATACGCATTCTCCGTGGGCGGTTGCATTTGCAGCTGCAAAACTAGATATACCTGCATTAAGTACAACCCATGCAGATACTTTTTATGGTAATATACCTGCATCTGATCCATTAACTAAAGAAGAAATTGAAAATTCATATGAAGAAAGCACAGGGAAGGTTATTGTTAGAACATTTAAAAATCGTAAAATTGACTATGAAAGTGTGCCAGCTGTTTTAGTAAGTCAACATGGCCCATTTGCGTGGGGTGAGACTCCAGGAAAGGCGGTGTATAATGCTAAAGTTCTTGAGGCAGTAGCAGAAATAGATTATCATGCACTTCAATTGACCAGGGATAATATAAATGTGCCACAGTATCTTTTAGATAAGCATTACTATAGAAAACATGGTGATAAGGCTTACTATGGACAAGAAAGTGCGATGTCAAATATACATGCAATTCATGAATAAAAAGTTAATTACCTAGTTATTTCTATAACTTGAGATAACTAGGTTGGGAGTATAAAATAGTTTGTGTAAATAAATAAAAAGCTTATTGAAAAAGGAATCCCTTCCCCGTATGATTAAATCGTCAAACCAAACCAAAACGGAGGGATTCCCTATGGACCAGTTTACCAAAGATTTAACCAAAACTCTATTATCAAATGGCGATGTTAAAGAACTTTTTCGCCAACAGCTCGAAACTGCTATCAATCATATTCTACAAGTTGAACTAACAGCTTTACTTGGTTATGATCTTTATGATCGCAGTGGCTTTAATTCTGGTAATTCTCGCAATGGTCAGTATTACCGCTTAATTGACTCTGAATATGAGAAGTTGAAAATCATTGTACCACGTGATCGTCAAGGTAAGTTCCACAATCATTTACTTCCAGCGTACTCACGCCGCCAAGATGCTTTAGAAACAACAATTATTCAGCTTTACTCTAAAGGTGTTACTACACGTGAAATTGCTGATTTAATTGAAGAAATGTATGGCACCTATTATTCAGCCACTACTGTTTCTAATATTACCGCTCAGGTGACCAAACAAATCGAGTCATTTCATCAACGAACTATTAAAGCAAACTATGTTTGTCTATTTCTAGACGCAACTTATTTGCCTTTACGACGTGACTCAGTTCAAAAAGAAGCAGTTTATGTTGCCTTAGGTATCACAGCTACTGGAACTAAAGAAGTTCTTGATTATCGAATTACTCCTAGTGAAAATTCAGAAGTTTGGTCAGAAATGGCAGAGAATCTTAAACAACGTGGATTAAAACAAGTTCAATTAATTATCGCAGATGGAATGGTAGGCTTACAGCCAGCATTACTATGCGCTTTTCCTAAAGCTAAATTCCAGAGATGTTTAGTCCATGTTATGCGGAATATTAGTTCAAATGTCCGCTTAAAGGATCGTGAAAGTATCTTAAATGATTTTAAGCAACTACATTCAGTAAGTGATATAACGGCAGGACGTCAACTATTAAACAATTTTTACGATACATGGGAGAAAAAATACTCCAATTTAATTAAAAAGCTAAAATCAATTGAGAATGAATTACTAGCTTTCTTGAGCTTTCCATTAGCTATTCGACCAACAATTTATTCAACCAATATCCTAGAATCATTGAATAAAAAGATAAAACGCAAAACTAAGCCCAAGGAACAGTTTCCTAATGAAAAATCTTTAGATAATTTTATTGGGGTTCAAATACTTAATTACAATGAAAATAATTTTGAAAGAATTCACAGAGGATTTGGTCAAGTTAAAGATACACTTGAATCACTTTTCGATTAACGAATTATTTTTTACAGAGGAAAGGGACTTTTATTTACACAAACTTCTTGACACTCCCACTAGGTTTTGAAAGTAGCATCTCATTATATATTACTATCATCATATAGATATTAATATATAATGGGATGCTTTTTTGCTTAGTTCGTTCTATAGGATATATATAATAGACGATTTAATTGAGACCTATACTTAAGTATGTTTTACTAAGCAGTATTATTAATACACATTTTAAAAAAAAAAAATAAAAAACACTGCATTGTTCAAGAATGCGCTATCAATTATATTAATTTATGAACAGAGAAATAAATAAAGGAGTATATGCAAATGGATAACTCATGGATTAATATTTTTAATAAGGTATATGTCGTAACAGGAGGATCATCAGGAATTGGTAAGGCTATTGTAACCGAACTGTTGAATAATGGTGCAATTGTTTATAATGCAGACTTAAACAGAGGTGATATTGCAAATGAAAATTTACATTTTATAAAAACAGATGTTACCAACAGAATAGAAGTAGATGAGTTAGTAACAAAAGTTGTTTCTGAGCAAAAAAGAATTGATGGATTGGTAAATAATGCAGGAATAAACTTACCACGCTTATTGGCAGACTCGGATGAGCCAAGTAGTGAATATGAATTTACTGAACAAAATTTCGAAAAAATGTTTGCAGTAAATGTTAAGAGTGTTTTTCTAGTGTCACAAGCAGTTGTTCATCAATTTGAGAAACAAAAGCATGGGGTAATTGTTAACATGTCTTCAGAGGCGGGCTTAGAAGGTTCACAAGGTCAAAGTGTTTATTCTGCAACTAAGGGAGCAATAAATGGATTTACCCGTTCTTGGGCAAAAGAGTTAGGTGAGCATAATATTAGAGTTGTTGGAGTAGCACCTGGAATTATGGAAGCTACTGGATTGCGGACTTTGGACTATGAAGAAGCTTTGGCATATACCCGTCATAAAACGGTAGCTGATATTCGTGCTGGTTACAAGAGTAAGTCGACAACGCCGTTAGGACGAAGTGGAAAGCTTTCAGAAGTAGCGGATGCTGTTAATTATTTGTTATCAGATCGAGCAAGCTATATAACAGGAGTAACAATCAACGTAGCGGGTGGAAAGAGTCGTGGTTAAAACAAAAATATGGTGATATTATGGATAGACAAAATTTTGAAATGTTAAATTTCTTTATTAAAAATGATGCATTGACTTTAGGAGAAATCCAAACGCATTTTAATACATCAAGAGTTACAATTACAAAAAACATTCGTGAAATTAATAAAGAACTTGAGGGAATCGCCCTAATTAACGTTAATAAATCAAAATTTTATCTAGTAATCGAAAACTATGCTGCTATTGCTAAAATTCAAACTAATTTTTTAAAACAAGATTTGGATTTTAATGATCCAGCCAAGAGACAAGCAGCAATCTTGCAAAAACTGCTAAGCCAAACTGGCAAATACATTGCGCTTGATGATCTAGCATATGAAATGTCTGTGAGTCATGGAACAGTTAACAGTGATTTAAAATCATTAAAGCAATTGTTGAACTTCTATGATATAACGGTGCAAGCAAGACCTAATAAGGGAATTAGATTGCACACTGAACATCGTTATAGTTATGCAGTAGCTGTTAGAAATATAGTTGCTAAATATTATGACTTTGATTTAGTTTTAACTCAAGCTCTTGACGAAAAATTGATTAGAGCAATTAAAGAGATAGATGACAATGATGATACAGTTGCGGTAATTAAACGGAATATTGCAATCGTTAGTTGGTTAAAGCATCAAGGGATTCAACTTGATGAACCCAGTAACTTGTATCATGAAATGATTTTGGATGAAGTTACTGTAAATTTGAGAAGGGTCATTTTTAAAGTTATGGATGATACTTTGAATATTGGTGAATTAAAGTTCATTTTTTATCCTTTCAATATAAAGAAATTACCAATTAGTGATGAACAATTAATTAATCAGGCACTAGTTGATGTTGGCGAATTAATGAAGAGTGTTTTCCCAGTTATTAAAGAAAAACTTGATGTAAGTTTAAATTTTGATCGTTTATTTGTTGAACTACGCTACCATTTGCTGTTTTTAATTAATCGAGCTACTTATGGCGTAAAATCAGAAGAATTTATTTCGACTAATATATTAAATAAATACCCAGTTGCTACTGAATTAGCACAAGAAGCTTTGAATTTGATAACAAGAAAAACAAAGATCAAGTTTAGTAAAAATGAAATCAGCTACTTAAGTGTCTATTTTCAGATGGAACTTGAAGAGTATATGTCTTCACCAGAGGTTTATAGAATTGCTATATTAGAACCAATCAGTAATGGGCTGAAGAAATTTATTATCGAACAGTTAAAGGAATTATTGAACGAAAATTTAAAAATTGATTTGTTTGCTTCTCAGTTAGAATTAGAAAAAAGTTCAAATAAGTATTTATTGATTTTTTCAAATAATCTACCAATTGAGAATAAATCAGCCAATCAATTACCAGTAATCAGGTTAAATTCGATTTTTAATCAAGGAATCTTGCGCGAAAGATTGCAGATTTCTTTAGTGGATGAAGCGATTAATAATGGTTATTGTCAATTTAATGTAACAAAATTTACAGGAAAAAGTTCATATACCGAAAGAGTAAAGCAGCTAATAGTCCGTGAAATATCAGTTGGACAGCTTAAAAAGGAATTTTTAAATGATTGGATAAAAAGGGAACAGCTTTCCAGCAACATTTTGGGTGATGGAGTAGCTTTGCCCCACGTAATTGACAAATCTGGACTTAATAGAATTTTAGTTACTGTTGGGCTTTTTGATCAACCAGTTACTTATGATAGTAGAAAAGTCAAAGTTGTCTTTCTTGTTGCGATTCCTTATAAACTAGATGTAAATCTAAGCAGAATTCTGTCGCAAGTTTATGATTTAATTAGGATTATAGCAACTAATGGGAATATCTTTAATAACTTAAAGAACTACGATCAAAATCGAGGATTGATTCAGTTAATGGAGGCGATTTAATGTTGATTTACTTTGGAATAATTTTAGTAACAGCTTTCTTATTACAAGGCTTACTAGGATTAAGACAGATAAAAAACTTTTCGAATGTTTTTCATGAACTAAGAACTTTAGCACCAGTGACTATTGGAAAAAATCCAAAAAAGTTACGTTCGGGGACTTTGATTTTAATAGCTGTGGATAACAATGGTAGAATACGAGAAGCACAAATTATGAAGGGTGTAACTGTTTTTGCGAGATTCAAAGAATTGAAGATGCTGAAAAATAAAAATTTAGCATATGTTGCAGCTTCAAACGATCAATTAAAAGAGTTTGATAGATTGACAAGGGTATGTCTGTTGGATGCCTATAAGAATTATATTAATTATCGAACTAATAAATTAAAGTCAGAAGATATAGATACTAGTATTAAAATTTGGAGTTTACCAATGGTAGAAAAAATTAAGTCATTTTATTATAGGATGTTAAAGCGTGGAGACAGAAAACAAATTAACTAATAAGGAGTCTAAAAATTATGAAATATATAACAGAATTAGCTTCGGGTTTTATGGGTTTATTTGAAAGCGGTGGCAAAACTTTAATTGGTTGGATGACATCGATCATTCCAGTTGTTTTGTTATTACTTGTTTTAATGAATGCAATTATTGCGTTTGTTGGCGACAAAAAAATGGTTAAATTAGCTCAGGCTTCTTCCAAGAATCCATTTACGAGGTATTTAGTGTTGCCTTTTATATCAGCATTTATGCTAGGTAATCCAATGTCACATTCGATGGGGCGTTTTTTACCGGAATATTATAAACCTAGTTGGTATGCTTCAATTGCTCAGTTTTGTCATACTAGTAACGGTGTGTTTCCGCATATAAATCCTTCAGAATATTTTATTTGGTTAGGGATTGCTCAAGGCGTTCAAAAATTAGGTTTAAATACAATGGACTTAGCAATTCGTTATTTATTAGTTGGTTTAGTTATGAATTTTATTGGTGGTTGGGTTACTGACTTTACCACTGCTTATGTATGTAAGCAACAAGGAATTACACTTTCTAAAAAGGTTGAATTTAATAATTAGGAGAAAGGGGTCGTAGTAATGACAAAAGAATATCACAGTATAAAAGTAGTCAAGGGTGCTGGTGGTTGGGGTGGACCTTTAGTAATCACACCAACGGCAGAAAAACATAAATTTGTTTATATAACTGGCGGTAATAAACCAGCAATTGTTGATGAAATTGCTAAGTTAACTGGAATGCAAGCAGTAGATGGTTTTAAAACATCAATTCCTGATGAGGAAACAGCTTTAGCAATTGTTGATTGTGGCGGTACCTTACGATGTGGTATCTATCCTAAAAAAGGAATTAAAACAATCAATGTACTTCCGACAGGAAAAAGTGGTCCGTTAGCCCAATTTATGAATGAAGATAACTACGTCTCTAATGTTGGAGTTGAACAAATTACTTTGACGGAGTTAACTGTAACGACAAATGAAACAAAAAATGTACTGGATAGTAGTTCAAAAACAAGTGAAGAAGAAAAGTTTGATAACACTAAAACCTTGACAGCGCAAACTAGGAATCCAGGAATTTTAACTAAGATTGGCTTAGGTGCTGGCAAAGTTGTCGCGACATTTAATCAAGCGGGTAAAGATGCAGTACAGACAGTGATTAATACAATTATTCCCTTTATGGCCTTTGTAGCTTTGTTAATAGGTATTATCAATGGCTCAGGGATTGGTAAAGTCTTTGCTAATATTATGGAACCTTTAGCAGGAAATGTCTGGGGATTGATGGTTTTAGGTTTTATCTGTTCATTGCCCTTTTTATCACCATTACTTGGACCGGGAGCAGTTATTGGACAAGTTATTGGAACTTTGATAGGGGTTGAAATTGGTAAGGGAAATATTCCTCCACAATATGCATTACCAGCCCTTTTTGCAATCAATACTCAGAATGGTTGTGATTTTATACCTGTTGGCTTAGGGTTAGCTGAAGCTGAATCAAAAACAGTTGAAGTGGGTGTTCCCTCTGTTTTGTATAGTCGCTTTATTAATGGGGTTCCGCGAGTATTTGTTGCATGGTTAGCAAGCTTTGGCTTATACGCTAAATAAAATTGTGAGGTCACTTAAATGGTAAAGAAAGAAAGAGTAATTTTCTCAACACAAGTTCTTGAAATTGGAGCAGAAGTAGAAGATTTTAAAAAAATTAATATGGCAATTCTTTTTGGAAATGAGGCACCTGATGCATTACGGTCATCTTGCTTTATTATTAATGTAGAACCAATATCTACACAGCTTGAACCAGGGATGAAAATACGGTTTGACGCTCAAGAGTATGTTATTACATCTATTGGTAATGAGGTCCAAAATAATTTGGAGAGACTAGGACATACTACTGTCAGTTTTACGGATAGAGAAGAAGCTAAACTTCCAGGTACTATTTATGTATCAAAAAGAACCTATCCTTTAATCAGAATAGGAACGAAAATCCAAATAATTGCTGAATGAGTTAATTAAGGATCATCTGTCTAATAGAAATATTTAAGTTTTTGATGTTAAGTAACTTTTTAAAATGGAAATAAATATAATTATGTGGTTTTCTGAAAAAAAGTCCTTGACTAATTGTAGTAAATCCAATGCAAAAGATTATATTACTTGTTAGGATAGATCAAGAAAAAAGAAATCGTGAAGCAAGGCGTTTAATGGTACGTCATGGCATTTCAAATCTGATAGTAACAGATAGCCAAAAAGAAGTTGTTGGGGTAGTAATGATTCATGAAGTACTATAGCCTTAATTAGATCTAAAATTATTAATAGTTGTTGTTAGACCCATAAGTTTCCTGATTTTTTGAAAATTTATGGGCTTAATTTTATTTTTTTTAAATGATATATTGAAAACAATTGATAGAATATTGTGTAAGTAATTATTATCCAGTAGTTCAGTGGCTAGCATATAAAATGTTTCTATACAAGTAGATTTAAGAAGAATAAAATTAACCTGTCATAAAAAAGAAATTACATTTCTTATTAAGAAACTAAAGGAGAGATAATATGTCATTTTCAATGGTAACTAAGTATGCACATAGCCCAGAAGATATTATACACTATACAGATATTACTATATTTTTTAGTAAAGTGACCACATTAATTATAAAAGCTACCATATAGCATATGATATGCATTCTTTTCTATGATTAAATAGTATAATTATATTGGAATAATTTATTTTCAAAGGAGCATCTATTAAGTGACATTATCTGACTCAACTTTTATATTACCTAAAGCAGCCGAACTAACAAGGCAGCAAAGACAAGTTAAAGATCAAATATTAGAATTTGCGACAAATCATTTAACTGATGAAAAAGCAGCTGTTTTTGTTTTGAATGGAGATGCGGGTTCGGGGAAAAGTGCAGTTCTAAGTACAGTTTTTAATGAATTACAAAAAGCATCCAAGGATGAAGAGTCAGTATTGTATAAAACTGATAATCATCTGCTAGTTAATCATAATGAAATGTTGAAAATTTATTGGGAAATTGCAGCCCAAACTGAATTTTTGCATAAAAAAGATTTTCAAAAACCAACACCATTTATTAATCAAATGGTTAAAAATAAGCGGCAAGCAGATATTGTTTTTGTTGATGAGGCTCAGTTATTGTTGAGCCAAGCTGATCCTTTTAATCATTTTCGGGCAGAAAATCAATTAGAAGAACTATTAAAATTGACAAAGGTTTTGGTTATTGCGGTTGATTTTAAGCAGGTCGTAAAGCTTAAAAGCTATTGGTCAAAAGGAATGTTGTTACGCCACTTAGCAGGGCATGCAGTCCAGACAATGCAGTTGAAGCAACAATTGCGAATGCAAGATCAAAAGGTAGCAGAATGGATTGATTCTTTTGTAGCTGGGAAATTATTGCCATTACCACAAACGAGAGAATATGACTTACAGATATTTCCTGATGGACAACCGTTATTTTCGTGGGTTAAACAACATGACAAACAAAGTGGGTTAGCACGTGTGTTAGCAACGACGGATTTTCCTTTTCGAGTATATAGTAAGGAACCATGGTATGTAACGGCAGGGACGCTCAAATTACCATGGGATCGGTTCAATTATCAAACGAAAACGTGGGCGAGCCAACCACAGACGTTAAATGAAGTAGGGTCTATTTACACTATTCAAGGATTCGATCTCAATTATGCGGGAGTAATCTTAGGACCAAGTATAACGTATGACAAAGCCAATGACTGCATCGTGATTTCTTCTGATAAGTTTGAAGATCAAACTGCATTTCAAAAAAGACATGTTAATGATATAGAAGATATAGGAACGGTCCATGTGGAACTGATTCGAAATGTTGTTAATATTCTACTAAAGAGAGGGAGATATGGTTTGGGATTGTATGCAGTTGACACAGCATTGCGAAAGCGTCTGCTAGAATTAGCTGATATTAATTCAAAATAGTAAAAAAATTATATTATTTTATTATTTAAAATTTTAAAACAAAAAGCATAAGTAAGAAGTCGGGATAAAAGCCAGACTTCTTTTTTGTGGGCAAAAATCGAAATAATAACTAAAAAAATAATTGTTAAATAATAACTTTTATTGTATACAGTTAGACGAATCTGACTTATCGTAATAAAAAAATTAGATTAGTACTTTACAAATTGGTACCAATGACTATATAATGTAATTGTTAACAAGGAAGCGCTTTCTAAAAAACTAACACACTTATTGAGTTTGGAGGAAAATTTTATGGACAAGTTCTTGGATAAACTTCAAATGGCTTTGGGTCCTATTGCGAATAAATTGAATAGCAATCGCTATTTAGCAGCTATCCGTGATGGATTCTTTGGAGCAACATCTATTATCATTATTGGTTCTATGTTCTTATTGTTTGCCAACTTGCCAATTACTGGCTATAGTGCATTCATGAGTCACCTATTAGGAAAAAACTGGGCTGATTGGTTTAACGTACCTTATAACTTATCAATGGGCTTAATGACAATTTATGTTATCATTGGCATGGCTAAAAGTTTAGCTGATTACTATAAGATTGATTCTATTGCAGCTATAACAATGTCATTTGCTGGTTTTTTGATTTTAACACCAGAATCAGTATTTAAGACATTATCATATTTACCAGCAACTAACTTCAGTGCATCTGGTTTGTTCTTAGGGATGTTTGCTACAATTTTAGCTGTTGAAATTGTTCGTTTAGTATTACAACGTGGTTGGAAGATAAAGATGCCTGATGGCGTTCCAGAAAACGTAAGTACATCTTTTGAAGCATTGATTCCAGGGGTATTCGTATTTGTTATTTTTGATGTGATTCGTTTTATTTTTAGTATCACTGACTTTGCTTCAGCACAGGCATTTATCTTCAAGATTATTCAAACACCATTAACATCAATTGGATCATCATATCCTGCTACGATGTTAGTCGAGTTTCTTGCTTGTGTCTTGTTCTCATTTGGTTTACATGGGCCAAACATCTTGGGTGGTGTTATGCAACCAATCTGGTTAGCATTAACAGCTGAAAATGCTGCGCAAGTTGCTGCTGGAAAATTACCAACACATGTTGTTAACTACCAATTTGATGCTAACTTTGTTAAGTTAGGCGGATGTGGTGCTACAATCGGTTTAGCTTTAGCAATGTTGTTCTTAGCAAAATCAGATCAATTTAAGGCATTAGGAAAATTAGCAATTGGACCTGGTATCTTTAATATTAATGAACCGTTAATATTTGGTATTCCAATTGTTTTAAACCCAATTATGGTTATTCCATTTGTTTTATCGCCACTTATTTTTGTAACTTTGGCATATTTTGCAATGAGTAGTGGCCTGGTACCTATTACAAATGGGACTAATATTCCATGGACAACACCACCTGTTATTGCTGGATTCTTATTATCCGGTTGGAAAGGTGCTCTTTTCCAAGTAGTTGAAATTGCTGTTTCATTTGTTTTATACTACCCATTCTTTAAAGTTGCAGATCGTCAAGCTCTTAAAGCAGAAGAAGAAGCTGTAGCTCTTGAAACAGCATAATCTAGTTACAGAATAAGTAAAAAAGATCGACTTCATCAATTAACTTTGAGGTTGATCTTTTTTAGATAGATAATATTTAAAAAAATAAAAATAAGTTATTCAAGTTCATCAACCGTCCTCGTTAAAAATTTTAGATTAGTAGCGGGATAATAATTTTTAGCGAACGATATAGGTATCTCGTTATCTTGATAGTTTATCTCTTCACGCTGAAGAACCGTTTTTCCAGCGGGAAGTTGCATTAGTTCAGCTTCAATATTAGTTAAATCATGTAAACTAAAGTAGGTTAAAGCTGATTTTATGTGCCAGTTATAAGTCTTTTCAATAAACTTAGTAATTGAACTTTTACAAGCTTTTGTTGGTAAATAAGGAACGAATGAACAGCGAAGGTAAGTTTCTTCAAGAATCGTCAAGTTTTTATCTAGTGAAGACGAGTGAACACGCATGACATGATAGACTTTTTCAGCATCATCACAAGCAAGAAGCTTTTTAAGTTCTACACTAGGGTTTTCTTGGAAAAGTTTCAGCACTTTAGTTTTAGGAGACGTTTTTAAAAGACGTTGATAAATTTCATTAATACCTTTTTTATCAGCTAAATCTAAAATATATCCTGAAAAAGGTAATGTTTGATTAATATAATAGCCGCTACCTTGAACGCGACGTAAAACACCACGAGTGACGAGAACATTTAGAGCGTTACGAATGGTATTGCGGCTAACCATGTACATATGCATAAGTTCAGGCTCTGGTGGTAGTTTATTAGTGAAAAAAGCATTATTAATTTTTGTTAATAAGTCTGATGCAATTTCTTGATACTTGAGAATCAATGTAAAAGCCCCCCTAAAAGTTGAAACGTAAATTTACATATTTTTGAAAATAATTGATTAAGTACTTGTAAAATTCGTACCAACGTGTTATAACTGTATTGTAGATGAAAGCGTTTAATAAATCAAGTTACTTTATTTTTAAAGCGCTTAATATAAAAGACAAAAGGGGATAATAATTATGGCAAAAGAAACAATAATGTTATGTTGCGCAGCAGGTATGAGTACGAGTTTATTAGTTAAAAAGATGCAAGATGCAGCTGCAGCTGTAGGCAAAGATGCAGAAATTTTTGCAGTGTCTGCAAGTGAAGCTGATCAACAGTTAGAGACTAAAAATATTGACTGCGTTTTATTAGGACCTCAAGTTCGTTATATGGAAAGTGATTTCAAAAAGAAGTTAGCTGGGCGTAAAAACGGTGCTGATATTCCTTTAGCTATTATTGATATGCGTTCATATGGTATGATGGACGGCAAAACGGTTTTGGCACAAGCTGATAAGTTAATTAACGGTTAAATAAAGATAAGACTACACGGAAGGAAGAAATTTATGGCTGAAGATAAAGCAAAGACACCGGAAGAAATTGAGCAAGAAAATCTTGAAGTAACAATGGGTTTGATTATTAATGGTGGCAATGCAAAAAGTTTTGCTTTTGAAGCAATTAGAGCTGCGAAAACAGGTGATTTTGAGGAAGCTCATAAAAAACTAAAAGAATCTGATGATGCGTTAGTAGAAGCCCATAACACGCAAACAGGAATGTTAACACAAGAAGCACAAGGTAACCATACTAAGGTAACGTTACTAACGGTTCATTCACAAGATCATATGATGAATGCTATTACGTTCCGTGATTTAGCAGGTGAAATTGTGGATTTGTACGAACGTGTAGCTAAATTAGAAAAATAAGGTGTAGCTATTAATAAATCATTAACTGGGGTTTGTATTTATTGATAGACTTAAAAAGCTGGGGAAATTTTGTTAAATTCCCCAGCTTTTTGTTAAAGTTATCTAGTAAAACTGAGAAAATCTCAGTTAAAAATTATTGTAAGTGATTTAAGTAATTGCTGACGTGATAATACAGAGTTAAATCTTGTTGCAAATATAGCGTACGCGAATAATTAAATGGTTGTTCATTTTTTAAATAATTAATTTCTTCGAGATATAAAGCTGGAGTAGCGATAGGTAGCTTAGTAATATTCGCTTCTTCATCAGTTAATTGGTGAACTTTAACATATTCATCACCATTTTTTACCTCAAGATGGTAAGTTTTAATAATGAATGAAAAGATAGAACCAGAGCAAATTTCCTCATTTAGATAAGGGACAACACTTTTAAGGTAAAAAGCTTCTTCAAGGCTAACAATAATATTGCTTTTATGGCGTAAGCGTTGTACGTGATAAACGATGTCGTTTTGATCACATTGTAGAAAATGACTTACGTGTGTTCCTGCAGGAATTGTTTCAAGAATTAATACATCAGAAACAACAGGTTCGTCGGCTTCAAGGTCACGTAGTCCACGTTTATTTGCTAAATTTAGTACAGTACCGTCGCTACGTGGAGAAAAACTAATAAAGTACCCGCTTCCTTGAATACGTCGAATGATACCTTGGCTATATAGAATGTTTAAAGCATTTCGAATTGTATTTCGACTTACGTTATATTGCTGCATTAGTTCAACTTCGCTGGGAAGTTTATCAATATAGATTTGATTGTCAATTTTTTCAGCTAAATCATGTGCGACTAGCTGGTATTTTAATGTCATCAGACAGGGTCCTTTCATGTAAATTTATTAGGAGTAATTATTGTTATACCGATAAGTCAATTATACTTTAATTAGAATAAATGTATAGTAATTTTTAGTAAAGGAGAGTAAAAATGTCATTTAAAAAGAATTTTTTATGGGGTGGCGCAACTGCTGCCAATCAATATGAAGGTGCGTATCTTGAAGACGGAAAAGGATTAAGTACAGCAGATGTAATGACCAATGGTTCGCATACGCAGCCACGCAGAATAACTTGGAAAAATCCAACAACAGGGGAAACTGGTTCAGTTCTATTTACATTTGGAGGGCGAACGAATATCCCTGTGGGAGCTATTCCTGCTGTTATTGAAGGTGAATACTATCCTAGCCATGAAGGAACAGATTTTTATCATCACTATAAAGAAGATATAAGATTAATGAGTGAGATGGGCTTTAAAACATTTCGCTTAAGCATTAATTGGGCTAGGATTTTCCCAAATGGTGATGATGATCAGCCAAATGAAAAGGGTCTAGCCTTTTATGACAACGTGTTTACAGAATGTCAAAGATATGGGATAGAGCCATTAGTCACCCTATCACATTATGAAACACCATTACAGTTGGCTATCAAATATAATGGGTGGGCAGATCGAAAATTGATTGATTTGTTCGAAAAATATGCTATTACGGTATTTAAACGCTATCGCGGCAAAGTGAAATATTACCTAACCTTTAATGAAATTAATGTCATGGATTTAATGCCATATATGGGTGGTGGATTATTAAGAGTAACGCCACAGTTGCAAGCACAAGCAGCACATAATCAATTTGTTGCTAGTGCGAAAGTTGTTAAAGCTGCGCATGCGATGTTTAAAGAAATCAAAGTGGGTCAAATGTTGGCATATATGCCGCTATATGCTTATACAGCAGATCCTGCTGATCAAGTAAAGGTAATGGAAGGATCTCAGAATATGCTATTCTATACAGATGTTCAAACGGGTGGGCGTTATCCTGAATATCGGTTAAAAAAATATGAGCGCGAAGGCATCATTTTAGACGACGAACCTGAAGATTATGAACTTATAAGCAACTATTCGGCTGACTTTTTAAGCTTTTCTTGCTACGGATCAAATACAGTAACAACACATGAGGTGGATGATGCAGCGGGCGGTAATATGACAACGGGGAATGTCAAGAATCCATATCTTAAGACCAATGCTTGGGGGTGGGCAACAGATCCAGCTTGTTTACGAATAGCACTCAATAATTTATGGGATCGCTATCACAAACCGTTATGGATTGTCGAAAATGGTATTGGTTGGGAAGACAAATTTAGTGAAGATGGTAAGATTCATGATGACTATCGGATTGAATATCTACGTGAAAATATTAAATCGATGTATGATGCTGTGACAATTGATGGCGTTGATTTAATGGGATATACGATGTGGGGCTGTATTGATCTTGTATCAGCAGGAACTGGAGAAATGCGCAAACGCTACGGATTTGTTTATGTAGATCGAAATGATGAAGGTCAAGGGACATTGAAGCGAACGCCTAAAGATTCATTTTATTGGTATCAAAAAGTAATTGCTAATAATGGCGAGGATTTATCTTAAAAAGTAGGTAGGATAATTTTAGCGATTTTTAGGTCAATGTTTTAAGGGTGATGAAGATATGAATGCAGAATATACACATGAGATTGTTAAAACAACAGGTCCTCTTTCGGTATGGATTTATTTGCATAATGTACCAGGGCGTGTGTATGTAGCTCCACACTGGCATCAGGGGATTGAGCTTAGTTATTCAGTTCATGGAACGATTGAAGATTTTACGATTTCCGGACATTGCTATAAAACGAAAGAAAATCAGATATTAGTTGTCAATTCACAAGAAATTCATAGTGCCAATAACTATTTAACAGTAGGAAGCGAATTTTTATCTATTATTTATCCATATGCATATGTAGCAAGTCTCTATCCTGAAATTACTAAAAAAGAAATCCAGCTTAATAATCTTGCGTCATTTAGTGGGTTACAAAAAGAGCGGTATATTGAATTACAAGCATTACTCTTACAGGTAGTCGGTGTTTTCAAAAATGAAAGTTCATATCAAAATATTAGATTGCAAACGCTATTTGATGAAGTTTTGTATCTTATGTTAAGGTACTTCACCTATACTAGTACAGGCAAGACTCTATATGGGCAAAAAGCATATGTAATTGAGCGTTTGCAGATTATAACGAAATTTGTTAATGAGAATTTTCAAGAGAATATTTCATTACAAGAGATAGCTGAAAAAAGTAACGTTTCAAAAGAGTACCTGGCACGTTTTTTTAAGAAGAATATGGGTATTACAGTTGGGCGTTATATTAATAACGTTAGAGCACAAAATGGATACGCGGATATTTTAGGACATCAAAAAAATTTAACAGATATTGCTCAGTTAAATGGTTTTAGCAGTATTAAAACAATGAACAATGCTATGTTTAAGCTGTATGGTACAACAGCATCACAATTGTACAAGAAGATAAATATATAAAAAGTCAACAGATGCCATTTTTTAGTCAAAAAAAGGATGACGTCTGTTTTTTAGTTGTTATAAAATGAAAGCGCAAACAAAGAAAGGGTGAAAAGTTATGGCAACAACGAGTATTAAAGAGGATATTTCGAAAATGAGGGCACTATTTAAGCAAGGAGATGATAAGCGAGATGCAGGATTACCTAGGGAGGTACCAGAAGTACAGAGATATGATGATATCAGTTATGGTCCGGATAAGAAATGGCATCTATTAGATATATATATTCCAAAAGAAGTGACAGCAAAAATACCGGTAATCATTAATATTCATGGCGGCGGTTGGTGTTACGGCACAAAAGAGACATATCAGTTTTATGGATTAGGTTTAGCTAAACAAGGTTTTGCGTTTGTTAATCCAAATTATCGTCTTGCACCCGATGTAGAATTTCCAGCGGAGTTAGATGATGTTAATCGCTATATTCATTGGGTTGATGAGCATGCCGATGAATATAATTTAGATAGAAATAATGTTTTTTTAATAGGTGATAGTGCTGGCGGACAGATGGTTGAGCAGTATATAACGCTTTTAACTAACGAAGAATATCGGACTAAGTTTGGGTATGAACTTACGAATTTAAATTTTCGAGCAGCAGCAATGAATAGTGCAGCTTTCTTCGTGCTTGATCCAGGTATGATTGGGAACGCAACAGCGGGCTATTTTACAGATTTAAAAACAAAGCGAGAGCTGTTAGATACGGAGAAGTATATAGATAGTAATTTTTTGCCAGTATATTTATCTACAGCTAATGAAGATTTTATTCATGATCAAACAATTAAGTTTGATGGCTTTTTAACGGCGAAAGGAATAGAGCATATTACTAAATCATATGGCAACAAGGATAATCCACAGGGACACGTTTTTTTAATTAATCAAAAAGACGATATTGCAGCTCAAGCTAATAAGGATGAGTTGGATTTCTTTAGAAAATATATAGTTGAATAATAAACGGAAGGAATGTTGAAATGTGAAAGAAACAAAAGACAAGCTTATATTTAAGGTATCGTTACTTTCTATCTCTATTTTTTTAATGATGGCACCGCAAATTTCATCAGCTTTACCGCTAATGTACCATGCATTTCCGGGTGTAAGTACAGCGGGAGTTGAAACATTATCAACGGTACCTAACTTTGGAATAATAGTAGGTTTGTTAATTAGTCCTTTTTTAGTAAGATTTTGGGGGCAAAAACCAACAATTTTAGTCGGCTTAGTAATCACAATGTTAGCAGGCACTTTTCCGATGTATTCCAGCGTATATATGCTCATTTTAGTTTCGCGTTTTTTAATTGGTTTAGGTATTGGATTATTTAATTCATTAGCAGTTAGTTTAATCCCTGAATTTTATAAGAGTAATGAAGAAGAATTGGCTTCTATGATAGGATTTCAAAATGTTATGAGTAGTATTGGAGCAGCATTAGCTTCATTTATGGTTAGCTATCTTGTTACGATCAGTTGGCATGCAGCTTTTGCAATTTATTTCCTTGTAATCCCAGTATTAATATTATTTACATTCTTTGTTCCATTGAAGAAGAAAGAACCGGTTGTCCAACAAAAAAATAAGAATAAGCAGCATATAAACGGTCCAGTTATATTGATTTCGATTTTAATGTTTTTCATATTTATGTTCTATATGCCAATGAGTTTTGCATTACCATCTTTAATTGTTAATGAGAAGTTAGGTACATCGAGTTCAGCAGCGTTATTATCAGGAATTTCAACTTTAGTAGGGATTCCGATGGGTGCAAGTTTTGGTTTCTTCTTCAAAAAGCTACATGATAAGATATTTCCTGTCGGATTCGGATTAGTTACGGTTGGCTTTATATTAGTTTCGGTTGCATCAAATATGATCTTCTTGTTCTTTGCCGTATTAGTATTAGGTTTTGGTTTTGGATTAGGAGTACCATACATGTACAATTGGCTTGATTGGGCAGCCCCAGAGGATTCAATTAATTTAGGAACGACGGTTGTTTTAGTGTTGGTTAATATTGGTTGTTTTATTTCTCCAACGGTTGTTGATGCAATTTTAGGATTAGTAAATGGTACTTCATCACGGCAAATAATGTTGATAAGTGCAGCGGCTTTTGCAATAATTTTTATTTACTCAGTTATCCATTACATTAATGTTCATCGTCAAAAGTTAGCACGAGAATAGGATTCCAAATTCTTAAGTTTATATTTTTAGTGTAGAAAAGTAAGATAATCAGTATTTCACTTTGTTTTATAATGAAAATGTAAAGCGCAAAAGATTGAGTATAAAAATAGTAATTTTTTGTGTAAAAGTAAAAAGTCACATGAAAAGTTATTTTTTTGTAAAAACTATAAACTAAAAAATAAATAAAAAACTAGCTTAGAGCCCTGTATAAACAATGCTTAGTTATCTAATTTATGATTAAAAATGATGAAAAACAGAATAATTAGTTTTTCATTTTTTTTAGTTATTAAAAATAAAAAACCCTCACTTATTACAATAATGTTAATTTTAAATTAAATAATTAATTTTAAAAATAAAATATTTTGTGAGGGATAGTTTATGAGACGAGAAAAAGTACATTACAAAATGTATAAATCAGGGAAAAAATGGATTTTTGCTAGTATGGTAACTGTTATCGTAGGGTTAGGTTCAACAGGATATACATATAATGCTCATGCAGATACAACAAGCGCAGATACAACAAGTACAGCAACATCAACAAGCGCAGATACAACAAGTACAGCGGCATCAACAAGCGCAGATACAACAAGTACAGCGGCATCAACAAGCGCAGATACAACAAGTACAGCAACATCAACAAGCGCAGATACAACAAGTACAGCAACATCAACAAGCGCAGATACAACAAGTGCAGCAACATCAACAAGTGCAGATACAACAAGTACAGCGGCATCAACAAGCGCAGATGCAACAAGTACAGCAACATCAACAAGTGCAGATACAACAAGTACAGCGGCATCAACAAGCGCAGATGCAACAAGTACAGCAACATCAA
>NZ_JAIULA010000018.1:0-14959 GCF_024160875.1 Ligilactobacillus ubinensis | reverse complement strand
CAACAAGCGCAGATGCAACAAGTACAGCAACATCAACAAGTGCAGTGGCATCAACAAGCGCAAACGATTTAGTGTCTGCGAAGGCTGTCGTTCTTAGTGCTGAGAATGACTCAGGATTGGTTGAGGTGACTAAAGGTAATTTTCTTGATTATTTTACGTTGAATGGGTCAGCTACTTATGATTCAACTACAGGTATAGTAACATTGACTACTGCTAGTGGAAATGAAGTTGGAAATTTTACATTGGATAGTAAAATTAATATGAATCAAAGTTTTACACTAACTGGGTATGTGAATTTAGGCAGTAATGTATATGGTGCAGATGGCATATCTTTTGCTTTTCATAGTGGTAATACTGATGATTTAGGGGTTTTTGGCGGTAATTTGGGAATTGGCGGTTTAGAAAATGTGGTTGGATTTAAATTAGACACTTGGCATAATGGTTATAAATCACCTTCTTCAACAGGAGATGAAACTAATCAATATGGTTGGGAAGCAGATCCAACTACAAGCACAGGCAAATATGGAGCTTTTGTAAACACAACTGAAAAGATTATTACGGGCGACGATGGGAATTCTTATACACGCTGGTGGGGAACGGTTGATACAAACTCGGTTCAGGCATTGAGTAATGATAATTTAAATGGAGAAATGCATAAGTTTGTAATTTCTTATGATGGAACTTCAAAACAATTAACAATTTCTTATACCGAAACGGATGGTACAATCTTAACATGGAGTGAAACGGTTTCTACAGCATCTGAAGCAATGGCAATGGTAGTTAGCGCATCTACAGGTGGTGCAAATAATTTACAACAATTTCAAATTGAAAGTTTTGATTACTATGAAGCAGCTACAGTTAATGTCAAATATGTAGATGAAGCAGGTAATGAATTAACAACGGGAAGCGTCAGTTATCCAGATGGCTCATATCAAGGAAAGACATATGAAACAACACCAAAGAGTATAACAGGTTATACTTTAGAAAAAGTTGTAGGGACTGATAGTACTAACTATACAGATAGTGGTACACTGACTAATGGATTAACAGGTACTTTAAGCAGTTGGGGAAATAATGGAACGGTTATCTATGTTTATGTATTAAATACTGAAAAAGCAAAAGTAACATATATAGATGACACGACAGATAAAACATTAAGCACAAAAAATCTGTCAGGTGACTATGGAACAACAGACTCATACAGAACAACAGATACTATCAAAGATTATGAGAATCAAGGTTATAGTCTAGTGAGCGATGATTATCCAAGTACAGGGGTAGTGTATGATGAGGATGGTACAGTAAAGAGTTATGAAGTACACTTGACGCATAAAACAAGTGAAAGTACAGAGAGTAAAGAGGTTAACGAAACTATCCACTATGTATATAGTGACGGTAGTCAAGCAGCGGCTGACTATACAGCAACACCAGTTAAGTTTACACGAACAGTTACAACAGACAGTGTAACAGGCGATAAAACATATGGAGACTGGACAGCTGAAGATGGAACAAGTTTTACAACAGTGACATCACCAACAATTTTGGGATATACAGCAGACCAGTTAGAAGTAGGAGAAATTACAGGTATAACAGCAGATACAGCTGATATTGAAAAAACAGTGGTATATACAGCTAATACTGAAAAAGCAAAAGTAACATATATAGATGACACGACAGATAAAACATTAAGCACAAAAAATCTGTCAGGTGACTATGGAACAACAGACTCATACAGAACAACAGATACTATCAAAGATTATGAGAATCAAGGTTATAGTCTAGTAAGTGATGACTATCCAAGTACAGGGGTAGTGTATGATGAGGATGGTACAGTAAAGAGTTATGAAGTACACTTGACGCATAAAACAAGTGAAAGTACAGAGAGTAAAGAGGTTAACGAAACTATCCACTATGTATATAGTGACGGTAGTCAAGCAGCGGCTGACTATACAGCAACACCAGTTAAGTTTACACGAACAGTTACAACAGACAGTGTAACAGGCAATAAAACATATGGAGACTGGACAGCTGAAAATGGAACAAGTTTTGCAGCAGTGACATCGCCAACAATTTCGGGGTATACAGCAGACCAGTTAGAAGTAGGAGAAATTACAGGTATAACAGCAGATACAGCTGATGTTGAAAAAACAGTGGTATATACAAAAGATGTAACGCCAACCACACCAACCTCTGATAGTTCAACAAATACACCAACCACACCAACCTCTGATAGTTCAACAACAAATAATAACAATGAGGTTACGCAATTAGACAGTGCTACTACAGCATCGAAACCTTCAGAATCTAGTGCTTCTACAAAAGCAACGTTGCCACAGACTGGGGATGCTCAAAATAATAGAGAAACAGTACTAGGGGTAATCTTAGTAGCATTGGCAAGTATTGGTGGATTATTTGGAATAGGTAAAAAGAGAAAAAAGGGAATTAAATAGATCAATAGCTCATATCTCTTAAATGAAATAGAGTTTGTTGACAATAGCAGATATAATAGATATCGTTATATTTTCACAGAGTTTCAAAGCTTAATATCAGCGTAATAATTATTGATTTTTACTTTTAGGATTCTATCGAAAGTTAGGATCCTTTTTCTTATGTTTGTACAAATAAACCACTTGTTTTGATTTATGAGAAGGAAAAAGAGTTAACTTAAAAACGCTCTCTTAACTTAAAATGAGCATTTCGAGAGATACAAGATATATTAGGAATGTCAATAAATTAGATGGAAATGGTTGATGTTCAAACAATGATTAACAATATTAATAATTTCCCGGGTTATAGACCTAAATTTGGGGTTATATAAAAAGTGTTTGTGAAATAAAAAGCAAAACTATGACACAAAGTAAAGCGACAAAGTTAACGATAGATATTCTTGTAAACGGTATCATCGAGACTTAACATAATAAGTGTAAACAAGAAGAGGAGGTTTCCAAAATGGAGGCTAGAAAAAATACATCTTTAAAAGCTAAGATTCAAAAGTTAGGTACAAACCTTAGTAGTATGGTTATGCCTAATATAGCCGCAATTATTGCTTGGGGTTTAATTACGGCAATGTTTATGGCAAGTGGTTGGTTTCCCAATGCTAAGATTGCTTTATTAATTACACCGATGCTTAATTATCTTTTGCCATTATTGATTGCATATGTAGGTGGACGTTTAGTTTATGATGAGCGTGGTGCGGTAGTAGGTGCAATTGCCGTCATGGGTGTGATTGTCGGGGCTAAGATACCAATGTTTCTTGGGGCAATGATTATGGGCCCATTAGGTGGTTGGTGCATTAAGAAATTTGATGAACTTTTCCAAGATAAGGTTAAATCCGGATTTGAAATGATTTATAACAACTTTTCCAGCGGGATTATTGGAATGCTACTTGCGATTTTTGGAACATATATTGTTAATCCACTAGTTGTTGCTGGTAGTAATTTTATGAGTAAAGGCGTAGATTGGATTATTTCAATTCATATGCTACCATTAGCAAATATTTTTATTGAACCGGCAAAAGTTTTGTTTTTAAATAACGCTATTGGGAATGGAATTTTAGTTCCATTGGGAATTCAACAAGCAGCTTCAAGCGGAAAATCTGTTTTGTTCTTGCTTGAGTCAAATCCTGGACCAGGGCTTGGAATTTTATTAGCATTCATGTTCTTTGGTAAGGGTAGTGCAAAAGGTTCAGCACCTGGTGCAGCTATAATTCAATTTTTTGGTGGGATTCACGAAATTTATTTTCCATATATCTTGATGAAACCAGCACTGATTTTTGCAGCTATTGCGGGTGGTGTTAGTGGTACGTTCACATTCCAATTATTAGGTGGTGGATTAAAAGCAGCTGCTTCACCTGGTTCAATAATAGCAATTGCTTTGATGACGGCTAAAGGAGCGTATTTAGGAACATTTGGTGGGGTATTGGTTGCTGCAATTGTTTCCTTTATAGTAGCTTCATTCATTTTGAAAGCTGATAAATCGATGGATGATGTTGACTTGGATGCAAAACAAGCTGAAATGCAACGCATGAAGGATGAATCAAAAGGGATGCCCACCGCTGCAGCTGCCCAACAATCAGTTGAGAGTTATAAAGATGTTAAAAAAGTTATTTTTGCTTGTGATGCTGGTATGGGATCATCAGCTATGGGAGCATCTTTATTACGCGACAAAGTTAAAAAGGCTGGTATTGCAGATATAAGTGTTACAAATACAGCAATTAATCGTTTGCAAGATGAACAAGGATTATTAGTTATTACGCAAGCGGAATTAGCAGAACGTGCTGCTCAGAAAACACCAAATGCGATGCATGTGGCAGTTGATAACTTCTTAAGTAGTCCTAAATATGATGAAGTGATTGCGAATTTGAAGGCGTTAACGCAGATATCAAGTGAAGAAGCAACTACACCAGTACAAAAAACGACAGCAACAGTAACGACAGCTAATGATGTAGATTTTGCAAAGGTGACTGAAGTTAACTTTATTAGTCATGATCAGCATAAAGGAACTGCAACAATGGCAACTGAATTATTGAAAGAGCGATTGGATAAAGCGGGTAAAAAAGTAACTGTTAAAAACGTGACTATCAATGATTTAGCAGATAATGACGCACATTTAGTTGTAGCAACACAACAAGCAGCTAAAAATTTACGTCTACGTTATACAAATGTCCAAATCGTTGTGGTTGATGATTTATTAACATCACAACAATATGATGAGATCGTAAGTAAGTTGAAATAATTTTGCATAGCGAGGTGAGTAAAATGGATTTAGAAAAAAACATGATTGTATTAGATAAACATGTTGCAACAAAAAACGAAGCAATTGAATTAGCTGGTAACTTATTAGTTGAAGCTGGTTGTGTTGAACCTGAGTATATCAAATCAATGATTACTCGTAATGATGATGTTTCCACATATATGGGTAATTTTATCGCCATTCCGCATGGAACTGATGATGGTAAGAAATATATCAAGAAAACTGGAATTTCAATTGTTCAGATTCCAATGGGCGTTGATTTTAGCGATGATGAAAGTTCATCGGCAGAAGTTGTAACAGTTGTTTTTGGAATTGCTGGATTAAATGGTGAGCATCTAAATATTTTGTCACAGATTGCGCTATTTTGTAGTGATGTTAGAAATGTCGCAAAATTAGCAGATGCACAAAGTGAAGAAGAAATTATCAATTTATTAAAAGAGGTCGGAAAATGATGAAAGCAGTACATTTTGGAGCAGGTAATATCGGTCGTGGATTTATTGGTGAAGTTTTAAACAGTAACGGATTTGAAATTAACTTTGTTGATGTAAATGAAACAATTATAGATGCGTTAAATGAACGTCATGGATATACAATTGAACTAGCTGCACCTGGGCAGAAACAAATTTCCGTTTCAAACGTTAGTGGTATAAATAATGGTAAGAATCCAGAAAAAGTAGTTGCTGCTATTGAAGATGCTGATATTGTAACAACAGCAATTGGTCCTAAGATTTTAAAATTTATCGCACCACTAATTGCTTCTGGAATTGAAGCACGTAAACAAACTGGAAATACAAAGAAATTAGATGTAATTGCTTGTGAGAATATGATAGGCGGAAGTCAAAATCTGAAAAAAGATGTCTATAGTCATCTTGCTAAAGAAAATGTAGCTTTTGCTGATGAATATATTGGTTTTCCAAATGCAGCAGTTGATCGAATAGTTCCATTACAAAAACATGAAGATCCATTGTTTGTTGCAGTGGAGCCTTTTAAGGAATGGGTTATTGATGAACATCAAATGGCTAACCCCGATTTGAAATTAAAAGCTGTAGAATATGCTAAGGACTTGGAGCCGTTTATTGAACGCAAACTCTTTTCTGTGAATACAGGGCACGCTACAGTTGCATATACAGGGAAAAGTTTAGGATATGAAACTATTGGTGATGCAATTAAAGATGAAAAAGTATTAAATCAATTGAAACGTGTTTTGAAAGAAACTGGCGATTTATTAATTGCTAAATGGGGTTTTGATCGAAGCAAACATGAACGGTATCAAGCAAAAATTGTGAGTCGTTTCCAAAACACCTACATCTCAGATGATATTGCACGTGTGGGACGAACACCAATTAGAAAATTAGGCTTTGATGAACGTTTCATTCGTCCCATTCGTGAAGCAAAGGAAAGAGATTTAAGCTATACTGCATTGCTTGAGACAGTTGGATTAATCTATAAATTTGATGAACCTCAGGATGAAGAAAGTCAAAAATTACAAGAAATGTTACGTACAAAAGACATTAAGACGGTTGTTAAGCAAACAACAGGGTTACAAGATGAAGGGTTAATTGATCAAGTTGTTGCAGTAGTGAAATAACTTGATAGAGAAACAATGGTTGTAGTTATAATAAAATAGTATTGGATAAAACAACACTCCTATCCAATACTATTTTATTTTTTTGAAAAATGAAAACTAGAATACTAATATTCGTTAGAATTGATATCTAAGGGCTGGGTCTAAGGATAGAAAAGAAATAGTTATATCTCTTTTTTAATTCTTAAAATAGTACCTAAGCTAACTTTATATTTTTGGGCGAGTTCTCTTATAGATACACCTTTTTTCAATTCTTTTTTTAGTGAAAAATAAATCTTTCTTTTTTTAGGATTAGGCGACGTAGCACTATATAAAACAGGCCTACCTTTATATACGCCTCTCTTTTTTGCTAAGGCTATTCCCTGTCTTTGCCGCTCTCTAATTCGCTCTCTTTCACTTTGCGCTTGGAATTTAAAAACAGTAATTAATATATCTGTTAGCATATTTCTTAAATTTAAATCAGGTATTGCAGAGAAATCTGGTAAATCTAAACTTTGTAATGTTGCACCTTTTTTTCTAAAAAACTGAATT
The DNA here is from genome assembly GCF_024160875.1 of Ligilactobacillus ubinensis. GTDB lineage: Bacteria > Bacillota > Bacilli > Lactobacillales > Lactobacillaceae > Ligilactobacillus > Ligilactobacillus ubinensis. Next base: position 8,091 of record NZ_JAIULA010000018.1, on the reverse strand, counting down.
ATTTCTGTTAAGTCCTCGGCATTTCTACCTAATCTATCTAGGCTAGTCACATAAATAATATCATTGTTTTTAATGCTCTTCATTAATTTTACAAGTTCACAGCGACTTTGGATATTTTTACCAGATTCTTTCTCAGAAAATATCTTATCAACTGGTATCGTTTTTAATTTTTCTATTTGTCGTGCAAGGTTTTGATCTTTCGAAGAAACCCTAACGTAGCCGATTTTCATATATATAACACCCTATATCAAAATTATAATGGTCATCTAGTTTGAATGCTCATCGTAGAACTAGAATATAATATATATTTTACACTTAATGTACTATTTTGAGTAGACCCTAATTATTATCTTAAATATTATAGCGATTTGCATGAAATGTCAAGCATACAATGAAAATTTTTTTAAGTATTTTTCGGGAAAAGATTTTTTATACTATTTTATGTCATTTAATAGTAGTTTATATACACAAATATATTAATTATACGATAATATATTAATTTTTTATTTGAGTATAATTCATATAGTATTTAGGGTCTAGCCTAATTGATATATATAGTTAAGAATTTTGATTAGGTATATTTTTTGTAAGAAAAATTATGATGAGGTTGACATGAAAAAGATAAGAAGTATCGTGTTAGTTTCTTTGTCACTTGTAATATCGCTTTTACTTTTCGCAAAAAAAATAGAGGCGACTTCTGTCGATGTTACATCGAATCCATTGGGGGTGGCTAGCAAATTTAAGTATTTTGCAACAGCAGGAAATCTTACTTTTAGTAATAGTGGTGTTAAAGTAAATGCAAGAATTGCGGCAAATACAGTTGATTTTGGTAGTAATCAAGTTTGGCTTAATACTGGAGGTGCATCCTTTGAATCTGATGCAACACTTGCAAGTCCGGCCTTAGTTTTAGGTAAAGTAACTTCAGACAATACAAATCTTTTAAGAGGTATTGGGACAGCGAATTATTTTTCTAACACTAGTAATAAATATATTGCTGATAGTGTCACATTACCAACAAATGTGGATAATAATTTTTTAACACAGGACATGTTAAAGAATGTAAGTTCTAGGAAATCTGATCAAAGTGTAAGTGACTATTTTAAGTCATTAAATTCGGGAGTTACTTCTTTTGCTAATGCAAAAACACAACTTGAAAGTATAAGTAGTCAGTATGAACAAGGTACAACAACTGGGGCGAGTGTAACATCTTCTACGGGTACAAATAATATAGAAACCTTTAATATAACACTTGATTCGAGTTACTCAGGAATACCAATTGTTTTTTTAAATGTTGATTCATCGGCTCAAGGAATTGATATAGAAATCCCAGGTAATAGTAGCGTGAAACCATATATTGTTGTAAATTGGCCGGAAACTGAATTTACCTTTTCAAACAAGTATTATGTAAATGGATTAAACATATCACAGCAACAATGGGCACCATATATTATTAATAATTTTTCTAAGGCGAGTTCTGTAGATATTAGTAATGCTTGGAGTGGATATCCTTTTACAGGTGCGATTTTAGCACCTAATGCTAGTGTAAATGTGGGAAATTCATATGAGTCATATAGTGGATATATAACAAATGTTGTTGGAAGTAATATTCAAATAGATACACAAGATAACACTTCAGATAGTCTTATCACTTCAGATAGTTTTCCAGGGACAGGTACCTCAGTGTCAACTAGTACGCCGACAATAAGTTCGGTAACTTTTAAAAATGATTCGTCTGATGGAGTTGCTGAGGCTCAAGCAACTACCTCTGATGGAACAATTACTATCCCAGTTACAGCGAACACAACTAATGCTACAACAGCTGAAATTACTACATCTAGTGATTTGGGAAGTGATTACCATACTTTCGTTAAAGTTAATGATGGCAGTTGGCAAAGCTTTACAAATGGTCAAACTATTTCAAGTTTAACGGGTTATAGCAAATCATTGACATCATCTAGTGCTAATTCAACATCTACTGCAGACAGTACAACAACAATTGGTTTGAATTTGCAACGTTCTAATAAGTTAACTTTTGCGATTGCTAAAACAGCGGATCCAACAAAAGTTGATGACAGTAATCCATCAACATTTACTACAACGTTAGATGAAACAGGGACATTAACTGCAACTATGCCTACTACAACAAGTGTAGGAAATGTGGCTTTGGGTTCAACTACAGGAACAACATCAAGTGATCAAGATATTTCATTTACTAATACTTTTGGAGTAAATGCTAGCTTAACAGTATCTTTGATTAAGGATACAACAGTTTCTAATTTGTTTTATGATCCAACAGCTGTAAAGATAAAGATAGAAGATAATAGCTTAAATCCTTTTAGTGTTGCATCCGATACAATGAGTGATTCGAATACAGTATTGAGCAACACAACTAGTAATACAGCAAGTACAACTTTTGCACTTAATGTGGCTTTAGGTAACTCTACCACAACAATGAAGGAGGTGACGCCCGGCCAATCGTACACTATACCTCTTTACTGGAGTATAAGTTACAGCGGCAATGGCAATTAATTTGGTAAATATATTGGTATTTTTAGTCGGTTTGTCACTTTTGGATTTCTATGTATGTCACATAAATTTTATAAATTTAGATAAAAAAATATTTTTATATAATAAAGGAGAAATAAATTTCAATGATTTCATTAAAGAGTATTAAGGGTATAGCTTTAGTTACTGCTGCTTTTGGCGCTAGTTTGGCATTATCAACAGGTTCAATACACGCTGCTGATACTGATTCAAGTTCAAGTAGTTCAAGTTCTACTTTTACAAGTGCTACAAGTGGTTCATCTTCAGCAACTGGTACAACAACAGCTGATTTTACAGTTACTGCAGGTGATGATAGTAGTAATACAACAACTAACCCTAATACCGATAGTGGCGCTTTACAATTGACATCAGCACCATCATTTAGTTTTGGAACTATTAATGTTTCTACTATTGTTAATGGAGGTACTGTTGCATCCTCAAGTGTAACAAATAATTTATCTGTTAAAGATTACCGTGGGGCTGCAACATCAACTGGTGATACACCAGAATGGAATGTAACGGCAAGTATGAGCAAGTTCAAAGATACATCAGATGCAACTAACACAAATGAATTAACAGCAACAATCTCAGGGTTAACAACAACAAGTGGTACATTAAGTGGAACAGCTATTGGAAGCTCTGCAACAAATGTTTTTTCATCGAGTAGTAATGGTAATGATACTAAAGGGATTGGAACTGCATCTGCTACTATTGGCTCTGCTACATTAGGTTTCTCCGATAGTAATTCACCAGTAAGTGGTCATTCATATAGTTCAACAGTTACATGGACATTAAGTAATACAGCTTCTAACTAAGCATTATTGGTTTCAAATTTCTTTATAGGAGATTGAGTTTTGAAAAAAAATCTATGTTATTTTCTTACGGTAATTCTTGGTGTCTTTGGTTTACTGTTATTTGCTAAGCCAATAGTGGCCAATGCTTCATCTGGGGCAGGTTTTACTGTTTCGGCGGTCATTCCAGACAATCAATATACAAAAAGTGCAACGTATTTTGATTTGAAGGTTAGTCCTAACCAAACACAAACAGTTTATGTTAATGTTTCTAATCTAACAAATAAAACAAAGACAATCACTGCTTATCCGAATACTGCATATACAAGTGATTCTGGTTCAGAAGCTTACAATAAAAACAAACTTACCGGATTAAGTTCGGCACCATATCTATTATCGGATATTTTTGGTGAACCGCAGAAAGTTACTGTAGGACCAAAGGCAACTAAGCAGGTCGCATTTACTCTAACGATGCCTGCAAAGTCATATAAGGGTATCTTGGAAGGTGCATTTTATTTTCTTGATAGCTCAACTTCTTCGGCTCAGGCTACTAACCAAAAGGGTATGTCAATTAAAAATCGCTTTGCATTAGCTTTAGGTGTGGTTTTACGTGAAGATACATCAACAATAGTGTCACCACATTTAAAGATGAATGCGATTAAGCCAAGTATTTCAGATACGTCTAATTTTAGTCCAGCAGTAAAAGTGAATCTTGAAAATACACGCGCAACGATGATAACTAATATGAGTATTAAAGCACAGATTTCACGTACGAAGGGTGGAACGGTTCTGTACAAGTCCACTCAAAAGAATATGGGTATGGCGCCAAATTCTAACTTTAATTACTCAATCGACTGGAACAACAATGCATTAAAAGCAGGTAAATATCATCTACATTTAGTTGCTCGTTCTGGCACGTTTAAATGGGTCTTTGATCGCAACTTTACGATTACGACTAAACAGGCCAATAAGGTTAACAAGAAAGCAAATGTTGTTCGTAATTGGACATGGCTATGGATTACAATCGGTGTAATAGTCTTACTCTTAATTATCTTAATTACATTTTTACTTGGTAGAAGAGCTGGTAAACGTAAGGATAACAAAGAAATAGAAACAAAAGAAGAGAAAGAAGATTAGTTAATAATCAAATTTTCTTCAGACTTTATAAAACTGGTTAGTTCCGCTGACCAGTTTTATTCTGGTAACTAGATGATTTATTGTAAAGGGGAACTTAAAACTATGATGCTTAGGCACAAAAACACAATGAAAAGAATATTTTTATTGTGCAGTGGCTTGATTCTGGTTAGTTGTATTCCTACCGCCTCTCATGTCCTTGCTGATACATCAGGTAATTCAACGGCATCTTTTACTGTCGTAGCTGGAACCGGAGATTCATCAAATAATGTTAATAATGGTGCAAGCAATCAAAATTTGACGGGTACTCAAACGAATACGAGCGCAAATTCAAACAATGGTGCAACAAATAGCTCTAGTAGTGGTAATAATAGTACGCTTATCTTGCAAACAGTTCCGGCTTTAGATTTTAAGACGATTTCAGCAGCTGATGTTTATAATGGCGATGATATAGCATTGTCGCAATCTAACCAATCAACTTCGACGACCACTAATCGAACGTTAAGTGTTGCGGATTATCGTGGTTATAGTAAAAATTATCGTGGGTGGGTTGTTTCGGCCATCGTAACTCCCTTTAGTAATGGGAAAACTAGCATCTCACCTAGTATTACATTGCATTTTTCACATGATTCAACAACAAATCAAATAAGTCCAGTAACAATAACAAGTCAGAATACGAGTGCTGTTATTACGTCAAAAACAGATCCTACTCAAGGAGCGGGTATTAGTAATATTGTTTCGAGTGTCTCGACAACACTTAATTTTAGCAGTTTAACAACGAAGCAACTTGAAAAATTTAAACCAGGAACATATAGCGGCAAGATTATTTGGAATCTTGATAATACAGCGGCTTCTAATGATTAGTTGCTGCAGTATCAGCTAGGGTCCAAGTCACGGTGCCCTTAACATCTGAGGAATCAGTGCTTTGTTTCTTATTAACGCTTAACTCAGAGTTTTGGACAGTTGTTTTTGCTTTACCAGCAGTATTAGCAACATTTGATGATACTTTGCTATTGCTACTTGATAATGTCATCTGTGATGATGAGCTTGTATCAACATTAATGACAGCTGCATTATCACTTGAAAATTGAGCATAAACAGCCCAGTTAGAATTTGTTGCACCACGATAATCGGTAACGGTCAATGCACTGCTACTGTTATTGGTGGAGGCAGCATATTTTTTTTCACTGCTGGAGCTTAATAGTGAAGAACTAAGTTTTTCTTTTTCGTTATTAGTCGAAAAAGTCAGCTCGGGAACAGAATTTAAAGTTAAACTACCTGCACTAACAGTAAAAGACACTGTTGAGGTTAAGGTGTCTGTAGTGCTAGGCGTAGTTGTGTCAGCTGCAACAGTTGTATAATTTACCATGAAAACAAACGAAAGAATCGAAAATAAAACTGTTAATAATTTTTTCATCATAATTACCTCCGTTTACTCCTAGGCAATTTAGGATGGCTAGGAGCTCAAATTGTTAATTCTAAACACTGATAAATCCTTCCTTTCAATATATTAAATTTAGTAATAAAAGAGCTATGCTTATCTCTCTCTTTACTTAAATAATAGGCAGTTGTAACGTAAAATTCAAGGGTACTTATAAACTTTTTGTAAACAAATTTATGTTTCTTTAAACTTGCATTGTTTGTGAATATATAATCAAATATATTGATGAAAGTTAATGCTAATGGTTCCTTATATATCAGTGTTTTACTTAAATATTTATTTTTTAGTTGATTGAAAATGATCATTTAGTTATTTAATTTTCAAAAGCAATAATGATTGCTTTTTGGACATAAAGATATATATTTTTTGCTAATAAGAGAATTAGTATGCAAAAAATTAAATTAAAGAGAATAAAAAATTAATAAACATTTTATTTCTGGATACGAATTCATAAAAATAACGCTGTGATGTTAGAAGATAAGGGTATATTTAACAAGGATTGGATTACTATGAATTTAAAAGTCTTTTTAACCAAATGAGATGCTTTTGGGATACTATTAGAAAAAAATTAGCTTTTAAAATTTGTAAATGGTGTTCTTTTGGAATTTAACGGAGAAAACCTTGTGAGATTTTAATAACATCTATTGCATAAAAAATATAATTAATAGGATGGTGAAATAAATAGCGTAAAATTATTGTGAAAGCATTTTAAAAGTAGTGTAGAAAGTAATTTTGGAATTGAGATAAATAAATTATATATTTAATGTAAGCGCAATCTGATATAATGGTATGGTCATCTGATTTTAAAAAAGGTATTCTAGGTATATAGATACATATTGTTAACGGAGGGTTTCTAATGGAAAAAGTAATTGCAATTAATTCTGGTAGTTCTAGTTTAAAGTTCAAGTTATTTATGATGCCAACAGAAGAAGTTATTGCTTCGGGTAAGATAGAAAGAATTGGTATTCAAGATTCAAATATTGACATCAAATATGGCTTAGGACGAAGGTATCAGGCAACCATGGAAATTGCAAACTACAAAATTGCAGTAGCTATTTTGATGGAAATGCTAATCAAGTTAGAAATAATTCGGGATTATATGGAAATAGATGGAGTAGGCCACCGAGTAGTTGCTGGTGGTGAGTATTTCAAGCAATCTGTAATAGTTGATGATGAAGTCGTTGCAAAAATTGCGAAAATTGCAGATCTTGCACCACTACATAATCCGGCAAACTTAATAGGCATCAAAGCATTTAGAGAAGCATTGCCATATGCGTGTTCTGTGGCGGTATTTGATACATCTTTTCATCAGACAATGCCGGCAGTTAATTATGTCTATAGTACGCCATATGAATGGTATGAAAAATTGGGAATTCGGCGCTATGGTGCACATGGAACGAGTCATAGGTATGTAATTAAAGAAGCAGCTAACCTATTAAATCGGCCTTTAGAAAAATTAAAACTTATTAGCTGTCATTTGGGAGCAGGTGCTTCAATTTGTGCTGTTAAAAATGGTAAATCATACAATACATCGATGGGCTTTACGCCACTAGCTGGAGTGACTATGGCAACACGTTCAGGTGATATTGATGTGTCAGCTGTAGCCTATGCAATGAATCAGCTAAACATTACATCTATTAACGATATACTAGATATTTTAAATAAGAAATCCGGCTTGCTAGGAATCTCTGGTGTTTCCTCAGATAGTCGTGATGTGAGTGTAGCAGCTAAAAATGGCAATGAGCGGGCGCAATTAGCAATGGATATTTTTGAAAGAACAGTTCTTGATTATATTGGACAGTATATTGCTGAAATGGGTGGCGTAGATGGAATTATATTTACCGCAGGTATTGGTGAAAACTCAAGTTCAGTTCGGGCTCGCATTGTTGAAAAATTAGCATATATGGGAATTGAATTGGATGTACAAGAAAACAATAAGCGGGGAATTAATAATATAATCTCAACACCTAATTCAAATGTTACGGTAATGCGGGTCATGACAGACGAAGAATTGATGATTGCTAGAGATGTGGTTAATTTAAAAAAACAACAATAAAATAAGCTAAGAATGGTTCTGATTTGAAATGATGAAATAATAAAATTTGGCTCTTTAACAAGTGGTACTGATAAATTAAATATTTAGTTTTTACAATAAATTGGTATAGCTTATCTAGCTGTCTA
>NZ_JAIULA010000017.1 GCF_024160875.1 Ligilactobacillus ubinensis | reverse complement strand
TCATCTTTTTTAGTATAAAACAAAAAATGGTATTGATAGAATATTTTTTCTATCAGTACCATATATTATAGAACCAATAATTTCAATCAGAACCTTTTTGTTCTAACTGAAAGTGAAGTTAGAACCAATCATCGTTTCTGAAACTTCAAGTTTGTAACAAAAAATGACGTTCATTATTTTCAACACACAAACATGATTTAAGACTGAAACCGAGACAAAAGGCCTAAATCTGTCTATTTAGTAGATTCTTAGCAGTTGGATAAGTTGACAATAGTTGTTAAATACTTTATTAATAAGAGAATATAGAGTTTGAAAATGCAGATTAAGGATGGGTGAAAGAAGTGAGGATTGTTGTACCGTATTTAAAGAAATATTGGGGAGATCTTTTAGGTGCGATTAGTGCAGTTATAATATATGCACTGACAGCGCTCTGGCAGCCGCGCTTGTTGCAAAAAGTGTTACAAGCAGTTATGGCTAATAAACAGGAGCTAATTCGTCTTTACGGAGTCCAATTGATTGGCTTAGCAATAATAGGTATTATTGCCGGAATTGCCAATGTTTATTTTGCAGCCCGTTTGGCGCAGGGAGTAACTAGTGATTTACGTGAAGAAGTGTATATTAAAATTCAAAGTTTTTCCTTTAGCAATATTGAATATTTTTCAAGTGGCAGTCTAGTGGTACGGCTAATTAATGATATGAATCAAATTACTAATCTAATTTTAGCTGCCGTCATGCAAATAATTAGAGTACCAGTCTTATTTATTGGTTCTTTTATTTTAGGGATGCTTACGATTCCACGTTTGTGGTGGGTTGAAGTGTTACTTGTTATTTTGATTTTAGGTGTGGCATATCTAATTTTTAAACGAATGGGGCATTTGTTTGAAAAAGTCCAAAAATTAATGGATAAGATTACGACGCTAGTTAAAGAGGAATTGCAAGGAATTAGGTTGATTAAGTCATTTAACCAAGAAAAAAATGAAGAAGCTAATTTTAATAAAGTTTCTGATAAAATGAATGACGTTAATCTTATTATCGGATATTTGTTCTCAGTGGCTTTTCCAATTTTCATGGGGGCAGCATACTTAGCAATTTCATTAGCTATTTATGTGGTTGGTCAAAACATTACAGTCCATCCAAGTGATATTACGGCAATCAGCTCTTATGTAACTTATCTATATATTCTAACGAGTGCGATAATAGTTGGAGCACTGACGTCGATGCAAGTTTCAAGAGGAATTGTTTCGTTAGGCAGAATTAAAGAGGTTTTGGATACTAAGCCCAGTCTGATCTATAAAAAAGATGCCCCACAAGAAGAACTTGTCGGTTCGGTTGAATTTGATAACGTAAGTTTTCGATATCCAGGAGCTAGTGAAAATGATTGGACACTTAAAGATATTTCTCTTCAGGTTAAACCTGGTGAGATGGTTGGAATCGTCGGTGCGACAGGTGCAGGAAAATCAACAATGGCACAACTTATAGCACGGCTGTATGATCCAGTAAAAGGTAGTGTCAAAGTTGGTGGCATTGATTTACGTGATATTAATGAAAAATCATTACGTGCGGCAGTGTCTTTTGTTTTACAACAAGCAGTTTTATTTACCGGTACAATTGAGTCTAACCTAAAGCAAAATAAGCGTGAAGCTACAATAGAAGAACTGGAAAGAGCAATTGGTATTGCCCAAGCAGCAGAGTTTATAAATACGTATAGTGATCGCTTTGAACATGTTGTTGAAGAAAGATCAGCTAACTTTTCTGGTGGTCAAAAACAACGTTTATCAATCGCACGTGGAGTAGTTGGGAATCCCACGATTTTAATATTGGATGATTCGACGTCGGCATTAGATGCTAATTCAGAAAAATTGGTGCAAGAAGCACTTGCTAAACATTTAAAACACACAACAACCTTTATTATTGCGGAAAAGATTGTATCTGTTTTAAAAGCTGATAAGATTCTTGTTTTAGATGAAGGTAGATTAGTTGCGCAAGGAACACATAAGCAGCTATTACAAAGTTCACCAATTTATCAAAAAATATATGCAACTCAAAAAGCAAAGAAATTAGACTAGGAGGGCAATAGTGACTAGATTAAGTGAAGCAATTGGATATTTTAGACGTTACTTAAAACCTTTTTGGAAAGGAATTACACTCGTAGTAGTGTTAACCTTAGTGGCAACGTATTTTCAAGTAATGGCACCAGTCTATATGGGAAAAAGTGTGACAGCATTGACAGATTTTATTACACAGGCTGCTAAGGGTCATGCATCAATGCAGAGTTTTTTCCAAGCTTTTTGGCTGATGGCTGTTTGTTTTATCTTGAATGTAGTGGCATTATGCATTTCGTGGTTAGTAACTTCCCGTTTTAATGCATATTCAACTAATAATATGCGTAAGGGCTTGTTTTCAAAATTACAGCGGTTAACGATTAAATACTTTGATACTCATCAAGATGGAAAAATTCTTTCCTTATTTAATTCAGATTTAGATAATGTTTTTAATGCAATGAACAACGCGGTATTTGAGATTATTTCGCAAAGTGCGCTTTTTTTTGGAACTATTTGGATTATGCTGATTATTAACGTTAAATTGGCACTAATAACAATGGCGTCAACACCCTTTGTTGTTTTAATCAGTATTATTATTATGCGTAAAGCACGTAAATATTTGGACAAGCAACAAGCTGAAATTAGTAATCTTAATGGTTACATTAATGAACAAATTAATGGTCAAAAGGTAATTATAACTAATGGTTTGCAAGAAGAATCAGTGCGCAATTTTCGTGGCTTTAATAATAAAGTGCGCAAAGCAATGTTTAAAGGTCAATTGTACTCAGGACTACTTTTTCCATTGATGAACGGCTTATCATTATTGAATTTAGCAATTGTAATTGCAGCAGGTTCACTTTTAATAATGAGTGGAAATATAGGTACAGCAACAGGGTTAGGTTTAATAGTGATGTTTGTGCAGTATTCGCAGCAATATTTTCAACCATTGATGCAATTGACATCGATTTATTCAATGATGCAATTAGCTATTACAGGGGCTAAACGATTAGTTGCAGTCGAAAAACAAAAAGAAGAAGAAAGTGTAACAGATGGCATTGTTTTGGCAGGTTTGCAAAAAAACGTGGCATTAAAAGATGTTCATTTTGGTTATTCAGCCGAAAAGGAGATTTTACATGGGATTGATATCAACGTACAAAAAAATCATTCAGTGGCTATTGTAGGCCCAACTGGTTCAGGAAAAACAACGGTAATTAATCTTTTAAATCGATTTTATGATGTTACCGGTGGTTTAGTAGCATTTGATGGTGTGGACGTTCGCACATTAACCCTGGAGTCATTGCGGGCACATGTAGGGATTGTATTGCAAGAGTCGGTTCTTTTTACCGGTACTATTGCAGAAAACATTGCTTTTGGCAAACCAGAGGCAAGTCAAAGTGAAATTCAAGCAGCAGCTAAAAAGGCTAATATTCATGATTTTATTTTGACACTACCAGCAGGGTATCAGACCAAAGTTTCTAATGAAAATTCAGTATTTTCAACAGGTCAAAAGCAACTAATCAGTATTGCACGGACATTGCTGACAAATCCAGATCTTTTAATTTTAGATGAAGCGACTTCAAATGTTGATACAGTTACGGAAGAAAAAATTCAAACAGCGATGAATAATGTGATTACTGGACGGACAAGCTTTATCATTGCACACCGATTAAAAACGATTGTTGAGGCAGATGAAATCATTGTGTTGAAAGATGGGAAAATTATCGAAACAGGAAATCATCAGGCGCTGTTGGCGCAAAAGGGATTTTATTATGACTTATATAAGAGTCAAATGGCATTTGATTAAATGAATAGCATATAAAACTAGTTGCAGAGCTAACGAATTCTTAACGTTTACCTTACACATCTTTTAAATAGGTATTGTATAGTTAATAAAAACTAAAAAGGGGGCAGCTATTGATGATCTATCGTTTTTTTCGATTTATTTGGAGTATTATCTGTACTGCCATTTTGGGAATTGTCGTGCTTTGCGGTTTTTACTATGCTAGTATGGCGAGGCCAGATCTTTTAGGGAATGCATATAACAGTTTTGCTACTATCGCTAATAGTGGTTTTAATAGCTGTAAGTATTTTCTAAAAGATCATGGGGTTAATATTCCCGAATTTAAGTTAAGAAAAGTGACAGTTGCGCAATTAAGTGATACAACCAGTGAGAAAAAATATACTAAAGCACGTTGGGCATCAGCCACGGCAACTGTGTATATTGCAACCGAAGATGCTACGTTGAAAAGTGCCTATCTGAGTGCGATTTCTGCTTGGAATAATACCGGTGCATTTACGTTTAAGATTGTAACAGATAAAGACAAAGCAGATATTGTTTGTAAGACGATGACGGATGCAAATACACAAGCTGCAGGTGAAACAAAGGTCAGCATTGATGCAGCAACTAAGAAGCTGGCCCATGCAACTGTTAAATTAAATAAATATTATTTATCTAGCAGTGAGTATGGGTATTCAACGCAAAGAATTATTAACACAGCTGAACATGAATTAGGACATGCGATGGGGTTAAAGCACACTAATCAAATTTCGGTAATGCAACCAAGTGGCTCAAATTATTCAATTCAACAATTAGATATAAATAATGTAAAAAAATTGTATGCTGAATAATTGGAGCATACTTATTGATAGCTAATGGAGTATAATTTAGCTATTAGTTGTAATTTGAAAGAATAAAAATACGTTGTAAACGTTATATTTTTAATTTACTTAAATTAAGCACTTTCAAAACTTGTATTTAATGATTTAACGGACTATACTTATTCTTGTATGTAAGGTTAATTGTAGACCACTAATACATGCATTTCATTTCAAGCCTTGAAAACTCCATATCATGGGGCTTTCTCCATTAACTATGATATCTACACCAATAGTAAATGACCTCTTGCTTACAGCTGCAGCAAGAGGTTTTTTATTTTGGATTTATGGCAATCCTTTTTATTATCCAAACCATTCACATTGCTTTTTTTACTTTATGAATTGTCAAAATAAATAGTAATAATAAAAATAAGATATTAACCCAAAGCATGGGTAGTGTAGTATGCGTAAAGAAATATAGTAAAATAACCCATGAAAGAGACTCAATGTACCAACATAAAAGAGTGGCAATGTATTTTGCATTTTTGACATAGTTAGTAATTAGTGGAATTCGATTCAAAACGGCAGGCAAAAAGCGATATATAATAAAACTGCCTATGTGAAGAAGGAGTAGAAACAGTATTCCAGGAAGTAAGATAGATGTTTTGTACTGAAAGACCGCAGAAACTGTGCCATTAAGATTAAAGCGTGTGGGCAGAGTATGACCCAGGCGAGATTTAAATAAAAATAGGAAAATGCTTTGAATAATAAAGCTTACAAAAATAGCAAGAACTAGAAAATAATCCTTTTTAATAGTAGAAATATGCATTAGATACACCTCCGTTTTTAGGTAATGAATGTTTAATTTAATTATAGTCTTATTTTTACACAACTAGGCATCTTCAATTGACATTTTTCTTATTTAAACGTATATTAGTGTTAATCATTCTTATCTTATAAAGATAAAGTAGTCAAAGTGCTTTGTCCACGTGTAAGTACTCTTTTACGAGAGGAAAGGCGTGGAGTGGCGCTTTTTTTATGCAATAAAGGAGGAAAAATTAATGACTACAATGACAGTAACGGAATATGACACGATTGCTGCAATCTCTACGCCGCCTGGAGAAGGAGCTATTTCAATTGTTCGTCTAAGTGGAGAAGATGCGATTGCGATTGCACAACGAGTTTTTAAAGGCAAAGATTTGACAGCTGTGGCGACACATACTATAAACTATGGTCATATAATTGATCCTAAAACAAATATTGAAATAGATGAAGTTATGATTTCAGTTATGCGTGCACCTAAAACATTCACGCGAGAAGATGTGATTGAAATCAACTGCCATGGTGGTATTGTGGCCACTAATAAAATTTTGCAATTACTTTTGTCCAATGGAGCGCGGTTAGCGGAACCTGGTGAATTTACGAAGCGTGCCTTTTTGCACGGTAGGATTGATTTAACACAAGCAGAGTCAGTGATGGACTTGATTAGAGCTAAAACGGATCGTTCGATGAAAGTAGCTTTGAATCAATTAGATGGGAACCTGTCACATTTAATCAGAAATTTACGTCAAGATATCTTAGATGTCTTAGCCCAAGTTGAAGTAAACATTGATTATCCTGAATATGATGATGTTGAAACCATGACAACTAAGTTACTAAAAGAAAAAGCGCAAGAAGTTAAAGCACGCATTCAGCAACTGCTAAAGACAGCTCAGCAAGGCAAAGTGTTACGAGAAGGACTCGCAACTGCGATTGTCGGCCGACCTAACGTGGGTAAATCCAGTTTATTAAATCATCTTTTGCATGAAGACAAAGCTATTGTCACAGAGATTGCAGGGACAACACGAGATGTAATTGAAGAATACGTTAATGTTCGCGGAGTGCCTTTAAAACTGGTTGATACAGCAGGAATTAGAGAAACAACAGATAAAGTAGAAGCTATTGGAGTTGAACGTTCAAGAAAAGCAATTGATCAAGCTGATTTAGTTATGCTAGTTCTTAATTCTAGCGAAGCTTTAACTACTGAAGATCAAAAATTAATTGCAGCTACTCAGGATAAAAAAAGAATTGTTATTTTAAACAAGACGGATTTGGCGCGTAAGTTAGATGAAACAGAACTACAGAAGTATGTTTCGCAAGATGAAATTTTAGCAACTTCCGTTTTAAAGAATTCCGGAATGGATGAATTAGAAGAAAAAATAGCAATTTTATTCTTTGGCGGAATTGAAAACTCACAAACAACAGTTATGGTGACTAACGCTCGTCATATTGGGTTGTTAAATCAAGCTGAAGATTCACTAGATGCAGTTCTTTCAGGAATTTCAGCAGGAATGCCAGTTGACTTAGTGCAAATTGATATGACAAATGCATGGGAGTTATTAGGTGAAATTACCGGAGATAGCTATCAAGATGAACTATTAACGCAATTATTCAGTCAGTTTTGTTTAGGAAAATAAAGGAGGCAATTTGATTAATGGAAGTAAAGCAATATCAAGCTGAAGACTATGATGTAATCGTCGTTGGTGCCGGTCATGCAGGGTGTGAAGCAGCTTTAGCGGCAGCACGAATGGGCAATAAGACACTGTTAATGACAATTAACTTAGATATGGTTGCATTTATGCCATGTAACCCTTCAGTTGGTGGACCCGCAAAGGGAATTGTTGTGCGTGAATTGGATGCTTTAGGCGGTGAGATGGGGCGCAACATTGATAAAACCTATGTTCAGATGCGGATGCTAAATACCGGTAAAGGACCAGCTGTTCGAGCATTGCGGGCGCAAGCAGACAAGCATGCTTATTCGGCAGAAATGAAACATACAATTGAACGCGAACCTAATCTTACATTACGTCAAGGTATTGTAGATGATTTAGTTATTGAAAATAAAACAGTTGTCGGTGTAATTACGAATACAGGTGCACGTTATGGAGCTAAAACCGTTGTTTTGACAACAGGAACAGCAGCTCGTGGCAAGATTATTATCGGTGAATTGATGTATTCATCCGGCCCTAATAATTCACAACCTTCGATGAAATTATCCGGTAATCTAGAAAAACTAGGGTTTGTGTTAGAACGTTTTAAAACGGGAACACCACCACGTGTTGATGGTAATACGATTGATTATTCTGTTACCGAAGAACAACTTGGTGATGCAGATCCCAATCATTTTAGCTTTGAATCTAAAGATGAAGATTATTTACCTGTAGAAGACCAGATGTCTTGTTGGTTGACTTACACGCGAGAAAAAACACATGAGATAATTCGTAAAAACCTTGAGCGAGCACCAATGTTTTCAGGTGTAATCAAAGGTGTCGGCCCACGTTATTGTCCATCAATTGAAGATAAGATTGTGCGCTTTGCAGACAAGGATCGGCACCAATTGTTTATTGAACCGGAAGGTCGCAATACGGATGAATACTATGTGCAAGGTTTTTCTACTTCAATGCCCGAAGAAGTTCAGCAAAAAATGGTACACTCGGTTCCAGGATTAGAGAATGCACACATTATGCGACCGGGTTATGCAATTGAGTATGATGTAGTTTCACCATATCAATTACGCCCGACACTAGAAACCAAGTTAATTAAAAATCTATATACCGCTGGTCAAACAAACGGAACATCAGGTTATGAGGAAGCGGCAGGTCAAGGAATGCTCGCAGGAATAAATGCTGGACTTAGAGCATTAGATAAAGAACCTGTTGTTTTGAAACGATCTGATGCTTATATTGGAGTAATGGTAGATGATTTAGTAACTAAAGGAACAAATGAACCTTATCGCTTACTGACTTCACGAGCTGAATACCGTTTATTACTAAGACATGATAACGCAGATTTGCGATTAACAGAAATTGGACATGAAATTGGTTTGATTTCAGATGAAAGATATGCACAATTTGAAGCCAAGAAGGCAACGATTGAAGCAGAAAAACAAAGATTAGCAACAATCAGAATTAAACCAAATGCTCAAGTAGATGCTTACTTAAAAGAACATGGAGATAGACCTTTAAAAGATGGCGTATTAGCAAGTGAGTTCTTACGTCGGCCTTATGTGAAGTATAATGATTTGTTAAACTTTATTCCAGCACCTGAAGAACCGTTGGATAGGCGCGTAATTGAACAGGTAGAAATTCAATTCAAGTATGAAGGCTATATTAAAAAAGAGTCTGAAAAAGTTGAAAAATTAAAGCGAATGGAAGCTAAACAAATTCCAGAAAGAATTAATTATAACGCAATCGAAGGTTTAGCAACGGAAGCACGGCAAAAATTAACTAAGATTCAACCAGAAACATTGGCTCAAGCAAGTCGTATTAGTGGTGTAAATCCAGCAGATATTTCCATTTTGGCTGTTTATATTGAACAAGGAAGAATTGCTAAAGTTAAGTAGTTGACAAAGTAGGTGAATTAAGTGGGCCTTTTTATTAATCAAACAGATTTTAAGGAATATTTACTGCACCAATATCCAGAGCTTGATTATGATGCCAGTAGAGTTTTAGTGGCTATTAGTACAGTTAAAGCTAATCCAATCATTAACTGTTTATATGTAACTGATAATTTTTTCTTTGCTGCGCGATATCATAGTGCGATGGCCTTTTTTTCTGATGGCCTTAGTTTAAAACAAACGGAAATTGTTAAAATGTATTTGATAGATAAGTGGTTATCAACTAATTTAGTTATTGAAACTAATATAATGTTAAAAACTGGCGATAAACTCGTTTTGAAGATGAATTTACCTAAATTAAACCGAACACCTTGGCATGTGCATAATTTAAAATTATTACGGCAAAGGTTACCGTTGCAAAAGTAAAGTATAAAAAGAATAATTAATAATATGAATTCCAAGATCTATAAAAAGATGGGATTCATATTTTTTTGCGTAATTTTTGACAAATGTCATCTAAAAATGGTGATTTAGGTCACTATAAAGCGTTTTTACAAAATGTTAATCTTTATTTAAGAAATATAGAAAGGAGGTTGAAGATGAAATACCTATTACTTGTTAGTCATGGTGATTTTTCACAAGGGTTAAAAAGTTCTTTAGCAATGTTTGCAGCTGACAAAGTTGATGAAGTTATAGCTGTAGGTCTTAAGAATGGTGAGGCAGTCGATAGTTTAGCAACACGGTTTTCGCACCAAATAGCAGATTTATCAGATAATACGTTTGTTGTTCTTGGCGATATTATTGGTGGTAGCCCACTTACAACAGTATGTAATGTATTAGCGCAAAAGGAATTATTAGATAGTTCTATTGTACTTGGAGGAATGAATTTGCCAATGGCATTAAATGCATTGATGATGAAGGATATTTTAACCGGTGAAGAATTTGTTACAACCGTTTTAGCTGAGGCACAGTCTTCATTACGTCAATTTAAACCAAGTTCAACAGATGATGAAGACGAAGATGAAGATATTTAGTAAGGGAGGAATCACGAATGACAGTTTCTTTTGTAAGAATTGACGATCGTATGATTCATGGACAGACAGTTACACGGTGGGCTAAAGAATTCCCATGTGATGGTTTAGTAGCTGTTAATGATTTAGTATCAAAAAATGCAGTTTTAAAGGATGCCTATAAAGCAGCATCTGATAAGAAGACATTTGTATGGTCCAAAGAGGCTTGGCAACGTAAATCGCAACGTGTATTGGATTCTAAAGATAATTATTTTTTAATTACTAAAGATCCAATTGATATGAAAGCGATATTGGTTGATCAAGGCTTTGTTCCAAGCGGTGTTAAAGAAATAATCGTTGGACCATGTAATGATCGTCCTGGCACAGTCAAGTTAGGGAACAATCAATCAATAACTAAGGAAGAAGCAGCAGCAATTGAAGCAATTGAAAAAGCGGGTTATCGAGTAAAATTTCAATTATTGCCAGATGTTTCGATTGGATATTGGGACAAGTTTAAAGGACAATTTGGTTTTTAAATTTTATTCTAAACAAAGGAGAAATCGATTATGACAATTAGCTGGATACAAGCAGCTATTCTAGGAATATTTGCTTGTTTATCATCGTTGCCAGGGATGGCAGGTACTTCAATTGGGAATTATACTTTAGGTCGACCATTAGTTGGTGGCTTAGTATGTGGTATTGTTTTAGGCGATATTAAATTAGGAATTATGTGTGGGGTTGCGATGCAACTTGTTTATATTGCACTTGTTACTCCAGGTGGAACTGTTTCTGCCGATGTTCGTGCAATCTCATATATTGGTATTCCACTGGCTATGGTTGCAATTCAATCACAAGGATTATCAGCAACTTCAACGGCTGCTGCTAGTTTAGCAAAATCAATGGGTACTTTAGTTGGAACAATTGGTACAGTTTTATTCTATGGAACAGCGACACTAAACCTTGTATGGCAACATATGGGGTGGCGTGATGTTGAAAAAGGCAATTTTAAGAAATTATATGGTGTTAACTGGGGATGGCCTTGGGTCTCTCATTTATTATTCTCATTTATTCCAACATTAATCATGTGTAAATTAGGTGCTACGGCTGTTACAACTTTGAAAACTGCTTTGCCAATGGATGGTATTCCAATGAAGACTTTATTCACGGTTGGTGCAATGTTACCTTGTGTCGGGATTGCTATTTTATTAAAACAAATTGTTGAATCAGCAATGGATTTTGTGCCATTTTTCGTAGGTTTCACTTTAGCAGCTTCACTTTCTTTGAATTTAGTATCATGTGCTGTTATTTCATTAATCTTTGCATTATTATTCTACAACCTTGAAATGGCTAAGAATGCTAGAGCAGCAGCGCCAGCGGGTGGCAGTTCAATTGATGATGATGACGATGAGGAGGATATCTAATATGGCTGAAAAGAAAATTAGTAAAAAAACCTTGATGAAGTCATTTCATCATTGGTATTATGGAAATTTAACTTGTTTTTCACAAGAACATATGCAAACTTTTGGTTATTTAACTTCGATGTTGCCAATCGTTGAAGAATTGTATGATAAAAAAGAAGATCAAGAAGAAGCAATGCAGACTTATACAGCATTCTTTAATACAGAACCTCAAATTGGTTCGGTTGCTGTCGGAATTACAGCGAGTTTAGAAGAAGCACGTGCTAATGGTGCTAATGGTATTGATAGCGAAACAATTAATGGGTTACGTGCTGGTTTGATGGGTCCGTTAGCAGGTATTGGTGATTCAATGATTGTTGGGACATTGATTCCAATTATCTTGGGTATTTCTTTAGGCTTATCTACAGGTGGTTCTCCAATCGGGGCAATTTTCTATATTATTGTATGGAACTTACTAGCGTATTTTGGTATGAAATTTGCTTATTTTAAAGGCTATGAGATGGGTGATAAAGCCGTTGAATTTTTGGTTGGAGCCCAAGGTAAAGCTATTCGTAAAGCGGTAGGTATCGTTGGTGGTATGGTTGTAGGTAGTGTTGCTGCAACTTGGGTATCAGTTACAACATCATTTGAATTGAAAAATTCAGCTGGCAAAGCTTATTTAGTATTACAAGATAAGTTGGATGCTGTATATCCAGGTTTATTAACCGCTGGATTTATCATTTTTTGTTGGTGGTTGATGGCTAAAAAGAATATTTCACCTGTTAAAGTAATGCTCTTATTAGTAGTTATTGCTTTTGCAGGTGTTGTGTTAGGAATCTTCAACCCAGGTTTGAAGTACTAGTGATAGGAGGGACAAAGTTGAATAGAGCTGAAATTGTTAAAGGTTATGAAACTGAGATATTGTATCAAAAGCATATGTTGGAAAATTTAGGGAGATGGTTTTCTCTTTTCTTAGGCGTTGTTGGTATTGGAATCATAATGCTTTATTTTTTCCATTTAACTAATGTCCTATTGCTTATTTTAGGTGTTGTTTTGATTGTTGTTGGTGGATTAGGAATGTTAGTTATCGGTTATGGAATATATCGTGGAAATAAAAATTTACGGTTGGTTATCAATGAATTCGAAGCTAAAGTAGCACCTAGCCCAAGTGAAAAACAAGAGGTAGCATAATGATTCCTAAATTAATTTTTAGTGATCTTGACGGAACTCTTTTGAACAACAAGCATCAGATAACTTTTTTAACCAAACAAGCTATTTCTCAGATAGTAACAAGCGGGAGTAAATTTATTCCTGTATCAGCAAGGATGCCAGCAGCAATTAAGCCGATAATGGAAGATTTAGAGATAAATTCTCCTCTGATTGCGTATAATGGAGCTTTAATTTGTGATGAAAAAGGGAAAGTACTAAAATCAGACACAATGGCAACAGAGTTAGCACAGGCAATTTGTCAAAATGTCAGTACTAATTTACCAGAATTGGTTTGGAATATCTATAGTAACGATATATGGGCAGCAACGCAACACGATAATTATTGGGTAGCGCATGAAGAAGAAATAGTGGCTGTTTCAGCTAAACGAATAGCAACATGGAGTGAATTTTCTGAATTTCCATTTGTGCATAAGGTGCTATTAATGGGGGCTTCAAATCAGATTGAACAGGCACAAGTACAGTTGAAAAAGATGTATCCAACATTATCGATTGTCCAATCATCACCTAATCTGATTGAAATAACTAATGGTAATGTCGAAAAGAAAAATGCGGTAAAGTATTTGATGGACTACTATCAAGCAAGGACAAGTGAAACAATTGCTTTTGGAGATAATTTCAATGATTTAGGAATGCTGAAAACCGTAGGAACGGGCTATATAATGGAAAACGCACCTACTGTATTAAAAGAAAAATTTGCTAATGTAACTTTGGATAATAATCATGATGGCGTCGCTGTTGTTTTAAACCAATTTGAGTAATCAAATGTGTATTAAACGTGTTTTGTTTTAGTGTTAATCTGTATTAAAAAGATAGAGACCTGTTTTATTTTAATAAGACAGGTCTTTTTTAGTGGCTTAATCTAGCTGGAAAAAGAAAATTGGCATGGAATTTGCTTGTATATAAGTAAAGACTACTAGGTAAATCTTGTTAGGAGGAAGATAGTATGATTAAAATTTTAATTTTAACCAATCAAGAGTTAATAGGGGAAGCTTTACGATTAGTATTGTCAGCGCACAAAGAATTAAATGTTGATCTTAAAACAACCAACTGTCAAGTAGCAACTGATAAATATGATATTGTTATGTTGGATATGAATCTTTCAGAAACGGATTGTGCTGGATACAAAGAAACACTTAAGCGTACAGACAAACTAATAATGCTTCAATTAACTGGTAGTAGCTGTACGCTATATAACTTTTCGGCGGCAGGGTGTTGGGGGTATTTACTGCAATCAAGGAAGGTTTCATTAGATGAATTGTATCAAGAAATCGTAAAAGTTTATCATGGACTTATCGATCAAAATAAGTCATTATCGAATAAAGCTTTCAATTTGTTTTCTCGAGTAGTTATTAATAAACCGGCGATGTCTATGGAAACAACTGGAGTAGAGTCACTTTCTGAATCTGAGTGGCAAATTGTTCAAAATATTAAGCTGGGACTATCAAACAAGGAAATAGCAACAAAACTATCTTTATCTGAAGGAACAATCAGGAATTACCTTTCAAACGTTTTAGCAAAGTTGAATTTACGTGATCGGACACAATTAGCAATTTGGGCATTGCAAATAGGTGATTATCAACAAAACTTGATGAAAAACAATGCTTAAAAGCATTTGAAATGGCAGGCCTAAGCGCTATGGATTTTCAAATGTTGGGTGACGAAATGTGTGCAAAAAGGCAAATAGTTGCGGGTAACCTTGCAAATTAGATAATCCAAGCCTAGATTATTTGGGGTACAGTTAATGCTCGTTGGCTAACAGTCTTTTGTCCCACTATGGATATTTATAGAATAAATAGAAAGCGATTACAAAGGAGAAAAAATGCATTATACTATACAACAATTAGCGCAATTAATTGATCATACAAATTTATATGCCGCTGCAAGTAAACAAGACATCGAGAAGCTATGTGATGAGGCTGTAAAATATCAATTTAAGATGGTAGCTATTAATGAATATCAGACACATCTTTGTGCAATGAAACTAGCACAAAGCAAAGTACATGTAGGGGCGGCTATTAGTTTTCCATTAGGACAAACGGATTTGAAATCTAAGCTTTTTTCAGCGCAACAAGCGCTTAATGCAGGTGCTGATGAAATTGATTACGTGGTTAACTTGTCAGCTGTTAAAAACAAGGACTATGCATATGTAGCTGATGAGATGCAGCAAATGGTTAAGCTTTGTCACCACCAACAAGCGATTTGTAAAGTAATATTTGAAAACTGTTATTTAAAAAAAGAAGAGATTAGCACTCTTGCTAAAATTGCGAAGAATGTGAAACCTGATTTTATTAAAACTTCAACTGGATTTGGTATAAGTGGTGCAACAATAGAGGATGTTAAATTAATGAAACAAGTAGTTGGGCATGAAGTAAATGTCAAAGCGGCTGGAGGGATTCGTGATGCTGCGACCTTTATAAAAATGATTCAGGCGGGAGCTACGCGAATAGGAACAAGTTCAGGGATTAAAATTATTGAAGAACTACAGCAAAAAATGAGATTAGCTGCGATTAGTGAGTTAGAAATATAGTTTTGTTAAGAAATACACAAAATATGAGGCTAGATGTTATTATTATAGAGGAGATTGCTTTAATTTTTTAATAGTTAGTTGCTATTTACTGAGGAGGTTAATTTTGAAGAGAATTGAAAGAATTTATCAATACCTATTTCAAACTTGGAAGAACAAAAGTCAAGCTGAGATGCTAAAAACTCAGGGAACAACAACAACGGCTATCGCAAGTGCGTTAAAATTAGCCAGAACTAATGTTTCGAGTGATTTAAATAAATTAGTTAGAACGGAAAGAGTTTTAAAAGTTAAAAGTTTTCCGATTAGATATTTACCAGTTGAGTGTGTATTAAAAAAACTTAAGGTGCAGCAATTACTATATTTTGAAGTTGCTAACTTAGAAGAGTTAGTTACTGATTCGACTGAAAAAAGAGTAGTTGCTACAAATGCTATAAGAAGTGTCAAAGAAAAAATAGATCCGTTAACTGAGATGATTGGATATAGTGGGAGTTTAAAAAAGGCCACGACACAAGCAAAGGCGGCCATTATGTATCCACCACATGGGTTACATATGATGCTAGTAGGACAAACAGGGGTTGGGAAAACATATTTTGCTAATCGGATTTTTGCATATGCACAATATCGTGGCGTTTTTTCAAATCAAGTCCCTTTTATATCATTTAATTGTGCAGATTATTATAATAACCCGCAATTGTTATTAGCAACTCTCTTTGGTTATGCTAAAGGGGCATTTACAGGAGCTACGAGTGATCAATCCGGTTTAGTAGAGCAAGCTGATGGAGGTGTATTGTTATTAGATGAAGTTCATCGGTTACCACCTGAAGGACAAGAGATGCTCTTTTATTTTATAGATAATGGTATTTTTAAACGATTGGGAGAAAGCAAAAAGCAAAGAAAAGCAAATGTTCTGATAATTTGTGCAACAACAGAAGACCCATCTTCAACGTTGCTGAAAACATTTTTACGACGGATACCAATGACAATTGAGATACCGCCCTTGGCAGAACGACCTTTAAGTGAAAAGATAGAATTGGCTAAATTTTTATTTACAAAAGAGGCGCAACGAATAAAAAAAGATTTGAGTGTTAGAATTGATGTTTTTACGGCTTTGCTAATTGACGAAAGCTATGGAAATGTAGGTGAATTGAAGTCACAAATCCAATTAACATGCGCCCAAGCTTTTTTAAATAATATAAGTTCAAAAAAAGTTACTGTTATTTTGAATGACTTGCCCGAAAATTTGCGTCAAGTTTGGTTGAACAATGCGGCTAGAACACGACATGAAGCTGAGTTTTCTCGTTATTTAGATACTAATACGCTTTTCTACGTTGGAAAAACACCACAAGATGATGATAAAGACAATATTTACGAGCTTATTGAAAATAAGGTGCGTCATTTGCAGCGTCAAGGTATTTCGGTAGAAGATATTCATCAGTATATTATGACAGATATACATTTACATATTAAAAATTTTTTCAAGCAGTCATTGCCTGATGTGAATCTTAATAAGTTTGTTGATCGAAAAGTTTCAAAATTTGTCGAACATTTAAAGAAAATAGCAGAGCAAGAGCTAAAAGTCCAGTTAGATCAACGCTTTATTTATTATTTGAGTATGCATATTGATGCGTTCTTTAAAAGAGGAAATCATACAGATATATTGTTAAAAAATGAAGTTGAAAAAATAAAGAACACACATCACGCTGAGTACCAAGTTGCATTGATATTTCAGCAGCAAATAATTTCAACTTTTTCAGTAAAGGTTCCAGATATTGAAGTAATCTATTTGACAATGCTGCTTAGTTCAATTAGAACCTTATCAGAAAAAAAGCAAGTTGGTGTTTTGGTAGTTGCTCACGGAAATTCTACCGCTAGTTCGATGGTTAAGGTAGCTACTGATTTACTGGGAAATGCCAACATAGGTGCGTTAGACATGCCTCTTACCGTTTCGCCTAATGAAATTTTACGGCAAATGGCAGAGATGATTGCAAAGCTAAATCAAGGTAAAGGGGTATTGTTGCTAGTTGACATGGGTTCGTTAGGCATGATGACGCAGCAACTACGGAAATTAACAGGCGTTAAATTAAAAACATTAGCTAACGTTACGACAGCAGTTGTGTTAGATGTACTAAGGAAAATTAGTTATGTCGATATGGACTTAGATTCTATATATAATTCAGTGCAACAAGATTTAGCCCAATTAGTTAATAATCAGGTTAGGACAGCTAAGGGTACAAAAGTGATATTGTCAATTTGTATGAGTGGTAGTGGGACTGCACAACGATTGAAAAAAATAATTCAGAAAATTATTGCACAAATAGTTAGTGAAGAAGTAATTGAAGTTAAAACAGTGTCTATTTTGAAAATGACGGAGATAATACCTAAAATTGCTAAAGAATACGAGATTATTGCTGCTGTTGGGACTAAGCGGCCAAGCATAGCAGTTCCTTATGTGTCATTAGAAGAGTTGATTGCAGATAGCGGGGAAAAGAGACTAATTTCAATTATTACGCAGCAACCAGAGCCCAAACAACTAACGCAAGAGCAAAACATAGTTGTAACTAGTATGTGTGAAGATGTTTTACGTAAGCACCTAGTTTATTTGAACCCTGATGTTATTTGTAGCTTACTGCAAAATTGGATACAACAGTTGCAGTTACAGCTAAATAGTGATTTCTCTAATAGTCAGCAAATAAAATGTATCATACATACAGCTTTTGCAATCGAGCGTTGTTTGCGTAACAATCCAATGGCGTATACAGAGGAGCCTTCAGCCAAAGTGCAACAGATTATGCCAACAGTCAAGGAGTCATTATTGGCCAGTATAACTTCAATAGAAGTTGAAATTACAGATGATGAACTTTATTTTATCTCTGAATGTGTATTGAATTATTAAGTTGAAAATGAGGGTGAAAAGAAATGATTGCAATTATTGTTGCTGGTCATGGTCATATTGCAGAAGGAATGGTGGAAGCTGCAAAAATGATTTATGGCGGTAATCTTAAGTTAACAGCCATTACCTTTGAGAATAAAGAAGGAATTGAGGATTTAAAAAAACATTATTATGTTGTACTTGATGAACTTAAACCAGGGACAGAAGTTTTATTTTTAATTGATATCTTTGGCGGAAGCCCCTATAATGCGGCAATTCAATTGGCTTATGGAAAACCTAATATTGAAGTGTTGACGGGGGTTAATTTGCCACTTTTATTGGAGGCATTAAGTATGCAAAGTAATCCAGCATTGAAAGTAAAGCAATTAGCAGAGCATCTAAAAATATACAGTCAAAAAAGTTTTAAAATTTTTTCAGAAGAGGTAAAAAAAACAGAGATAAAGAGACTAAGTCAAACAGAGGATGATTTATCATGAGAATAACAATTGCAAGAATTGATGATCGCTTTATTCATGGTCAGGTTTTAACTAAATGGGTTAAGGCCTTTCCTGCTGAGCGGTTAATCGTGGTTAGTGAGGAAATTGCTAATGATCCAATGCGTAAAATTTTAACTTTATCAGTTGCACCAGCAAATATTAAGACAAGTGTCGTTACACCAAATAAGATGAGTAAAGTATTTAATAATCCCAAATATAATAAAACAACGGCAATGTTATTATTTGGTAAACCTAGTGAAGTATTAGAATTAATTGAAAACGGAATTCCAATTAAAGAGATAAATGTAGGTGGGATGCGTTTTGATAAGGATAAATTACACTTAACTGAATCTGTTAGTGTAACACAAGAAGATATTGTAGCATTTGAAAAACTGCATACACTAGGAATCAAATTAGAATTACGTCAATTGCCTAGTGATACACGGCATGATTTTATCAAAATATTACATAGCAAGCAATAACTCTAGTGATGGAGGGATGATAATGAATACAGGACAAATGTTTTTGATATTGCTAATTGCTGGGGTAGCTGGAATTGGTTCAGTTCTTGATGAAGGTCAAATGCATCGACCTCTAGTTGTTTGTCCTCTAATTGGATTAGTGCTGGGTAACTTAAAAATGGGTATTATTTTAGGTGGAAATTTAGAAATGATGGCATTAGGCTGGATGAATGTTGGCTTAGCGATGGCGCCAGATACGGCGTTAGCTGCTGTAATTTCAACAATCGTGGTGATTAATACACATTCATCTATTGGTGACGGTATTGCTCTTGCTGTGCCATTAGCGGCAGCAGGTCAAGTTTTAACAATTTTTGTCAGAACAATAGTTGTTTTTTTAATTCATCGAGGAGATATTTTTGCAAAAAAGGGACAATATAGAGTGTTAGAGTCGATGCACATTTTTGCAATGTTTCTTCAAGCATTACGAGTAATGATACCCACTGCAGGGGTAATGTTTTTAAATACAAAAGTAGTAGAGCAGCTGTTAAGTGAAATTCCCAAAGTTATTAGTGATGGATTGCAGATTGGTGGTGGCATCATTGTGGTTGTGGGTTATGCAATGGTCATTAATATTATGGATGTACCTGAGCTAAAACCTTTCTTCTACTTAGGTTTTTTATTTGCTGCTTTTACAAAATTCAATTTAGTTGGTATAGGTGGTTTGGGATTAATTTTTGCAATTCTGTATTTACAATTAGAGTATCGTGAACCAAAGAAAAAAATTAAAATATCAAACTCAGATGACCTAGATGATGATGATTTAGACGATTGAGGAGGTGTTTGGTGTTGAGTAAGCAAGAAATTAATAAGCGAAAAAAGACCATAACAAATAAAGAACTAACTAATATGTATATTCGTTCTTGGTTTTTATTGGGCTCATTTAATTTTGAAAGAGTTCAAAATATGGGCTTTTGCTTTGTGATGATTCCTGCAATAAGAAAGCTTTATGCAGCTGGAAAAGAGCGAAACGAGGCTCTTGAACGACATATGGAGTGGTTTAATACGCATCCGTGGCTAACAGCGCCTATTTTGGGAGTTGCAACGGCGATGGAAGAAGAGAAGGCCAATGGCGGCGATGTGGATGGAACAGCTATTGCAGCGATGAAAATTGGGTTAATGGGACCTTTAGCAGGAATTGGAGACCCATTATTCTGGGGGACGGTTAGACCTGTGTTAGCTGCATTGGGTGCTGGAATTGCAATGACAGGAAGTGTTTTAGGGCCATTAATATTCTTCATATCAATTAACATAATTAGATTAGCCTGTAAGTGGTATTTACTTAGGTATGGATATTTAAAGGGCAATGAAATTATCCAAGATATGGCTGGCGATCGGATTAAAAAACTAACTCGAGGTGCTGCAATTACAGGTTTATTTACAATGGGAGCTTTAGTTTCTAAATGGACGACAATTGATGTCCCAATCGTTGTCACAAAAATTAAAGGGAAAACAACGACGGTACAAAATATTTTGGATTCAGTGATGCCAGGCATGTTAGCTTTGGTTTTGACATTATTTGTTTCATGGCTATTGAAAAAGGGAGTTAACCCATTACTTATTATTATTTTTATTTTTGGAATTGGTATTTTAGGCAAGTGGTGGGGTTTTTTAAAGTAATTGCCTTTTTTGTAATAAAAAAGCGAATTGTCCAGATTTATTTTCTGAAGCAATTCGCTTTTATTTTGTTGAAAAAATTTTTAAAGTTTGTTAGTAGCGGCTTTCTAATAAGTTAGAACGCTCCACCACCGGAGCCACCGCCAAAACCACCAGAAGAACCCCCGCTAAACCCACCAGAGCCACCAGAAACGCTGGCAATACTGCCTTGAAAATTAGTTGTAAAACTACTGTCGAAGTAAAAAGCTTGGTTGTAGGTGAGTAGATAGTAGAAGCCAAAATTTGTTTGAAGTTCATCTTTTGAAAAAGTAGTGGCCAATGCTTTAACAACTTTTGAAGCTAAGCCAAACGCAACAGCATATGGCATGATATCTTCCCATAAGATACGGTCATTAAGTTCACGTAGATTAAACCGACCAATATCATCTAGCATAGTGTAAAAGCCACGGATGTCATTAATTTTTGTTACACCACCAACTGTAAAAGGTGAGCGTGTCCGCCAGAGATAAAAATATGCAATTAGAAAACCTAGGATAAAAAGACCACTTAGTATGTTCAGCCATAATAGTTTAACTAAAAAGGCACCACCAAGCATAAAGATTGTTGCAAAAATAAAGCTTGCGATTAAAGAACCTTTGATAGAAGAGACACTCGAATTAAGGTAATGTAACTTTTGGGCTGCATCATATTGTGCTTTGGTCCATGAAGAAAATGCTGCTTCGAGTTTTTCGCTAGTCCTGTTACTTACCTTTTTTAGTTTTGAAAAAGTAAAACTATCGTTGGTTCCGGTTGAAAATAGTAGTTTTAAAAATTGATTATCCTTACCAACAAGTAATGACTTATCAAGCAAAGTGATTTGATAATCAGGATGATTAGGCTTTCTGATACTCTTTTTAGGTTCAAGTTGCGTGATAGCTATCCTTTTTTGTGCAGCTAATTCTAGAAGATAAGCACTGAAAGCCTGATTATCTGGATATCTATTAAAACATAAGACTTGTGCAATTGGTGCTGAGAAAGGCGGCATTTCAAACGAATGCGGTGCCTTATGCAAAGAAAACGGGAAAAGCGTATTGTAAGGTTTACGAGCATTCCTAAATAAAACTAATAAAGCAAGGAAGAGACCACTAATAAAGAGAATAGTTCCGATGATTTTAGAGAGCAGTTTATTTTCATTTTTTTCTGCAATTGCTTTTTTAGCTAAGGCTGCTTCTTTTTTTTGTGCTTGAACTTTATGTTTTTTTGAACTGACATAGGTATTTTGAGAGGTAACACTTTTAGCAAATAGTAAGTGGGCTTCAACATAAGTATTTGCAGGATTTCGCTTCAACTTTAAAATAACTTGCCCCGATTTACGATTAACTTTTGTGGTACCATTCAAAGAACCATGACTCCATGCTTGCAGAGAAGAAACATTTTTTTCAGGTAGTTGAATTGCAATATGAACATTGTGCAGCGCTGTATCCCAATTAGAGCCGATGATTTTCCAGTTAAGATCGGCAGTATCAGCATAGTTTTTAACAACTTGTGATAGTTTGTAAGAGTAAGTAACAGTTAAAGTAGACGAATTAACGGGATGGTAGACTTTAAAAGTATAGTCATTATTCTTTTTGTTTAAAGTATATGTATTTTTAGCCTGACTAGTGGAAGGAACAGCTTCAACTAAACTGTTTTTTGAATTTAAATAAACTTTGGGATCTGTTAAGGTTTGTTGATTATTGCGTAAAGCTTGAGTATAAAAAACACCATGAGCTGTGCCGTCAAAATCATAAGTAATGGCTTGAACTATATTGGCAGATCCATCTGAATGTACATTAATATTAACGCTATAGTTAGTGATATCATAACTGACAGCATGGGCAGAAGTCTCTCCTATAAATAGATAACAAAGAACCATTGCAATGATTAATAATAGCGAGCGTACCAATTTTTTCATAATAAAAAATCCCCTTTAGAGTTTTCCTGTAAGTAATGGCTTCCATTTAACCAAGTATATACGAAAGTAAAATTGATTTAAAGGTTACTAGGGAGAAACTTTAATAGGTGATTTTAAGTAATTAACTATGATGTGTTTTTTTAGCATAAAAATAATGTAGAATATAGCACACAATGACAAAGGGAATTGTACAATAAAGTGCAATTCGTTGATTGGGATCAAACCAGATAAGTAAGCATGACAGTAAGCTAGCTATAAAAGCAAACCATGGAACAACTGGAAACCACGGTGTTTTGAATTTTAATTCGCTAATATCATGACCACTAGCGATAAAATGTTGTCTAAACTTTATTTCTGAAAAAGCAATTGCCATCCAAACAATAACAACAGCTAAGCCAGAAACAGAGACTAAGACAAGATAAACAGTTCCAGCAGCAATCACGCTTGACAACAAGGCTAAGATACCGCCTAACATACTGAAGCATAAAGCAATAAAAGGAACACCTTTTTTAGTGGTTTTAGAAAACCAAGCAGGAATTGTACCTTCGTTACCTAAAGACCATAACATCCGAGTTGAAGCATATAAGCCAGAATTAGCAGCTGACATGATTGCTGTAAGAACGACAAAGTTCATAATATTAGCAGCAAAAGGAATTCCCATTAATTTAAAGACGTAAACAAAAGGACTTTGTGTAACACCAGCTTGTTTATATGGAATCAAGCAGGCCATGACAAAGATACTCCCAATAAAGAAGATAACTAAGCGCCACAAAGTAGTGTGGATAGCTTTAGGAATTGTTTTTTCAGGATCTTTAGCTTCACCGGCAGTAATTCCGATTAATTCAGTGCCAGAAAAGGCAAAGTTAACAGTTAGCATAGTGGTAAAGACACCGCCAAGTCCATTAGGAAATGCTCCATTTTTGAAGAGATTGGTTAGTAAAGGTGCATGTGAGTAGCCACTCATGGGTAAGATACCCAAGATAGCTAACCCGCCTAAAATAATAAAAGCAATAATAGCAAAAACTTTAATCGCAGCGAACCAAAATTCACTTTCGGCAAAAACACGGACTGAAAAGGCATTTGAAAGAAAAATCAAAATCATAAAAGCAAGACTCCATATCCAAACGGGAGTCTGCGGGAACCAATTTTTCATAATCAAACCAGCAGCAGTAAATTCGGAACCAAGCGCGATTGTCCAGGTCAGCCAATAGAGAATAGCGACAGTAAAACCAGTTGCAGGACCAATGAATTTTTTAGCATAAACATGAAAAGCACCTGTATATGGCATTGCAACAGAAAGTTCACCTAGACAAAGCATAACTGCATAGACTAAAATAGCTCCAATGAAGTAAGCTAAAATGGTTCCAATAGGTCCAGCTTCATGAATGGTATAACCTGAACTAAGAAACAAACCAGTTCCAATAACTCCACCCAGTGAAATCATGCGAATGTGGCGGGCTTCCATTTTGCGTTCTAAATGTTCAACCTTGGTTTTTTGAGACATAAGAAACATCCTTTCTTGCACTTATGTAAACATTAAGATAATATTAAAAAATAATATATTTATAATAACATATTTAAGGTAGGTGTAGACAATGAATTTAGAAAATGAACTTAAACAACATGCTTTAACACTAGATGGCTCTATGTCAACAGCTTTGGAGGCTTTAGGTGTTAAAACTAATACGGATCTATGGACAGCAGCGGCCTTAGTAACTAATCAAGCAGATGTCTATCGGGTCCATTATGACTATTTTAAGGCTGGAGCTCGTGTAACGATAACAGATACCTATCAGACAAATGTAGCAGCTTTTGAAAAGCATGGCTATTCTAAGCAAGAAGCGCGAGCTATTATTCGTCAAGCAGCAGAGATTGCTAAAAAAGCTCGAGATGATTTTGAAGAAAAGACAGGGATACATAACTATATCGCAGGTAGTATTGGACCTTATGGTGCATATTTGGCTAATGGCAGTGAGTATCGCGGAGATTATGAACTTAGTAAGGCTGAGTTTCAAGAATTTCATTTACCCCGTTTAGAAGAATTAGTTGCTGCTGGAGTAGATGTTTTAGCAATTGAAACGCAGCCTAAACTTAGTGAAGTATTAGCGTTGTTGGATTTATTTCAGACAGAGTTTTCTAATCAAAAAGCATATGTTTCTTTTTCGTTAAAGGATGCACATACAATTAGTGATGGAACTTCATTAGAAACAGCAGTTAAAGCTATAGAAAAATACTCACAAGTAATTGCGGTTGGAATAAACTGTATCGATATTTCGTTAGCACAAACTGCAATTACAGTAGTTGCTCGTGTGACGGATAAGCCGATTGTTGTATATCCCAATTCAGGTGCAGTTTATAATCCAGTGACTAAAACATGGCAAGCACCCGAAAAAGTGCCTAGTTTTGGGCAATGTGCGGCGACTTGGTATGCAGCAGGGGCTCGTTTAATTGGTGGTTGTTGTACTACAGTTGCCAAAGATATTCAGGAAATAGCGGATTATTTAGGAAGTATTGAAAAATGATATATATGTCTAACATAAAAGGCGTTACTTATTGCATCTCATTAGTTGTAATAAGTAACGCCTTTTTGTCTATGTACAAGAAAAAGTTATTCGATTAAAATAATTCGTTTTGATTTTGTCGACTGGCCAAAGGTTTTTCTTTATAAAAAGCATAGTACTTTTTGTAGAATGAGTTTTTGTTAGAGAAGCCCACGGTTTCAATTATATTATTTACTGGTAGAGTTGTTGAAGTGATTAAGATATGTGCTTGAGTTATTTTTTTTTGCATAACAACATCAGTAAATGATTTTCCAACCTCTTTTTTAAAAAGATTACTTAAATAATTTCGATTATAACTATATTTTTTGGCTAAATCTTTTAAAGAAATTGATTGATAATTCTTATCTACCTCACTTAGCATTGCTATAATTAATTTATCCTTTTTGCTTTTCTGTTTATTTTCAGGTAGATGATAGTCACGGACTAAATTAGTAATGAGAATTTGTAAGTATGCTTTAATAATTGTATTGGAATACTCTCTTTTTAGGAAATATTCTTCTATTATGGAATCTATTATTTGTGAAATCTTGACGTTATTAGCAGTTTTGAATAATAAATGAGTCTGTTGTCTACTTTTTTGTTGTAAGTTAATAGAACTTTTTAATAAGAAATCATACAAAACACTTCGACTTCTACGCAGATCTTTTAGGAACTCAATATTTATATTGTTATTTCTGAAAAGAATATTTATTAGCAAGTCATTTTTACCTAATGCAGCAATTGAGTGTGTTGCTCCTATATCAAGTAATAAGAGATCTCCTTGGGTAAGGGTAATAGTTTGTCCATCAACAATTTGTTGTGCACTTCCTTGAAGCATATAATTAAATTCTAAAAATGTGTGTGAGTGATTAGGATAAGGAGCAAAGCGATTATGGCGACTAATATAAATGTCCTTATTTCTGAAAAAGTAATTGTTTAAAACCTTTATTCGATTTTCTTTAGAAAGCTTTTTATTAATAGCATTATCAGGCATCTCTTCAATATAGTTATGATTTTGTTGTTGTTCTATTTCTAAAGAGTTTAACGTACTTAACATATTCAAAACACGAGGATTCAACAATTTAAAAACCTCCTAATTAAAATAATATCTAGAGATAGCATAACACACTTGATAGATATTTTTTATTTCAAATAAATATGGAATATAATATTAAAATTCTTATATATTGATATTCTAACGTAGAGAGTGTTTTATAAA
Organism: Ligilactobacillus ubinensis; assembly: GCF_024160875.1. GTDB lineage: Bacteria > Bacillota > Bacilli > Lactobacillales > Lactobacillaceae > Ligilactobacillus > Ligilactobacillus ubinensis. The sequence continues at coordinate 34,818 of NZ_JAIULA010000017.1, read as the reverse complement.
ACCAACAAATAGAAGTAGTAAGGTTAAAACAAAATATGTACATATGATACAAAAAATATAACAACTAGATATTGAAAACGCATACAATTTATAGTGTAATATAAGCGTATACAAAAAGGATATCCGAGAAATGAAAAGAGGTAGCAAAATGTCAAGTAAGAACTCAAATAGTTCGACATGGGCAGTTTCACTAACGAATTTTTTAGATTCTGGATCAATTGTTGCGGGCGCTTCAGGTTTAACATTATGGCAAAAGTCTTTTGGATTATCTGATTTTGATGTGGGATTGTTAGGTGCATTAAGTGCTAATGCTTTTGGATCAGCATTGGGAGCAATTATTGGTGGGAGACTTTCAGACAAATTTGGACGCAAAGCAATTTATACGTATGATATGTTGGTTTATATGTTAGGTACTTTAATTGTAGTGTTTTCAGCTAATTTTATTACATTATTACTAGGCTTTTTGATCACGGGGATAGCTGTTGGAGCAGGAGTCCCCGCATCATGGACATATATTGGAGAAACATCAGGTGATACTAATCGGGCTCATAATATTGGAATTTCGCAGTTTGCATGGTCAATGGGACCAGTTATTATTTTTATTGCAGGAACATTGTTAGCTCCTTTAGGACTGAATGGCAGTCGCATTTTATTTGGATTTTTAACAATTGTTGCATTTATTGCATGGAATTTGCAAAGAAAATTACCAGAATCACAAGACTGGCTTGATCAAAAGGAAAAAGAAAAAGCGTCACCGATTAAATCACATCCATATAGAGAACTTTTTTCAAATGCAATTTCAGTTAAAAGTATTTTATTTCTTTGTGGAGTTTACGTGTTTTGGAATTTAGTAGCAGGAGCAATGGGGTTCTTTATGCCGTTTGTATATGAAACAGTAGGTGGATTAAGCAATTCACAAGCAAATATGTTGCAAGCAGTTTTATGGATTTTTACGGCTTTAGCAGGCTACTTTGGCTTTGCTTTGTTAGGTGACAAAGTTAATCATCGATTATTCTTTTTTGTGGGTGCAGCTATGGCTGTTATTTCATGGATTATTTTAACATTTATTGGATTTGGTTGGGCTGCATTATTGGTCTTTGTAACTATTTGGGGGATTTCAGCAGGTATTGGAGCGCAAGCTTGGTATGCATTGTGGGCAGTTGAACTTTTTCCAACAAAGTATAGAGCTGGTTCGCAAGGCTTTATGTTCTTTATAGTTCGTGGTACAGCTGGTGTTTGGTCCATTATTTTCCCAATGATTTTGTCTGGATTAGGATTTAAGACTGCCGGAACAGTGATGATTATTCTATTGATTATATCGTTACTTGTCGGAATTACATGGACACCTAAAACTCGAGGCAAGACATTATCTCAAATTACTAAGGAAAGATATGGTAATGACCAAAATTAGAAACGAAATTGAAGGGGTTGAGTTTATATGGCTGACGTTTATGTAGCTGTTGATATAGGTGCTTCAAGTGGTCGCTTAATGTTATCAAAGCTAGTAGATAACAGATTAGTAATAGAGGAAGTTCACCGATTTAAGAATGGATTTGTTCATTATCAAGGACATGATCGTTGGAATATTGATAAATTGATTGAAGAAATATTAATTGGATTAAATAAAATTAAGGAAGCAGGATACCATTCTGTTTCTCTTGGAATTGATACTTGGGCGGTTGATTATGTATTAGTGGATGGTAAAGGTAAAAAACTGCAGGATCCAATTGCATATCGTGATACTAGAACTCAAGGAAGCATAGAAAAATTAACATCTGATCTTTCTAAAGAATATATTTATAAAAAGACTGGAATACAATTTCTTGATTTTAATACATTATATCAACTATTTGAAGAGGATCGTGATTTATTAGCTAAAACAGATAAAATAATGATGATTCCAGATTATATTGGCTACGTTTTAACAGGAAATTCTGTTACAGAAGTTACAAATGCTTCGACTACACAAATGTTGAGTTTGCGTGAAGGATTGTTTGATAACCATTTATTAGAAAAGGTCAATGTAAAGCAATCGCAATTTCCTAAGTTAGTTGAAGCTGGAACGGTTTTAGGAGACTTGAAACAAAAATTAATTAAAAAATATAATCTTCCTAAAACAGAGGTTATTACAGTGACCACACATGATACTGCATCTGCTGTTGTTGGAACACCAGGTATTGGTCAAAGGTGGGCATATTTAAGTTCAGGTACTTGGTCGCTAATCGGAACAGAGTTAAATACACCTGAGAATGGAACAAAAGCTTTCAAACAAAACTATACGAATGAGTGGGGTGCTTATGGAACCTATCGCTTTTTGAAAAACATTATGGGATTATGGATTATCCAAAATATTAAACATAATCTTGATGACAAATATAGTTTTGCGCAATTAGCAGAATTGGCAAAAAAAGAGCCACCATTTCAACAGTTAATTGATGTTAACGATGAACGTTTTCAAAATCCAGATAATATGATTGTACAAATTCAAGCATACTGCCGTGAAACACAACAAAAAGTGCCTGAAACGCCAGGCCAATTAGCTATGGCGGTATATTCAAATCTATCATTATACTATGCGAATGAACTAGCTATTTTAGATGATATTTTAGAGTATCATATTGACAGTTTAAACATAGTCGGTGGTGGGGCAAATGTTGCATTAATGAATCAATTAACAGCAACTATAAGTGGAGTAAATGTTTATGCAGGCCCAAGTGAAGCTACTGCAATTGGCAATATTATTGTTCAGATGATTACTAAAGGAGATATTTTAAATATTTATCTCGCAAGAAGAATAATTACTAATTCATTTGAAATTAAAGAGTTTAAACCTGAAAATGGGAAATATCCGCAGGTACTACAAAAATATCAGAGTTTTTTAAAAGATCACAAAGGATGAAAGGAGCAAAAAAATGACAGTTAGAATGGGACAATTAATGCATGTTTACGCAGACCAATATGCTGAATATGAACGTAGACATAATAACCTTTTTCCTGAAATGAAAAGGGCTTTGAAGGAAGCAGGAGCACATAATTACTCTATTTTTCTTGATAAAAAGACAGGCAATTTATTTGCTTACTTAGAAGTTGATAATGTAGAAAAATACAATGATATTGCTAATTCGGAAGCTTGTAAAAAATGGTGGGCATATATGGAATCCATTATGGATACGAATCCAGATAAAAGCCCAGTGTCTTTTGATTTACATGAAGTATTCCATTTAGATTAATGAGGAGGATTTAATAATGGTAAAAACAGAAAATATTGAAAAAGCATATCAAGTAGCAAAAGAGCGTTATGCACAATTAGGCGTTGATACTGATGCTGCAATGGAACAGTTAAAGAAAATAAAATTGTCAATGCATTGTTGGCAAGGTGATGATATTCATGGTTTTTTAAATCCAGAACAAGAACTTACTGGCGGGATAGGTGTTAGTGGCGATTATCCAGGAATTGCCAAAACACCAGAGCAATTAACGGCGGATTTAGATAAGGCATTGGCGTTGATTCCAGGGAAACATAAAGTGCAGTTGCATACACTTTATGCGGTAACAAAACAAAAAAAGGATTTTAATGAAGTTGGACCAGAAGACTTTGAGTATTGGGTAGACTGGGCTAAAAAACAAGGTGTTGGACTAGACATGAATACGACTTTCTTTTCACATCCTAACGTAAAACATAATTTTACATTAGCCAGCCCAGAAAAAGAAATTCGTGACTATTGGATTGAGGTCGGTAAAAAATCACGTGAAATTGCTAATTACTTTGGAAAAGAATTAGGTCAGCAAGCAGTTAATAACTTTTGGATTCCAGATGGCTTTAAAGATAATCCAATTGATAAACAGGGGCCACGTGAACGATTGATTGAATCATTGGATGAAATATTTGCTAAAAAGTATGATGAAAAAAATACGATTGAAGCAGTTGAAGGTAAACTATTTGGAACGGGAATTGAATCTTATACAGTTGGTTCGCATCTATTTTATAACAATTATGCTATTAGCCGGGGCAAATTATGGACAATTGATGCAGGTCACTGGCATCCAACAGAAGATGTATCAGATAAATTTTCAGCTTTCATGCCATTTGGCAAGGGCTTAATGTTACATGTTTCGCGTCCAGTTCGTTGGGATAGTGATCATGTTGTTATCATGGATGATGCGTTATTAAGAATTACCCGTTCATTAGTTCGCGATAATCAACTAGACAGAACTAATATTGGCTTAGACTTTTTTGATGCAACAATTAATCGAATAGCCGCTTGGGTAATAGGTGCAAGAGCAACACAAAAGGCATTATTGCAAGCAATGTTAGCACCAATCGAACAACTAAAACAAGCAGAACTTAACTATGATTTTACAACTCGGTTAGCAGTTACAGAAGAATTAAAATCATATCCATTTGGTGCAGTTTGGGATGAGTTCTGTTTGCAAAATGATGTTCCGGTAGGTACAGATTGGTTAAATGATATTCATCAATATGAAAAAGACGTTTTATTTAAACGTAATTAATCAACAAGACATAAGGAGGAAATGGAATTGACAAAATTTTTAGATTCAAAATTTGTAAAGAAGATTAGTGAAATTACACGAGAATCATACGAACATGGCTGGGATGAAAGAAATGGTGGGAATGTTTCCTTACGCATTGATAAAGCAGATTTAGCAGGGTTTTCAGATATTACAGAAGTTAAAAAAACACTTGATCTAGGCTTTGATGCAACCCCATTAGCTAAACAATATTTCTTGGTAACAGGAACAGGCAGATATTTTCGGAATGTGATTAATCAACCTACATTAGACTTAGGTCTAGTTCAAATTACAAGTGACGGTCAAAAAGCAGATTTATTGTGGGGATTCGAAGATGGTGGGTTACCAACCTCAGAATTTCCAAGTCATCTGATGACACATATTGAACGTTTGAAATTTGATGAAACTCAGCACGTTGTGATGCATTGCCATCCAACTAATGTGATTGCTCTTTCCTTTACGCAAGATTTAGATGAAGCGCATATTTCGCGTTTATTATGGAAAATGCAAGCTGAATCGCTAGTTGTTTTCCCAGAAGGAATTGGATTGATTCCGTATATGACACCAGGAACAAATGATATTGGGAAAGCGACAGCAGCAAAGATGAAAGACTATCGAGTTGTAATGTGGCCACATCATGGTATCTTTGGGGTTGGGTCAGATTTAGACGAAACGTTTGGTTTAATCGAAACAGTCGAAAAGGCTGCAACAATTTATTCCCAAATTGGCGCACAAGGTGGAAAAATTAAGCAAGCAATTACGGATGAACAGTTAAAAGCTTTAGCCAAAGCATTTAAGGTTGAAGCCAATCCAGCGTTTTTAAAATAAGGGCTAACTAGCACTAAACAAGATACTTAGTTATGTAGAGATGAAATGTTAAAATAATTAAATACATTTTTTAAATACTGTCTAGGAATTCATTGGGATTTCTAGACAGTATTTATGTTACTTAGCAGGGAAAACAGCCTATATTTAAGATAAAAAGCCAATAACTAATGACTAGTATGTAAATCATTTATTTTTTTCAATATGATATGCGTTAGAGGCTAATTAGTATATAAAAATTGCTGTTATTTAAGGGAGAGTTGGTATTAGATATAAAGAATGATAGAAAAATGATTTAAAAATCTGTAAATATGATATTTTATAGACAACTAAAAGTCATTGTATACGCTTACTTATAAGTGAGATAATGCAATTGTTAAAAGATTCACTAACTTAGAGGAGGAACTTACTATGAAAATTAGCGCAGCAGTTGTAGAAAAAATGGGTGATCCATTTGTTATTAAAGATAATATAGATTTAGCTGAAATGGGCCCAGCGGATTTACAAATAAAAATGGTTGCTAGTGGAATTTGTCATTCTGATGAAGCGATTCGTAAGGGAGATGCTTCACTAGGTTATCCAGTAATCTTAGGCCATGAAGGTTCAGGTATTGTCGAAAAAATCGGACCTCAAGTAACTGATTTTAAAATTGGCGATCATGTCGTTTTGTCATTTTATTCAGATGGAACTTGTGATAATTGTCTAAAAGGTGTCCCAACACAATGTCGCAGTTATGCCAAATATAATTTAAGTGGTGTTCGGGCTAATGGTACCGATCATTTTAAGGATAATGGGAAACATGTTAGTGACATGTTCAACCAATCTTCATTCACAACACATACTGTTGTGAATCAACGAAATGCCGTCAAAGTGGATAAAAGCTTAGATTTACGCAAACTAGGTCCATTAGGTTGTGGTTATGTTACAGGCAGTGGCACTGTTTTTAATACTTTACAACCTAAACCAGGGCAGACAATAGCTGTTTTTGGAACTGGTGCTGTTGGGTTAGCTGCAATGATGGCAGGTAAAATTTCTGGTTGTACAAAAGTTATTGCAATTGATGTGGTTGAGAAACGCCTTGCGTTAGCTAAAGAACTTGGTGCAACGCAGACGATTAATAGTAAGACAGAAGATCCAGTAGAAGCCATTAAAGCTTTAACAAATGGGTACGGTGTCGATTATACCGTTGATACAACTGGAATTGAACCAGTTATGCTACAAGCTATCAACGCGCTAGCACAAGGCGGGACGGCAGCTTTAATTGCAGTTACTGCTCAAAATATTACATTTAGTTCATGGAATGATTTGTGTACATCAGACCGCAAAGTGGTCGGGGTTAACATGGGTGATGCGATTCCGCAAATTGATGTTCCTCGTTTAATTGAATTTTATAAACTAGGTTTGTTCCCATTTGATAAGACAGAAAAGTTTTATGCTTTTTCTGAAATTAACCAAGCTAATAATGACTCAGTTACAGGAAAAACAATTAAACCAGTCCTAGTAATTGATCAAAGCTATCAACCAGAATAAATAGGAAGTGACTAAAAAGCCAGCAGTTAGTACTACTTGCGGGGATGCAGGTAGTTCAAATTGCTGGCTTTTTGATTGCATTAAAATTAAAAGTAGCAGATACAACTAGATATCTTTAATTTCATCTAATTTGCGTAAGTGTTTTTCAGAGATAGCCTTAACTTTTTTGATTCTACGTTGATACTTTTCTTCGGTTAATGGTTCAGTAGTCATCCAAGTTCTAACAATTTCAAGTGCAATAGCAGAACCAATAATCTTGCCACCTAAACATAAGACATTACTGTCGTTATGTTGACGAGCAAGTTTTGCACAGAAAGGATCTTGGCAGACAACAGCATCAATACCATAGACACGATTAGCAATCATTGCTGAGCCATACCCAACACCATCAATGAAAATACCACGATCAGCATGTTTTTTAGCAACTTCAAGTGTTGCTGGGTAGACATAGTCGCTTAAATCGACAGAATCTGTGTTATAAGGGCCTAGGTCATTTACTTCATGCCCCATTTCTTTTAGTAAATCAATAATTTCAGCTTTTAAAGCTACTCCAGCATGGTCGCTAGCTAAGACAATTTTCACAGTTAATTACTTCTTTCTTTTCGATATTTAAAGTTTTACCAGATATTAACACGTTTAGCAGCAGGAAGCCACATTTTATCATCTGGTTGGATGTTAAAGGTTGTATAAAAGTCGTCCAAATTTTTCGGTTGAACATTGGCACGTAAGACATGTGGTGCATGAACATCGATGGATAATAATAATTGTTGCCGTTCGATTGATGCTTTTACTCCCCAGATACGAGCCCAGTTAATGAAGAAAGCACGTAAATTGACATCAGAATCTGCTTTAGCAGCTTCTAAAGCACAACTTAGTCCACCTGCATCAGCAATATTTTCGGAAACAACTAATTTACCGTTGACCTTGCCGGCTTCAGTATCTAAGCCATCAAATTGGTCAATCATTGCTTGAGCTAATTTTTCAAAGTGCTGCAAATCAGCATCAGTCCACCAGTTTTTTAGATTCCCGTATTCATCAAACTTAGCACCATTATTATCAAATGCATGAGAGATTTCATGTGCAATTACAGCCCCAATACCACCATAATTCTCACTAGCACTTTGATCTAAAGAATAAAAAGGTGCTTGTAAGATTGCGGCTGGGAAGACAATAATATTAAACGAAGGATTGTAGTAAGCATTCACCATATGGGCAGGCATTTCCCAACGTGAACGATCAACTTCCTTATTCCAACGCCCATAGTGATCAGCCAACGCAATTTTAGTAAATGCTAAATCATTTGTCAACAAGTCTTTAGTCTCATCAACTTTAAATTTTTTATAGATAGGAGTTAATTCATCTGGATAGCCAACGTTGATACCTAATGTATCAAGCTTGACGATAGCCTTCTCACGAGTTTGTTGGCTTAACCAAGTATTATTCTTGAGACGATTTTTATAAACTGCGACCATCTTTTCAACCATGTGATGGACATCATTTTTGGCTTTTTCGCCAAAGTATTTATGGGCATAATATAAACCAACTACTTGATCAAATTGACTTGTAGCTAGATAGAATGCAGCTTTTTGTGGTTTCATAGCTTCTTTTGAGCCAGAAAGTGCACGTGAGTATTCACCGGCAATAACGCGGGCATCATCGGATAAGTAGTGTGATACGGCAAGCAAGCCCTTGACTAGTAACCAACTCTTAAAGTTAGCAAAGGTTTCTTTATTAATCAGTTTATTTAATGCTGCATAGTATTTAGGCTCAGTTACGATAACTTTATCGACTTTAGAAGCAGTGATAGCTGTTGCATAAGCACCTAAGTCGACTTCTGTACTAAAAGCTTTAAAATCAGCAAATGAGTATGGATTATATTGTTTAGTATAATCTGCTCGTTCAGTGCTGTCTTTTTGATAAGGAGCTAAACTAGCATCAAAAGCTACCGCCATTTCAATCGTTTTTTCAGCAAAATCATCTGGATAGTTAGCTAATTTGAAGAGCTTTTTCACCATTTTACGATAAATATCAAGTAAGGCCGGGGCTTGTTTATTCTCAGGTGCATAATATGTTTTATCTGGTAAAATCAGATTTGGAACATCAGCATAAAGGGCATATACTTTGGTATTTTTCATATCAGGTTCAACACTCAAAGGAAATGGAGTTGGATAGCCAGCAAACGTCAAATCTTTTAATTTTGCTTGCCAATCTGCGAGATCTTTTAAATCTGTAATGGTTTTAAGAAATTGTTGTGCAGGAGCATAGCCAGTGGCATTTCTTTTTTCAAAATCAGAAGCTAAACGATAGTACTTAACGGCTTCGGTTAAGTAAGGATCTGGAATACTGGTGTCAGTAGCAGCCATTTTTTCAAAATCATGCATTAACGTTTTTTCAATATTATCAGCTAAATCAAAAAAGCCACCAGTTGCAGGTTTATCAGCTGGAATTTTGGCAGTTTTTAACCATTCGCCATTTACAGCCATATATAAATCATCTTTTAGTATTTTTTCATTTACGGGATATTGTGTCATAAAGAGCCTCCTTGGTATATTAACTAATTGTACGTGTCAGTAAATAGACTTGGAACAGTGTTGCAATAAAAAGAGCAGCCTTAGAAAATAAATTTTAGGCTCCTCTTCTAAGATAGTATGTTTAAAGCATACAAAGTTGTTATTCCATTGGAAAATTTAGTTAAAAATCAACTTTATCAGGATCTGATGCGTAACCAACAATGCCATCTAAAGCATCAATTTTTGCCATTTCAGTATCTGTTAGTTCGAAATCAAAGACATGAGTATTATTTTCTATCCGGTCTTCATGAACTGATTTAGGTAATGGCAAGAAATTATGTTGCAAGGACCATCTGATACAAATTTGAGCGACAGTGCGTTTTTTAGCAGCAGCTATTTCCTTCATTGTAGGATCAGTAAAAATTTTCCCTGTTCCAAGTGGGCTATATGCTTCTAATAAAATATTATGGTTTCGACAATATTCAATGGTTTCTGTATCCCAATCACCTGGACAAATGCGAATTTGGTTAACCATAGGTACAATTGTTTGAGTCTGTTCAAGTATTGCAAAATGATGTGGTTTAAAATTAGAAACACCAATTGCACGCAACTTACCCGCTTTATAAGCATCTTCTAAAGCACGCCAAGTATCTTGTAAAGATTTTTTCCAGTTCTCATCACGAGCTGGTTTAGGGTTAGGCCAGTGAATTAAAAATAAATCCAAGTAATCTGTTTGTAAGTCTTGCAAAGATTGATCGATAGCAGCAGTGGCAGCAGCATAGTTATGCGCGTGATTATTAAGTTTACTGGTTATGAACAATGAATTGCGTCTAATGCCAGTTTCTTTTATAGCTTTTCCAATGCTTTGTTCATTGCCATACATTTCAGCTGTATCAATGTGACGGTAACCTGAAGCTAATGCAGCCTTAATGGCAAAGTTAGCTACGGCACCATTAGGTGTTTGCCACGTGCCGAATCCTACAACCGGAATCGTAACATCATTACTTAGTTGGTACGTATCGATGAGACTCATGTAAAAGGACCTCGCTTTTTAAATATTTGTATACTTGCATTATATCAGTGTTTTTCTAAAATGAAAAAAGAAAAAGATTATAAAAAAACAAATTTAAGAAGTATTTGCAATTTTATTCGAGTAAGGGTAAAGGGTTATTGTCGATAATGAATTTCATGTGATATAATTAATTAAAATTAGGTATTCTGCGTAAGTTAGGAGGAAATTGAAACGAAATATGAGGGAGATACTGTTGAAACAGCAATCGAAGCTGGTCTTTTGGCTTTGGGACTTCAACGAGATGAAGTTGAAGTTTCTATCGTTGAAAAAGGTAAGCGCGGTTTTCTAGGTTTTGGTAAGAAAATGGCAGTTGTTAATTTAACCCCCAAAAAATTAGCGACTACTACACCTACACCACAGAAACAACAGGATGTTTTAACAGCTGAAAAAAAAGATACACGTGTTCAAAAAAAGCAAGAATTAGAAAAAGCCTTGCTTGATTTAGGAGAATATTTAGCTTCAATAACTCAAAAAATGGGAATTCAAGTTACAATTGATTTAACACCTAGTAAACATGTTGCGTATTATGAGTTTCAAACGAAGCAAGAAGGTCTTTTGATTGGCAGAAGAGGGAAAACGCTTAATGCGTTACAATTAATAGCTCAAGATTATTTGGACAAAAAAACTCATCATAGAGTACGAGTGGTATTAGACGTTGCTGATTACCGCCAACGTCGCCAAGAGACATTGGAATATTTAGCCCAAAATGTTGCGCAAGATGCTTTACTGGAACATAGAGTTATGCGGTTGGATCCTATGCCAGCATATGAACGGAAAATCATTCATTCTGCTTTAGCAAAAGAAAAAAATATAAAAACCTATTCACAAGGCAGCGAGCCCAAACGTTATGTGGTTATTGAACCAATAGAGAAGTGAATGAGATTAAGAAAGTAGGTATGTGCTAGATGATAGATCATAAACCATATCGGTTAGAAGATGAACTGTGTTTTGCAATTTACTCGGCACAAAAAAATTATAATAAGTTTTACTCTGAATCGTTAAAAAAATTCAAATTAACTTATTCGCAATATATTACGTTATTAGTATTGTGGGAAGAAAAAAAGCCTATGATGATTAAGGAACTAGGTGAGCGCTTGGGCCTTGATACAGGGACTTTAACTCCACTTTTAAAACGTATGGAAAAAGATGAGTGGGTAACGCGTGAACATATCCGTGAAGACGGACGAAGAGTATATATTACGTTGACGACAAAAGCGATTGAAAACGAGAAAGCTGTAAAAGATGCTGTTCAGTCATGCTTTTCTTATATGGATATGACAAAAGAAGAATATGATATGAATGTGAATCGCTTGAAGAGTATTTCTAATCGTTTAGCAACAAATAATGAGCGCCTAGAAGAAAAGTTTGATAGATTCCCCAAATTATGAGTTACTGATGCTTAATTAAAATATTTGTAGATTATATGTTTATATAATAAATAGCACCCTACTAAAATTAGATTTTTGGTAGGGTGCTATTTATTAATAGATATTTAGTTGATGTTTAAAAACTATAGCTCTCAACAGGAGTGTCAAACCAGTCATAGCGCAAAATTTGCTTCAGCTTTTTATTAACGGGAATCCATAAACCACTTTTTAGAATATCATGCATTGTTTTCATGAATAATTTGTCTTTGCGAGTACTTGCAGGACGACTAACAGTAATAACTTCATTATTTTCTGTTTTTAAGGTAATAATTTGACTGCCTAGTTGTACAATTTGAGCAGATACAATATCTGTATTTTTAGTAGTGTTCATAAAAGGTCACTCTTTCTTTAAAACCATTAGTTCGAATATTAGGATACATGGAACCTTTTCTATACTAATTACTATAACGGAAGAATATGAATATATTGTTAACAAACAAAGCGATAATCTTGAAAAAGTAATATAAAAGATTAAATAATTTTTTAATTCAATGCTTTATAAACTATTTTTTTAAAAACTGTTAGTTATTCTTTAATTTCTGCTACATATCGGTCCAAAATGTTTTTAGTTGCTTTTATTTCTGCCTGTTGCATTAATAGTTTTTGCTGAGATTGTGATAATGTTGGGTTTTTAGCCAATTCTCTGGCAAGATAGCTTTTAACACTAGTACTGATTTCTTGTTGCATAGTCGTTTTATTAGCGCTAATAAGTTTGGCAAGCTGTTTTGCTTGACTAGTGCTTAGAATATACCAATTTTTATTGATTCTAAAGTGGTAGTAACGATGTTTGAGATCATTATTATTACCAAAGATGCCAAATAACAGCTTGTTTAAACTATTTTTATAGATATAGCGTTCAGTAGTAACTTTTAAAGTTGAATTTTTATTAGTTTTTGTTAATTTAGTAGAGTACTTTGTTGTTTTGGTTGTAAGTGGCTTTTTTTGACTGGCATTAGTTTTGTAGATATAAATTTTTTCCGAACCATTACCAAGGCCTTGGTAAAGTAAAACATTCATCTTTTTAGAACTAGATGTCAATGTGTACGTTTTTGTTTTTTTCTCAATGCTCATTCCAAAATGATTTACATCATTAAGAACAATGAAAAAACCAGAAGCAATGAAACCAATCAAGCAAAGCACTGCCCAAAAATGGTTATTTTTAACCACAGGTAGTACATTGAAGACGAAAAGGAAGATAGCAAATAAGATTAATATTAAGATAATCATTATTTAGCGACACCTCCTTTAACTTTAATACGACGTACAGAATTTCCCTTTTTTAAGAAGAAACTCATAATTAAGGCAACAGCTGAAAATAGAGCAGCTACGAAAAAAGCAGCATGATAACCACTTAAAACAGCGTTAATGGCTTCATCTTTATATTTTAAAGGAGTAGCTTTTAAAACTGATTTAGCGGGCGTTGCATTAGTTGATACATTAGTTAATACAGAGGTTAAAACAGCTGTACCTATAGAACTCATGACCTGTCGGAAAGTATTGTTTACGGCAGTTCCATGTGAGATAGAGTTAAAAGGCAAGGCGTTCATACCAGAGGTAGTAACTGGCATCATCGTCATAGCAATACCAAACATTCTAACAGCATAAAAAACAATGATATAAACAATAGAAGTATGTGCTGTAATGAAGAAGAATGGAATTGTGCCTAGGGTTAGTAGTGTCATACCAGTCATCGCCATGTACTTAGCACCAAAACGATCGAAGATCCGGCCAGTGATAGGAGACATAATCCCCATTGCAAGAGCCCCAGGAAGTAGCATTAAACCAGAATGAAAGGCAGATTCACCTCGAACATCTTGGATGTATAAGGGTAACAACATCTCAATCCCAAACATAGCTAGATTAGAGACACCACTTAAAATAGCAGCAATGCTAAAATCACGATATTTAAAAACGGCTACATCTAAGAATGGATCATCCATATGCAATTGACGACGGGCAAATAGGAATACAAAAATAACTCCGATTAAAAGTTCAAGTAAAACAAATTTGTCAGTCCATCCATCTGTGCCGGCATTTGAGAATCCATATAACAAGCTTCCAAAGCCAATAGTAGAGGTAATTGCTGAAATAATATCTAGTTTTTGATTTTTATTAGGAATAACATTACGCATTAGAAAGAGAGCTAATAGTAGTACAACAAAAACAATTGGGATAATCATGCCGAATAAATCACGCCACGTATAATTATCAACAATCCAACCAGATAAAGTGGGGCCTAATGCGGGAGCTAAACCAATGACGAGGCCAACAGTTCCCATGGCAGCGCCACGTTTTTCAGGAGGAAAAATTGATAGCATAATTGTTTGTAATAAAGGCATAGTAACACCTACACCTAATCCTTGAATAAGGCGGCCGGCTAATAGAAATTGAAAATTAGGAGATATATAGGCAATAATTGTTCCTAATAAGAAAACAGACATTGCGCCAATATACATAAAGCGAGTGCTAAATTTGTTGATCATCCAAGCACTGACAGGAATCATTACACCATTGACTAACATAAAGCCAGTAGTTAGCCATTGAACGGTAGATGTATTTATATCAAAAGTTTTCATAATTGCAGGTAAAGCGGTGGCAAGGATGGTACCGTTAAGAACAGTACAAAAGGATCCAACCATCAAGACTAAGACGAGCAAGCTCCTATTATAGGGTTTACCGTTGATATCAACGGGTTTAATTTCTTCTGTCAAAAATATTTCCTCCTTTATTAGATTTTTTCTTATATTTTGTCAACGATAAAAACTATACTCCTAAGCTTTTGACTTGTCAATCTTGTTGACAACTAAGTAAAAAAAGTTACAATAAATGATATAATATTGATGTGATAAAATGTTAAATTTTTAAAGATGGAAAGGGACAACTCAGATAATGTCGATGTTTAAACTACATGTAATAAAAGATTTTCAAGTAGGAATAGGGGATCTTAGTGATATGGTAGGCGTTTCTACTAGACAATTACGTTATTGGGAGAAAAAAGGATATATTGAATCAATTGGGAATGACAATGGTGTACCACGCAAGTTTAGTTTGGAAACTTGTTACCGAGTGGCAGCCATTCGGTCTTTTTTAGATGAGGGGTATACGTTAGCTAAAGCGGTAGAAAAAAGTGAATTTTTAAAAACTAAAATTTCACTTATTCGCAAATTTGAACATGAAACAATAACAGATGTGAAAATCTCGGATGTAGATAAACTATGGGGACAGATAGACTATGGCTATTTAGATGAGGAGCAGACTAAAAAAGTTGTTGGTGTTATTGATGCAAATGGGGCACATCTTGAAATCAGAGAAGTAGGTGATAGGTAATGGAGCTAGGTCAGATACACCACATAGCTATAATTGGCAGTAATTATGCAAAAACAAAGGAATTTTATGTTGATAAATTGGGATTTAAGCTACTTGATAAGCATATTCGGCCAGAAAAAGAGGATATTTTATTCAATGTAAGGCAGGGCAATCTAGTATTAGAAATATTCATAAAACCTAAGTCACCTAGTAGGCCTAAATTACCACAAAGAGAAAATCAAGGATTACGACATCTTGCTTTTGCAGTAAAAAATGTGGAATTATGTTTAGAAGAATTTGATCGTTTACATATTGAACATGAACCATTACGGTATGATGATTTTAATCAGAAAAAAATGGCATTTTTCTTTGATCCAGATGGTCTGCCTTTAGAAATTCATGAAGCATAAAAAATAGTTGGTTAGAGAGCATTAACTGGATAATCTGGTGCTGGGATTACGAGGCTAAGCGTAATTAGCTGTTTTTAGCCCCAAATACATAGAGCTAAAAAGAGATAGGGACTCCTAAGCTATTTGCACAATGATACTATATGTTATATAATATTGTTTAAAATAAAAAAGGAGCAGATGCTGTGAAAATACAAATAACAGCCGATTTGTTAGACGGATTGGTTTTAGCTCTATTAGAGCGTAAAGATTATTATGGATATTCATTGACACAAGATATTCAGCAAGTGATTTCTATCTCAGAGTCGACAATGTACCCTGTATTAAGGCGCTTGAAAACTAATGGCTTTTTGACAACATATGATAAACCTTATCAAGGGAGAAATAGACGTTATTATCAGATAACAGAAGATGGGGAAGAACGATTAGCTCGTGTACGCAAGATGTGGTCTGATTATAAAACGGGGTTAGATGAATTGTTTTACGGTAAAAAGGGGGAGAATGTACGTGGATAAATCACAGTATTTAGTAGAGTTAGAAGGCTACCTTACTGCACTTACAGATAGTGAACGAGCGGATGTATTAAACTTTTACTCTGAATATATTGATGATGCTAATTTAACAACTCACGAAGAAATTGAAAAAAGTCTAGGTACTGCACATCAATTAGGACGCAAGATTTTAGCTGATTTTTCTATTAAAGAGACTGAAGAAAGTTTAGGTAAAAACGTAGCAACTAAAACACATTTGAACATTAAGATGATTTGGTTAATCATTTTAGTTTTAATCACGTCTCCATTAACGTTGGGGATAGCAGGGATGATTTTATTGATAATGTTTGCTATTACTTTTTCGGCAGCAGCTGTGCTAATTGCGTTTTTTATTGCTTTGATTGTTTTGTTTTTAAGTTCTGCATATATAGGAATTGGCTTAATATTTACTAATCTTATTGTAGCTGCATTCTATATTGCAGTAGCGTTTATGTGTCTAGGTGGCTTATTTATTTTATTTGCAGTGTCATTTTTGATTTTAAGCTGGTTTGTGCAAGCAATAGCCAATCTTGCGCGCTTTTTATATGGTAAGTTTTCACGCAAAAGGAAGGTGCAAGCATGATGAAAAAGCTGATAAAATATGGCTTAATCCTATTAGGAATCGGCAGTATATTGCTTGTTTTTGCTATTTCAAAAGGTGGGATGCGCACAGTTTGGTTTGACGGAATGTTACCTAAAATAGTTAATAATAAGAAAGTTATTACAAAAAACAAACAAGTTAGTAATTTTAGTAATATACAGATTAATGTAAAAGATATAAATGTTAAGGTGATTGCTGGAAAAGAATATGCAGTAAAATATATTGGAAAAAAAGAAATTCAGCCTAAAGTTAATGTAACTAAGGGTGTTTTGAAAATAACAAGTACTAAAACGGAAACGTCAGCTGTCTCTGTAAGTGTTGGGTTTGACTTTGGTAGAAATCAGAAAAACAATGAACTGATAATTACTGTACCGCGAAATAAAACATTAACAAATGTACAGATAGTTGCGCAAGGAGATAGTATAAAGTTACAGGAAACAAAAATTGAATCATTATTATTGCAATCTGAAGATGCAGATATTAATATTAGCAATGCAAAGATTGCAGTAAATCAAAAAATTAAGACTGAAGACGGTGATATATCAGTGAAGCATACATCTATTGTTGCAGGTACGATAGCATCGGGTGATGGTGATGCGACGATTAGTGATGCAACTTTGACCGATGTTAAGTTAAAAAATCAAGATGGCGACATAGATATTAGTAAAGCAGAGCTTAATAGTAGTTCGAGCCGTAGCGCAGACGGTGATATGACTTTTAAGAAAGTAAAAATCACCAACGGATATCAAGCAACAACAGAAGATGGGGATATTACGGTTTCGGGGATGCAAGCTGCAGGGTATAAAACAAGGTCGACAGATGGAGATAATCGACTTTACACCAAAAAAAGTAGTACAGGTCGTCTTTTGAAGTTAAATAGTGAACAGGATAATATTTTTACTGCAACAACAGAAGATGGAGATATTCATATTAGATAAAGAAAAGGGGTAATTAATATGGCAAAAAGAACATTATATAAATCAAATGAAAAAGTTATTTCAGGTGTATTAGGCGGAATAGCAGAGTATTTTGAGTGGGATAAAAGTTGGGTTCGTTTAATAGGGGCGATCCTAATTATTTTCCCAGGTCAAATACTTCTCGGAGTGATAATATATTTTATTGCGGCAGCAGTAATCCCAGAAAAACCCAGCCACACATCTAAGCGTGATGATTCTGAAGATGATGATTCGGTAATCGAAGGCGAGTTTCATGAAAAGTAAAAGCAAAAATGCAATAGACTAGCTAACCAATTTTAGTTTATATAGTGGACTTGACTATATAGACTGAAATTGGTTTTATTTATAAACAGAATCTATCAATGCGATGGTAAATTTTATGAATGAAAAAAAGATTGAAATCAAGCTGATAATAGTTTGTTATAGCAATTTGATTGTTTATTTAATAAGGTATAAATGTTAAGATTAAAGCGATAACATAATGAAACTAATATGGTAGAGAGGATTTTGACACTATGAATAAATATATTGGAATCGCAGGAACAAACTCTCCAAGTTCAACAAATAAAAAGTTAGTTGAATATATTCAAAGACATTTTGCAAATGAAGCTGAAATTGAAATAATAAGTATTGCGGAATTACCTGTTTTTTATAAAGTTCCAGGGAGAGTTTTGCCTGAACGAGTTAGTGTTATAAGTAAAAAGATTGCGGAGTCAGACGGAGTGATTATTTCAACACCAGAGTATGATCACTCGGCACCAGCAGTGTTAATGAATGCTTTAGAATGGTTATCATATGGCAGCCATCCTTTTGTTGGAAAGCCTGTAATGGTTGTGGGAGCTTCGTATGGAACTTTAGGAGCTTCACGGGCACAGGCGCATGTACGCCAAATCTTAGATTCGCCAGAATTACAAGCACGCATTATGCCAAGTTCGGAATTTTTAGTAGATCATTCTTTAGGGATATTTGACGAAAATGGGAATCTAAATAATGATGAAAAAATAACTCGGTTAAATGAATTATTTAAGGACTTTGAAACGTTTGTTGAAATTTCAAAGAATTTGAATAATACAATCAAGGCTAATAAAGAACTGGCAGAAAACTATACATGGGAAGATGACGAAGAAGGGAAGTAATTAGTGATGAAATTTGTCGGAATTGTTGGTACAATTGCAGAAAAATCTTATAACCGTAAATTACTTGAATATATTGTTAAACATTATACGGAGATTGCTGAAATCGAAATGTTAGATATCAAAGATGTTCCAATGTTCAATGCAAGTAAGGATCAAACAAATAGTGAGGTTATTCAAAACTTAAACAATAAAATTTTAGCTGCAGATGGAGTTATTTTGGTAACACCAGAACATAACCATACAACGACTGCAGCCATGAAGAGTGTTCTTGAATGGTTATCATTTAATGTACATCCATTTGAAAACAAACCTGTATTGATAGTAGGTGCATCGTACTTTAGTCAAGGCTCTTCGCGAGCACAATTAAGTTTACGTCAAATCTTAGATTCGCCAGGGGTTAATGCTCTTGTTATGCCAGGAAATGAGTTCCTGTTAGGAAATGTCAAAGAAGCATTTGATGATAATGGGGAATTGAAGGATGAAAGAACGGCAGGTTTTTTGGGCAGTGTATTAGAAAAATTTGCTAAGTGGGTAGAAGTGTTAAAAGCATTAAATACTAAAGAAAAAGAAGAAACATCGTGGGAAGATGAAGATTTAACAGCTGCAGGTGCAGTAGACACAACCGTTAGAGGAGTTGATCCAGATGCGGATGATTGGGTAGAATTAGCTGCACAAAAAACAAAAGCTGCACAGAAAAAGGAATATGTAAAATTAAATAGCGGTCTACTAACAGTAGATCAATTAAATTGGTTTTTGAATTCGATGCCAATGGAATTGACATATGCCGATGATAATAACCAATTTATTTACTACAATCATACAAAACCGGGTAAAGAGATGTTAGCACCACGTGAACCTGAACAAACAGGAAGTCCTATTTCAAAAGTCCATCCAGACCGTGCTAGGGACGGTGTGAAAAAAACGATCCATGCCTTAAGAACAGGTGAAACAGATTTAGTAAAAATGCCAGTTCCAGGTAATCAAATTAATGAGAGATATTTGATGCATTATTATAAAGCGATGCATGATGAAGAAGGAAATTACCGTGGTGTAAATGAGTGGGTTTTGGATATGTGGCCAATTGTTAAGGCATATTTGGAACAAACAGGACAGAAGCTAGTTAAAGATGAAAATGCACAAGATGTAATCGCAAGTGCTTCAAAACATGAAGAAGCAAAGGTAGAAGAAAACATAGAAACCAAAGTAAATACTTCTGAAGAGCCAAGGCTAGATGAAGGAATTGATAGTGTTACGGGAGCATCTGAATAAGAATGTGGTATAATAAACGTGGGTCTTGCAAAAATTAAAAGAGGTGCAACGTTTATGGCCAATGCAGTTAAGGTAAAGTTTTTTAAATTTAAAAAAGTTAAAGATGCCAATGGAAAAGTAGTCAGCCATCAATTTAAAGGCTTTTTGAAAAAAGCTTATGTTTTTACAGTACCGACAAATTATCCGGAAAAATTAGCAGTTAATGCTCGAGTACAAGTTTTGGATAATCGAAATAAAGTTGTTCCTGTATTAGTTACAGAAGTATTGAACCTTCCAGAAGCTGAGTTGCAACAGCATAAGTCAATATTGTTGCCTCTTGAAGCTAAAGAATTATGTAAAAATAAAAAACGTTAGAAATAAAAATGGAGTAACACTAAGGATTTTTATAGAGTGGGTTTAGCCACTCTTTTTTTGTATTTTTAGGGTATTAATTAAGCATAATTTTTAGTAGTGTAAAGTAAAGACAGATAAATTAATTTATTTTTATTCAAGAGTATGCTTGGAAAAACAATGTGATATAATTATCATAGAAACAAATGCCGAAGATGGAGGGATTGTTATGACAGTGCGTGAAATTAATTTTACATTTGGACCAAAAGATGTTTTAGAGGGACTCCAAGAAAAGTATCCCAAGAGAAATTTAGTTTTATTTCGTTCAGTAACAGATCGCAATCGGTATATGCTATTTGACTATTCAGGACAGGAAAACATTTTTACAGCTGGACTAAGCTATACATTAGTTCGAAAAATAGAATTTGAAGAAAACTGGGATGGTTTTTTTGAATTCCGTTATCTAACTTTAGATAACGATGAACAGAAGGTTTTTACAGCAATTATGGATAAATGGGAAAAAAAGGATCGCCGACCTTTTGGACTGAATGAAGTGGTTGTACTACGTTCGGAAAATAAAAACTTTGAGCACGTAATGATAAATATATGGGAAGATGAAGCTGATTTTTTGGATTGGAGTAACACTCAAGATAATGAGTTAAAAAACTTTGGACATCAAGGTAATAAAGGTGCTTTAGTAACTGAGTATGAAAGAATAAAATAAGCTGTATATAAAAATATCTTCTTATTTGTATTGTATAAGGTAACTGTCAGAGCGCATAGGCAGTTGCTTTTTTTGAACAAAAAAATAACCTTGTGCTCGCATTCATTCATACATATCATTTTGGAGGTTCTTATGTGGACTCCACAAAATATTTATGAGCACAAGATTATTGAATTATAATAAGGAGTAACGATTTTTCCCACATCCTTTAAATTTACTATCCTAGGTTCTTTGCAATTAAGTTTAGTCATTCACTTCTGAATGTTGCACAAACAAACTGTGATACAATTCTGAGAAAATGCATTTCTATGTTGGCTCCGACACCTTCTTTATACAGTATTAACTTATCTTAAATAAATTGGGTATGCTGTTTTCTGATGGTTTATTATTAGTAACAGCAGATAAGTTGAATTTAAAATATTATCTATTTGGTATTTTAAGATTTACTGTTGGTTAGTACTATTGACTTCTAAAAGCGGGTTCGTTAGACAACGGAGAAAGCTGAATGATACTAACATTTAATTGCGGGAATCCTTGGACTCCTTACACCTATTTTATAACATATTATTCTATCTTTTGCAAGCGTTTTCTCGAATAAAAAAATTAATTTCTAACGGTTGATTTAAAAAGACTTTATTCCATTTTAGGTACGAACGATAATCAAAATTTTAGAAAACCTGGAATTAGGATTAACAATTGTAGGAGTGCTATGGTGCTAGTTAAAAAAATGTTTTCTCCAGGGAGAAGATCATTTTCGCTTTTATTAACAAAATATAATATAAGTGCAGTCAATAAGACGTTAAGTACATCGAAAAAAATACTAAGTTCTTTGGGTAAAGAAGAATGAGTAATTAATAAGTAGCCTAAGTCTAAGAGTGTAAATAATAAAGCAGGGGTGCGTGAAATAAAGTAGAGGCGAAAGATAGAACTAAATTTTAGTGGGACATCAAGTAGATGCATAAATAAGTACGCTAAAGTAAGTAAGATAACAATAGAAATCAGAAACCATGAAATTCGGATAGTAATAAGAAGGATAAAATCTAATGGTAAAATTTGTTGTTCATTCTTCGTGTTGATAGAAAACAATGAATGAAGTGTAATTGTGGCCGTTTGCATGATTAACAGGCATCCGAAAACAAAGGCAGCCCATGAGCGGGATGTCCAATAATCTAGCTGAATTATCGATTTATCTTTTTTCATATAAATAGCTCCAATTAAAATTAATTTAAGATTAAATTTTAATTGCATTATATCAATAAGAGGATTAAAAAAGCAATCGAAATAACTTGTGTTTCATGTGAAACTTGAATATGTGGGGAATTAAAGAGGTTTTTAAGTTTGTAAAGCAAATGTCTGTAAAAATGAATACATATAGAAAAAATCAGGACCATGTAACTGTAATAACTAGCTACATAATCCTGATTGGTAATGAGTTAAGTTTAAATTGCGATAAATCAAGGTTTAATCAATTTCAATATGGTGCTTATTAGAAATTTCGTCTGCTGTTTTAGGTAGTGTAACAATCAAGACACCATTTTCATATTTAGCATTAATTTTAGTTTCATCAACGTTAGGAAATGAATACTGCCGAGAAAATTCACCATAATTACGTTCACTTGAAAGAATATTACCTTCGGAATCACTTTCATCGCTAAATGAGTCTCGTTTAGCTGAGATAATTAGTTCATTATCTTTAAAATCGATAGCAATATCTTTCTTATCAACTCCAGGTAGATCAACTGCAACAACATAAGATGTATCTTTTTCGGTGACATCAGTTTTCATTTGCTTGAAGTCATCTAAGCCGTTAAAAAAGGAGCGCCCTAGATTACTGAAGAATTCATCGCTACCTCGCATCAAATTATTAAAACGATTGTTTAGTTCATTAGCCATAATATAAAGACATCCTTTCTTCTTTTTGTACAACTATATAGTAGTACAAGTTGGCAAAAAATGCCAAAGAAACGAACTAATAATGGTTAATTTTTTGTTTGACAGATTTTTATATTACTGTTATACTTAAGATTCTAATTATACGGTGTAAGAGTCTAGGGTTTTTGCCCTAGACTCTTTTTAGTTTTAGCTATTGGGTGTTAAAAGACAGTCAGTTACTCTTGAGCATGTAATTTAGACTAGCTTATTTGTCTTTTCCTTTCCATTTACGCCAACGTTTGTGTAAATCATCTATGATTAATAAAACAATTAGAAAGATGGCAATAAAGTATCCAGTAACACCAACATTATAAATAGCAGGATGTCTAGCGCTACCTTCAACTAATAAAGAGGAACTCAGGATAATGGCTGATAGCACGATTGCCACAATAATTCTATTAACAATGTGGTCAATGCGTTCAAGTAACTTATCTTGCCCTTTGTAGCGAATAGAAAATCTCGCTTGTCCTGATGCAATGACGTCTAGCATACGACTGAATTTAAGCGGAAGTTTGGGTAGAGTGCGTAGAGATTGAATAGTATCAAGGCTTGTGTCTTCTAGAATAGTTTTAAAATTGAGTTTACGTTGTAAATAGGCTTTCCCAAAGGAACGAGCAACATCCATTAAGGATAAGTTGGGATCCAATTGAGCGACTAAACCTTCTAGTAATCCGAATGCTTTAACCAACAAAGTAACTTCTGATTTCATCTGAAGATTATTTTTGCGACATAAGCCAATAATACTGTAAAGCATTGAAGGAAAATCAATTTGATCTAACCCCATGTTCATGAATGGTGTTAAAAACAAGTTTAATTCGGAATAAAAGTCTTCTGTATCAACGGGACCGAGTTGGTTGCAAACAGAGACAATAGCTTGTCCAATTTCACGAATGTCTTTAGTATTTAAAGCCCATACAATTTTAGCAATTCCATCAACTAAAGAAGGTGTTAAATGCCCCATCATGCCAAAGTCTAAATATACAAGACGGAAGTTAGGCAATGCTTCACGTTGGGACCAGACAAATTTGTTACCGTGAAGTTCATATGTAAAGTGCTCACGTGATACGCTCGTTTTATGTTGGGAACTACTTTTATCTAGACGATAGAATAAAATATTTCCAGGATGAGGATCAGCATGGAAAAAGTTATCGACGAAAACTTGTTTAATAAAGTTTTCAACTAATGATTTTGCAATATATTTACGCTCGTCTTTTTGCTTTTGAGCTTCATCAGGATTATCACTTAGAGGCTGTGTGACCAGTTTCTTAATACTTTGTCCTTGCATTGCACTATTGACAAGAATTTTTTGTGTTGATAATTTCTTGTAAACGCATGGAACCTCGATAATACCGTCACCATTATTTAGTTGGTAGAATTCTAAACCATTTTTTATTTCAATTTCTGTATTTAACTCATTTAACAAAGAAATCCGAATTTCATTAAATATTTCTCGCGGATTAATTGCTCCAATTTCAGGGACAAATTTGAAAACACGTAATGCAAGCCTAAATAAAGCCAAATCAGTAGCGATTGTAGTTGCAATATCGGGGTGTTGAACTTTGACAACGACTTTAGTGCCATCTAATAAAACGGCATGGTGTGTTTGGCCAATAGATGCCGAAGCAAATGGTTCTTTTTCAAACGATTCAAAAACAGAAGTAATTTTTTTACCGGTTTGCTGTTCAAACGTTTGTGAGACAGTACTGAAGTCGTCAATTTGAACATTGTCTTGTAGTTGGCGGAATTCAGCGATAAAAATTGGCGAAATTAAATCAGGACGTGTTGATAGTAGTTGACCTGCTTTAATAAAAGTTGGACCAAGCTCTTCAAAGGCTAGGCGAACTTCTTTGGGGTTGCGTTGATTCATAAGGTTAGTCAATACATTGTGATTGCGCATGGTACGAACTATTTCTAGTAAACGTGTTCTTCGACTTCCATGGGTATATTCATAGGACGACTCCCGTTTCATAGTAGCTACCACTCTTTCTATATAGTGTTTCTAGGGTATATTTTACCATGATGCTACTTGATAAGCATCTTATCTACATATAGAGGTAAGAAATATTTTTTTCTAATTAATAATTAATATTTTATGAGACTTATTACATAGCCACGGTATATAACATTAGAATAAAATAAGACGATTTTTTATAGTGTATCTTTCATTTTAACTATATCAAATTTCATCTATATACCTTTCTTTATTGCAATGTAACCGCTAATCATCGAAGAGAATGGATGCAAAAAAAGCTATATTTTTAATGTGTTATTTTTTTAAAATGAGCAGAAAATAAAATTTGTATAATTATTTTATTGCTTTTTGAAATAAAACAAACTATAATTTACTCATTGTTAGTTAATTTTTTATTGGATTAATATTTCTAAGGGAGGAAATATGTTATGAAACTTAAAAAAGTGATTGCCGCAGGGGCATCGCTTGTTGCAGTGGCTTTGGCCCTAACGGCATGTGGCTCAAGCAGTAGCAGCAAGTCTTCAAGTCTTGCGGATAAACAAGTTTTAAATTGGAGTTATTCTTCAGAATTACCAACAATGGATTTATCAACAGCAACGGATACAATTAGTTTTGATCAGTTGAACAATACAATGGAAGGTCTTTATCGTATTGGTAAGAATAGCAAGATTGAACCAGGAATTGCTACCAAGACTAAGGTTTCTAAGGATGGTCTTAAATATACCTTTACTTTACGCAAAAATGATAAATGGTCAAATGGTGATACTGTAACTGCTAAAGATTTCGTTTACTCGTGGCGGCGGACGGTTAATCCTAAAACAGCATCTGAATATTCATACTTATTTGATGGTATTAAAAATGCAGATGCAATTGTAGCTGGTAAGAAAGATGTAAACACTTTGGGTATTAAAGCAGTTGGAAAGTATAAATTGGTAGTTACACTTGAAAAGAAATTACCATACTTCAAGTTATTAATGGGCTTCCCAGTGTTCTTCCCACAAAGTCAAAAAGCTGTTGAAAAATATGGTAAAAAATATGGTACAGCTTCTAAATATATGGTATACAATGGCCCATTTAAGATGGAAGGCTGGACCGGTTCTAATTTAAGCTGGAAGTTAGTCAAAAATAATTCTTATTGGGATAAAAAAGATGTTAAGTTAACGACAATTAACTTTAGTGTTAACAAATCAACAACAACATCATATAACTTATATCAATCTAAGAAGTTGGATTATACATTGTTGAGTACAGAACAATCCAAACAGCTTAAGGGAACGACTGGTTACAATATTTTGAAACAAGCACGTACAAGCTACTTAGAATTTAATCAAACGAAAAAAGAATTTGCTAACAAGAAGATACGGCAAGCGTTGTCTTACGCTATTAACCGTAAGACTCTAGCTAATAAAGTTTTAGGTTCAGGGACATTACCTTCAGTAAGTATTGTTTCTAAGGGCTTAGCTTCTAATAATGGGAAAGATTTTGCTACAGCAGCAGAAACAACAGCTGGTGTAACATACAATAAAGCTAAGGCACAGAAGCTACTTAAAGAAGGTTTGAAGGAATTAGGCGAAACTAAGTTAAGCTTTAATTTATTAAGTGATGATACAGATACAACGAAGTCAGTTGCAGCATACTTGCAAAGCCAGATTGAAGAAACATTACCAGACGTTACAGTGTCAGTTCAAAGTGTTCCGTTTAAAACGCGCTTATCACGTGCTCAAAGTGGTGATTTTGATGTAGTTCTTTCTTCATGGGGCGCTGATTTCTCAGATCCTATTTCATTCTTAGATCTATTTACATCAGATAATTCATATAATGATGGTAAATGGTCAAATTCTGAATATGATTCCTTGATTAATGCATCTAAGACAACAGATGCAGGTAATACAACAAAACGTTGGAGTGATATGGTTAAAGCATCTAAGATTTTGAGCAATGAACAAGGTGTTGCACCGTTATTCCAATTGAACCAAGCATATATGCTACGCTCATCAGTTAAGGGTGTTATCCAAAATACAGCTGGTGTAACTTATAACTGGAAAGATACGTATATTTCTAAATAGACGAGTTATAAAAGTGAATTAATAAAATAATTTTCCGAAGTGAGTTTTCACTTCGGTTTTTTGTTTTATGAAGTAAACATAAAAGGCATTATTTTTTAGAGATTGGTTTGGAAATAAAGTTAGAAAATTGACGATACACTAAGTACAATGATACACTAACTAATAATAGGAATAAGTTTTTAGAAAGGAGGAAAAATATGACTCGGAAGCAGAAAATATGGGAATATATCCAAGAAAACACTTCGAATAAACCAGAAGGATTTACAACTTCGGAATTAGTACAAGTATTAGGGCTAGTACGATCAAATGTTAGTAAGGAGTTAAATGAGTTAGTACGTGAAAATTTATTAGTTAAAACAAGTGGTCGGCCAGTACGCTATTTATTAGATGAAAAAAATTCGGCGATACAGGTGAAAAAAGGCAGTATGAAAGAATTAGCCCCAGAAATAGGAGAATCAAAACAGAGTGAAGCTGATGTTTTTGAAAAAATTATTGGCTGGAAAGGCAGCTTGAAAAATCAAGTTGATCAAGCGAAAGCAGCTCTTTTGTACCCACCACACGGTTTGAATACTTTAATTACGGGACCGACCGGTTCTGGCAAGACCTATTTTGCTAATGCAATGTATTATTTTGCACGTAATAACCAAATAATAGCAGCTGATAAACCATTTACAACCTTTAATTGTGCCGATTATGCACATAATCCGCAACTACTGATGTCACATCTTTTTGGCTATGTTCGAGGTTCCTTTACAGGTGCAGCAGAGGATAAAGATGGATTGATTCAAGAAGCTGATGGGGGGATGCTTTTTTTAGATGAAGTTCATCGCTTGCCACCAGAAGGACAAGAAATGATTTTTTATTTTATGGATCATGGAACATATAACCGTTTAGGCGAAACGGTTAAAACACATCACGCTAACGTGCGGTTAGTATGTGCAACAACTGAAGATCCAGAGAGTGCATTACTACAAACCTTTGTGCGACGGATACCAATTACAATTCAGATGCCTAGTTTTAAGCAAAGAACAATGCGAGAAAGGCTGCAATTATTAAAACATTTATTAGTGATTGAAGCCAATAGGATTAAAAAGAATATCCGGTTGAATGAAGATGTCGTACAAGCTCTTTTGGGAAGCGTTACATATGGTAATGTTGGCCAATTAAAGTCAAACATTCAGTTAGTGTGTGCCCAAGGATTTTTAAATAGTATCCAAAACAAAACGGAAATTCTAATAACCTTTGCGCAGTTACCACCTAATATTAAAGAAGGATTATCTCTTTTAGCTAACAATCGTAAGGAACTGGGCGAACTTACAAAAATGTTAGAACCTGCAATGATAGTTCGACCAGATAATGATATGCATGTAATTGATGAATCAGGAGACTATGAATTGCCATATAATTTGTATGAAATTATTGGAGATAAGGCGGCTGTTTTAAAAAGTGAAGGATTAGACCAGTCTGCAATTAATAACTTTATTCTTACTGATATAAATGTACACCTTAAAACTTTTTATCAAGGTGCAAAAAAGGTTCAGACAGAAAATAATTTAAATGAGATTGTTGATCAAGAAATTATTGATATCACAAGAAATATTATGCAGGAATTAGAAACAAAATATGAGTATTCTATAGGTAGTAATTTTATTTACGCGATGAGTTTGCATATTAGTTCTTTTATAAAAAGATTGCAGTCAGGACAACCGTTACGAGCCGTTTCTAGTGATATTGTAGAAATGGTAAAAGAGTATCAGCTAGAACAAAAAATTGCTGAGCATATAAAAGCGTTGTTAGAAGAACATTATCATTTTCCAGTTCCAGAATCAGAGATGTATTATCTAGCAATTTTATTAGTTTCATTAAAGACAGCACCAACTAGTGGAAAAGTGGGTATTGTCGTTGCAGCACATGGGAAAAGTACGGCTTCGTCAATGGTGAAGGTAGTAGAACAATTACTTTCAGTTGATAATTTAAAAGCTTTTGATATGTCTTTAGATATGAGTCCGCAAATAGCATTTCAGGGGATTTGTCAAGAAGTGAAAGAAATTGATCATGGAAATGGAGTTTTATTATTGGTAGATATGGGATCGCTAAGTACGTTTAGTGATCGTCTGACTGCTAGTACGGGCATACAGGTGAAATCACTTGATATGGTAACGACTGCAATGGTTTTAGAAGCAGCAAGAAAAACTTCTTTAATAGACAGTGATTTGACAACAATCTATAAAGAATTGCGTGAATTTAATGGATATTCTCGCCAAATACAAATTCCGGAAAAAAAGGTGGTAGAGCCTGATAAAATAGTTTTAGGCGATAAACGCAAAAAAATTATTATCGCTATTTGTTCAACTGGAAAAGGAACGGCTGAAAGAATTAAAGGAATTCTGGATCAAATATTAGTAGATAACTTAATTGATGATATTGGTGTGGTTCCGCTTTCTGTTGTAGGAATGGAAAAAGAAGTGCGAAAATTAAATACTCAGTATCAAATTATTGCAGCAACGGGGATTGCCAAACCTAATATTAAAGTCCCCTTTATTTCGCTTGAAGATTTATTACAAGGTGGAGGCGAGAAATTTATCCAGATGATTGAAAATGTTGGTTTCCCAGCGCTTAAAGAAGCAGAAGCCTTGGAAAAATCCGATACTTTAACTGAAGAAACCGCACAGCAGTATTTAGATCAATATTTTACGTTTTTGAATCCGCATAAGATTATCAAGATATTATGGGATTATTGCAATTTCATTGATCGACATAGTGATTTTGATTTTACTAATTCAATGCGAATTAGCGTCATAATGCATTTGGGTGGTGCAATTGAACGTGAACTATTAGGCTCGACTTTGTCAATATCAGATGAAGAGGGTACGACGGTTGAAAAGAATAGCAATTATAAACTTATTAAACAAGCTAACGAAATAATAGAAAATACACTTAATATAAAATTATCAGAAGCTGAGAACTTTTATATCATTAAATTATTTGATACACAAATTGCAAACGCTTGATACAAAGGCGGTGATACACTATGATTAGTGTATCACTGCCTTTTTTAAGTTTTCGTAAACTCTTTAAATTAGCTAAAAGTAAGCGATACACAAAAGTTGGCACGATATTTGCTATATATAAAGTGTACAGTGAATTTTTAGAAGTATATGAAAATAAAAGCATATTTTTCAAGTGGAAATTTTGATTCAAGAAATTATTATTTTAATTTTGGTTTTTAATATAAAATGAATTTGCAACTGTTAATTATGTGTTTTAGTAAATATATTTTTATAAGAATTGGAGATGGTGTTAGACGAGTTATTACTCAGGGTTTTTGTTCGTTATTTAGCATATGGCATTTGTGAATTGGAGGTTTTGTTCATGGCAATGGATGTACGTTTACTAAGAATAGATAGTCGTTTATTACATGGGCAAGTAGCTACTAATTGGGTTAAAGCAGCTAAAGTTGATCGCATTTTAGTTGTTTCTGATGGTGTTGCGAAAGACGAGTTGCGAAAGGTATTGATTAGGCAAGCAACTCCTCCTGGTACAAAGGTAAATGTGATTCCGATAAACAAAATGCTTAGAGTTTATCAGGATGTACGTTTTGCTGGTTTGAAAGTGATGGTGTTAGTTGAGTGTCCCTTAGATGCCCAACGTTTAATTGAAAGTGGGATAAGGATAAATTCGATTAATATAGGATCACTTAGTTTTAGTATGGGTCGCAGAATGGTGACTGATACAATAGCTGTAAATCAAACGGATGTTGAAGCTTTCACGTGGTTGCACAACAGGGGCATTCAATTAGAAACAAGAAAAGTTTCGACTGACTCTAAGCGTGATTTGTGGAAAGCCTTGCGAGAAAATGGTCTTGTTAAAAAGACGGTATAAAAAGTTCGTAATTTGTTTTAACTTGTTAAATATATTTTCATTGATTCATTTGTACAAATTAGTAAAAATTAATTATAGGAGGCACACACAATGGTAGGTATTATCCTAGCGAGTCATGGTGGCTTTGCAGAAGGTATTTTCCAATCTGGTGAAATGATTTTCGGTAAACAAGAAAATGTTACTCCGGTTATCTTAAAGCCGAGTGAAGGACCAGATGATATCCGCGCTAAAATGGAAAAAGCAATTTCAGAATTCGACAATTCTGATGAAGTGTTATTTTTAGTTGATCTTTGGGGCGGAACACCTTTTAATCAAGCTAATAACTTATATGAACAACATAAGGATAAGTGGGCAATTGTTGCTGGTATGAATTTGCCCATGGTTATTGAAGCTTATGCATCTAGACTATCTATGAACTCTGCTCATGAAATTGCGGAACAAATTATTGGGACGGCAAAAGATGGAGTTAAAGTTAAACCAGAAGGGTTACAACCTAAGGAAAGTAACAGTCAAGTTGTTGACAATCAACCTAAGCAAGCTATTCCAGAAGGAACAGTTGTTGGAGATGGTAAAATAAAATATGTTTTAGCTCGTGTAGATACACGTTTATTACATGGACAAGTAGCAACTGCATGGACAAAGACAACGCAACCTTCAAGAATTATTGTTGTTTCTGATAATGTATCTAAAGATAAATTACGTAAGAGTATGATTGTTGAGGCAGCTCCTCCTGGAGTACATGCAAATGTTATTCCAGTTGACAAAATGATTCAAATTGCAAAAGACCCACGTTTTGGCGGTACAAAAGCATTAGTTTTGTTTGAAACGCCGCAAGATGCATTGCGTACAATAAGCGGTGGTGTTGATATTAAGGAATTAAACATTGGTTCAATGGCACATTCTAAAGGTAAAGTCGCTGTAAATAAAGTGCTTTCATTAGGAGCTGAGGATGTTAAAACGTTTGATGAACTTAAGGAATTAGGAATTAAGTTTGACGTACGAAAAGTACCAACGGATTCACAAGCGGATATGGACGAAATTGTTAATAAAGCTCGTAAAGAGTTAGAAATGTAAAATCAGATTTTAAAGGAAGAGAGGATTATCATATGTCAGCTATATCAATGATATTAGTTGTTATTGTTGCTTTCTTTGCTGGAATGGAAGGAATCTTAGATGAATTTCAGTTCCATCAACCATTGGTAGCATGTACACTAATTGGATTAGTAACAGGTAATTTACAAGCTGGAATTATTTTAGGTGGTTCATTACAGATGATCGCTTTAGGTTGGGCAAATATCGGTGCTGCTGTGGCGCCAGATGCAGCGTTAGCAGCTGTTGCTTCAACAATTATTTTAGTATTAGGTGGTCAAGGTACAAAAGGAGTTTCTTCTGCGATAGCAATTGCTATTCCACTTGCTGTGGCAGGTTTGTTCTTAACTATAATTGCGCGTACGCTTGCTGTGCCAATTATTCATGCAATGGATAGAGCGGCTGAAAAGGGAAATTATCGTGCAATTGAAATGTGGCAAATTATTGGTATTGCAATGCAAGGATTACGAATTGCTATTCCTGCAACAGCGCTATTATTTATTCCATCATCATTAGTTCGTAACTTCTTGGAGTCAATGCCATCTTGGTTAACTGATGGTATGTCAATAGGCGGTGGCATGGTTGTTGCCGTAGGTTACGCTTTGGTCATTAATATGATGGCTACTCGTGAAGTATGGCCATTCTTTATTATTGGTTTTGTGATTGCTGCTATTAGTGATTTGACATTGATTGCTATTGGTGCTTTAGGTGTTGCATTGGCCTTAATGTACTTAGAATTAGATAAGGGTGGCTCAGGTAAAGGCGGTAATGAGGGCAACTCCAATACGGGTGATCCGTTAGGCGATATTTTAGATGATTACTAGAATTGAAGGAGGAAAATGATAATGGAAAGAAAGATCTCATTAACAAAAAAGGATCGTTTAGCCGTTGCATGGCGTTCTACCTTCATTCAAGGTTCATGGAATTACGAACGTATGCAAAATGGTGGTTGGTGCTATGCGATGATACCAGCTATCAAGAAGTTGTATAAAACAAAAGAAGATCGCTCTGCAGCTTTGCAACGCCATTTGGAATTTTTTAATACTCATCCATATTTAGCTTCACCAATTATTGGTGTTACCTTAGCGTTGGAAGAGGATCGTGCAAATGGTGCGCAAGTTGATGATGTTGCTATTTCAGGTGTTAAAGTCGGCATGATGGGACCACTAGCTGGTGTTGGTGATCCTGTGTTCTGGTATACTGTACGTCCAATGCTAGGCGCTTTAGGTGCTTCTTTAGCTTTAGGTGGAAGTATTTTAGGCCCAATTATTTTCTTTGTTGCTTGGAACATTATTCGTTGGTCATTTATGTGGTATACACAGGAATTTGGATATCGTGCAGGTAATAAAATCACAGAAGATTTGTCAGGTGGCTTGCTGCAATTAGTTACTCGTGGTGCTTCTATGATGGGTATGTTTGTTTTAGGTGCTTTAATTGAACGTTGGGTATCGATTAAATTCACACCAGTTGTATCAAAGACAACATATAGTTCAGGTGCATACATTGTTTGGAGTAAACTTCCAAAAGGCGCTAAAGGTATTCAATCTGCGTTGGAACAACAAGCTTCAGGTTTAGCATTGACGAAGATTAAAACAACAACATTGCAAAATAACTTAGATCAATTAATACCAGGATTAGCTGGGTTAGGATTAACTTTCTTATGTATGTGGTTATTGAAGAAGAAAGTTTCACCAATTGTTATTATTTTAGGGATTTTTGTTGTAGGTATTGTATTCCACGTAATTGGTCTTATGTAATAATTAACTTATATCTATTTACAAGCACGTGATTTTAATCGGCGTGCTTGTTTTATAATTAGATGTTACAATATGTATTGTATTAGTTTGGAAAAAATTAAAGAGACGGTATATATTATTGCTTTTGCCTTTAGAAACTAGGAGGAAAAATGATAGAATCAATTAATTCAAAAGTTGATCTTACGATTGATGCAACTTCATATATGGGAATAGCTCAGTATGGAAAAATTTTAGTTGGAAATGCTGGTTTTGAATTTTATGATGATCGGGATTCAAATAAGTATATCCAAATTCCGTGGGAGGAAGTAGATTTAGTAATTGCATCTGTGATGTTTAAAGGGAAATGGATACCTCGTTATGCTATTCAGACAAAGCGCAATGGAATATTTACTTTTTCTTCCAAGAAACCCAAAAAAGTTTTACGTGCAATTCGCAACTATATTAGTCCAGATCATATGGTTCGTTCGATGACATTTTTTCAAATTATTAGAAGAGGAATTGCACGAAGATTTAAAAAAAATAAGAAGTAAGCTGCTATAATTTAAACTGGGAAGCAAGCCCAGTTTTTTTTATGCATGTAATTAACGAATATTTTTTCAGTTTTATGAAAAATATTCAGTTTTTAATCGTTTCCAGACGAGGAGAGTTGCGTAATTTGTTTAGAAAGTCGAAACATAAAAAAGATATTGACGTTTACTGAAAAAGTAGTTATTATTGATAACGTTGCTTATTTAAATTTATTGCTTGAAAAAGGTATTGACATTGTTTTGATCCTGGGATATACTTATAAAGTTGTCGCATCGAAAGATGAAAAATGTATTTTTATTCAAAAAGATATTGACAATTGAAGCAGTAATTGATATGATTTAAAAGTTGTTTAAAAAGCAACTAAAAGTAGATCTTTGAAAACTGAACAAAGTTTTTAGACAAATCAAATGTGTAGGGCTATCTATTCGAAAGAATAGGT
>NZ_JAIULA010000016.1 GCF_024160875.1 Ligilactobacillus ubinensis | reverse complement strand
CGTGCAGGATGATTTTCTGCCGGAATATAATCTAAAGCGATACTCAAAGTGGTTTGATTTATGTTATAATAATCTTGCATATTGGAATGTCCTTTCGGGGATAATTTCAGAGAGCATTGGGGTCAACCGGTGCTCTTTTTTATTTTCTATTATATCAAATACATCAAAAAACTGGGCTACGAAAATCCAAAGATTTTCACAGCCCAGTTTTTTAATCGAGAGACTTATGTCACAGCCTCGCTTTTATTTTAAAACTGTGAATTCTTATTTTTGAATTTCTGTGTCTTTGATTTGTTCAGTTTCCAAATATTTGATGTCAAAATGGAAAAACAAAGATAACTAGTTATGCTTAATCCAGACAATCTAAATTTCAAATTTATTAGTGGCTTCTATCTATGCGCTTATTTTGATAATACTTCTTTTGCTTTTTTATCAGTCCATAGTGCAATAGGGGATACAACTAAAACAATTAAAGCACCTACGACATATGTACGACTAAATGCGGTACTAATCCGTTGATTCTTTTTGTGCTTAATTTGAGTTAACGTATCTTTTAAAACTTGTTTTTGCGCAAGTAATTTTATAGCTGTTAAAATTTTTGCTTGTTTTTTAGATATTGTTGTATTTCCATTGTTAATTTGCATCATAGCTGCGGCTAAAGGAGCAATAGTACTATTTTGGGCAGCTATTAAATTCAACTTGGTAACTACTGCAGTTGAACTAACATTAAGCTCTTGTGTAGCATGATATATTTTAGCTTCTGCTAAATAAATTTTTCCATAATCAGAATTCTTTTGAGGAACAGGGACATCTTTGGTTGACTTGGCAACATTTGTAATTTTTCTTTTTAAATAATGCTGATTATTCTTTGTTAAAGCTGTTGCCTTACTAGATGAAAACAACTTATTTAATTCATAGTGCAAAGTAATTTTTACTTTAGGAGATAGTGTTTGCTTATTTACAATTTGAACTGAATCGTGCTTGATATTATTTTTAGCATTAGTAACATTACCATCCAAAACAGTTACCAGGACTGCAATACCTAA
Source organism: Ligilactobacillus ubinensis (assembly GCF_024160875.1). Lineage (GTDB taxonomy): Bacteria > Bacillota > Bacilli > Lactobacillales > Lactobacillaceae > Ligilactobacillus > Ligilactobacillus ubinensis. Next base: position 63,273 of record NZ_JAIULA010000016.1, on the reverse strand, counting down.
ACAAGTTCCAAACTGACGTGCTGCATTTACAATACCTGAACCAATGCCACTTTTATTTTTAGGTAAATATTTAACGGATGCCACTAACGACACTGATGAAAAACCAAATCCAATTCCATTAATGACTAAGAAAATAATCATAATTTCTTTAGGCGTATCTGTTTTAATAAAGGATAAGAGTAACAAACTTGATGCCATAACCAATACTCCTGTCAAAGTAACTGGAATAGCTCCAATTCGATCAAATAAGCGTGTACCTAAAGGCATCGCAATCATGATTGTTAATGAAACAGGAATAATTATTAATGCCGCGTGCAAGGCCTTGTAATTTAAAACATCCTGTAAAAAATAATTTAATATCAAGGTGGGGCTTACCAATGCAAATCCAGTTAGAAAATATACTAGACACGAAGCAGTTAAGGTCTTTTCTCGAAACAAATCTAATTCAAGTAATGGATTCTTGACTTTAGTTTCTACAAAAATAAATACTATAATTGCTAGTAATCCCACAATAAGTGAAGCTAAAATAGTACCCGAACTCCATCCATATTCTCGTCCTTCTAACATTCCAAATGTTACACCACCTAATCCTAATGTTAAAAGAATGGTTCCTAAATAATCAACTTTACCAGCTAAAGTTTCATCATATGATTCATCTATCCAAAATAAGACAATTAAAAAAGAAACAATTGTTAAGGGAACATTAATTCCAAAAACCTCACGCCAAGAAGCATATTCAAGAATTATACCGCCAATTGGTGGACCACCAGCAGCTGCTAAAGCTGTCACAGCTCCGATAATACTTGCTACCTTAGACATGTTCTCTTTACCAAAAATTTCGATACCCATTGGTAATACAATAGGCGTAATAATTGCTCCACCAATTCCTTGGAAAAAGCGAAATATAACTAATTCTTGCAGTGAGTTGGCTAACATACAAGCAGCAGAAAAGCCCCCAAACAAGGCAAGGCCGATGAGCATTACTTTTTTACGTCCATAACGATCAGCTATTTTAGAACCTGTTATCATAAATACAGCTAAAGCTAAAATATATATCGTTGCTACCCAACTTGTATTAGTAAGACTCGTATTAAAATAACTCATAATTTTGGGTAAGGCAATATTAACAATAGTGCTATCTAGTGTCCCCATAAACATTGCTATTGTTAGTCCAATAAAACTTAACCCTTTAATTAATTTTGACATTTTCCTCCTCCTTTAGGTAACATTTGACTCCAAAGGTAACAGATGTTACCCTTAATGCAATTCCTATTATAATTAAAACGCTAAGTAATACAATAGACTTTGAACAAGTGAAACAGATTCACTATATTTGTAACCTGTTTAAGGAGATGGATATTTTATGAATGGTAAAGAAAGAATGGTTGAACAATCAAAACAATGGTTAAGTGAGGCACTAATAGAATTAATGAAATCTGAGGATTTTCAAGACATAACAATCACTGAAATAGCTCAGCAAGCAGATTTATCGCGAAAAACTTTTTATCACTCTTTTAAAAATAAAGAAGCTGTAGTAAACTATTTCTGCGATAAATTATTTGATACTTATTTTCAGTCTTTGCTTAAACAAACAAAGCAAGCAAACTCAATAACATTAGACACGACATTTGATACCTTTCTAAATTATTGGTGGACACAAAAAGATCTTATTAGATTACTAATTAAGCAAGGCCTTTTTGATCATATGAATGAAGTTTGGCAAAGAAAGGCTATTACTCGTTATAATAATTTTGCTGCTCCATGGCATATAAAAGGGGACTCAAAACAGGTAGCATATGTTATGTCATTTCAATTAGGTGGTTTTATTAACATTTTGCGTTTATGGTTAGATCAAGACAATCCAGAACCTCCAAGTGAAATTAAGAAAATAATGATTGGTGCCATTCAACATTTAGTAGATGCCGTAAAATAATGTTATTCAAAATGGGATGGTTTCTAAAAGCAATTTTCAAAAAAATATAATAGTATATGGAACATATTTAGAGTTTAGGATTAAAGTGAGCTCTTCTTAAAAAGTCTAACTTTTTGGTTGAGAAGCTTTAATCTGAACTCTTCTTTTTTGAATATTTAGCACTATAACACATACCTAGTTAAGATTAATTCAAACTTTAATTATTCAATTTATATCGTTCATACTCGCTAGCTGACAACCTTTTCACACTTACTAAATAGAAAGGTTCTTGACTTAGATAAGATAAGCTACTAAAATTAAATAAATAAGTTTCATAGTGAAACAGTTTGGAAGGAGAACATTTTGAATAAATTTAATTTAACAACTCAGGTTCTTGAACCATTTGAACAAATTAGCCGTTTATATCAGCAACTCGAGAAAACAACTGATTACTATGGCACAAATCAATTATTACATCCTTCAGAGATTCATACCATTGAAGAAATCGGAAGGCACCCAAAAACTAGCTTAACAAATTTAGCAACCACCTTAGGTATCACTAAAGGAAGTGCTACTAAAATGGTACAAAAGCTTGTTACAAAGGGGCTTGTTACAAAAGAGTTTGCACCGGATTCTGAAAATAAAATTCAAATTAATCTAACTACTCTTGGAAAAACAGCTTTTACTAATCACCAAAAATATCTAACCTATTTAAATGATCAATTGTCAACTATATATGAGTCACTTTCAGATTCTGAACTTGAATTGATTATTAAGATAGGGAATGACACAAGACAGCTTTTAAATAAATTAATTGAGGAAAGAACTAGATAAATTTTTTTGGTATTCATGTTTCGTAACGAAACATATTCGCTGTGAAACACAAAAGGGATAATAAGGGGAAACTATGAAAATTAACTTAAAAAAATCAGCAGGTTTGATTGCACTATCTTTAATCATGTTTATAGTAACTTTAGATACTACCATTACTAATATAGCTTTACCGACAATTACTAGTGACTTTAAAACAAGTATAGACAATAGTAACTGGGTCAGTACTATGTATGTATTGGTTCTTTCGGTTTTTATGATACCAGCAGCAAAAATTGGAGATCAACTGGGACGAAAGAGAATTATGCTTTTGGGATTATTATTCTTTGGGGGTGGCTCTTTATTTTGTGGACTATCTAATTCCATTAATATATTAATAATAATGCGTGGTATACAAGGAATTGGTGGTGCAATTGCAACAACTATAATGGTTCCATTATGTGTTTCTCTATTTGGTAGAAAAAAAGCCAATAAGGTAGTTGGTGAAATTGGGGCAGTTGCTGCGCTAGCTGCCGCAATTGGGCCTGCAGTTGGAGGGCTTATAATTAATTACTGGTCTTGGCATCTAATCTTTTTCATTAATGTTCCAATTACACTTATAACATTCGTTCTTATCTGTACTTGCTTTTCTGAATCATATGATTTAACTATTGATAATAAAATCGATTACTTAGGAATTATATTATTAAGTATATCCTTGTTCCTATTAACGTTTGTGTTACTCAAAGGCTATGATTTAGGTTGGCTTTCTAAAAAAATTATTGCTATGAGTATAGCGGCCGTCGTCCTATTTACTATATTTATAGTAACTGATACACGAAAAAAGCAGCCATTAATTGAATTCAGTCTTTTTAAAATTCATACTTTCTTATCTTCAACCATGGTTTACTTTTTTGCAGGATTCACAATTGTTTGTTCAAGTGTCATTTTTAATTTTTTTTTAGAAGACATCTTAAATTATTCAGCATTAAAAGCGGGCTACATTATAATGTTCAGTTCTATTATGGTTATGCTTGTAATGCCTTTAGGCAATAAATTAGGTCAAGAATTCAATTTCCGTTGGCCAATTATGACTGGAACAATACTTATGGCAATTAGTCTGTTAATGTTAACTCAGGTATCATATCATATGTCTAAATTTAATATGATACTATCAATGTGTGTATTAGGCCTTGGCTTTGGCTTATCCAGTTTATCATTGGTATCTGCAGTAAAATATATTCCCGAAACCAAAGCCGGGATAGCATCAGGAATTATAAATGCAGCTAGACAATTAGGAACTTGTTTAGGTATTGCTCTATTAGTGGGAATTCTTAATAGTAATATCAAAAACAACATCCAGTCCATACAAAATAGCGCCCTAGAAGATATTAAGATTGGACAACTATCTCCTACAGTAAAAAAAGTGGCGCAACAAGAATTGAGTAAACAATATGCCGTAAATAAAAACAGAACTAAGTCAATACAGAATCAACACATTATAAAAAACAAATTAATCCAAGCTGCCAAAAAGACAACCAATCTTCCTGTGCCGCAGAAGGAGAGTTCCTTTAGTTCACTTTATACTGCAGTCCAAAAATTAAAACTCATAAATTATAAAATGAGTTTTGAAAATACTCAGATTAATAAATTGTTAAGTGAAATGCCTTACGACAATCAAAAACTATTGTACAGCACTAATCAACTGATTACTTCTTCTGTCATAGCTGAAAAATCTCAAACTAAAATAGTCACTGGAATTAAATTATTAGCTCAAAAAGAAGAACTACTACACATACTACGGAAAATTAAAGTGAATAGGGAAAAGAAGCTAACACAAGCATTTTCAAAAACATTCTGGGTAGGTTTTTTGATTTTAATAATAGCTATACCTGTATCATTTTTTTCTGACAAAGGTGAAAGCACTAATGGCTAGATGATTTATATACTTATTTCCATTACAATATAGAACCTAATTTATCATTAGCTAAAAATGAATAAATACTATATGATAAACAAAGCGATAATATCTTAGGAGGCTTGTTTTGAACAATCAACTCGGTAGCTCATTAAAAAAAATACGTAAGCAACAACAGTTATCCCAAAAAGAAGTTGCGCAAAATATCTGTGCCCAATCAATGCTGTCTGCAATTGAAAATGGTAAATATATGCCCAGTGCGCGCTTACTCATTAAACTGTGTAATCGTTTATCCGTAAGCTTAGATGAAATTAGTTTGTTAAATGACTTTGCTATAACAGATAATCAAGACTTAAATAACCAATTGACGTTACTATGCAACAATCATGACTATCTAGCACTTAAAGAATTTTTGCTTAATTCAAAAACAATCGCGCGTGTTCAAACTGCAGAACAGACTCAAGCATATTACTATTATTTAGGGGTAGCTTGTCTCCATGTGAATTCAAGCTTCACAGAGGCGGAACTAAATTTGAAACTAGCTATTTCTAGTAATGAAGAAATTCATTTTGCTTCGCCTTTAAAACGACTAGCACTTATTTCTTTAAGTCTAATCAAGGCAAAACAAGGTATTCCAAATGAAGCAACTAAATTATTAGCTGCTGCTACCTATACTATTGAGGATTCTAAGTATGAAGAAAATTTAAATATAGTTTTTTATTTAGCAGCTTTAATAAATTACGAGCTTACTGATACAAAGAATTCAGTTAGCTGGTTAGAGAAGGGGATTTTCTTTATTACGAAGCATGATTCCCATTATATGTTGGCAAACTGTTATCATCTACTTGCTATTATTGCTAAAAACAGTGGGAACATTGATCAACAGCTAGAAGCACAACGGCGTAGTAACTTTCTACATGAACTTTTTGGCGAAAAAATAAATGAAAATCTTTGAAATATCAGTATTCTGATTTTCAATCTTTTTTAAGTTTGGTTATATTAAGACCATCAAATAGAGGAGGTCTTGATTATGAATCAAAAAATATTTACCAATGTTGTATTAGTTAGCGCAAGTCAAAAGGAAGTTAGGGGAATTTTATTAAATCCTCAATTTTTATCCAAATGGGTTCCTGAAATTACTACTGTTACCACTCAAGAAAATCAAAAATTCATTATTAATAGAGCAAGTGAGGCATTTAATCAACATGAATTAATAACAATAGTTCAAGAAGCCAATAGCATTAACTATCAAAGTACTGAAGGCAAAGTAGAATATCAAATTATTTTTACAGTGAATGAAGAAAATGAACATTGTACTATTCAAGAAGATGTATACTTATCACCAGAAACAAATGTTCATTTACCATTAAAATTACTCGCACCAATTGCTAAACATGCTTTTAATACAAATCTGAATAATCTAGCTTTGCTGATTGAACAAACTGCTAGTCTTGCTCAGTAATAAAGCAACAATTAAATAGTCTTTAGCTAATCTTAGCTATCTGAAAGCAACACAAAAGGCATGTTCTCGATACTTAATCAGAGACATGCCTTTTGTTTCGCTTTCAGTTTGATGCTTTTTGTTGATAACTATTATCGTCTATGGCAAAAATGAATTTACAGCTAAATAATGTGTAAACAGCTGTCTTTCAGTCAAAAAGGTTCTTTTTAACGAGTATACCCTCTACAAAAAGTTGTCTCAAGTTCATACTACATCCAAAAAAATATCTATTTCAGAATTGGTGTAACTATTTCTTAATTACAAGAGTCGCTAATACTCTCGGTTTGATTACCTGAATATGAATTCTATCGAAACTTTGTACAAAATGCTAATAAAATTAATATAAGAAGAATCTTCCTTTTGATTTTTAGTTACTTGGGTGGTAATTATCTACATCAAATTGAAAGTTCTTTTTCATTTTTAAAATGGAAGATTAAAGATCCAACTGCTCTTTAGTAAATCAAAAAATAATTAGATTTCTAAAATTTAAGATAAGGAATCATATTTTAAGAAAAACTAAAAAAATTAAAACCCATAATTTATTTTTTACGGTATATTTAAATTTATCATTAGTAAAAAATAATAAAATTTACTAATGTTCACCAATAAGAGGGGGGTTCTACATGTTAGAAAGGGTTAAAAGTATTTCAAAGACCATTTGGATTTCTATTGCTATAGCAATTATATTAATAATAGGTATCATCTATTATGTTAATAATAAAAAAACAAATATATTAACTGATGATAATATTAATATACAATTCAATGGATGGAATGGTGAAGGAACAGCTACATATGATTCAGAAACAGTTTCAAGACAGATGATCAAAATAATGGCTCAAAAAGCTAAATTGGGAGACTATTTAACTTCAGAGGTAACAAGCGGAGATATAAGTACCAATAGTGAACAGTTTGCATCATTGTCCGATGAAGACAAAGACAAACTAACTAAAGTTAATAGATGGATTTCTGAAACAACTATAAAAATAAATAAAGAATCTGACTTAAAAAATGGGGATAAGGTTACAATATCTCTAACAACAAATGATGATAAAACAAATCCAATAAAGGCTGATTCTAAAAGCTATACAGTTAAAGGTCTAAAGAAAGTTAAGTCCGTATCGACAAAATCAATTCTTTCCCAGTTAAAAGCAAGTTTTGTTGGATTTAACGGCACAGGACAAATAATACTGTCTAGTAAATCGAAACAACTTAATAATGAATCATTTATTGTTAAGAAAAATGGTAGTCTTTCTAATGGGGATACAGTTAAAGTTGTTGCTTCAAATAGTCTATTCCAAAAAAATGGAACTAAATATACCGGTAGCCGCAGCGTCACGTTTAAAGTAGCTGGATTGACAGATATTACAAAAATGACTAATATTGATGCAGTTCAAAAATTAACTGACTCCTTAGTTAATGACCAATATACATCTAACGATTATGAAACCTACACTAATACATTTGTAAACTTATATGCAATCCCATCTTTATCAAGTGATGATACAGATGTAGATAGTAGTTCGTACAACGGAACTTCAAGTATAAGTAAGTCTGTCGAAGTCAACGATAAAACAGCTAAACGAATTTTTAATCAAAAGTTATCAATTGTTGCATTATATAAAGTTCAAGATTCTTCTGATGATGACCCAGAATATGTTACCGTAACAATTAATAATTTAAAATATAAAGATACTACGATAGATGTCGATAATATTAACACTGATGACAACAGCTCAGTCAGCACTATTAGCAATTCTCTGTATACAGAACAACATAATTTAAAAGCGGACGGTGTTTTGTTAAAATAAATTTAATTAATATTAGTCATTATTTTATATGGAACTAAGCTAAAAATTATATTTTATATCTAACTAGTAGCACCTATTTAATTGTAAGAATAAGTCTGGGATAAAAATTCCAGACTTTTTTCCTGCTTTCATTTTATTCTAGTAAAAAAATTTATTGAAAGTATAGCGATATGAAGGATACAATAGTATAAAGCGAATCTTAGTTAAATGGTATTCTTGGCGTCTGCTATTTGAAAGACATACGAATATCTTAAAGGTGTCACATTTGACAAAATGTTATTTTATTTATTTCAGGGAGGAAACCCATGATAGCAATTTTAAAAAAGGAACTACTGTCTCAATTTAGATCAAAGCGCTCAATTGTTCTTCTTATTTTAATCATACTTTTATCACTTATCGCAGGTAAATATTCTTTATCTCTAAGTATTTCTCAAGGAAATTCCAGTTCTGGAAGTTCTCCTTTATTTACTGTTATTTTTTCAATCTATATAATATTAATGCCTCTTATATCGGCAATAATGTTTGGTGGTATTGTTGCAAGAGAAGTTAAAGATCAATCGTTGAGATACTTGATTCCAATTATAAGTCGCAGAAAAATTCTATTTTCTAAGTATCTAGCTATGAATATCTACTTTATAGTGTTATTTTTTATATCAACATCTTTTATTTTGTTATTACGGCAATCATATATTTTTCCACTTAAATTATTTGCTATTAGCATATTTATTATTCTTTATTTAAATGCTATCACTTTATGCTGTTCTATTAATCTTTCTAGTGAAAGATCCGTATTTCTATCAGGAGTTGTGCTATTTATATTTTTCCCAGGAATTACATTATGGAATCTGATTAAACCTAATATCATAAACAAGACATTGAACTTTGTACTTCCATCAACTTATTTAGATGGTAAAGCTTCTCTTCTTATAATAATAGTCTTAACTATATTCATTATATGGTTATCATTTTATAACTTTTCAAAAAGGGAGATATAATAATATGCTGATTGCAAGGAATATTAAAAAAAGTTTTGGCAAAAAAAGAGTTTTAGATGATATTGACATTACGCTCGAAAACGGCAAAATAACAACAATAATTGGCGAAAATGGTGCCGGAAAATCAACAATAATCGGTATAATTAGCGGATTTTTCTTCCAAGATACAGGTACAGTTCAGAAATCAACTGTTTCGGTAATGCCAGATGCTGATTCCTTATTTGAAGATATGACCGGGAAACAATTTCTCAAATATATTTTAGAAATTAAAAAAGTTGATTATAAAAAAGCGGTCACTATGGCTGAAACATTTGGAATAAAAAAAGCTCTGAATAAGAAGATGTGTGAATATTCATTTGGTATGAAAAAAAGATCAGCTTTATTCAAGCTTATATAGGTGACTATGATACATATATTTTCGATGAACCAACCTCTGGTGTAGATGTTCCTTCTGCTAAAAAAATGATGGATTTATTACTTGATCTTATAAAGCAAGGCAAAGCTGTACTTTTAACATCGCATAATATTGATGAACTACAAAATATAAGCGACTATGTTTATATACTAAAAAAAGGTCAAATATTTGAGGAAGGAACAATATCAGAGGTTATTAATAGAAATCAAACTACTGACAGCTATATATTAGAAACTGATTATATTGATCAGGTATCCAGTATATTAATAGAGCTGTCTATAACATATCGCATCTTAAACAAGAATAATCTAATCGAAGTGTTAGCAGATTTAAATGTAATGAACAAACTGGTGTTAATTTTACTAGAACGAAATATCTTAATAAAGGGTTTTACACGGAAGTTAAATAGTTTGCGCGACATAGCTTTTGAGGAATAATATGAAAGTATATATATTTTGAAAAGTTGAAGATTCACTTGCTTCTTTTTAATATTAACATCATCACATTAACCATATATCAAAATCAAGTATCCGATTTTAAGAATCTACATCTTCTAAAATTATAGCAATATCATTATATCTCTCTATCTATAATGATTATAAGATATTTAGGGCTAGTTTTTCTTTACTTCATCTATTATGGAATGTATAATTTACTAAGGTAATATATATATTCCAATAGTAGGTGTTATTTTTATGCTTAAAAATAAAGTTAAGTTAATTAGAACTGAATTAGGTATGTCTCAAAAAGATCTCGCTTTTTTAGTAGGAGTAACCCGTCAAACACTTAGTCTAATTGAAAAAGGAGAGTATAATCCAACAATTAGTCTTTGTTTAAGAATCTGTTATCGGCTTGATAAGACTTTAAATGAGGTCTTTTGGTTAAAAGAGGAGGAGTTTGAAAATGAAAAAAATTGAAGATGAACGGCTTAAGATAGAATTACTTAAAGATTTTAAATTCGCATTTATAATAGAGAATACTTTTATTATTATAGTTTTGACTTATTCTTTTTTTAAAAACAGTTGGGATACCTTGAGTTTTCAAAATCCCTTATTAGTCAGCTTTATGATTGGCTCCATTTCGTTGTCAATACTAGCTCAAAAAGCAACAGCTGCAATTGAAGATAAACCTAAAATTTCTAAAAGTAAATTATTATTTTATTTTATGCTAGAGATTTTGGTTTTCAGTTTTTTATTTATATTGATAATACCTAAATATACCTGGCTTTCTTTTATTTGCGGTGGAATTATTGCAGCAATCGTCTCTGGTATTCAAATTTATAACAATCACTATAGATTCTGATAAAGTACCTTTTATTGTAATCTTACTAGTAGGTTTAATGACAGTTCAAATCAAATATTATTTTTTTACATATTGAACGTAAATATCCTACATTCCTATGATGATATATTTGGATGGTTTTATTATGCATGTTCTTCCTTTTAAAGCCAAGAGAGAACCACTAATGTATCTGTACTAGCATTTTTTTCGAGAGCTTTAAAATTGAAGGTGGATATTTTACTATAGGTTTAACAAGTGACTTTATTTTTGTAGATTCTTAAACATTAACTTGCCAGGTTTGTTAATGCCATTGATGGTCAATAGAATCGGTAAATTGCCAGTCATTTTGAAACCATATTTTTGATACAGATAAATGGCTCTTTGATTATCAGCAAGTACCGCTAGATAGATTCCATCAATTTGCCATTTATCTACAGCATGATTTATGCAAGCTTCAAGTAGTTTTCTACCAATATGCTGATTCCAATATTCTTTATCCACGGAAATAGCCAATTCTGCGTGATTTTTATATCTTTTTCTTAGTTTCCTAGAAATTTGTGCTAAGCCTAGTATTTGTGTGGATTTCTCATCTATAGCTATAAATGAAACACTTGCTTCTAAATTATCAGTAAGCTGTTGGATTTTTTCTAAATTAAATTTAGATTTAATCTCTTCAGGTTCTAAACCTAGATTATTGGTCTGTACCGATACTTTGTTAATATATGCTAGTAATCTTTCAGAATACTTTTTCTCAAACAATGATATTTTTAACATTTAAATCACCTCGTTGTTTAGAATTATAATCCTAAATAGATAAAACTACACATATACTTCAAAGAAATTGATGCTAGAATCACTAAAAAAATATTAATAAATATGAAAACTAGTTTTTGATTTACTTAATTAATGTCGTTAAATACGCATTATATCAACAATGACAGGATAACTGTCTTGTTAATTTTACCAACATGTATTATCTTTTAGGAGGGATATGTATGATTGCATCAAATCTATCGAAACTATTAAAGAAAAGAAGACAAGCAAGCGGACTGACTCAAACTGAAGTTGCTAAAAAGTTACATGTTTCTCGGCAAGCTATTTCAAATTGGGAAACTGGTCGTCATCTACCAGATTTAATCTTGATAGATCAATTAGCAAATATTTACGGCATCTCTATTGATGAACTAATTAATGACAATCCCCCCAAAAATATTGAAAATCCTGTCAAACGGACATATCCATTATTGATATTAGCAATATTAATCACTAGTAGGTTAACAATTGCTTCAAGTTCAAGAAGCTTATTGATTATGGATGGGTTAATTTTATTAAGCATTGGTTTATTTAATTTGACAAAGCTTAAAAAACTTAAGTTACAAGTAGCTCTGCAGCTAATTAGTCTTATGACTTTTCTTATTTGTACATTCAAGAGTAATATTTTAAGCAGTTTTAGTTTTCAAACCACAACTTTTATAGTTTGCATCATCTTATCATGTCAGTTATGTAGTACATATCACTATTTCAAAAAAAGGAGTAATTAAAAGCTCATGAAATTAAAAATATGGTGGCTAAGTAACCTTGTTTGGGTAATCATCTTTAGCATATTAAGTGTTATACTTTTTCTTAGAAAAGTTGATGGCTCTGGAACAATTCAAACTCCAACAACTAAATTAGCGTCTTTTATTGTCTTAGCCGTTTTCTTCATTTTTATTATTTTAATGCAGGTTATCTTCTTGCTATTTATTAAGCGCAAAAAATAATAGTCAAGTTTTGCTTACTTTAATTGTTCATCATCTTTGTAAAAGATAAGCTGAATGCAACCGAAAAATTTTCGTTATATTATCATAGAAAGTTTCGAAAAATTGCATTTATCATCAAGAACAGAAAACATGAAATATATTGCTAGGAGTGATTAATATGTCCGAATGGTATGAAGATCGAATTGGTTCTGCTATTGATGGGAGTAACCCAATGGTCATGGCAGAACTGGAAGGGGGCTATGCTGTTTTTGGTGATGTTCAGTTTTTACCAGGTTATTGTGTACTATTGCCAAAAAGAAATGTTGCATCTTTAAACGATTTGAATATAACTGAAAGAACTTATTTTTTACGTGACATGAGTATTTTAGGTGATGCAGTTCTTTACGCCTGCAAAGCCAAAAGAATTAATTATGATATACTAGGTAATACTGATAATTTTCTTCACGCACATGTTTTTCCAAGATATTTAACAGAAGACCCGCAAAGATTAAAAAAGCCTGTTTGGCTATATAGTCCAGATTATTGGTCTAATTCTAAATATAGCTATGATCCTCAAAAACATGATCAATTAAGGGGAAAGATAACTAGTTATTTGAACAATAATGTATAAAATAATTAAATTACTAGTCTAGTATAAATGGAGGTTACTTATGGAACAATGCCTTTTCTGCCTAATAAATAATAATACAATACCTAGTAAGAAAATTTATGAAGATAGTTATTCATGTGTGTTTTTAGATAAAGCTGAAGATGTTAATTATCACATGCTAGCAATACCTAAAAAACATATTAGTAATATTTTAGACTGTGATGGTGAAACATTAATCCACTTAACCAACGCTGTTCAAACAGTTTCTAGACACTGCATTAAATGCGGATTTTCTGGTATTAATATCCTAAATGCTAATGGTAAAGATGCTGGTCAATCTATTGCTCATTTTCACATTCACTTAATTCCAAGAAAAAAGGGCGATAATATTAATGCATGGCCTAACTTTGACGAATGCTCAGTTTCTCTGGAAGATGCGTATGCTTTGTTAAAAATAAACTAGTTATAGCTAGAAATAATTAGTGAACTTTTCTGAAAGACTGACTTGTTTGGTTAGTGTCTCCCACAATTTTTGATCTACTTTTTAGAATGGATTATATAGAGGTGATTGTTTTTTGTGATTCTTAATCAACTTAACAACTAATATAATTACTGAACCCAAGCATAACGTGTAAAGCATTCTTAATGGTGGTTTCTAAGATTTTAACACTATAGGACCATTGTCTTAACTTTTCTATAAAACTATATTTCATATATCTTTTAATTAATTATTGCTCCAAAATCATAGAACAATTTCATATTTTGATTACGTACCTAATAATTAACTAAGATTCTCTATTGTTTCAAAATCTTTCTAATAGTATATTAATAGTAATTAATTACTATATTTATTGGAGATGGACAAATTGATCACCTACACTAATGATAAAAAGATAACAGCCCAAGAATTAGCTGTATTATTTGAAGCTTCTGGAATTCATAGACCAATTAAAAATCTACCGCGTTTGCAAAAAATGTTAGATAACTCAGATATTTTATGGACTGCTTGGGAAGACGACACATTGGTAGGTATTGCACGAGCTTTGACAGACTTTAGTTATGCATGTTACCTATCTGATTTAGCAATTACTAAAGATCATCAAAGACAAGGAATTGGTCATAAATTAATTGAAATGCTTTATTCACAGATTGGTCCAGATGTATCTTTGGTTCTTTTAGCGGCTCCGTCAGCTTTAGAATATTATCCTAAGGTAAACTTCGAAAGTATTAACAATGCTTTTTTACGCAGAAGAAGACCGTTCTAATTTGCAAATTCATGATTGATAACTAACGCTAAATCTTGCAACCTTGATCCTATAGGTTGCTTTTTTATTGCTCAAATTTGAAGAATATTATTCAATATATACTGCTAACTTTTATATTTTTGGCAAATTAATTTTAAAAAATAACTTGAAATAGTTACTAACAGTGAATGATGTCATTTCTTCGTGGACATTAACGTGTTACTCATGTCTCAAAAATAGAGAAGCTTGAATCGATAATCAACTAAACAAACGACATACAGAATAATTTGAAGCGCACTCCAACTAGAAACTATAGATTAACCATTAAAAAAGTTTTAAAATATGAATTAATGACATTAAATAATGAGGTAAAGTTAATATGAAAATCTTTGGAAGCAAAAATAAGGGTGTGAATTATCATGTTCGTATGGGTGCTTATGCGGTAATTTTTAAAAATCAATATCGAAATGAAATAGGTTTAATTAGAGCACAGGGACAGCAATATTTTCTTCCTGGAGGTGGTATTGAACAGGGGGAAACAGCTGAAGCAACTTTAATCAGAGAAATGTTAGAAGAAACTGGTTATTCTATAAAAAATTATTATCCTTTGTGTCATGCTCAAAGATACTTTATATCTACATTACCGGTTAAACGCCCAATGTTAAGTGATGGTTATTTCTTTACCTCACAACTTGATCAAAAAATTCAAAAACCAACAGAAAAGGATAATTACTTTGAATGGGTTAATATCAAGGATTGCGAGAAATTGTTATTTCATATTCATCAATATTATGCCGTTCAACAAGCTTTGAAAGAAACTACTACTACACATGAATTGAAATAATGATTTTCTTACTATTGCTAATGTTTTGAAGGAGAAAATTATATGGAAATTATTAATATAGCAAAACCACATCAGCGAAATAGAGTAATCAAACTTTTCTCTGAACTGTGGGGTAGCACTAAAATGGTAACATCATCTGGTTGCTATGATATAAAAAATCTAAATGGTTTTGTAGCTGTTCAGTCACATAAAATATTAGGCATAGTAACTTACGTATCTAGAAAAAATGAAATTGAAATTATTTCTCTTGACAGTTTGATAGAAAATCAAGGCATCGGTAGCAAACTTCTTATTCAAATAGAACAAATATGTATTCAACAATCAAAAAAACGGCTTAAAATCATTACCACTAACGACAATATACATGCTTTAAATTTCTATAAAAAAAGAGGGTATACAGTATTAAATGTATTAGAAAATGCTGTCGAAAAAGCACGTTTGATTAAACCAGAAATACCAAAAGTTGCAAAGAATGGTATACAAATTAAAGATGAAATAATTCTTCAAAAAATAATGTTAAATTCAAACACAGACAAAATAGTTAAGTCCATTATTGCGAACAATTCTGACCTGATGAATATTCTAAACATCATAAAAAATCAAAATCTTATTCAAGGCGCGCTAGCCGCAGGGAGTATTAGAAATACAGTTTGGCAAAAGTTTCATCATCAACCGTTTAAACTCGAATCAGATATTGATGTTGTTTTTTTTGATGCAAGTGTTCCTGAAAGTGCAAATCAGGAGATTCAACTTAATTTAAAAAAACTGGCGCCTCAATATAAATGGCAAGTAAAAAATGAAGCTTATATGCATAACTACGATTTTAGCAATCAAGAACCTTTCAATTCTGTTGCGGACGCAATAGCTCATTTCGTTGAAACTCCAACATGTATTGGTGCTTTTCTCGATGATAAAAATAGCTTACAACTTATTGAACCTTTTGGAACATATGACTTGGTAAATTTAATTGTTCAACCAATTCCATTTTTTAAACAAAATCCTGAGCATCTAAATATTTACAAAGAACGACTAGAAAGTAAAAACTGGCAGAAGAAATGGTCAAAACTGAATATACTTATTAACTAGATAAATACAAATCTAATATGTTGACCCATTTCTTTACGTTACGGTGCTCAGAAATCAGTTTATACTTTGCACGATAACAAGAAGCCAGCCTCATAAAAAATATGTATGCTTCTTTTTTGTAAGATTTTGGGAATAGCTAAAATAATGGTAATAAGTGTTATTAGAACCTATAGATTATGGCATAAAACACACTTTGCTTTCTCTATGCAGATAGATCCTACAATATCCACTTATAATCGGACTTCCTATATTTCATTTTGTTCTTCCAACTATTTATTCACTTCGATTGTACTTCGTAATCATTTAAAGTGAATCCTGTGGTTGTCTGTCATCTCAACTTAGCACCATCTGAGAATAAGTCGAATAGTCGATCCCATACTTCTTGACTACTTCCCATGGTGTTTTCAAGTCTATTTTATTTATTTCACAATGTTTGCTTTAAATTCATCAATGTAGTATTTTGGCATAGTCTCAACTTTTCTTTTTTACAGTGTATATCTCTTGTAAAAGGTTATCCAAATTTATATCTACTGTCCATAGTTAATAGTGAAACTTATAATCCTTTCTTTAATCTTTTTGCTTTACTAATTACATATAACAGTTTATTTAGTTTATTTTTTATTATATAATGCCAATATAAAGATTTTAATAATTTAGATTATATTTATTTATAATAATTTAATATTATAATTTAAATAGGGAGAGATTATAATGCAACATTTTGAAAAAGGTGCTGTAGCAAATAATAAGAAAGTTATTATTTTGTGTACAGTAGGGGTATTTTTAATAGGAGGAACAACTTTCGGGATTTTAAAATATCAAAATAGTCAAGTTAAAGCTTCAAAAGTAAGCGCTACAGTTAAAAAAGTTAATAAAAATTATAATGACTTAGTTTCTGAGAAAAATTACAATAAGAAACTAAAAGAGCTTACTAATTTAGAAAAAGAATATAAGCAATATTTAGCCTCTAACAATAAAGACTCAAAAATTACTACAGAATATCAAAATGATATAGCTAAAGGTAAATCATATTTTCAAGAAAAAGCAAATTCATCAATTAAAAACAATACATCTAAAAAATTAAGTGATGAAACTAATGACACCTTAACATTAAAGATTAAGAATTTAAATTCCACTCTATCTAAAATTTTTAATCAAAAAGGTGTAGTTTATACATCAAGGGAAGTTAAATCATATAAAACAAAGATTAGCAAATTAACTGATAAATATAGTAAGAAAGCTAACGAATTAGCGGAAAAGGAAAGTTCAGAATCAAGTTCAATTGCTGCATCGTCTTCATCTGCTGCTTCATCTTTGGCTGCATCTTCTAGTGCGCAAGCGGCATCAACAGCAGCTTCGTCAACGAGTTCAAGTACAACTTATGCTAAATCAACAACAACAAGTGCAAATACAGGTACACGAACATCAACGACAAATAATACAGCTAGAGCTACAACAGGAACTACAACTGGTAGTAAAACATCGACAGGAACAACTTCTAGTTATCATTCAAGTACAACAAGCTCAAAAAGCACAGGAACTAACACAAATAGTGGAACAAGTAATGGAGGACAAACTTTAAATTGGGATAATGGTGATAAATCATACGATACTGGCAATCATGTAGAAAATTATGCAAGCGATGGGTCTGATCTAGGAGGTTTTGATATTAACTGATATTAAATTTGGTAATTTAAATTGAAAGGAAAAATAATGATATGTGAGATATGCGATAATAAGTATAGAGGTTCATATAGGGATAAAATAAGAATTTGCGGTAATTGCAGAGAAAATATTCATCAGAATGAGGTTCCAAATTTAGTTTTAAATATACATGATTTATTAAATTTTAATGGTATATCAGAAAATGATAGATATGAAAATAAATTAGGTGAGACCGAATATCTTGAAATAAAATATTAAAAATTATCTTTTCATTATTTCCTCCAACTATTCGCAATTACTATTAAACTCATAAATTTCTAGATGCTTTGAAAATTTATGAGTTTTGTTTTTTTATTAAATGACATGACTAAAAATTGATGAGATATTAATTTTTAAAATCATTGCTAGCTTATTTATTCCTTATGTACTTGTCCCTTAAAATAGACTATATTTTGTACAAGTTGAAGAAATTTAATTTTGGACATCAATTCGTTAGCAAAAATCAAGTCAATATCTGAAAAAAGTTGACTAATTAAACGAAAAATACAAAGTTTAGAGTTAAAATTAATTCGAAATTAAGATAAAAGTTACAAAAGAAGAAAATTTCTTTTTAAAGTTACTTTAGCAAATTAACTATATCAAATTGGTATTTTTTCATAAAATATAAAACTCAAAAATCCGATTGTATCCTTCTTATAAGGAAAACAATCGGATTTTTTAATTTTGGTACAAACAATTGAGAAACATAGACTACCTATTTATTTTCCGTTAATTTAGTTAACATTATTCTATTCAACAATTTTAAACTATCTAAAATAGTCTCTTGTTGATCATCAGTTATATTATTCAAAGCTTGTTTTATAGTCTTGATTCTAGCTGCTTTAATTTTATTAGAAAGTATTTCACCAGTAAAACTCAATTTAATGAAATGACTTCTGCTATCTGCAGTATTTACTGTTGTATCAATAAGCTTAGCACTCTCTAAACGTTGTATTTGTCGACTGATTGTAGAATGCGGTCTGCCCGAAAACTTACTTAGTTTTTGAACTGTAGTTGGTTGCAGCTTTGAAATAGCAACAAATAAAGGAAACAACTTAAAATCCAAATTTATATTATTACTTTCAAGTAAAAATTTATCATTTTCAGGTCGGTTAAAAAAAACGACTAACTTTAGTGCTTCAACATATAATTCTTGTATTTTTTTATTTTCCATATTTTTATTATAAACAAAAAACGTGCAAAATGCACATAATATGTTATACTAATTTAAGTGCATTTTGCACATAAATGAAAGAGGTGCTTATTATGAAAGCAGCAATTGTTAAAAACAAAGGAATCTTACCTGTAGTTGAAAAAATTGATGCACCAATACACTCTACCGAAGATGAATTAATTCTAACAGTTAAAGCTAGTGCGTTAACTAAAGTTAGTAAGTCGTCTTCTTTAGGGAATCATTACTCTAGTCATGACTCATTTCCTAAGGTTGCTGGAATGGAGGGTGTTGGAGAAGATACTAACGGCAATCGATTTTACTTTATTGGCTCTCAAGGATCATATGGCGCTTTAGCAGAACAAACACTCGTTAACAAAAAACGGACAGTAAAAATTCCAGAAAAGTTAGATACGATAACAGCTGCAGCTATTGCTAATCCTGGTATGAGCTCATATACTGCTTTAGTTTATCGTGCAAAAATCACATCAAATGATGTTGTTTTAATTAATGGAGCAACAGGAACTGCTGGCATGTTAGCTGTAAAAATGGCTTATGCTTTAGGAGCAAAAAAAGTTATTGCTATTGGCAGAAATAAAGATGTCTTGAAACACTCTGGTGCGGATGAATACCTATCTTCATCTGATTACGGTGATAACGAGCAAGCTCAATATTTGGTTGATTTAGGGAAAATTATTACTGATGTCACGATTGTTTTAGACTATTTATGGGGAGATACTGCTCAACAAATTATGCAAGCAATTTATCAATTTAGTAACCACCAATTTGAAACTCGTTACATTCAGATTGGTACACTCGCTTCACAAGAAATAACCATACCTGGCGCATTACTGAGATCTACTAAATTGACTTTAATGGGATCTGGGTTGGGGTCAGTAGGTTCAAAGGAGTTGCTCTCATCAGCTGAGAGGGTATTTGAACTAGCTGTAACTAATAGCTGGCATATCCCTACTATTACTTTTAAGTTAGAAGATATCAAAAAGGCTTGGGAAGTACCTAGTCATCCACGCCCAGTTATAATTATTTAATATGATGAAGATGTTGATTATTAAGAAAAGCCAGTTTAAGCATTAGTTGTAAAGCATCTAATCCACAATGGATACTAGACAATCTCTTTCATCAGGATTTGTGGTTTCTAAGGTTTTAATACCATAGGCACCACCGCCTTAGCTACTGATTTCATCATACAGGAATTTACTAAAAATGATTTCACGACTTTATAACAGAATTGTTTCTGTTGAAACTCATGTATTTAGTACTGCTGGTTAGTATTACAGAGGATTTTTTTTACTAGCTTCTAACAAAACTCGAATATATCTTAATATTTTTTTCTTGATTTCAACTTGTTTATCAATAGGAGTATTAACCATAATTTCAATTTGTCCACCCAAAATAAATGAAAGAAAAACAGGGATATCATCAATTTGGTATCCTTCTTTTTTACCCAATGGTTCTACTATCTTTGTTAACGAAGGAACCATTTTATTAAGAATATTCTGCATAATTGTTCTATAAACTACTTCATTACCTTTTTTATGCAAGTAACCGAAAAAATCTTTATTTTTGTCAGTATTTAGCAAATCAAAAGTATTTATAATCATATCTTCTAGTGTGAAATCAGATTTTGAAAAAAGTTCTAGATACTGTGTAACCACATCATCAATAAAAATTTCTAACGCGTATTCATACAACTCTTGTTTATTTTTAAAATATTTGTAAATTAAACCGTGGGCTACTTTTGCGGCATCTGCTATATCCTGTATAGAAGTGTTTTCATATCCATTTACATAAAATTCATGCATAGCATGAGTAGCTAGTTCTTGTTTCCTTACGTCAGGTTTTTTTCGAATTCTAATTGTAGTTTCCTCCTTAATCTATATAAATTATATTATAGCCGCAATTGACTTTTAGTCAATAAAGTGTTAATTTTGCTTTTAGTGACTTGTAGTCATTAAAAAGGAGGATAATAATGGTAAAAAGAATTGCTGGCATCATCGGGTTAACTCTAGCTATGTTTATGGGGGTTTTAGATAGTACTATCGTTAATATGGCTCTACCTAAAATTCAGAATCATTTTAGCACAACACTCACAAGTGTTAGTTGGATATCAACGATTTACGTTTTAGCTTTATCAATTTTTATGATTACTTCAGCTAAATTAGCAGATCAATATGGACGTAAAAAAATAATGCTCCTAGGTCTATTAATTTTTACATCTTTTTCTATGTCTTGTATTTGGGCACCAACTTTACTTTGGCTAATTGTTTTTCGCTTTTTTCAAGGCTTAGGTGGAGCGATGATTACACCATTGGTTATGCCAATTGGAATTGAACTAGTTGGTAAAGAAAAAATGCCCCTCATAGCAAGCGTAGTAGGGGCAGTAACTGGATTAGCAGCTGCAGGTGGTCCACCATTAGGCGGTTTGATTATTCAATATTTACATTGAAAATGGATTTTTGCAATTAACCTACCAATTGGTTTAATAACAATATTCTTAATTATATTCTGTATTAATGAATCTTATGATAATACTATTTCTAAAAAGATAGATTTTATTGGTGTATTACTATTATCAGGTGGGATATTTGGGATTGTCTTTGGACTTTTAAAAGGACAAAGCTACGGTTGGCAATCGACAAAAATCATTGCATCTTTATGTACTGGTATAATACTGCTAATCCTTTTTACAATTGTTGAACTACAAGTTAAAGAACCTTTGATAGAATTAACACTATTTAAAGAGAAAACCTTTAGCGCTTCAACTTTTATCTGTTTTATTAGCGGGATGGTCCTTGTATGCCCAATTATAATTTTTAATTACTATTTACAAGAAGTATTAAATTATAAACCATTGCACGCAACGTCAATCATTGCTGTTTTGTCTCTTACGGTATTCTTTATGATGCCCTTAGGAACATATATTGCTCAAAGAACCAACTATATTTTTATAAATTTAGTAGGCTTATTGCTTGTTACCGCAAGTTTATTGGAAATGACCTTGATTACTAATAAAACTTCTGATGGCATTTTAATCACTTTTATGATTCTTAATGGAACTGGCTTTGGTTTCATGAGCCAAACGATTGTTTCCTCAATAAGATTTTTACCTGCTGAAAAAAGTGGTATCGGATCAGGTATCATCAATTCAAGTAGGCAACTAGGTACTTGTCTTGGTATCGCGTTACTAGTTGCACTTTTAAATGTGGGTGTTAATTCTGCTAAACTACAAACAAAAAATTATGGTGAAAATATTGTTAATAAAGCCCGAGTTTCTAAAGATGTAAAAGTAAAATTTAACTCACTCTTAAAAACAGCTTATTCAGCAGATAGTAATCAGAAAAAGTTAACTACACAAAAGAATGCTCTATTATCCGCTATGCAGAGAACTGATAACTTAGTAATTCCGACTAAGAAAAACTTGTATTATCGTAATTATCTTTCTTTAAATAAAATTGAACATCATTTAATTCAGACTCAAAATAATGAACTTTTACCTTTTATTGAGAAAAACAAAATTGAAATCCAATTAACCGCACAAGCATCTGTTGTTAGTACTCTTAAGGATAAAATTCATGCTAGACAAATTATTCAAGTTACTAAAGCTTTTAGATTTGTTTACCTAATGGGAGCTTTAATATCATTTTTAACATTACCTATCTCGTTTTTTACGGATCGAAAAATAAAACAGCTTTAATGACGACAACAATCTTTCAGGTGTCTAAATTTTCTAGCTATTTTTATGTATAAGCTTGCATGTTTAGATTTTAGCAACTGGATATAGCAATAACGACTATACTTTAATAGTTAAATTTTCAGATTTAAAAGTTATTCTAGTCATGACTAAGCGATGCAGACTACCTCTCTAAGATACTCGTTAATCAATGAACTATATCAACATTGCTGATAATCTAGTTAAGCAGCAATTACTTAGTAACTTTAAAAGATGCTTTTTGATAGTTTTTATGCTACCGTATATTTGTGAATGGAGCATTTTGTTGATAGTCTTACTTAATAAAAAATCACCACTGACAGTATAGAAATATAACGAGGAGGTAGAGCTATGGAAAAAGAAATTAAACTTGATGTCTCAAATGGATCATTATCAGGTACTCTTATAGTGCCAGATAATATAGAAAAACCTACAATAGTTTTAATTGTTGCAGGGTCAGGGCCAACAGATCGCGATGGTAATAACCGTCTCTCTGGGGAAACTAATAATTTGAAGCAATTAGCTGAACAATTAGCCGCTCATAATGTTGCTAGTTTACGTTTTGATAAGCGCGGAGTCGGTAAAAGTCAGTCTGCCACAATTCCAGAAAATCAACTTAGATTACAAACCTTTGTAACTGATGTTCTTTCTTGGGTAAGATATTTAAGTGAATCTGATAAATTTAGTAAAATTTTTATTCTCGGGCATAGTGAAGGGGGGCTAATTTCAATCGAAGCTTGCCAAAAGCTTAAAGCTGCTGGTTTAATCTTATTAGCTACTCCTGGTCGTAACTTAGCAAACATTTTGCAAGATCAGTTAACTCAACAACTGTCAGGTCAAGAAGAATGGTTACAAAGAAGCATACAGATATTGGATTCTCTGAAGAATGGAAATTTAGTTCCACAAGTTCCTGTTGAATTAGAAACACTGTTTCGCCCTAGTATCCAACCATACTTACAATCAATTCTAAAAATTGATCCAGTTATAGAATTGACTAAATTAAAATTACCAATTTTACTAATCCAAGGTACTGAAGATTTACAAGTTTCTGTATCTGATGCTGAATTGCTAAAGCAGGCTGTTCCAACAGCTAAACTAGCAATCATCCCCAAAATGAATCACGTTTTAAAAATTGTTCCCGAATCAGATACCAAAGCCAATTTAGCAAGTTATCAGCAACCTGATAAACCATTATCATCTGAATTGGTACAAAAGATACTAAATTTTTTAAATACTGAGGATTATTAAGAACTATAAATTTATTTGCAACTCTATTCCAAAGAGTTGTTTTTTATTACTCAGAATTTGAAAGAGGGCTACTAAATTTACCATCAAAAATAGTTAAGAATTGCTACAAGTGTCATTTACACTCGTTAGTAGTGAAATAAGCACTTAAATTGGTAACAATGAGATTAACACTATCAACATCCTTGGTACAATGATTGATTTAGTTTTATTCATAAACAACAAGGGGAATATTGGTTTTTTTGGAATATAATAGAGAAAGTATAAAATATTTATCAATATCTATCTTTAAAAGATAGTCATGGGGAGAATATTTAATATGATATATATAATTTCATACATAGCTAGCTGGATTTTAGGTTTTCTTATGTTCATGTTTTTTCCTGAAAAAGGCATAATAACTTGTCTTTTACAGGCTCATTTAATTTTTGGTGTTGGCTTTTTTGGACTGTTCAACTTTACAGGCCATTTTATTTTTAGTAAAAGAGTTGCTAAAAGTATTGGGTGGGTGTCAAATGGATTTCAAAAAGAAATTGGGCTAATATCTTTAGGAATTGGAATAAGTAGTATTTATAGTGGATTAGTTGCTAATGGAAAAAAAGCAATGCCATTAGTTATAGTTCTTGCATTTTTTTTAATTGGAGCTGGAATAAATCATATAAAGGAAATAATAACAGCTAAAAACATTAATGTTGGAAATGTTTTTATTATACTTCCCGATTTCTTAATTCCTATTACATTATTAATATTGCTATCCCTTAAATAATAATCTTGTATTGTCTATAATATGGCAATACAATTATAATATTATTAAAGCAATAAGTTCTGTATAGAAAGTTGCTACATTCATATATTCATAAAATACCCCTACTAAGAAGGTACTTTGTGTAGAATTTTCGTTATTCAATTCAACATTAGTTTTAATCGAATAGAAAGTGAAGGCAGATGAGCAAAGAAATGGAAAACGATTTAAAATTATTATGGGAAAAAGAAGCACAATTAGATATGCACGGTTGGAATTTTGATCATTTAAAAGGACGTTGGTTGAATAAAGAAATGCCTTGGGATTATAGGAAAATTGTTCTTAAATATCTAAAACAAGATGCAAGTTTACTCGATATGGCAACTGGAGGCGGTGAGCTATTGCTTTCATTTAAGCATAATACTGCACGAACCTCTGTTACTGAATCATGGCTGCCCAATATTAAAGTAATAAAAGAACGTCTTTTACCACTTGGAATAAAGATATATCCAACAAAAACAGAAGAAGAATTACCTATTAAGGATGACAGTGTAGATTTTATTACTAATAGCCATGCAGCCTTTAATGCAGCTTCAGTTTATAAAAAGTTACATACCGGCGGATTTTTCATTACTGAACAGGTAGGAGCTACTAATAATTTTTCTTTATCGCGATACCTTGATGAATCTTATACTCCGCCTTATCCTGAAAGTACTTTATTGAATTCCATAATAAACTTAAAAAGTGCTGGATTCGAAATTCTTTTAGCAAAGCAATCTTTTCCTGAGCTAATTTTTTTTGATGTAGGAGCTGTTGTTTATTATGCAACTGTTATTCCTTGGGAATTTAAAAATTTTAATGTAGATCAATGTTTTGATAAATTATTGAATCTCCAAAAATTAATTGACGCTAACCAATATATTTCAACTAATGAAGATCGATTTATAATCGTAGCAAGAAAAAGGGCATGATGCTAAATGGCATTATTTCCAGCAAACAAGACCTATTATTGATTCTTGTCATGGATAAAATAGATTTTGAACTTGATAATAATGTTACTTTTTTCAGAGAACATGTAGAAGCAAATGAATCAATTCAAAGTTCTGTAATTCGAGAAATAAAAAAAGCGCTAGAAATTGATAAAATAGAAACTAAATTGATAGGTCTAGTAAATTTAATTTAAGTAATCCAATTAAAGAGATTTATTAGCTTATTTATTATAGTAAAATCTGTACTTAAGTAATCATGACTAGTTCCATAATGCTGAAAAAATGTTGGCCTGCTAGAATAAGTTGTGCTTACGCGTTTTGTTATTTTTAATTTTTTAGCGTCTCTATAATTTTTATGTTTCATAAACTATGCAGCATACTAATACTCTTATTAAAAAAGTTAGAAAGAAAAATAATCAAAATTAAATATGGCTAGAAAGGCATTGATAATAGTGTCAACTGATAACTTAAATGAAATTTGGGATATATACGATCGAGAATTAAATAAAATTACTGAGAAAAGACGTTTCGAAAAATTAAATAAAGGTGAGTTTCATTTAGTAGTAAGTGCATTTATTTACAATTCTCAAAATCAAATACTTTTGCAAAAAAGGGCTATGAACAAATTAAACTATCCTGGTTACTGGGAAGAATCAGTCGGTGGCTCTGCTTTAAAGGGTGAAAATCACATTGCGGCTATCCAAAGAGAAATTAAAGAGGAGCTTGATTTAGATTTATTAGTTCATGAAGAAAACTTTTACATGCGTTGCATTGAAGAGAATTGGATTGAAGACTGGTTTGTTTTTAAAACTGATTTTCAAATAAGCAATTTGCAATTGCAGGCAGAAGAAGTAGAATCAGTTAAACTTTTTAGTTTTGAGCAAGCAATTCTGCAGTTAAAGGATTTCGGAATTCAAACTTATAAAAGATAGCTAGAACAAGCTAATAATATTATTCATAATTCAGAAGTTAATTATGGATAGAAAACAATTCATGCTACGTCTCTGAGAGACTTGCTGGTTTTTGACCTATACATGGATGCAAAATAAGATAATTCCAGAAATTGAAGAGTAATGTTAACTAAAAAGCTAATTTAAGCATTTTATTAATACTTTAAACTAGCCAAGTTATTTTGAATCGTGCTATAATATTCATAGAAAATAAAAGAAGCCTTGCTGGAACAAGACTTCCTTTGCAGAGCCGCTAGGCGGTGGACGCAGTGTTGTTACTTAGTAACCGCTACTGGCCAAAGTAGGGCGGTTATTTTTTTCGCTGATTTTTAATCAACTCAACAACTAATGCAATTAAAGTAACGGTAAACGTACCGAAACCAAGCATTAGTTGTAAAGCGTCCGCAATGGACACTAGGCAACTCCTTTCATTAGGATTTGTGGTTTCTAAGGTTTTAACACCATAGGCACCACCTCCAATCAAGAGCGCCACCGTCTTAACTTCTCTACATGCTTTCATTATACAGAAATTTTAACAAGTTACCAATAAAAAATAATGTAGTGGTTCTAGCTGTTGCTTAAGTTTATTAAACAAACTGGTTTCTTTACTGTTTAAGGGACTACATTAATGTAATTAATAGTCCTTTAATTGGAGGTTCTGTTTTGAAATTAATTGCATACAATAACGAATTCAAAGAACAGTTAAAAACTTATCAAATAAAAGATCTAACCTTTACTGGATTGCCACAAAATACTATCAAAATTTCTCAAAAAAATAAAGATTATCATCTAATACTGCTAGTTAATGAGTCAAACGAAATTTGCACTTTTTTCGTATTAGATTATGGAGATGATAAGTTCAAACACACGAAAAGTATGAAAAGTTTATTATTAAGAAGCTTTTCAACTAATGAACGCTTTTTTTGCTTTAAACTTATTATCTAAGTATGTTCAAATAAATTATCCTTTGGCTATGAAAAAATTTATGGCGTTCTAAAATATTGATAAACACTGATTTAAAGCGAGTTTCACCAGAATTAATTCACAAAATTGTAGCAAATTATACATGTAAAAGTTAAAAAATATTGAATAAATCACTAAAAATATGGTTTTTACATGAAAAATAAAAATAATCGTCAAGCTTTGGCTGGCAAATTAAATTATTTTTGCTGGTTATAAGGTTTGACGATTATTTTTTACAAACTTTTGTACCCTTTTTTAATATTTCATTTTCTTTTTAAAATTTATTTTTGCTGTTTAAAACGTTGATTTAACAACCTTTTAAACTCAAAATAAACATAAGAGGGTGTTTGTGGATTTGACAACACTTGACATGCATATGTCAGAATAGCAATGTACGGAAGAGGTTTAAACATGTATTACAGCAACAATTAGGTAATCTGATTGTTTAGTTACGTTTTGCCCACTTTCATGAAATGATAAGGATTTTATGAAAAGAACAATTTTTTAGGCTTATGAATTTTCTATTCATTTTCATGTATAAATTTCCGTATTTGCACTTTGACAATTGGATACGGAAGTAACAATTATACTTCAATGGTTAAATTACCAGATTCAAAAGTTAGTCATGGATTAAAAACAATGCGTGCTACGTCTCTGAGAGGCTCGTTGGTCAGTGACCTACACATGCCAGCATAAACTGGGTGCGAAGCGCGATGATCCAAGAGATTGGGGAGCGGTGTTAAAGATATTTTTTTAGCATTCATTAGAAATGCTTTTTTTATTACTCATAATTTAAAATTGTAGGAAAAATAAACTCCGAAACAATGAAGTCGGACTTAAGTGATCCATTACTTAATTGACATGCTTAATTTTTCAAATATAAAAATAGCAAATATGAAAGAGAGGTAAAAAAATAACAGCAATAATTAGATTACTAACCAGTATAGCTTGGCTCAAAGCGTGACAATTCAAAGTGTTAGGGAGTGATGTTAAATAAGAAAAGCTAGTTTATGTACTTTATTAATACTTAGAACTAGCCATATAATTTTGAATAATATTTTAATATTTGTAGAAATAGAATAAGACGCTGGATGATAGCAAAGTTAGTAGCTTGAACAACCGCCAACTGGCAAAGTTGAGTGTGAGGTGTACCTCTTACTTATTTTATTGATTTTTAATATTAAAATTATCTGAAAAAATATGGGAGATTTCACTTAAATATAATTTTTATATGCTATCATAAACTTAGTTAATATATAAAAATTAAAGTGGTGATTTACATGTCTTCTTATTTCCTTGTTTCACAAAATCAAAGTCATAAATATGAATTTGAACATAAGCTTCTATGGTCTCCTAAGTTGAATCAAAAACATGGTAAAAATCGCGGTTATGAAAACATGTCTCAAGTTAAAAAAGGCGATATTATTTTCCATGTCTACAATCAGATTATCCATGCAGTGAGTGTCGCAAAGTATGATGTTTATAGTTCTCCCAAACCACCTGAATATGATGGAAATATTTGGGATGATGATGGTTGGAGAGTTGATTGCGATATGCATATACTTGAAATTCCATTATCGAATCATAGAGAATGGTTGAACGCACATAAAGGGGAAATTTTTGATAAAAATGGAAAATTAAAACAACAATATCTATTTAAATTAGATTCTATTTGAGTCACTTGCTTTCTAAAGAACTAATGGAATTACTTTTAATCGGTGATACCACATCAGCTATGCAAATACCAAGTTTAGAGGAAATTAAAAGAAATTCGACAAAACAAACAAAAACAAATGTTAATCATACATGGGTTCATAGTGCACAGGGTGATCAAATAAAAGATGATATTGGTAAAATTGGAGAACAAGCTGTTTTTAAATATTTAACCAAGAAATACACTGCGAGCAACTATGAAATTATTCCAATTTCCTCAAATCTTGCGGGTAAAAAGGGAAATGATGCTGCAGATTATGATATTCTGCTAAAAAATGACAAAATGATAACCTATATTGATGTTAAAACAACTACTGGCTCAAACCAATCATTTTATATGTCAGCTAAAGAAAAGAAGGTTTTGGATTCTTTAGCTAGTGATAAGAATAAAACATATAACATATATCATGTATATGGGGTATCGAAAACAGACAATGCAATTTCTAAATTTGAAATTTTTGATGAATATTCTTTAAGTAGAGCAAATTACCAACCAGTCAATTTTTTAATATCATTCGAGAAGTAGAGTATTAAAATAAAGAAACCAAAACATTAAAATTAATGTTCTGGTTTTTTAATTTACACTGTATTTATCTTATATTTGGGCAAAATATTTAAGCGTTCTAACTAATTGAGAAGTATACGACATTTCGTTATCGTACCATGCTACGGTTTTTACTAATTGTTTACCATTTACTTCCATAATTTTAGTTTGTGTCTCATCAAATAATGAACCATAAGTCATTCCAATAATATCCGTAGAAACTATTGGATCTGTATTATACCCAAAAGACTCATTAGTTGCCAATTTCATAGCATGATTAACTTCTTCTACAGATGTGTTCTTTTTAAGAACTGTATATAGTTCTGTAAGTGAACCTGCTTTAACGGGCACCCTTTGAGATACTCCGTCTAATTTTCCACTTAATTCTGGAATAACTTGACCAATTGCCTTTGCTGCTCCTGTTGAAGTTGGAACAATATTTTCAGCTGCTGCACGAGCTCGACGATAATCACCTTTACGGTGAGGACCGTCGAGAGTCATTTGATCTCCCGTATAAGCATGAATGGTCGTCATAAGTCCTTCAATAATACCAAAATTATTATTTAAAACTTGGGCCATAGGTGCCAGAGAATTCGTTGTACAAGAAGCACCAGAGATAATATTTTCGTTACCATTTAGTATGTCATGGTTAGTATTGAAGACAATAGTTGGAACGTCATTTCCAGCAAATGCAGAAATCAGAACCTTTTTAGCTCCTGCTTCAATATGAGATTTTGCTTTTTCTTTAGAAGTGAAAAAGCCTGTACATTCAAGAACAATATCAATGCCTAATTTTCCCCATGGTAATTTTGAAGGATCAGGATTTGAAAAGATATCAACTTTTTGATCATTAACAACTAATTTATTTTCTTTTCCATAAACACTACCTTTAAATTTTCCTTGGGTTGTGTCGAATTTTAATAAATTTGCTAACATTTTGACATCGGTTAAATCATTTATTGCAGTAACTTCAATTCCTTCAACTTCTTGTATTCTCCGAAAAGCCAATCTACCAATTCGTCCAAAACCATTTATTGCTACTTTAACAGTCATATTAACTACCTCCAAATATGTTTAAATATTAATTGACTACATCAAAAGTATAGCTCATAGTTTTGTGTGATATAATCTATTATATGAAGATATCAACTATACTATTTGTAGGAGAGTGGATCAGTGCCTCAAAAAGATCGTTTTAAAGACAGGATTGTTAATATTGATTTTATCGCTAATAGTTTCTTGGAGAACCTTCCGTATAAGAATGTTTACACACTTACATTGCTTACCTCTGGGATCTTTTACGGAATATTGAATGGAATTCCTCTAAAAGTTAAGGCACCTTGTCTACTATGCCTTACAAGTCATGATCAACTAATTGTAAACAAGCAACAAAATGTTATTGCTCCAACTATAAAGTTTGATGCTGATTTTTTATGTACACTAAGGGTTTCTGAAAAAAAATATCTATCTTCAAAAAGTCCACGTATTAAAGCTGGTATGAAACTTTTTGAAAGAAGTAAGTATTCAACAAGAATAGGTCTTTATCAACTTAATGACCACATTTATCCAAAGATTATCGAAAAATTTTTTGTTGCTGGAAGTGAAATTACAGTTCAAAGTGATGAGTTTTGGGTTTGTCGTATAAAAAAGTATTTAATTGAATTGTTATCAATGGTAGATGAACTAGAAAAAACAAACAAAAAAACGCCATTAAATGCAGCGCTAAACTATATTCATTCGAATTACCAAAAAAAGATAACTTTAAATGATTTGATAACTCATTCTTTTTTAAATAGAGAATCCTTAAATAAGGAATTCAAAAAAAAATATGGTTGTACTGCAATGAAGTATTTACTATTGTACAGAATAAAAATATCTAAGGAACTATTGACTCATACTGGACTTAGCTTGAATGAAATAGCTTATTCTACAGGCTTTTCTTATGACACTTATTTTATAAAGCAGTTTAAAAAGATCGTTCAAAAGAATCCAAGTGAGTATAGAAACTCTACTAGAAAAATTGCTTTATATCAATAAATCTCTTTATCTTTAGGTCAATCTGTTAATCAGATGATCTTTTTTATAATTGAAAGGAAGGTATTAAAAATGCCATTAAAATATGTTATTCCAACTGCCGAAACTTTCGGCAAATTAACTTTTGAAGGAAAAGATCGTGAAGTTACTAGCGGTCGTTCTCGTATTGCGACAGGAGTAGTTTATAATCTTTTATCAGAGAAACAAGCTGAATTAATTGAAGTTCAAATTCCAACAAGAGCTGGTTCAAAAACTTTTGAAACTGATACTGAAGTTGAATTACTTAATCCTAAGCTTGAACCAACTGGTCGTTCGACTGGTTATGAAGCTATTGCTTCATGGAAATTGACTGCTGAAAATATTAAGAAAAAGGGGGACAAATAGTATGGCTAAAATTTTAAAATTACGCAATGGTATTGTTATTGATGAAGAAAAATCATTAGGCAAATTGAAATTTCTAGATAAAAAAGCACCTTCATTAGTTCTTGGTGAAGATGGTGAACCAACAGGTGAGATTAAAGACAGACGTTATGATATTTTATCAAAGTTGCAACATGATTCTTTTACAGTTATTTTACCTGCTGAAACAGAGGAAAAGAATTTTCCATTCAATTCAACGGTTAAGTTAATCAATCCAGTAGTTGAAAATTATGCTATTCCAAATGGTCGTTATGTTGACTCTGGAATTCGAGTTACTGCTGATGATATTGTTTTAGTTGATAAAGGAGAGGTTACCAAAATAGAGCCAAGCAAACCGACAACTAATTCATTAAAAAAGTAAGGTGATCTAAATGTTCAAATATAAAGGAATTCGTATTAGGCGGTTTCATCGAGATATTGTTTTTATCTATTTATCTTTGATGTCATTGCCTTTTACTTTACTCTCAATTTCGTTTCTCTATCTTATTTACGTTAGAAGTCCAGATAAAGTTATTTGGGGTGCATTAGTATCTGCGGTTTTTGCTTTTGGTGGCGCAATTATTAGTTTTGCAATATACAAGAAAAGTGATAATCACAATGGCTTTTTTACTCGGGTAAAACATAGACAACTATTAGCTAGAATGATTATTGATAATAAATTGTATCTTGCAAAAAATCGAAACCTTAACAATTCTCGACAAAAAATTATCTATTTTCCTAAAGTTTACTATCACTATAAAAAGTTGATTATTACTGTTAGGTTCCCAATGGATTTACAAAAAAATCAAGATAAGTTTAATCGGATTGGTGAACAGCTTGAACAAGCCTTGTTCGCTGATCTTTTTGATATTGTCGACGAAAAAGGTTTTAAAGCTTACAAGCTAATTAATGACCCAATTCAAAATAGAATTAATATTACTGATATTAAACCTGACTCTAAAAAAATAGAATTAATGCATGGTTTTTCATGGGATTACAATAAGTTTCCGCACGCTTTGATTAGTGGGATTACTGGAGGTGGTAAAACTTATTTTATTCAAGCTCTTTTAAAATCATTTATTGATTTAGGCGCAGACTGTTATGTCTGCGATCCTAAAATGTCTGATTTGTCACAATTGGATCAAGTACCAATTCTAAATGGAAAAATTTTTTCTAGTACAGGTCAAATTAATAAGTGTGTGCGTGAATTTTACGAACAAATGGTTGAAAGACAAAATGAATACAAAGAATTATTAAGAAAAGCAGGTGAAATTGGCAAAGATTATCGCAGTTTCAATATGAAACCGAAGGTTTTATTCTTTGATGAATATGTGGCTCATATGAGTAATTTAGATTTTAAAGAACAGGAAAAAATTTTAGGATATATGAAACAGATTATTTTGTTAGGCAGACAATTAGGTTTTTTCCTAGTTGCTGGTATGCAACGACCTGACGCTAAATACTTTGAAGATGGTATGCGAGATCAATTTGGTTTAAGAGTTTCTTTAGGTCAAATGTCACGTTCAGGCTATATTATGATGTTTGGTGAATCCGACAAAAACTTTAAAGTTCAAAGTGATGAAGTACGTGGCTGGGGCTATGCTTCCATTGGTGGGGCTTATGTTCGAGCCTTTTTTGCCCCCTTTGTGCCACCAGAGTTTTCATTTTACAATTATTTACTCAACAAAGACGAGCCCTCGTAGCGAAGCGGTCAGAGCCGACAGGCGATAGCGGAGCGGGGGCGTGGAACGCCCAGCGAAGCTACGCGGGCGAAGTCTGGCGGGAGGAGCTGAAAGCTCCGAGCGCCAAGTGTTTACCCCCGGTTGCTAACAGGGGGGTAGTAATGTTGAAATCAAGTCAACCTAGGTAACGTTAAACATTAATTTGTCGGGTGTAACAACAGTTTTAGAACTTGCACACTAAAACAAAAAAGTTGCAAGTTTTTGAGGAAGTGAAATATTGAAAAACAAGGTAACTAGAAAAAATTATGAATGGTCAAGTGAATATGTTAGAAGCCTAAGGCTTCATAATGGTTTAACACAACAACAGGTTGCTAATTCAATTGGTATTAGTAAACGAACTTATATATCTTTCGAGTTAGGGACTCGACCATTGAAAAAAGAAACAGAACAAAAAATAAAAGCTTATTTTCAAAAAAAGTTATCTCATGAAACCAAAATGGAAGTGATTATTGATTATCTGAGAGTTAGAATTCCGATTCACAATCTAGATTTAGTATTTAATGATATTTTGAAAAT
This sequence comes from Ligilactobacillus ubinensis, assembly GCF_024160875.1. Lineage (GTDB taxonomy): Bacteria > Bacillota > Bacilli > Lactobacillales > Lactobacillaceae > Ligilactobacillus > Ligilactobacillus ubinensis. The sequence continues at coordinate 28,665 of NZ_JAIULA010000016.1, read as the reverse complement.
AATCCGCAAAGCTTTTGTTAATGATGATGTTAAGCGTTACGGCTATATTAGCCGTTACAGCATAGATTTGATTCAAGTTTATGACTCTTTACCAAATGATAATCGAGGTATTTTAATTGAAATGTCTGGACAAGGCTGTCGTCAATTTGAAGTTTTTCTTCGTCAACAAAAGCGAAGCTGGTTAGACTTTTTAAAAGATTGTTTTGCTTATCAAGCGAATGTTACTCGAATTGATATTGCTGTCAATGATTATAAAGAGGCTTTACCTTTAAAACGAATGTTGCATAAAATGGAGCGCAAAGAGTATAAATCTAAATTTAAAACGTGCAGTTATCATTGGGGTACTCAAAAAAATGAAATTACCGATAAACTGCAAGTTGCTGGACTCAGTATTTATTTTGGTTCAATGCAAAGTGAATTCTATATGTGTTTTTATCAGAAAAATTATGAGATTGCTAAGAAAAAGCACCTCAAGGTGCAAGACGTTCCAGTTAAAAATCGTTATGAATTAAGGTTTAGCGGAAATAAAGCTAATCAAGTTACTCACCAACTTACAGATCCAATAAAGCCAATTGACATTTGCGATTTAGTTTTTGGTTATATAAAAGAGTACGTTACCTTTTTGTTACCTTCAAAAACAAGGTATAAGCGAAATTGGTTAATTTATCCAGCTTGGTCATTATTTTTAGGTGGTGTTAGCCAATTAACTTTTGTAACCGATCCAAAAGAAATAACTTTTGAGCGGACCAAAATGTGGTTACAAAATCAAGTTATGCCAACCTTAAAAGCCTTTAAAATTATTGATGATACCTTAGAAACAGAAGAAATTGAAGCGATGATAGCACAAGCAAATTTAGGTGAGCGACATAGAAAAATGATTCAGAGTGTGATTGATCCAAATTATTCTATTACTGAATAATCAAGAAACTTAAAACTCTCTAAAATATTTTGTACCTATATTTTCTTTTAAATACATTAACTTTGTATTAAGATAAATGTATAAAATCAAAGAGGGTAATTTTATGTCCGAGTATCAAGATGTGAATATTGAAAATGTTTATTTTAATAAAAAAAGTGCTAATTTCAACGATGATCCAGAAAAATTTTCCATGCACATAGATTCTGTTGGATCCTATATTACTGCTATTATGCAATCAGGTATAGAAATAGAAAATAATGAACTTTTTAACCGTAGTCAAGAACAGCGCATAGGTCATATAGGATTTCAGCCCAATCCATTAAAAAAAAATCCTTACAGTATTTTTGCACCTACAGGTGTTCACGAGAAAATGAGAAGAAAAATAGGCTCATATTTGTTTTACAGAGGAGAATCTCAAAAATACGACTATACTAGGCCTTCAATTTTCAAAGAAAAAGATGGAGCTTTTTTAATGAAAAAAGAAAAAGAAATTTTTCAGAAAATGATCAGTGTTTCCCCAGAATTACAGAATGAAAAATATAGTACTTTTGATAAATTAGCTATTATGCAGCATCACGGTGTTCCTACCAGACTTTTAGATATATCATCAAATCCACTTGATGCTTTATACTTTGCAGTTTGTCAAGACGAAGGAGATGGTTCTGTACAAATATTTAAGCCATATCCTAACTCAGATAGCAATAAGAATAGAATCAATTACCCAGATGGTGATAAAGTTGCTATTTTATCTGCACTATCTCAGCTTTCTTTTAATGAACAAGTTCAAGTTTCTAAAGATTGTCAAGAGTTAGTTTCTAAAAATAAAGAAATACTAAAACCAGAAGATCTTAATAACGGTTTATCTAAGGGATCTATTAATCTCTATCATGCTATTTCTAAAAATAGCGGTAATTTTGAAAAAAGAATAGAAGTAAAAGATTTAATGAATCCTTTAATTGTAGTACCTAATAAAATTGATTCAAGAATTTCAGCACAAAACGCTGCATTTTTACTAATGGGGCTAGTAGAGATTGATTATAACAGTCCTCAAAAAAATATTTTAGACTTAATAAATGCTAAACTAAAAGAATATAGAGTAGGCTATCTTACTTCGACTAAAAATTCTTCAACTAAAAATTCTTTAATAAAGATTTCTATTAAACAGGAATATAAAAAGTATATAAGAACAGAGCTTGAATTATTAGGAATCAATATAGGTACTATCTATACAGATATGAACAATAAAATTTCTGCTATTGAGGATCAATTTTACTCTAAGTAATTAAGGGGGTATTTAAAATTAAAATCGGAAATTTTGAATTTAAAAAACGTAATTCTCGTCAAGTTGATAAGATCCCACGTAAAAAGAAAAAAGTAAATATGAAGTCGGCTAGGGTCATTGTTTGGATAACAATGATCTTTCTTTTTTCTAGTGGCATTGTGGCTTTTATTAAAGCCTGTAATGTTTCACAAACTAATCACAAACTGCAAGAAGAAATTCGAACCTATCAAACGAAGCTCGACCGAGCTTCAACTAATATCAACGGTTACAGTTTTTTGTTAAATAACTACATGCAAGATTTTTTAAACCTTTATCTCAATTATCCCAATAATGCTAATGATATGGATAACAGAAACAAAGCTTTATCTGTTTACTATGCGACTAATTTAACTGCCACTGATCAAGCTGGTAATGATAGTCAGTCTTTCAACAATGCTTCAATTCAAAGTATTTATACTCGACATGGAGCTAAAATTGCGCAGTATTATGTCAATTACTCTATCAATGGTAACCAAACTAGCGGTTATTTAAATATTCCGTTCAAAGTTAAAAACAACAAATTTACTGTTGTTAGTTATCCTTACTTTTCTAACAAAATCAATCCGATTGGTCATATCGGCAAATTACAAAGTAAATATTCTAAAGATAACCAGACTACTTCGATTAGTTTATACAATCAAGTCACTGATTTTACTAAGTCATTTTTGAAAAAATATGCGTCTGCTAAAACTAGTGATATGAAATTTATTATGGCTAATCCTCAAGGATTAGCTGGTAACTATCAAGTCGCTAATATCCAAAATCTACATGTTTATGGTACAAAAAACAATCCAGTTGTTCAATGTTTATTAACCTTAAAACGTAGTGATTCGGATATTGAACACTCAGAAAACGTCACTTTAAAACTTTCAAAACAACAAACAACTTATTTTGTTGATGAGTTTAATCATAATATTGGAGGAGATTAATATGCAATCTATTTTTTTAGCTTCTGAATTACCGTCTTTAGGTAATGTTTCTGATTGGGTCGTTACTCAAGGTAAATATGCAATCACGATTATTATTGTTATCTTACTGGTTAAATTTATTTTTCGTCAAGAATTAGGCAGAGTGATTGGGATTGCTTTATTGACTGGTTTAACTTGGTTTGTCATTTCTAACTCGCAAACTGTTTTTACTGCAATTGGCAATATCTTTAAAACCATTTTTGGGAGTTGATGGTATTGGAAAAACGCAACTATAACTATCGTAATGTTTTTAATGAGCCAATTAAGATTAAACAATTAACGCAAAACTTCTCTTTGCCTTATTTTATCAAGTTAAGAGATGTCTTAATCTACTTGCTAACACTGTTTATTATCTTTATTGTTTTTCATTCTTTAGTAAGTTTTATCAGTTCTTATATTCCACTGTTTACCATGTTATTTTATGTTGGTGTACCGTACCTAACGGTACGTTTAGTTGAAAAGGTTCAACCTGATGGTAAAAATATTTTCTGGTACTTACTAGATTACATTACTTTTTACTTCGAGTATCTGCAAAGCAAAAAGAAAATTTGTCATGATACTAAAGTCAACTACACTGATAATCCAGTTGTTTTTGATGAATTTAATTACAGAAAGAAGGCTAATCATGGAAAAGGAAATTAGTATTTTCGTTGAAAATCTTGCTCGACGAAATGCTGGCAATACTAAAGGTGCGTGGTTCACCTTACCAGTACCATTTAATACAATTGCTCGCAAAATTGGATTGAATGAAACCGAAGAAGAATGGATTATTACGGATTATGAAGCTCCATTTGATATTGGCGAGTATGCCAATATTAATAGGCTTAATCGAATTGCAGCCGAACTTGATAATGTACCTGATTATTTATGGGAGAATGCTCGTGACTTACTCAGCAGTGGCATTTATGAAAATATTGAAGCTTTAGTTAGTAATCCCGAACGTGTTATCTATCTACCCAATATTTTAGAAGATAACGATTTGGGCAACTACTTAATTGAACATAACACTTGGTATGATGTTCCAGATAACTTAGTTAGTTACATCAATACTAAAAAATTTGGTCAAGATTACCGTTTTAGCACTAATGGTTTTTTCGCTAAAACTGGTTTCTTTATTTCCGCATGAAGTTTTTAACACAAGATGAAGTAGTTAGAACTTATCTAATTTGGGTAGATAAGGAACTCGATAAAGAAAAAAACGTTAAGAATATGCCTTTAGATAAAGTTGGTGAGTTTCGTGACCATGAGGTCATCGAATTTGAAAATGCTTTTATGTCAATGGTTGATGAATTGCGTGTTCACAAAAAGTACAAAGACTTGCACTATGATAAAATTCCACAAATTTATGCTACGAGAGTTCTTAGTGATCGTAAAAAAAATTTTCGTGAACGTTTATTGAATGAGCTATTAATGCTTTTTTGAGAGAGGGGGATTAAATGGAATTACAAACACCTTTTAAATTAATGAAAGACAATCTACTTTTGACTAAATCAGGCGATATTTGGGCTTACTACAAAATTAAACCCGAAAGTATAGCTACTAACGATCTAGACAAAAAAGAGTTGAATAAACGCATGATGGCTTTTGTCTACGGTACACTTTCTAAATACAGCGAACTACATTTACAAATGTTACCAAAAGATATGAACTTGACTGAACGTTTTAAACAATTAGGTAAAGATTTTGCAGATGAAGCTTTGCCGATTGCTAAATATTATGCTAATGAAACCGTAAAGCAACTTGAATATGAACTTGGAACTATTACCAACGAAGAATTTATTCTTGGAATTAAATTGAAGTCATTTCAATATGCTGAGTCAATCAAAACTGCTATTTCAACTGGCTATAATCAATTCCTACAAAAAACTTTTTCAGCGTTGGGGTATGAAACTACAATTGACGAAACTTATTTCGAACAGTTTTCTAATGAACTAACTGAACTAACTTCAACTATTACTACGATTAAAGGAACTCCATTAGAAGAAAATGAATTGGCATATTTGATTCGCTATAACTTTATTAGGAATATTCAGCACGACGTGCTGAAAGAAAGCAAAGAACATGATTTCTATAAACTAACTGATACAATTCTTGATCCAAGCGAGAAAGGGTTCTTAAAACTGGAAAATGATCAAGGCACTTCATATGTAGCTTTTATTCCAGTGGGGGCTTTACCTGATAATATCAGCTTTTCTCATTTATTTGAAATAGCGCAAAACATGAAATTTCCAGTAGAACTGCAAATAAAAGCTCAATATCAAGAAGTTGACGGTTTAAATGGTCTAAACTCTAAACTTTCTAGACTTCGTAGAAGATTCAAGAGTACCACTCAAGAAGCACACCAAACTGGCGAGCGTGATAGTCAACGCAATTTAACTAATCAAATTCTTTTAGATGAACTCCAAAATGATATTGAAGCAGGTAAATCCATTTTGAAATGGTTAGCTTGCTTTGTTATTTCAGGAAATACAAAAGAAGAAGTTAAAGCTCGTGCTGATCGTTTAATCAATCGTCTTGGTTTAAGAGATATTGACGCTTATCGTCCTAATGCTGACCAGCTACCGCTGTTTTATCGTTTGCTTCAGGGTAATTCACTAGAGGGCAATAAAAACTGGTTACAGGTTACCAATAGTGAGGGCTTTGCAGAAAATTTATTTGCAGTAAGTAACCGTTTAGGTAATAATGTTGGCTGGTATATTGGACGTGTTGATGATTTAGCTGAAAGTCAATCACTTGAACAATCTATTTATGCGAGTCGTAAAATTGTTTTGTTCAATCCAACGATCGCTAATAAAGGTATTAAAGGTGCGAAAACTGACAGCCCGCATATTGCGGTCACTGGTGAAACTGGCAAAGGAAAATCATTTCTAGTCAAATTGCTGTTTATCTATATGTCGTTTATGAAAGCGAAGCTTTTGTATATTGATCCTAAAAAGGAAATTCGTAACTGGTTTAGCAAAGTGATTGAAAATAAAGAAATGCAACAGAAATATCCGCTATTCGTTAATCATTTAAAAAGCTTTCATTACGTGACTTTAGACGCTACCGATTCAAACAATTGGGGTGTGCTTGATCCAATTGTTTTTTTTAAAGGTTCAGACGCTAAAGATACTGCCGAAGCTATGATTGATCAAATTTATTCAACTAAAGATAAAGATATGGCAAAGACAGCAATTTTAAGAGCAATCAAGACCGTAATTGGAAAACGAGAGTTAGGTGAAAAAGTTGGTATGTTAAATGTAATTGAAATTCTGAAAGATTCTGATGATTCAGAAATTAAAGGTGCTGGCAATCTACTTTATGAAATGGTCACTGATTCAGTTCTTCAATTAGGCTTTTCTGACGGCTCAAATGATGGTGTTAATTTAGCGGATCGGATTAATATTTTAGAAGTTTCAGGACTTGAATTACCAAAGGAAGGCGATAATCCAGATAATTATTCTGACTTAGAAAAGAAATCAGTTGCTTTAATGATTCCACTTGGTAAATTCTGTGAAAAATTTGGTTCAAATGACAATAATTCTTACACTGCTGAAATATTTGATGAAGCTTGGATTTTCAACGTAGCTAAAAGTGGTAAGAAAATTCTCAAATCTATGAAACGTGTCGGACGTTCACAAAATAACATGTTGTTGTACGCCACCCAATCGGTGGCGGATATTTCCGACCAAGAAGATCATGGTCAATTTGGTGTACTCTTTGCGTTTGATGAACCTAGCGAACGTGAAGCGATTCTAAACCATGTTCAGTTACCAGTGAATGAAGAAAATCTTCACTGGTTATCAAATATGATTAAAGGGCAATGTTTATTTCGTGATATTTACGGTCGAGTTGGAAAAATTGCAGTTCATTCACTTTTTGATGAAATGACAAGTTCCTTTAAGACAATCAATAAATCAGCTTCATCTAAGAGTGAAGAAATGTATCGCTAATAAAACATTCAAAAAGTTCAGGAGGTGATTGCTTGAAAAATAAATTTAAAGCATTTGGACTAGTTGGCGCTACTGCGTTAGTTAGTCTTTTAATTTATAAAATAACAGTATTAGCTGATTCTAGTTCGTCAGTTAAAGACATTTTAGCTGGATATGATATGGATCAAATTCTTTCTACGCTAGACTCTTTTAATCCTTATATGGAACCAGCTAGCTTTACTGATGTTGGTTTAAAGGCTATTACAGCTTTAACTGGTTTTTTCTGGGAAATCAATCGGTTTATGTTCAAAATCTTCGATTTTTCTTTGCAGATGATGTTTGGTGCGACCTCAGTCAACAACAGTATTAATACTTTAATTGACAAAATTTCTAGTCTTTCCGGTCAACTATGGGATAGTTTGTTTGGTAAGTTTGGAATTGTGTTGTTTGTAATCTCAATACTAAGTGCCTTTTACATCTTTTCTTTTAAAAATGAACGTGATGGCTTAAAAAGAATGTTCTTAACAATTGTAATTGTTGGTTTCTCTGCTGTTTGGTTTAAAAATTCTAGTTACATGTTACAGACGTTTAATTCAATTTCGACAACTGCACAAAGTTCATTAATGAGTTTAGACAATTCGCAAGCTGTCAAAAATGCTGATTCTACTAGCATTGTTCGTAAAAGTTTCTTTGAAAAATCTATTGAACGACCTTATTATTTAATGAATTATGGTAAGACAAGTATCGCTGATGTTCAAAAGGCGAATGAAAATCCGTATGAGTTTCTTTCAGCTGATTATGATAAGGATACGGATTCAATTAGCGAAAAAGTTAGCGCTAGTAACAACAAGTACCTTAAAGAAAGTTACATGTACTATAAAATTTTAATTGCATTAATGTCACCGTTGGTGTCAATCAGCTATGGGATTCCATTATTTGCGATTGGTTTTTTAAATTTATGTGTGCAGATTTTCGCCTTAGTCCTATCGTTAATATTACCTGTTATGGCTTTATTAAGTCTAATTCCAAAATATTCTGGTAGTTTATTTAAAGGTTTAATGGACGTTATTATGTTATTTTTCTCGAAAGCTTGTTTAGTGCTTGGAATTCTCGCAATCAATATCTGTCAAGAAATTGTCGATATTATCATTCCACCAAGTTCTTATGCTGGATATTTTGTTAATGCTTTAGTGCTGTGGCTAATTATGTTTTTCGGTTGGAAAAACCGCAGTTATCTAATTAAATGTTTTTCTGGTGGGCGAATTAGTTCATCTAAAGAGGTCATGCGAACAGTCAATAATCAAAAAGAGAAGCTTGTTGAAAGTGTTCATCAAGCTAATGATCGACTGGAGAGTGCTAATCATTTTGTTAGAAATTCTGGAAATACAGTTACAAATTTCTTTAATCGTGGTACTTCTAGCAGTGAAACATCTGCCGATGTTTCCGAAGCAAAAGAAAAGATTGATCAAACTAAACGGACACCACAAGAAAATGTGCAACCAACTACTTTTATTAAGAAACTGGCTCAAAGAAGAAAACAAAAATCAACTGTTTCAGAACAACCTAATCCTAATGTTGAACAGATTACTAAGCCAAAAGAAACTAAGCCAAATATCAAAAAGGAAGTTCACCAAAAACGAATTGTTCAAATTGATGATCGTTTTGAAAAAGGTAAGGACGGTAAATTCCCTGAACCAACTAAATCAAAAGATATTAAACAGGAACGTAAGTTAATGATTAATGCTAGAACTAAACAACAGCTTACAGGTTTAAATGAAGCACAATATCAAGCAAAGAAAAAGCTTGAAGAAACTAAAATTAAGCCAGATGAAATACGAGAAAAAATTGAGTCAATGAGAGAATAGATGAATTTTACGTCATAAAAAATGAGGTGAGTAAATGAAGTTAAGGTTAGTCGGGATCTTAGTGATCCCGATTTTTTTGCTAGTTATTCTAATTATTACTGTTTTTATGATTTTGGGTGGTAATGAAAAAAATAATGTCATGGATTTAGACTGTGCAAACAACTTAGGTATTTCGGGTAATCAAGTATCTAAAGATACTGAACAGAATGCTCAAATTATATGGAACTATCTAATTAATCAAGGGTGGTCTAAACCTGCGGTAGCTGGTGTTTTAGGTAACTTACAACAAGAATCAAATATCAATCCCACTTCGACTAATTCAAGTTCTGGCGCACATGGAATCGCTCAATGGCTAGGTAATCGTTTAACTAACGAAAAAAGTTTTGCGACTGAACATAGTAAAGAACCTGATAGTATTCAAGCTCAGGTTATGTTTCTTTATGAAGAAACCAATGGAGCTGAAAAATCTAGTTTAGGTGATTACGCTAAAAACTCAACTGATCCGTCAATCGCTGCCATTGAATGGGAACTACGTTTTGAACGAGCTGGTAAAAATGAAGCGAATAATGCTGTTAGAGCGAATAATGCGCAGTATTGGTACAACAAATTTAAAGACTCAACTGGAGATAATTCTAATTCAAATACCGTCACAATAACTGAAACAAATCAAACCTGTGACAAAAATGCTGGTGAAACACTTAGTGTTTCAGGACCAACTGATAAATGGTGGACTGACTTATCAGCTTGGGCTAATAAATGGGCGAACAAAGCTCCTGATAACTATTTGCTGGGTGGTAATCCTTCGAACCTTGATAATTCAGCAACCGCTAAAGCAGTGCATGGCGCAACTGACTGTTCAGGTTTCACTTACTGGGCGTTTAATAAAATCGGAATTACACTGACTCGGACGTCACAAACGCAATGGTCACAAGATGTTGATGAAGTAAAGAAAGAAGATGCTAAAGCTGGCGATCTAGTTTTCTTTTACAGTTCAGTCAATGACGGTGCTGGTTCAGGGTATAGTCATGTTGGGATCTATATCGGAAATGGTCAGATGATTGATGAGGAAAATTCGGGAATTAAAAAAACAAACGTTTGGCAGGCAAATACTCCAGCATATGGTAACTGGAGTAAAGTTTCATATGGTCAAATTAGAGCAAGCTTATTGCCAGATAAGTATAAATGAGGTGAATAGGGTGAATAGAAATAAAATAATTTTGATCATAATCGGAATACTCGCATTAAGTGCTTTTTATAAACTTAATACTACTAATCAAAAACTAAGTAGCAAAGACTTAAAGCAAACAGCACAGATAGCGAAATTAAAAGCTGAAAATAAGAGACTAACAACTCAACAAGTTACTTTTGAAAACAGTTCTTCTTCAACAACTACTAGTAAAAATAATCCTGATAAAAAAGCAGAACAAGTAGCAGTGAAGTTGTTTAGAACCCTAAATAATTGGAATGCAGATAGCTGGTTAGAGAAACAACAAATTGCTGCAAAATATGCCACTGATGATGTTTTAACATATCTCGGTGGTGGTCAATCAGTTGATAATCAAACAACTGCTGTCAAACAATTAAAGCAGTTAAATGCAACATCACAGCTAACAGAATCTAATATTTATTTCGAACAAGAATCAACAGCTAACGAAATTAAAGGTATTTTTATTGGAACAGTCAAAACAACTAGTTCTGGTAATCAAACAACAAATAACATTAAATATCTGTTTACTTATGATACAAAACAAGAAAAGATTACTGAAATATCAACATTTTAGGAGGCCAAAAATGAAAATATTGCAGAACAAAAAAATAACAATAATGGCGCTATTGGCAATCATACTTTTAGGAATTCTAGGTTTTGCATATTACAAACACGAAACCAAATATGATTATGAAATTAATCAAGTACTTAACTACGAAAATAAAGTTGCTGTTCCTGGTCAAAAGAAGTTGACCAAGCAAAATACTAAAATTGTTATTTATGATGATCTAGCAGAAAACGAGCACCTAATTAGTATTAGTTTCAAATATCCTAATGGTAATCAAGCTAATGATTGGTTTACCTACTACTTGCTAAATAATAAGAGCAAGTTCTTACAAACATTTCCGGATAAAGTCAACACCTTAAAAATTATATACAAGAAAAGAAACTGGTGATAAAATTAAAGAAAGTTTCAAAGAATCAATAATTATTAAATCAGTTGAACATGATAAAGTAAGTATGTATTAGTTCTACAACTAGGGTATAGCTTAAAAAGCGGGAAAAATATGGGTGAGAACTACGATGCAATAGAGTTGAATTTATAATTATGTCAAAAGAAAGGGTGCATCAAAATGCAACTAGGGGTAATAAACTCCAAAATAACAATTTTAATATTGCAAAAGCTTAGATACGCCAATGATTATGTGGTAAATTTCTTTTCAATTGATATACTTGCATCAATAATTGGACTTTTGTTAGCCCTACTATTACCTCTTGTTATTATGCTTTTGGAAGGTGGCAGCAATCATTGGGATCGTGCTGTTATTCTTAATAAAGTAATCCATTTCAAATCATTGGTTGTATCTATTTTTATCATCTCTATAATTTTACTTTTATGGAGAATACACACCTTAGAGTTTATTTTCATTATTTTTTATTTTTTAAGCTTTTATTTGATTTGTAGAACATTATATCTTTCTGTTAAATGGTTATCGGATTGGGCCGAAAGCTTTGAAGGTGTAAGATTTAAGTGGCGCAAAAATATTTTAACTAATAAAAAATTAAAACCGCAAGAAAAGATAAAAATTTGGGAAAACGTATTCGAACAACTAAATGATGATTTTGGCAGTAGTCGGGGACAAAATACAATTTTTTCTTTTAACGAATACGAAGAAAATTACGATAGCTTGAATTCTGAAGACATTTCAATTCAAGCAAGATTTGCTAGCATATTATTAGAAAATTTAGATGTATTTTTGTCAACTTATCGTGAAAGTAATCAATTTTGGGAATGTGCTATTAATAATTTTTTGGAAAATAGTCAAAATAATCAAAAGTATAAATTAACTAGACTCTGGAAAAATATTGTAATTGAAGCTATGAAAATAACTGCACAAGATGAATATGGAGTTTATATTTTATTAGAGGAACTTAAAAAAATTAAGTCCCGACTTAAAGATGGAAAGCTAAAGACGTTTATGAATTTTATTCCGGATCAAATAATTGAGCTTTTTTACTTAAGAAATAATGAGCTTGAAGACTATGATCTTTTTAATAATACAGAATGGATAATTGTCAGTGATGATTTACGAAGCCAAGAAAAGGAAAAACCTCAAGCATATTTGCTCAAAGCTTTTTTTAAGAAAGTTAATAATATAGCAGCAAACTCTGAAAATTCAATTAAATTACAACGGTTGGTAAATGTTATTTTTAAAAAAGCTGATCCAATATGCTTAGGGCGATCGTATAACTTATTACATAATTACTACATACCTAAAGTTGAAGATGAAGAGTTGGCATATTCAATTTTGGCTAAGCCTTTAAAATTCGGAAATGTATCTAGGTTAACAGGTACAGATGATAATGGAGATATTGGGCAATATATGGATGAGTATCAAAAAGAATTTGAGGAAAGTATAAAGATTACAGTATTTTACTTTAGGTCTTTTTTAAAATCGGAATTTGGGAAAGAATATTTAAAGAAAATGAAATTAGGGTTACAGTCTACTAAACTTGAAAAGTTACTAGAAGAGCAGAATAGAAAAGATCTGGAAGTACTTGCAGTTGTATATTTAGATTTAATAGAAAAAATAGAGGCTGAACTGATAAAATAAATTTATAAATGTAGATACAAAAAATAATTATTTTGTGAATATTATAAGTCTGTAAGTGAAATACAGTTTGAGCAGATTGTTTGAGAGATCTTAGGGCCATTAGGGTATACTCTAATGGCCCTTTCGTGTCTCGTGATCTACTTATAGAGATGCTCATTAGAACTGTCCAAATTAGACCTTATAACAGAGAATAATATAGTAGCACAGGCTAAAATGTATGGTGTGTTTGAGGAAAAGCTTTCAAATAAGCTTTGTCCTTATATTAGGGACTATAATGATTAAATAGACCTTATAAATTCTTTTATTGCCAGTGTTTATATACCTTAGGTTTTATCATTAGCGTTTTTATTTTAATATATTTGATTAATCGCCCCTAAAAAGGAGCGATTTTTTGTGTTTATACTTAATTTTAATAAAGGAGTTAAAGTTATGAAACAAATTGTATTACCAATCAAAGATTCAAATGTCCTGCAACAAGTTCAAAAATGCTTATTGGAAGATTTTAAGGCTGGTAAGCGCAACTATACAATTTTTCAGATTGGCAAAGCTACGCTTTTACGTGTAAGTGATGTTATGCGTTTAAAATATCAAGATGTTTATAATCTTGATGGTTCGATTAAACATAATGCTTATATTCGTGATAAAAAGACTAATAAACAAAATACTTTATATTTAAAGCCAGTTGAACATGATTTGTTAGAATATCGTCAATGGTTACTTGATAGTAGGCTACAATCGGAGTGGCTTTTTCCCTCAACTAAAAGATCCAATCGTCATATTACTGAAAAGCAGTTTTATAAGGTTATGGCACGTGTTGGTGATTTATTAGGTATTAATTACTTAGGTACTCATACAATGCGTAAAACAGGGGCTTATCGGGTTTATATGCAATCCAATTATAATATTGGTTTAGTCATGCATTTATTAAATCATTCTAGTGAAGCTATGACTTTAAAGTATCTTGGATTAGATCAAGTAAGTAGAGAACATATGCTGGATAAAATTGATTTTGGCTAGAATTTAATTACACCTCAAGCAAAGAATTGTTTGTCTACGTTTTTAAGACAAGCAATTTTTTACTTGTGGTTTAGTTGAACGTTTTTTTGTTCAACTGGTTTTTGTCTTTTCCCTAATAACATTACAATTTTACGAAAGTGTTTCATAATTATTTTGTTTTAATGATAAAAATAAAGGAATTAATTTAAATGAAAATTAAATATATCAGATAAGTTATATAATTTAGTTAGTGAGAGGGATAATAATGGAAAGAAGGGGTAATATGCAAAGAAAACAGTCTTACCATTTAACACCATTCGAACGTGGTCAAATTGATTATTTATGGAATATGGAGAGGATTCATAATCAAGCTGAGATTGCTCGAAAATTACATCGTTCGGTTATGACGATTAATAATGAGCTCCGTCGGAGTCAGCGCTTTTCAGATTATAAGTTAATGCCCCGTAAATGGCGTGCTTATCATTATAATGCTGAGGAAGCTCAACAGTATGCCAGTTTGAGAAAAAATCGAATTGGAACTAAGAAGAAATATTCAAAGAAAAAAGCACGAATTATCGCAAAACTAATTTTAGATGATAAATGGTCGCCACAAATGATTGCTGAGACCCATAAAGAATTAAAGTTGAGTCGTAATACAATTTATAATTGGATTTATCGTGGTATGATTCCTAATGTTTCTGGTGATGACTTGCGCTATCGACATAAGTATCGTCGTGGAAGGTCGCAACGTATGACTGAAATAAATGTTAAAAAAAAGAGGGCGGCTAGATTAAAAGCTGAGCAAGAAAGAGTAAACCAAACAGAAAAACAGATAGTTCGCCCACTTAAGCATTCAATTGAAGAACGCCCGATTGGTGTTGATAAACGAAAAATTTTTGGTCACTGGGAAGTTGATTGTGTTTTACCAAGAAAAGGTTATAAGCAAGTTTTTGTAACATTTTGTGAGCGTAAAACACGTTATTATATAATTTTGAAGGCTGAATCGCAATCTGGAAAAGCTGTATGTAAAGTTTTAGATCAATTTATGGGTTTATTTGGTAAACGTGCAAAGCATATTGTTCAATCATTTACATTTGACAATGGTTTTGAGTTTGCTAACCATTTTGTGATTAATAAGGTTCAAGAAGAATATGGAATAATGGCTTATTTTGCGCATCCATATAGTCCTGAGGAACGTGGTTCTAATGAGAATGCTAATCGTATGTTGCGTGAATATTTTCCTAAAAGAACACATTTTGAATATGTTACTAATGGTGATATTCGACGTGTTTTACATAAGATTAATAATCGACCAAAGGCTGTTTTGAATTATAAAACACCAAGAGCTATATTTAGAAAGAAAATGCATGAAATTGATTGTGTCTTTGGCTATAAAAAGAAATTAAGACGTTCTAAAAACGTTAATAAAGACTGATTTAAAGCAAATCTTACTAGAATTGATTTATAAATTTATAACAACTTTTACATGAAAAAAATAATAATCGTCAAAGTTTAATGAGCAAATTGAATTATTTTTGCTGATTATAGTTTTTAGCGATTATTTTTTTTTAAAATTTTTGTACCCTTTTTTATTTTTATTTTTCTTTTTTCAAATTCATTTTTACTTTTTTCAGTCTATAAAACGCTGTTTTATAAAGCTTTTAAGATATGTATAAAAATAAGAGGGTGTTTAGATTAAAATTTGCTCTTGACATTTTGCTGTTTAGTTCTAGTTTACATAATATACATTATATAAAGTTGGATATAAAATAAAATTTGCCTATTTCAATTATTACCGACAAATTTTATTCGTTTCATTACATAAATCAATTTTTCTTACGTAAAATTAATGCACAAATTAATCCTATTACCGCTAAGATTAATAAAATTACAAAACCCAAATGACCACCGAGTTTAATTGCTTCATATGAGGAAGTACTTTCATTTCCCACAATCGTTATAACTGATGCCATGACTGCTGTCCCAATTGAACCTGCATATTGTTGACTCATACTAAAAAGTGAATTCTGATCTGCTTTTTGATTCCTTAAGACTACTTTTCCTGCATCAGTCATTACATTACCAAAAGTCATATTAAACCCTAGATTAACTAGTACATAAAAAACGATTATCAATGGTACAGTTAGTTTATCTGTAAGAATTACAAAAACTGCAATTCCAAGTGTCATCAATGTATTTCCTACTAATATCGGATAATTTGGTCCAACATCATCGTACCATTTACCAGCAAATGGTGCTACACATGCACCTAATAGTGATGCTGGCAAAAGAACTAAACCGGCAACTAGTGAATTTACATGTAAAAAGGTTTCTGCAAATATTGGAATAATAAATGATGATGCTATGTTAACAAACTGTAATATAACATAATTACCTAATCGTAAGCTTAAATACTTATTTTTTAAAATTCTTAAATCGAGTAATGGTTGTTTTTTTCTCAATGATCTCTTAATAAAAACAATTAAGAACACTATACCTAGCAATGCTAAAAATAATGCTATCAACAGATTATAGCCTAACTGTTGAATACTAAATTCAAAAGCAATTAAAAAAATAATCAATAAAACAAAACTAAATGTATCAAATTTTTCATTTTTAGAAATACTATTATCTTCAAAATTAATGATACCTATCATTAACGCTATGAGTAATATCATGAAAACAAACGCAAAAATCATTCTCCATGAAAAATAGTGATTCATTATCCCACCATACGATGGGCCTATTGCTGGCGCAATAGAAATTAACATCGCAGCAATTCCTGAATATGTTCCCCACCTTTTTTCTGGTACCTTGTTAAAAATAACAGAAAACATTAATGGTGTTGCAATTCCAGTTGAAGTAGCTTGTAACAATCTTCCCAACATCAAAATCCAGAAGTTAGTTGCAATAAAACACAATGCTAATCCCAATAAGGCTAAACTAATTGCTGTCATGAATAGTTTCTTAGCTTTAAATCTTTTTAATAAAAAAGCGGTTGATCCCATAACCAAAGAAACCATCAATAAATAGCCCGTTGTTAACAATTGAACCGTACTAAGTGATTTACCAAAGATTCTCATTAAAGTTGGAAAAGTTACATTAAGTGATGTTTCAATTAGAATACCTGTAAATGTTAACATTGCAACTGCGATAATTGACAACTTTGTTCTTACTGATACTGACTCATTCATATATACAAAACTCCCCACACAATAAAACAAGCTCTTGAGAGTTATTTTCCTCAAAAGCTTATATCCGATTGTTTATTATTAGTAAAGTATATCACAGATGTTAGCTTAACTAAACTTTTTTCTCTGGTTAGCATTATATCTAATAACATCATTTAGATAACCTCTATCTAAATTTAATTGATGTAAAAGTTTTTGATCGTGTGTATGCGCCTCTCCTGTCTCAAGTTGAGCGCTGTATAATTCTAGATACGGTAAATCTAAGGCCTTAGCATATGCTGCTTCTTTTTTATAATCATAAGAAACCTTTTGAAACTCTACGTTTGCTATTCCATGACTGTCTATCTCTAAAATTATATATTGAGCTCGCAAATCAGTTTGCAACTTCTTCCAATTACTAAATGGTTGCCCGATTGAACCTGGATTTATCACTAATTGTTCTTCAGAACTATAACGCAGCAAAGGATGATGCGTATGCGCATATATTACGATATCAAGTTGTCTTCCTTCTTTGAACTCGTTAAACAGTTCATCAAAATTTTTTTGTTCAACTGTTGGATACAATCGCTGTCCATAATTCATTTCTGGAAGATTATGGACAATTCCAATATTAAGACCATTTCGCTTAACTATTTTTTGCAACGGCCAATTTTTAATTATTTTAGTAACGTCTTCGCAATTATTGAGATGTTTGCAAACTGATTGCATCAATTTCGAAATATAAACTAGCGTTGGATCATCCGTAGGTACTATTCCGGCGGCACATGCAACAAATAGATCATCCCAATTACCACGAATACACACACTTGGATTATGTTGTATCAACAAATCCCATAATTTTTGCGCACCCGGTCCTGGTGAAAATATGTCGCCTAAAAACCAATATTCAGTAACATTTTTGTTTTTAGCATCTTTAAGTACCTCTTCAAATGCTGTTAAATTGCCATGAACATCACTTAAAATTGCAATTTTATTCTTCAACTATCGTTCCCCTTATAAATTAACTTTGCATCCACTAAAACATAAGCAGCCGTATCTATTTTCTCTAGATAACTATTTATTACATCTTATCTATTAAAGTTACACATCTCAAGATTACAATCCTTTTTTCATCCTCTGATTATATCCTAAAACATCTTCTTCATAGCCTCGCTTTTTATTTATCTGTGCTAATAATGCTTGATCATGACTATGCACATGTCCGGTTTTAAGCTGTTCTTGATACAAATCAAGATAGGGCAAATTAACGCTTCTTGCTCGCATATATTCAAGCTCATGATCATATGCGACTTTTCGAAAATCAATATCCGGAAGTCCTGTATCATCGAAATTTAAAATAGCATAGCGTGCTCTTAAATCAGCTTGATAAACCGAACGTTGACTAAATGGTTGACCTACTGATCCTGGATTAATAATAATTTGTTCATTAGATCCATAACGCATAATAGGATGATGTACATGTGCATATAAAGCAATATCAATTTCTTTATCTTCAACAAACAAGCCATCAAAATTTTCTTGTGGTTTGGTTGGATACAGATCTTGACCATGATTCAAATTGGGTAAATTATGTGAACAACCAATTGTAAAAACACCAATTTTTCTTTTGAAATGTAAAGGCCAACTCGCAATCGTTGTAATTACGCTATCAGGTAATCTTTTTATTAATGTTTGATTGAGTTTTGCAAAATATATCTTACTTGCTTTATTAGTTGATAATACACCATTTGCTGAATTAATTAATAAATCTTCCCAATTACCTCGAATACAAATACTTGGATTCATTTCAAGAAAAAGTTGCCATAAATCATCCGCGCCTGGTCCCGGTGAAAATAAGTCCCCTAAAAACCAAAAGTCCGTGACACCATGGTGTAATGCATCTTGATATACTGCTTCAAGTGCCGTTAAATTCCCATGAACATCACTAAAAATTGCTATTTTTTGATCCATTATCTTACTCCCTTACTAATTTAAAATATCTCTATAAAGGCTAACCCAATTATAAACTAAAAGATCTATTTTAACTATAGCGTTTACATAGTTTGTTTACCGTGCTATACTTGTATTCATAATCATGTTAAAAGCTCACTGAAGAGTTTAAGGAGATTAATTTAAATATTAGTCTCCTTTTTTGTTGTCTGCACAATAGTTAAACCCTTTAGATAGTGTAATAATACTTAATATCAGCATGGGTATATACATTAGATCAAGTGCAACACACTGTAGAATTCCAGAAATTAATGCTGAAACACTTATTGGTAACTCCAACATGATACTTACAAAAATACTTATTACCTGTGTAACTAAAAATGTGTACGCCAATTTAAACATATCTTCATCATAGAGTAATTTAATAATGATAAAATTAGCCAAGTATAGTGCTCCACAGCCTATCACCGATCCAGTTGAGTGTATTAAACTATGCCAATTCGAAAAAGCACTTCCCGAATAAACAAAAAGTGCTGTCATAATACAATCTCCTATTCCATACATGATAACTAGGCACGTTAAAAAAATTCCTATTTTAGCCGAATACTTTTTTCCCCACTCATAAATAAATTGTGCCGCAAGTATAAAAAGTATACCGTCAATAATTTCCCACACATCAAATGAGTGACTTATAGCAAGTCTTGGTTGGCCTAAATCACTTAACAGGTAAACCTGTGTCCGATCACTAAAAAAGCCCATATAATATGGCAATGCTATTTCTCTAAAAATAACAATTACCATAATAATTGAACTATATTTTCTAATAACTTGCATACTACCTCAGTCCTACTCAATAGATTTATTTGAATCTTTCACTTTAAATTATTGTAGCACTTGGTGTAACTTGACTATCTTAAGATAGCATTAAATATTGAAATCAACATTTCTGATAGACTTAATTTATTAAATTAAATGACGCAGTCTTATATATAAGATTCCTCCAACAAGACCACCTACAAGGCCTTGGATAATATTAGGAACAATGCCTATTAATCCTGTTTGTACTGAATACAAAATACTATCTGTAGCAAGATATCCTATCACCATTATAATAATACCAGTAATAATAGCGAACACTTTACCTAATACTTGGCTGTTTTTAGTACTTAATCTACCAATTATATATCCCTCTATTCCGTGCACAATTAGTGAAAAAAACATATACTGCGGATAACCTGAAATTAAATCCAACAAAAAACCACTTAGAGCACCTACTACTCCACCCTTATTAGCCCCAAATAAAAATGCTGCTAATATTATTCCTGCATCACACAAATTTATATAACCATGCGTCATTGGAATAGGTATAATTAAAAAACGTGCAATAACAACATTTGCTGCCGTTAGCATTGCTAAAATAGATATTTGCTTAGTGTTTAATTTCAACTCATTCATAAAACTCCTCTTCCTTTCTCTCACTTAATAAACTTAAAATATTTGTTAATATCACTCCATATTTACGTGGCCGTTCCTTATGACGCTCTGTTTGTTGTAACGCTTGATAGGTTAATTTTGTTGCACATTTTACTGCATTGCCAAAAGAATATTTCTTCCATAAATATCCAGTTAATAAAGCGGAAAATGTGTCACCACTGCCATAAAAATGACCTGTTAATTCTGGATACATACAATAAGTAAGGTGTCCATTTTCTAACCATACGCAACCACGCTGATTATTCTGGCTAATTCCAGTTATAACAATTTGACCTCCAGATTTTGTTAATCGATTTAACTTTGTTAAAAGCTCAAAATGAAAGTCTGCACTATTTTCACGTAATTTCATTCCTGTTAAAAAACATGCTTCAGTTAAATTTGGAGTAATAACGTTAGCATATTGCAACAATTCTTTAGTATGTATAATTTGCTCATCAGTTATATTAGGATATAAGGCTCCTTGATCTGCAAAAACTGGATCAATTATACAGAAAGCCAACGCTTTTTTTTGTAGAAATTGCAATATTTTATGCTGAACCTCGACACTGCCTAAATAACCTATAAGTGCACCTGCAAAATTAATTTCTGCTGCATTCCAATGATTAAAACTTTCTTCCATCCAGGTACTTGTTTCTAATGTTACAGCTTGACCAAATCCTTCAGTTTGTGTCGACAAGACACTAGTTGGTAACAACGCAAGTGGTACTCCTTGAGCTTGTAGAATAGGAATAGCAACTGTTAGCGATAAATTTCCTATTCCTGATAAATCTTCCGCCACTAATACTTGGCCATTATCCTTTATATATGTCATCATTACCCCACTTTAAAACTCATTATTTTTTAATTGTATCTCATTATAAACCAATTAAAGTCAAGTTTGAACCCTTTAGCTAATTTAAATGATAATAACTACTTGATAAATATAAAAATTTATTAACGATGGCTCTCTATCATAAATTAATTTTTAGCTTCTTCACATTGTATCCATAATAAAAGGACTAGAATTCATCGATTGTTAAAAATTAATTCAAACCTAGTCGGTAATATTATATTTCATAAAACATAAAAAAGGTCGGTGAGATTAATGCTTATAAATTCTACGTTATATTTACCAATTCTAACAATTTATCCACTTATGGTTGGTATTTTTGTGCTTATTATCCTCCTAGGTTATTGGTCTCAAACGCATTATCCTACATTCAATAAGCGCAATGTCCTAAAATTATTATTTGCATTTTATATAACGTGCGTTGCACAACTTACAAACAGTATAAACATATATACACCTTGGACCTATTTACGTATGGTTCGTGCGGCACACGGTTTTGGATATTTTGATGATATCGAATGGCACCCCTTGGCTATGTACAAATCAATCTATACTGCTGCATCACAATATACAATTATTGGAAACATTATTATGCTAGTTCCCTTAACCTTTTTTGTCTGCATACTTTGGAAAAATGCAGCATCTTTAAAGAAGATGTTTATCCTTGCCTTTTTCACCTCATTAACAATAGAAACTTCACAGTTGATTTTATCGTATTTCTATCTTGAACATCGTTTATTTGACCTAAACGATTTACTGCAAAATACATTAGGTGGATTGCTTGGATATGCACTATTTATATTAGTTCAAAGAACTCTTCCTAAATTTGTACATCATGCTCAACAAATTGTATAAGACTAAAATATTTACTCTACCCTAAGATAGATAGTGCAATATTTTTCATCTTTCTAAAGAATAATGCTAGAATAACAATGATTAGAAAATAACAATCAATAAAGTGGAGTGTGACAACATGCAACGTCTAGATTATTCGAAACAAAATCAATGGGAAAAACTTGATTCAAATCAATCACCAATTAATCTTGAACAAACTATAGCTAAAAAATATTCTTGGAGCAAACAACCATTAAAAATAAATTTTGGAGATTCCCTACTCGAAAAAGAATTGAAAGATACAGGTGATCAATTTTTTCTAGATGGAACATTACAGCTTGGAAAAAAACACTATCTATTCGAACGCATGCATTTCCATGATGGGAGTGAACATTTTTTAGAAACAAAACAATTTGACTGTGAATTGCATTTTGTCGCAAAAGCTAAAAATGACTCACTCTTAGTTTTAGCAATTCTAGGCAATGTTGTCTCTCAAAATAATATTTCAAATAATCTCGAGAGAGTCTTAGATACGCAGATTTCTGCTAAAATCTTTAATCAAATATTACCCAAAAAGCTAAGTTATTTTGAGTATAAAGGTAGTTTGACAACACCACCCCTTTTATCTAATGTTACTTGGATTGTTTTAACACAACCAATTGCTATTTCCCAAAACTTTTTAGATATGCTCCATAGTGATTTTCCAAATAACCATCGCGAATTACAACCAGTAAATAATCGCGAAATTAACTACTATTCTTAATCCTAACTATGCTAAAAGATTCAAAAGAATTGTCAGTGAGACAAAACTAATAATTGTTGAAACAAATGTACAGCTAGAAACATATCCTGGATTAGCATCATACTGAATTGCATATATCGTTGTATTGGCTGCACTTGGCATTGCTGTCATAATGATCATTATATTGCGCAACATTGTACTGATTGGGAAAAACAAGCAAATAACATAGGCAACTATTGGTGCAATAATAAGTTTTATAAAGCTGGAAAAACCAACACTTTTCCAGTCTATTTTTGTAATAGCCACATTAGCAAGTTGCATTCCTAGCGTCAGCATAATAATTGGAATAGCTGTTTTACTAATCATATTAATCCACTTCATCAGGTTTACTGGAACAGCAATATTTAGTTGATTCAGTAAAATGCCGGGAATAATCACATAGTTCATTGGTTGATGTAAAACACTGCTTAGTGCATAACTGATAGTTGAACTTTTTGCAGATCCACTTGCCGCAATATAAATACCAATTATTCCCATAAATATCGTATGAATTATCATTATTGGCATTGCATATTTCATAGATTGTGTTCCAAAAGCAAATAAAGCAATTGGAACACCAAAATTACCACTATTAGAAAAAATGGTTGTTAATAAAAATGCACTTAATTTCTTTGTATCATAACTTAAAAACTTTCCCATTATAATTCCTAAAATAAGTAAAACAGTCATTATTAAAAAAGCAATAATGAAAATATATAAAAAATTAATATCTATTTTTTGTTGATAGAATATCTTAAACACTAAAAATGGTAATAATAGATACATTGCTAAAGTTGAGATTGGTTTAATATCTAATTTCAATGCATTTTGCAATAAAAAACCACTTGCAAATATTAATAAAACTGGCAACATCACTTGCAAAAAAATAGCCATTTGAAATTCCCCCTAAAAAAATGCCGAATAAATTATTATCACTAATAAAGATGGTAACATGTTAGCCACCTTTATTTTAGCATCTAATAGCAAATTTAATCCGATACACAAAATAAGCATTGATCCAACCAGACTCAAGCCATTAGTCATAGTAGTCGTTAAAAAAGGTTTGATTGCAAATGAAAACAACGTGATTCCTCCTTGTAAAATACCAATTGGTATACAAGCAAAAAGTGGTCCAATTCCAAATGCAGCTGCATATAGCATTATTATTGTTCCATCTAAAATTGCTTTAGTAAATAACATTGATGGATCATGATTAATTCCATCCTGTAGAGCTCCTACAATAGCCATTGCACCGATACAAGTAGTTAATGTTGCTATGATAAATCCATCTACAAAACGTGTATCACCTTCACGTTTAGCAATTTTACGCAACCATGTCCCAAACTGCATAATCTGTCCATCAAGATCAAATATCTCGCCTATAAATGCTCCTAATGCTAAACAAATAGCTGCCGTTAGTGTTTGAGTAACTGTTAATGCATTATTTTTAATCACAAAAATATGTTGTAACGCTCCCGCAATACCAATAAATGATGTTGCTAAACCTAAAGATTGCATAATTGTTTTTTGCATACTTTTCTTTATAAGGCGTGAAAAAAGCAATCCAACTGTTCCGCCACCAAGTACAGCAAAAACATTTACAATCGTTCCTATTCCTGGCATAAGAAACCTCCTTATTAATTAAACTTACATTTAGTAATTCTAACATATGTATTCCTATAAAAAAGAAAAATAAAAGGTTTTTTTCTAATCTAACTTAAACAATAATGGGAATCCTCCCTATAAAGAATAAGTTACTAAGAAAATAACCTTCTACATTTCATCTGAGCTTACATTAAAAATTTACTGCACGCTTCTCCATCTTTGTATTCAACTTATTTATTTTAGTTTTTGCTTGACGATTATGCTCTGCTAAATGAACTAAATGTGCTAAAAATTCATGCGTTTTAGCTTCATAGCCATGCTTTTTTCCTAGAGAAACTAGATAGCCATTGATATAGTCAACTTCTGTCGGCCGATTTTTACTCATATCCTGATACATCGAAGGATAGTGTAACGGGTTAGCCACTTTGCTAACGTAATTAATTGAATCTAATTCTTCTTGCCGTGTATTTAACATCTTGATACCATCTAATTCACATACATCATATGCCTCATTAATAAGTTGCATTGACATTTCATCTGCTCCTGCATAAGAAGCATATTCAACCATTTTAATTTCAAATAATGTACATAATGTATTAACCACTGAATTAAAGACGACTTTAGCCATTAAAGTACCTTTAAAATTAGTTGTTAAGTTTGGATTGAAGTTTGCTTTTTTTAATTCCTCTACTAATTTATAAGTAACATCATCCGGCTTTTCTGTATAATTTGCCATGTTCATTGAGCCAGCACCTGGTTTGCCAACAAAATCAACTTTACCCGGCCCATCTAAAATAGTTGCAACTAATGCTGTACCTGCAATTATTTTTTCCGGTTTGAAATACTGTAATAGTTTTTCAACATGCCCCATGCCATTCATGCATGTTAAAACATATTGCTTATCATTAAAGAAATGCTTACATCTTTTCAACATATCTTCTAGTTGCATTTGCTTTAAGAAAAAGACTAAAACATCTTGATCTTGGTTTGTATATTCTTCTGGATAATAGACGTTAACAGGAACTAAATGCTCATTTTCATGATCACGTGTAACATACACACCACCTTGTTCTTTCATTTTATCCACATGCGGTTGCCAAGCATCTACAAAGTCAACTTCATTTCCTGCTTCTTGTAATAACACGCCATAACGCAATCCCATTGCTCCTGCACCAACTACTGTAAATTTCATCTTAACTTCTTCTTTCTATATCTAAGATTTAGTCTCAGCAAAAAGCACAAAAAAAGCCTTTGATTACACTAAATGTAATCAAAGGACGTCTTGCGTGTTACCACCTTTTTTTCGCCATAGTTTCACAACTACAGCCTCTTCATGTACGGCAAGTTAAAAAACAAGCGATACACTAACGCGATAATGGGCGTACCCACCAAAGATTACTTAATTTCATCCTGGCACTCAAAGACGATTTTCACCCTTGCTTTTGTGGCTTTCTCTCACCAAACAAAGCTCGCTAACACTCCCGCAACAGCTACTTTTTCTTTTTCAATGTGTTTATTTTCATCAACTATTTATTGATTATTAATATAATACTCTAAATTCTAATTGTCAATACTTTACATCAATATTTATTTTTATGCCAGTGATTTTCCAAATTCATCTGCTTTACGAATTGCTGCAGCAAAGTCGGCTGCTTCGAACGGCAAGTTCTTATATTCATTTGTTGTCATTGCAATTTCAACAATCTTTGGAATATCTTTTTCACTTAAGTTCAATTCCGCCAATGTAGTTGGTAATCCTATTGATTTATTAAACTTGCTAGTTCTAGCTAACTCTTCTTGTTCCCCATAAAAAGCATACAAAACTAAGACACCAAAAGAAACAACCTGTCCATGTAGGAATTTTCCTTCACGTTTTATTGCTGTTGTCGCATTATAAAAAGCATGTGCATGACAAGAATTATAATAAAAATCTGGTTGATTCACTAAATTAGAAGCATAACCTGTAGATATCACAATATCTAACGCAACTTCTTCAACAGCACTACTTGCAATATTGTTTTCGACATCTTGAATACCCTGCGGACCATATTTATAAAATGCTTCCGCTGAAGATTCAGCTATTGCTGCTCCTAGAGTAGCTGTATGCGGTAACGTGATACCACGTTTTTTTGCAGCTGCAACTGCATGTGCTACTTCTGGCGCTTTGCTTATACCATCACCCACTCCAGCCCAAAAATACTCTTTCGGTGCTTTAGCAATCACGTCATTATTAATGAAGATATGTAATGGGGTCGTTGGAAAACCATATTTTTCAAAGTCACCATTATCCGCGTAAATAACAGCAATAGCAGTTCCAGCAGAACAATTAGAACAGATAGTTGGAAATGTAAAAATTGGTTTTTTTAATTGAGTGGCTACCATTTTAGCTGTATCTAATGCTTTACCACCGCCAAACCCAAAAATTACATCAGCTTTTTTAACTTCATCTTTTTCTGTAAGCTGATCAATATTTCTCTGAGTCGATTCAGTTCCATATACAAAACTTCCTGTAACTTCGATATCAGAAGATGTAAGTACACTTCTTACTGCTTCTTCTGAACTTGCAAGTGCTCGTTTGCCACCTATAAAAGCAACCGTTTTAAAACCATACGGCTTAATCACCTCTGGTATTTCTTTAAAACATTCTTTGCCATAACTATAATTGCTCATAAAATTTGTTGTCATATAAACGCCTCCTAAAAGTAATTTCATCACATTACATTTGACTAATGGTAATATAACACTATTTTTAAAAAAATTCAATCATATTTTAATTTGTAAAATAAGCTACTTATTCTGGATGGTTATAATAAAAGCACTGGATAGTTACTTATTTCCAGTGCTCTCATTAATGTTATTTTTTGATTTTATCAATTTCATTATAGAACGACGCTTTTTTAACATCTGTTTTTCCATTTCTTGTTCACTCCACTCAGGAATAGGTGTGAACTCATACGTAACATACATTTTATTATTCGAAAATCTAACCCCTAAAATCGTATTGATTGTTACCCAAATACCTGTTTCTTCATCAAATATTAAATCACCAACCTCTGATACTTGGCGAAATTCATTGGAATCATAACATAGTTCTGTTTGCATCACCGTATACTCTTGCGATAAATCAGGAGTATTATACTGTTGTGCTAAACAATCATACACGGCAATGGATTGCTTAGTTTCATAGTCTACTACTTGAATATCTAAGATATTAATAATAACAAATGTTGCAGTTCTATATTTTATTACATTGCCAACTTCTATTTTCTGATCGAGTGACTTACGCAAACGTATCTTTTCTAGCAATTTAAGTCCCCCCTACTTCAAATTGTAATATTACAGACTTATTATAGCATAAAACACTAATAAGAGTGACTATAAAAAAGTTATTGTATTATATAATAATCACTTCATAATTACTATTATAGAACTTTAAATGTTTTCAATTAATATCCAATGTAACGCTATTAGCATGCTTACTACTGGCATAATTTAAAAACTGTCCTTTTCTCAAATATTGACATTAAGTCAATTCAATATCGTATGCTAGTCTTTTTGGATCTGGATCTCTAGCTATATAAATAATTCCGCAGTATATAAATCCCACGTTTATTATTACCTTTTGCATCCGTTTATTCAACTCATGTGTATCAATACGCACAGTATTAATACCTAAACCTTTTATTACAGTAAATAAATTTGAGAAAAAATAGCTCGTTAAGTGTTTCCCTCGAAATTTATTTGAAATGGCTACTCGATGCAAAGCAACATATCTTTTATGCGAGTGCCACTTTCCAGCGGTGATTTGTTGATAATTGGGATCACCTTCTTGCTTTAGCGTTGCCATTCCTGCTATCTGACCAGACACTATTAAAACATAGCATTCTTGATTTTCAATATCTTGTTTGAACGTACTTTGATTCGGTTGCCCATTTTGCCATTGAGTACTACCATCTGTAGCTAATAAAATACGGGCTTCTTCAAATATCTGCATTATTGTTTCTAGATCCGTTAAAACTGCTTTTCTAACATAAATCAATTTTTCACACCCTATTATAATAAAAAGATAGCCTAATTATACGCTAAAAAGAGGAAAAATCTACTGGTTTTTCCTCTTTTTATGATTTTGTCTTTAGACCTAGTTGAGCTCGCTTGCGTGCGAAACAAAAAACCACCTGCTTTGCGGGTGGAAAAGCAAAC
>NZ_JAIULA010000015.1 GCF_024160875.1 Ligilactobacillus ubinensis | reverse complement strand
GTCTACCGAATTTCGGCAGACAGTCGTCAAAATAATTTTATTATATTTCATTGTTCACTTGACGGGGAGCCCAGCAGTCTCATGACCCAAACTCCTTTTTCTAATACCCTATTTCTAATTTTTTCAAGATTTTCTTTATATTATAACTCTTTAACCAACCTAAAAAGGTATCTCCAAAATATTGTTTTACCCTATTTAAAATATTCTTTTCAACTTTTTCTGTTGTATAAGCAAGTTCTACCTGATTTTCAGTCAGTTTTCTCAAGCTATATTCTTGGATAACTTGTCTGTCTGGAAATTCCACCATATACCGATATATTTTATTAGGAATAACATCCATAATAGTGATGCGTGCAGGTAATTTTGTTTTGTCTCCTGTACTATAAGTTACACCGGCGAGTTCAGTAGTGCCAATCTGATGTCCTAACTTATCACTGACATCATCAATTGCAGTTTGAATCAATCTTTGGTATAAAAATTCCACTGAAACATTTAGTTTTGTTTTTACTTTCATAGCTTATCACTTCCATCAACTATTATTAACTAGATTTTACATTAAACTTTAAGCTAAAGAAAGTAAAGCGTCTTACAACCTTATTTACCTTTTATTAAAATATTCTAGTCATATTCATGTAACTCTATATAGCAACAATAGATAACGTTATTGCATCGATTAATCTTTTATCCTTCTTTTCCCTTTATTTTTTTGATCACGTTTACGATTCTTTTTTCGCTTCACTACTGGTTGTTCTGGTATTTTTTCTCTTACTTGCTTTTTAACTTTATTTTTAGGCTTACTTCTACCTTTATCACTTGGCTTATCTTCTGGAATCTCGGTAACTATCTGACTATTATAAAGATACCCTGTCACAAAATCATAGCTTTCTTGCCGAATAATTTGTTTAAACAAACGTAAATCATGTTCATTACCAATATTAACAACCTTCCCAGTTGCACCCATTCTCCCGGTTCTTCCAACTCGGTGAATATAAGTATTCGTATCATGCGGTAAATCATAATTCACTACTGCTGGTAATTCTTTAATATCTAAACCACGTGCTGCAACATCAGTTGTTAGCAACAATGATATTTCACGTTTACGCAATGCGTTTAAGGCTTGTTGTCGTTGTATTTGTCTTGCATCGCTAGTTAATTCAGCAATTTTTACATGCTGATGTTTCAATTTATCTGCTACATCTTTTAAAGTTGCAGTTTGTTTAAAAAAGACTAATGCGCAAAAATCATCAACATGCGATAAGCGTCGTAAAATATCGACCCGTTTACGTACAGGTGTTTCAATTAGATAGTGCATTACCTGTCCTTGTGTATGATCCTCTTTTCGTACATCAATTTCTTCAACATTAACACCAAACCAACGATGTAACTGATCTAAAATTGGCGTTTTGGTTGCTGAGAAAAAGCTTAATTGTACATCTGCTGGAGCGCAACTAACTAAATTACGGCAATCCTCTCTGGTTTCGTCTTGTTGTAATAATTCGTCTGCTTCATCAATAACTACAGTTGTTAATGTATGCAATTTTAGTTTTTTATCATTAGCTAAATTCAACAAGCGTCCTGGTGTTCCAATTACAATTTCTGGTCGTTTTTTTAGTTTTTCAACTTGACGTTTTACATTTGCACCGCCAATTACAGAAATTGTTGTCATTCCCAATAATTTACTCCACGGTCTAATTACATCTGTTAATTGTGCTGCTAATTCTTGTGAAGGTGCTATTACTAATAGTTGTACACCATCACCTGGTAATAGTCGTTCTAATAATGGCCATGTATAAGCTAATGTCTTTCCAGATCCAGTGGGTGCCAACCCTAAAATATTTTTTCCTTGCATCAATGGTTCGTATACAGCTTTTTGAATTGGTGCTAATTGCGTAAAGCCTTCTTTTTTAAACTGTTCTTCAAAATTTTTATTCATTAAAGTTACCCTTCTAAGTCTTGATTTCGCACTTCACCATCAAAATATAAATTACAACTTTGTCTTAATAAATACATTACTTTATTGACTTCAATTGTTTGTGCTAACCACTCTTCAGCTTTTTGTTTATTATCTAAAGAAGTTGGATTAGTTAAAATCTCACCAAAATCTTTTGCTTCAGCTAAAAGCTCGTTTTCCTCACTTTGTGTTGCTAAAATTTCTGTTCTTCCATCAGCTAAAATCTGCTTAACCTCATGTAAATCTGCTGCGCTATCTATCATAATTGTTTCTTTCAATCCATATATTTCACTATCTAAATAGGAATTAGATGTTTTACCTATATTCAAAGTAACGCTAAATTTTGAGTACTCCAAAATAGCAATTCCTTTTGCATCAATGCCATTTTCTAAATACGTTGGAAAATATGTTGCCTTCAGTGGCACACCAAACCAACCAACAGCTGCATGAACCAGATAAACACCTAAATCTTGTAGTGCCCCACCAGCAAAATGAGGTGAAAAAATATTAGGTCTTTCTCCTGCTAAGAATGCATCGTAACGAGAAGAATACTTCATATATGTTAGCGTTGCTCCTTGTATATCTGGCAAAGATTGCACCGCCTTTTTTACAACCAAATAATTAGTATCGTGTATGTTGCGCGCCGCTTCAAAAAAATATTGTTGTGGCCTTCTTCGTAATAGTGACACAATTTCTTTCATCTGCTCTGGATTAGTACAAGCTGGCTTTTCAACAATCACATTCTTGCCTGCTAATATAGCTGCCTTAGCTTGCTCAAAATGCATACTATTAGGAGAGGCAATATACACCGTATCATATGTACCTTCATTAAAAAAAGCATCACTCTCATCAAAAAATTCTGTTACATGTGGATACTTTTTTCCAAATGTCTGTGCTTTTTCTAAAGTTCTAGAATAAACACTAGTTAATTGCCATAGACCTGTTTGTTCAGCTGCTTCGACATAACGTTGTGTAATCCAATTCGTTCCTATGACCCCTAATTTTATCATGTTCCTACCTCCGTTACTATCTAATACTACTTTTATTTTAACAAAGTTTTGTTACAACAGATACATAATTGCCTCTTTAAGTAACAAAAATATGTCAATAAAAATAAATTTTAAGTCTTTTAGTTTACTCATCTAGTTTCGTGGTATATTATAGTTATCGAAATATAAAAAATAATTTTTATTCTATTAAAAGAGGGGTTATAGATGAAGCGCAAGGGCGGTATTATAGCAGGTTTATCCATTTTGGCAGGAATAAATAAGGCACTCCATTCTCATAAACAAGGAAATGCTAAAAAAACTGCTCTCCCCCTCATTTATGCAGGTACATGGTTATTTACTGATGGAGAAAGCCAGCATACCCATGAATTAGAAATAACTGTCGGCTTAGACATCTTAATTGATGGCCGTGCATTAACAGGAAAGATTGAACACTTAGACGATCGTGAACTCCTTTTCTTAGATAAATATGGTTATCATTTGCGCGTTGATGCAATTGAAAACTGTCCTGTTAGTGTCTACGATGAAGCAGACAACCGGATATACAAATTAAAAAGCTTAGAAAGCAACAATACTTAATCGGTTTAAAGTGAGATAAAAGGTAAATGATTTTTTATGTAAACCTTTTATCTCATCTTTTTGCCATTGAACATTGTTTGATAACCAATTATAGATTTCTATTTCAAAAGAACCCTTAGTTTATTTACAGGAGCGAGATAAAGTGATTGATTTACATGAAATTGTTGACAAAATGAATCCTAATCAAAAAATAAATTATGATACCGTTTTACAGAAAATGATGCAGTCATGGCAGCAACAAAAGCAACGTCCTAAAATTTTGATGCATAGCTGTTGTGCCCCATGTAGTACATATACCCTTGAATATTTAACGCAGTATGCTGATGTGACTATCTACTATGCAAATTCTAATATCCATCCACGAGCCGAATATCAACGTAGAGAATATGTCCAAAGAAAGTTCATTCATGACTTTAATGAAAAAACTGGTAATACTGTGACATTCATTGCTGCGCCTTATAAACCTCAAGAATATTTTGAAAAAGTCCGTGGACTAGAGCATGAAAAAGAAGGCGGTGCGCGGTGTAAAGTTTGTTTTGATTATCGCCTTGAAACAGTTGCCCAAAAAGCCGTTGAACTTAATTTCGATTATTTTGGCAGTACTTTGACCATTAGCCCCCATAAAAACTCCCAAGTTATCAATTCAGTGGGTATTGACGTCCAAAACATTTACACTACTCAATATTTACCAAGTGATTTCAAAAAAAATGGTGGCTATGCTCGTTCTGTTGAAATGTGTCATGAATATGATGTGTATCGTCAATGTTATTGTGGCTGTATTTTTGCTGCAAAGGCTCAAGGCGTTAATATGAGTCAAATTCGCCAAGATGCACTTAAATTCTTAGAAAATAAGGATACTAAACATGATTTTCCTGAAATCCGTTGGAACATCTAAAACTTAATTCATATATAATGCTCGAAAAAGTCTGGATTTTTGGCTCATATCCCAAAAGTTAAAGTGAAAACTACTTAGCTTTTGGAATATTAAGCCACTTTTTCCAGACTCTTTTTATTATTACTAGCAATAGTTGCTAAACTCATATTGCAATTGAAGATTTACCATTCATTTTTGTCAATAATTCTGTACTTATTTCACGTAATCTCACATCATCATTAACCTGTGCTAGTCCATAACCTAAATAATATGGTGAAACTACAAATCGAGGAATTATTTTACAAATTATTTTACCGTCCAACAAATAAAAGAATAGATTGTATGAATCACATTTACCATGAAAATAATCTTGTAAAACGTACTCTACAACCGATTTAACCCCATCAGCAAGAGAATTAACATCTGTTGTATCAACAATTACATTAAATTCGCAAAAGCCAACTAATGGATTTTGTGAAATGTTTATTTCAAATTGTTTAGTTTGCGCTACTTGTATCCCCTTAAAATTTTCCCACTGTATTTGTTTATATGGCTCATTATCTTCTAAGCCTACAATTTGCATGTGCGGATGCCGCAAACTCCCACCTGATAACGGTCCATGATTCTTATACATCAACACATTTTTGTATTTTTTCAAAGCAATCATTTCAAACCATTTTGAAACAGCAAAAGAAAAAATCTTCCTATTTTCCAATACCGAATAATTTGAAATATCACCTAAATGTTTTTTAGATTCAATAATCAAAGTTTGTTCTGTTTTTTGTAATGTTGCATATTTATTTGTTAACCAAATACAATCTTCTTTGGTCGCAATAATATTTTCCAAACCTTCCCGTTCACAAAAAGGACAACTTTGTTTATTTGTAGGTTTTTTACTTGCTACTTGTGGATTAAATACTAACGGTTTTTCTCCAAACATTCTGCTAAGCCTCCAACTAAAAATTTATGAAATATGATACTTCTTTTGTCCATCATCCTTACTATACAATCTTGCCATTTCTAAAGTTAAAATACCAACTGTAACTTCATTTTATCTCAAAACAGATGACCTAGTTTTCTAGATGTTCTTTACTACTCCCACTTTCTGGACGATTTTATGTTAATATTATCATATAGTTATTTATTTTTATAATGTAATGATGCTTATTTTCATCAATTTCCAATATAAAAAATTTTTTTAATACTTATTACTTTATAGCAACCACCCATTAATGATATGCTTTTTATAGAAGAAGTTGATTTTAGGAAGGAAGATTCAAAATGACAATTAGTATACTTCTAGGTGCAACAGTAATTTTACTGTGTATACTAGCTGAAAAGTTTTCAGGCCAGTTTGGAATGCCTGCCTTAATTTTATTTATGTTTGTGGGTATTCTTTTCGGTAGTGACGGAATAATCAAAATACCTTTTAGTAACTATACACTGGCTGAAGAAATTTGTTCAATTGCTTTATTATTCATCATGTTTTATGGTGGCTTTAATACTAAATGGAAAGCTGCTAAAAATAGTGCCGGCAAAGCTTTATTACTGTCTACAGTTGGTGTTTTAATCACTGCCGGAATTACTGCAGTTTTATGCATGTTTCTTTTAAAATTTAGTCTGCTAGAATCCTTGTTAATTGGTGCTGTCTTGTCTTCAACAGATGCTGCTAGTGTTTTTGCTATTTTACGTAAACAAAAGCTAAATTTAAAAGATGGAACTGCTTCGCTACTTGAATTAGAAAGTGCTAGCAATGATCCTTTTGCGTATCTTTTGACAGTCGTCATTGTTAGTTTACTTAAGGCAGAAAAATCTGTAAACATTCCACTCCAAGTCTTTATGCAATTAAGTGTTGGTGTAGTTGCAGCAATTATCTTTGCCTGGATTGCTGTTTATCTATTACTTAAGACTAAAATTATTGCCGAAGGACTTGATACCATTTTTTTAATTGCCATTATGCTTATGTGCTATGCTTTTACTGAATTATGCGGTGGCAATATTTATCTTAGTGTTTATCTACTGGGACTAATCATTGGTAATAGTAAGATTAAAAATAAGAATATTATCATTCCATTTCTAGACGGTGTAACTTCTTTAGCTCAAATCCTAATTTTCTTTTTGTTGGGTTTATTAACATTCCCACACAAAATGATAAGTGTTATTCCAATCGCAATTGCAATTGCGCTATTTGTAACTGTTATTGCTAGACCAATTGCTGTTTTCCTACTTCTTCGCCCATTCAAAAGTAGTATTCAGCAATGTCTTCTTATCTCTTGGTCTGGGCTTAGAGGGGCTGCTTCCAGTGTCTTTGCGATTTTTGTTTTAGTCAGCGGCGTCACACTTCACTATGACCTATTTCATATTGTATTTTTAGTTTCCTTATTCTCTGTCGCTATTCAAGGTACATTCTTGCCCTTGGTTGCACAAAAACTCGCTATGATTGATAAAGACAGTGATGTCAGAAAAACATTTAACGACTATCAAGAAGAATCCGCAATTACATTAATGCGCATGTTTATCCCTAAGGGACATAGTTGGGTTAATAAGCAAATTAAAGATGTTAATTTACCTGCTGGATCGCTAGCTATTATGATTAAACGCAATCATAATACCATTATTACAAAAGGTGATACCAAAATACTAGCTGGGGATATTATCATCTTGAATGTTCCTGCATATGAGCCAAAAGAAGATGAGGCTTTGGAAGAAATTCACATAGATAAAAGCCATAATTGGCGCAACAAACCCATTGCTAACTTAAATCTTCCACAAGATATGCTGATTGCTTTAATCATTCGGGGCGATGAAAATCTTATTCCTGATGGTAATACCGTTATTCAAGAAAATGACGTTGTCGTTACTTATCACTAAACTATTTTTTTGAATGACAAAAAGGTTCCAATCAGAATTGTGATAACAACTGAAGTGCCCCATAACTGTTAGATATAAAACCTAACAGTTATGGGGCACTTCACATTTCTGATTGAAACTTTTTTATTTTCTTACAAGCATTTTAATGAGCAAACTGGCTATTATATAAATCTGCATAAAAACCATCTTGCTTCATCAAATTATCATGATTTCCTGTTTCAACAATAGCTCCATGATCCATCACAATAATATCATCTGCGTCACGAATCGTTGAAAGTCTGTGTGC
Source organism: Ligilactobacillus ubinensis (assembly GCF_024160875.1). Classification (GTDB taxonomy): domain Bacteria; phylum Bacillota; class Bacilli; order Lactobacillales; family Lactobacillaceae; genus Ligilactobacillus; species Ligilactobacillus ubinensis. The sequence goes on along the minus strand of NZ_JAIULA010000015.1, from coordinate 57,681 downwards.
AACAACAAAACTTGTTCTACCTTTCAACAAGTCTTCCATAGCCCGTTGAATTAAAATTTCTGTTCGTGTATCAACTGAACTAGTTGCTTCATCTAAGATTAAAATATCTGGATCAGCTAAAAAGGCTCGTGCAATCGTCAAAAGTTGGCGTTGACCTTGCGAAATGTTTGTTGCATCTTCATTTAATATTGTTTGATACCCATCTGGTAATTGTCTAACAAAAGTATCTACATGGGCCGCTTTTGCAGCAGCTATTATCTCTTCTTTAGTTGCATTCTCACGCCCATATTTAATATTATCATAAATCGTACCGGTAAATAACCATGTATCTTGTAAGACCATCGAAAAATGCTCACGTAATTTTTCACGCGACAACGAGCGAACATCATCACCATTTAATCGAATTGCGCCCTCTTTTATGTCGTAAAAACGTTCTAACAGATTAATTAACGTTGTCTTACCTGCTCCAGTTGGGCCAACAATGGCTATCTTTTGCCCTTCATGAATCTTCATATTGAAATCTTTCATCAGCAACTCATCACCATAGCCAAATTTTACATGATCAAATGCTATTTTGAAATCCTGTAACTTTTGCTCGGCAGGTAGTGCATCCGGTTGTGTCATCTCAGGTTCATCTAAAACATTAAAAATACGTTCAGCTGAGGCAACTGTTGCTTGAATTGTGTTAGCAATATTAGCGATTTGCGTAATTGGCTGGGTAAATTGATTAACATATTGTAAAAATGCTTGCACGTTACCTAAAGTTATCTGTCCTTTAGAGACTTGAATACCACCTACAACAGCAACCAAAATGTAACCAATATTTTTAACTAAATTCATTAATGGCATAATAAAACCAGAGATAAACTGTGCTTTCCATGAACTCTTATAATAACGCTTGTTTTCTTCTTCAAATTCAGTTATTGTTTTTTCTTCTTTGTTAAATGTTTTAACAATGGTATGTCCTGCATAATTTTCTTCAACATGGTTATTAATTATTCCTAAGCTTTTTTGCTGCTCTGCAAAAAAACGCTGTGATTTCGGCGCGACAATAGCTACAACAATTAATCCTAAAGGAATTGTAATACATGCAATTAGCGTTAATTTCCAACTAATGCTGAGCATCATAAAGAAAACACCTACAAAAGTAACTATACTTGTTACTAACTGCGTTAAGCTTTGTTGTAAAGTCCCAGCAATATTATCCATGTCATTGATAGCGCGTGACATAATATCACCATTTTCATGTGTATCATAATAACTTATCGGTAGACGCTGCATCTTTGCTTTTAACTCTTTACGTAATTTGTAAACAATCTTTTGTGATACTCTTGCCATAATTATCTGCTGTATAAATGATAGCATCGCCGAAACAATATACATAATTGCAACCGTAATTAGAATATTTTTGATTTTGGTAAAATCAATCGGATAACTTGTTAAATGCTGGCCTAACTTAATTTCTTGATATCCTTTGATTATCCCATCATAAATTACAGTTGTTGCTTTTCCTAATATTTTAGGTGCTTTGATTTGGAAGATAACTGAACCAATTGCAAAAATGAAAACAATTATGAAACTCCATTTCCATGGATTCATAAATTTTATTAGACGATTTAATGTTTTCCAAAAATTCTTTGCTCCTTTTTGTTTCTTACCAACATTATGTCCATGTGGCCCCATTAGATATCCTCCTCTCTTAATTGCGAATGCATGATTTCTTGATATGTTTCATTGTTAGCTTTCAGTTCTTCATGGTTGCCAATTCCTACCACTTTTCCTTCATCTAATACAATAATTTTATCAGCTTGCGTAACTGTCGAAATCCTTTGTGCAACAATAACAACTATCGCTTGATTAATATCCTTGTCTGCTTTTAGCGCCATTCTTAATTTAGCATCGGTTTTAAAATCCAGTGCAGAAAATGAATCATCGAAAACATAGATCGAAGCTCTTTTTACAACTGCACGCGCAATTGCCAATCGTTGTTTTTGACCGCCAGAAAAATTATCACCATTTTGTTCAACAACAGCATCTAATCCATCTGCTAATTGACTTACAAAATCTTTTGCTTGTGCAATTTCTAATGCACGCCAAATCTCTTCATCAGTTGCATTTTCTTTTCCAAATTGAATATTACTTCGAATTGTTCCTTTAAACAAAATTGCCTTTTGCTGTACAAAAGCAATCTTTTTATGCAAACTACTCTCTTTTAAATCACGAACATCCTGGTTATCAACTTTAACAGCTCCTGTGTCAACATCAAACAAACGAGGAATCAAGTTAATAAGTGTAGACTTTCCTGAGCCTGTTCCACCAATAATAGCAAGGGTTTGTCCAGCTTTCATTGAAAAATTAACGTTATCCAAAACACGTTCTTCTGCTCCCACATAACGAAATGAAACATTGTCATATTCTAATGAAGCAGGTACATCTTCAACAGCTTCAATTGCATTTTCTTTTTCAACAATTGAATTTTCTGTTTCTAAGACTTCAATAATACGAACAGCTGCTGCTTGGGCCCGTGGAACAAATACAAAAATCATGGATAACATCATAAAGCTAAAGAGAACCATTGCAGCATATGTCATAAATGAAACAAGATTGCCCACTTGCATATTCATATTTGCAATTAGTTTGCCACCAAACCATACAATTCCAATGTAAGTTCCGTTTAGAACAAGTGTCATAATTGGCATCATCACTGAAACGATACTAAAAACTTTAATCCCTGTTTTTGTATAATCTTTATTTGCATTATCAAATCGCTTCTGTTCAAATTCATCTTGTCGAAAAGCTCTAATAACCCGTACGCCAGTTAACCCTTCTCTAAAAACTAAGTTGATTTTATCAATTTGCTTTTGCAATTTTTGAAATAGTGGGACTGCCATGCCCATAACAATAGCAATCGCAATTAAAAGTAATGGAACTGATACTGCAAAAACAGTAGTTAAACTGCGCTCACTTGTATAGGCCATAAAGCTTGCCCCAATCAACATTAATGGTGATTGAATCATCATTCTTAACATCATAATAATAACATTTTGAATTTGCAAAACGTCATTGGTCGTTCTTGTTATTAACGAAGAAGCACCTAAATCATCAATTTCCTTATTACTGAAGCCTAAAACCTTTTTAAAAATATCACTACGCAACCTCATTCCCATTTTTTGAGCCTGTGTTGCAGCAAAATAAACATTGCAAATTGCAGCTGCTAATCCAATCAATGCAATTATTATCATTTGGGCACCAATGTGCCAGATATAGTCGGTATCTCCTTTGGCCACTCCATTATCGATTAATTTCGATGTTAAATTAGGCAAGTATAAATCACACATTACTTGTATGCCTAGAAAAACTGTGGCCGCTACAACTGCCCACCAGTCGAGCTTTTTTTTCATTAAACGTAGCAAAACACCAACTCCTTTCTAAATTATTTGGCAACTCCATACTGAAGCCAATCTATCATTTTATTATAGTTTGCTTCCAATTCTTGTAAATTAACATGACCTTGTGCTTTTTGCATCATTAATCCACTTGAAACGGTTCTAAATATCCCGCCTGAAAGAAGCATCATATTAAGCATTTTGAATTCATCATATGAATCTATCTTTAACGACTTTAAATCTACTTTCGCAAAGATTTTTTCATTAAACAGATCATCATGCGGATGATTGCCATTTTCGTCTCTATGTTTATATTTACGAAACAACTCAAAATCATGAGCTTCCATCATTCTGGCATAAAAGACTGCGTTTTCGCCGACAAACACTTCATTTAGGATATCTTTGATAAACAAACGAAGCGTTTTAAAATAGTCACCTTTGTTATCTTCCAACAATTTTAGAAGATACTCGTTATAATCTAAACCAATTTTTTTTGTATAATACATATATAAGTCTGCTTTATCTTCAAAGTATTGATAAAAACTTCCACGTGGGATTTGCGCACGTGCAATTATATGACTAATTGAAGACTCATTAAAACTATATTGACGAAATTCAATCGCTGCAGATTCCATTAATCTTTTTCTTTTGGACTCCGTGAGATTGAAAAAAGTCTGTTTAGGCATACTTATTCTCCTTTCCAATTATTCTTTACGCAATGAATCTACTGGATCTAACTTAGATGCACTGTTAGCTGGCATTAATCCTGCTAACATACTAATAATAATACTTAAAAGCATTCCGATAATTGCATATTTAGGTGTCAAAGCTACTACATTAATACTAAATAGCGATTGTGAAAAATGATTTGCAATTAAGCTTAGAATATAGGTTACTGCATCACCCAGAGCCCCTGCGCTAAATCCAATTAAAAAGGCTTCAGATACAAATATTCTACGAATATCTTTTCTACGAGCACCAAGTGCCTTTAAAACGCCAATTTCTTTTGTTCTTTCTACTACAGAGATATTTAAAACAACCAAAATCATAATCGCAGAAACAACTAGGGATACAGCAGCAATTGCAGTTAATACATCTGTAATGATACTTAACATATCACTAAACATATCTGTCATCGTTTCTTGAATTGAGCCGGTATAACCCATTTTTTTAACTTTTGTTTTAACTTTAGCTGTTTGTTCTTTATCTTTAGTTGTTAAATATATTACGTTTGCTTTAAGCGTAGCCCCATTTTCTTTATAGAGTTTTTGCAGGTCTGTATAGCGGGCAAAAACTGTTGCCGACGAACTATTGGAAGATTGTGAATATGTTCCTGCAACTTTAAAACTTTTACTAATCTGTTTTGAGTTAACGGTCATCGTTAGGGTCACTGTTTTGCCGACAATATTTTTTCCTAATGTATCTGCCGTTCCTGTGTCAAGCAAGATTTCATTTTTCCCAGGCCTATGTCCTCTAGTTATATTCGACTTTGTAACACTTGAAGACATCGTTTGAAGCTGAATAATACTTGCTGATTTTTTATTATATGTTACCGATGTCGTTCCTAAAGAAATTGTACTAAAACCTTTTTGGACCTTATCAACATATTTTAGCTTTGCAAGCTTACTAATCTCCTTTTTAGTAAAAGTACTATCGCTACCTGTACCTGTTAAAGATGACAACACATTTTGATTTGCTTGTGCCTGTGTTGAAGAATCCCCAGTTGCTTTAGCAGACATATTACTATTTTTAGTCGTAGAGGATTTATGCACTTCTGTTACCTTGGGATTAGTATATGAATTCATCGTATTTTTCACATAACTCGTTACACCTTTACCAAGAGATAACATTAATACAACAGACATAATTCCTATACTTGAGCCAAGTGCTACCAATGCATTGCGTCCAAATTTTGCTTTCATATTTAGAACAGCTAATCTAAAAGCATTTAATACACTCATATTTTTAATTTGGAAATTATCATTAGTTTTTTTACTTAAAAATTGTACTTGCTCTTGCTCAACATCGTCTAATAACTTTCCATTATCAATTCGAATTACACGACTACAATGACTTGCTACTCGTTCTGAATGAGTTACCATTAAAACTAATTTACCACTTTTAGCAATGTCTTTAATCATATCCAAAACAATTGTTGTCGTTTCTGCATCTAGCGCTCCAGTTGGTTCATCTGCAATAATCATATCAGGATCATTTATCAACGCACGTGCGATTGCTACTCTTTGCTTTTGACCACCAGAAATTTCATCAGGTGTTTTATAGATATGTTCTCCCAAACCCACCTGTTCAAGTAACTGCTTAGCTCTTTTTTCTCGTTCCTTTTGATCAATATTGGAAAGAGTCATTGCTAAAGCTACATTGTCTAACAAATTCAAATGTGGAATTAAATTGAAGTTTTGAAAGATAAAGCCTATGCTTTTTTTATGATAGTCAACTAGTTCTTGTGTTGAGTATTTGGCTAAGTTCTTACCTTCATAAATAATCTCACCACCAAAATCTGAATCCAGTCCGCCAATTGTATTCATTAAAGTTGACTTCCCGCTTCCAGATTCCCCAACGATTGCAACTAATTCTCCTGCATTAAAGGATGCACTAATTCCTCTTAAGGCTTGGAATGTTCCACCACCCGCCATTTTGTAAGTCTTAGTTACATTTCTCAGTTCTAAAACTGTCATATGTTTTCTCCTTCTAATTTTGATTTTTAACCCAATATGACATATTGTCATATGACACATTGTCATATTACTCTTATGTCTATTCATTGTCAACTTAATTGACATAAATAATTACAAAGTTTATCTATCTTTAAAATATCAAATCAATCTTAACTCATTTAATAATTTGCCACAGTGAATTAAAATATTAGCAGTGCTTATGACTAAAAAATATTGGAACGAAATTTAGCAATTGCACTTTGTCTCGTTCCAATATCTATTTATTTAAATGTTTTTTTAAATGCTTGATAAGCTTTGGAGTTATCCAAAATATCAAAATAAATTTCCAAAAATGAATCCTTAAATTCATCACGTTGTAGAACTTCTTTAAAAACCTTTGCTACCATTTGCGGATCATTGCCAAAAACACCACATCCAAATGCACCTAAAATTAAATATCTAATCGCGTTTTGTTTAAATACTCTCAATGTATAGATAACTTTTTTCAGAATATCTTCTTCAATTCGTTTTTCGTCCAACTGTAAATGTTGCCGTTTCATCTCAGCAACATTAGGCGCTGCAACACTAGCAAAATCAACAAACCTCACATCTGCAAAGAAATTATTTTCATGTTCATCACGAATAACTTTTACATTATGAGCATAAATAACTGATGGACTATAGAAATAATAATTATTATCTTGTATGTTCTTTATATAGTACTCTTTTTTATATTTACACAATTCCGGGTATAAAAAACTATTTCGACAAATTGCTTCTTCTTGAGCATCAATTCCTTGCAAGAATCCTCCACCGGGTTCTATTGGACTTGCAAAATTCATACAACCGATATGTAGTTTCTTATTAAATTGATGAATGCGATATAACAAATTTTCATTTTTAACAAAAATAGCCGTATCATTATGCGTATCACCTAGCGTTTCATCAGGTTCAATTGTTATCAATTCCGATGACTGTGGCAAATTATTCATCTCAATTTGATATAAATTCATCGCCTTATGACCTAGCTGTTGTCGCTGTTCATTTGTCATCTTATACACTTCTTTTCCATGTAGAATACGTCAATTCACCATACTTTTGTACATCACTTAATTCAACTCTAGGTGCCGGTAATTCTGTATTAAATAGTGGTATTCCTTCATTTAATACCAATGGTAACGTTATAAGATGGATTTCATCAGCCAAATTATGACTGGTAACTTCGTTAATAACTTGATATCCACCAATAATCCAGATATTAGCGCTACTTTTCTTTTTTAATATCTCAATAACTTGCTCTACACTTCTATTAAAACAATACACACATCTTTCTGTTTCATTCAACCTTAGTGGATTATGTGTTAAAACGGCTATTTTGCAACCTTCTTGAACATACTTCAGTAATTTTTCTCTATATATTTCAAATGTTTTACGACCTAATAAAATCCACTCACTTTGAGCTGGTTTTCTAAGCTCGATTCCTGCAGGCTGACATATAAAAAAATTTTCTTCTAAAATTGCACTATTTCCTTGTGATGTAGCAATAAATCCATCTAAACTAACCAATGCTGAAATTATTACTTTTTTCGACATTTTATTTTCACCTTATTATTTTTTTCTAATCATATTGTATCAATAATTGCTTATTTTGTATACATATAACTGTTTTCAAATAACTTAATTTTCTCAATATTATTTTTTTTGTTAACCTATTTTTAATAAAATAGTTAATTAGATTGTGAATTTCATAGATACTAAAAAAACTCGCCTCCTATTATTTATCGGAGACAAGTTCTAGTAGCTTTATACTTTTATATTATAGATTGTTTATCCTCGACTCAATACCCAGAAAAAGCCGATAAAAATAAAGAATAGCACATACATCAAAATAGGCACTTCTTTTCCACGTTTTGCTGCAACCATTGTAATTGGGTACATAATTACACCTAAAGCTAATCCATCAGCAATACTATATGTTAATGGCATAGTTGCAATAATAATAAATGCAGGAATAGCAATTTCGAGTTTGTTCCAATCAATATGTGCCATATTTTGTGCCATTAAAACACCAACTATGATCAATGCAGGTGCTGTAACTTGAGTAGTAACAACCGCTAATAATGGTGAAAAGAATAATCCAAAAATGAATAAAACTCCGGTTGTAACTGCTGTTAATCCTGACCGTCCACCTACAGCAATACCTGCAGAAGATTCTACATAAGCACCTACAGGTGATGTTCCAAGTAATGTACCACATAACATAGCGGTTGAGTCTGAAATCAAAGCCTGACCAATTCGTGGGATTTTATTATCCTTAACAAAACCTGCTTGCGTACATAAACCTACTAATGTACCAGCCGTATCAAAAAAGGCAACCAACAAAAAGGTTAGCACGACAACCATCATCTGAAAACTATTAATATCACCTACATGTTTTAAAGCAACTAAAAATGTTGGTTTCAAACTTGGCGCAGTAGATACAAATGCAGTTGGTACAGAAATTAATTTCGTAAAAATACCAAAAATTGTTGCTAAAACCATCCCGATAAAAATTGCACCTGGAACACGTAATACCATTAAAATAGCAATTGCAACTAATCCAAATATTGTAATCCAAACTTTACCAGAAAAACTGCCTAAACTAACAAGTGTAGAACTATTTTTAACAATAATCCCTCCATCTTGCAATCCTATAAAAGCAATAAACATTCCAATTCCCGCAGATATAGCATACTTCAAATCTTGTGGAATTGAATCAATAATAATCTCACGTAATTTAAAAATCGTAATTAAAATAAAGATAACAGCTGCGACAAATGCTCCTGCTAATGCTGTTTGCCAGGGAATTTTCATGCCAATACATACAGAGTATGCAAAGAATGCATTAATTCCTAAACTAGGTGCTGTTGCAATTGGATAGCGAGCAACTATTCCCATTAAAATACAACCAATAGCACTAGAAATTGCCGTAGCTGTAAAAACAGCACCTTTATCCATTCCAGCATCACCTAAAACACTCGGATTAACGAACAAAATATAGCACATTGAAATAAATGTTGTGAAACCTGCTAAAATTTCACGTTTAGCATTAGTTCCTAGTTTTTCAAAATCAAAATATGATGAAATTGCGTTTTTCAAAATATCTTCTCCTCTTTTTACGAACAATAGCTGTTCATCTTTCTATAATAGTAGCACTTTATTACTATAACTCATCTTTAAATGTATGTAAATACTTAAATTGCAATTCATTAACGTTCGCTTTTAGCTAAAGTGCTTTAGTTATCATATGTATTGTTTATAAAGCTAAAATTGTCTAAATTTAATTTTTACTACGCTATAACAACATTTTTACCCATCTGTTAAATCCGAACATTATTCCTTTTATAATAAAATTTGCTTTCATTAACTATAAAGTATAATCTATAATAATGAACAAATTATCAAAGGAGTAGAAACCTATGCCAACAATTGGAGTACGTGAATTAGTAGAATTCATTTTAAAAACTGGTGACTTAATTTCTGTTGGCATCGGTACCAGTCGACAAAAAACAGCCCTTTTGGGAACCCATATTCATCAAAGGATTCAAAAAAAATGGTCAACTGCAACTGAAAAAGAAGTATCTCTTAAATATCCGATATTACTTGCAAACAGAAATTTTACAATTCAGGGACGCGCTGATGGATTACATAAAACTAATAATATTTATGATGAAATTCGTGAAATTAAAACATCTAGCCTTGCATTTTCAGAGCTTACATCTAACACACTTACGTTATATTGGGCACAAGCAAAAATCTATTCGCATATTCTAATGACACAAGAAAACTTATCTTCTCTATCACTAAAGCTTATTTACGTTCAAACAACTACTATGGAAACCACAGAAAAAGAATTACTGATTACCAAAGAACAAGCAGCTACTTTTTTTGACAGTGTTATTTCTGAATATGAAAAATGGATAACTTTAAAAGAAAAACTTCATACTGAGCAAACAACATCCATTAAGCATTTATCTTTCCCATTTAAATCTTATCGTCGTAATCAGCATGAACTTGCAGTTAATGTCTATAAGGCTATTTTATTGAAAAAAAGACTATTTGTTGAAGCACCTACTGGCACTGGAAAAACAATTTCTACCCTTTTTCCTACCATAAAAGCCTTAGGGCAAGATAAAATTGCTCGTATTTTTTATCTAACTGCTAAACAAAGCACTCGTAAGGTGGCTGAAGATGCACTACAATTAATGTCTCAAAAAAAATTAGTTTTACGTAGCATTACATTAACAGCTAAAGAGCAGATAACTTTTCCTGAAGAAATTGATATTCCAGACGAAGAGAATCCTTACTTATTAGGTTACTATGACCGTATTCGTCCTGCGCTAAAGGATATTTTAGAACACGAAACACAAATTACTAAAGAAATAGTTTGCAACTATGCACGTAAGCATACAGTTGATCCGTTTGAATTTTCATTGGATATCAGTCTTTTTTGTGCCGTTATTATTTGCGACTATAACTATTTATTTGATCCCCTTGTTTATTTACAAAGATTTTTTACTGAAGAAGATTCAAATAACTGTTTTTTAATAGATGAAGCACATAACTTGGTTGAGCGTTCACGTTCAATGTATACAAAAGAAATTGATTCACAAACATTATCATCACTAGAACTAACTTTAAATAAAAAAAAGACGCACTATCAATCGCTCTTAAAACATTTGAAAAACATTTCTGATTGTTTAAATGACATTAAGCAACCCTTAATTGACTATCAACAAAAATATGTAATTTTTTCAGAACAACTATCTAACTTAAACAAGTATTTACATAAGTTTTGTGATTATACACAAGAATGGATGCGAAGCCATACTCAAGATCCTAATATAAAAGAAATTTTAGATTTTTTCTTTATTTGTTACAGTTATCTCAAAATTAGTGATTTCTATGATGAAACCTTTCGCACTAAAGTAGACTTACTACCCAACAATCAAATTAAAGTTAAGATTTTTTGCTTAAATCCAAGTTCTTTCATTGATAAAAGTTTAAAACTTGCTGGCTCAGCAATATTATTTTCTGCCACTCTTTCCCCTCTTTCTTATTACCAAGAAATTCTGGGAGGTCTAACAAAAAGTGTGGGTTATCAACTTGATTCACCTTTTAGCCAAAAAAAGCTGGGTTTATTTATTACTGCTAATGTTCAAACCACATACCACAAACGTACGCAAAGTTTACAGGATGTTTTAGCCAGCATCTATACCATGATTTCTGCGAAAACGGGAAACTATCTCATTTTTATGCCATCCTATAGTTATCTTGAACAAATTGTTGAAGGATTTAATAAAGCATACCCTTTAACAAATATTCTAGTCCAATCAAGTAGTATGGATGCTATACAACGAGATTCTTTCTTAAAAGAATTCAAATCCAATAATACTCAAACCTTAGTTGGTTTTGCTGTTCTTGGCGGTATTTTTTCTGAAGGTATTGATTTAAAGGGTAATCGTTTAAGTGGAGTTGCAGTTGTGAGTGTTGGTTTGCCGGGAATATCACCTGAAAATGATGCATTAAAGGATTATTTTAACGCCCAATCAAAAAATGGATTTGAATATGCATATAAATTACCCGGTTTAAACAATATATTTCAAGCCGCTGGACGTGTAATTCGCTCAACTACTGACTGTGGAGTTGTCTTATTAATTGATAGCCGTTTTGCAACGCTGAATTATCAAAAATATTATCCACCTCACTGGTCACATGGGATTATCTTATATAATCAGGAACAGTTAAAAGAAAGCCTAGCTATATTTTGGAAAACTACAAAAACACAAAAAAAAGATTGACGTAAATTATACGCCAATCTTTTTTTGTAACATTTAGTTTGTAAAACCATATTTCTTGTTGAAACGATCCACACGACCATCGGCTTGTGTAAACTTTTGACGGCCTGTATAGAAAGGATGTGAGTCACTTGAAATTTCAACACGAATCAATGGATAAGTGTTACCTTCAAATTCAACTGTTTCACTAGAGTTTTTTGTAGAACCAGATAAAAACTTGTAGCCTGTAGCTGAGTCCATAAAAACAACTTCATGATATTCTGGATGGATTCCTTGTTTCATTATAAAATTCGCTCCTTTGCCCTGATTCATTTGCTGAGTCAGAGTTATTTTCTGTATATTACAACAGATAACATCATATCATGAAATACAAAGCAAAGCAATCAAAAATTATAATTATTTAGATTGCTGACTAAAGTGACTTTCCAAAATATTTTGGCGAAATTTAGCATTTGTTTTAGACTTTTTTAACATCGCTAACACTTTTCGCGTATTCTGTGTCAAATCAATATTTCGGTTAAATGATCCCTCTCGTTTATCATAAGACTTCCCCAATGTATCACGCAATTGCCAAATTGCTTTTAAGGTTGGCGATGAGAGTAATAATTCTTCTTTGCGTGTTCCCGAAACCTTAAGATCAATCGCTGGGAAAATACGACGTTCAGCTAACTCTCTGTCTAATTTAATTTCTTGATTACCAGTTCCCTTAAATTCTTCAAAAATAACATCATCCATCCTGCTACCAGTATCGACCAAAGCCGTCGCAATTATTGTCAAGCTACCGCCTTCTTCTACATTTCTAGCAGCACCAAAAAAACGTTTGGGTTTATACAGTGCTGCAGGATCAACTCCACCAGATAATGTGCGTCCACTAGGTCTTTCAGTAAGATTGGCTGCACGAGCTAGTCTAGTAATTGAATCCATTAAAATTACAACATCTTCTTTTTCTTCAACCAAACGTTTTGCTCGTTCTAGTACAAAATCAGCAACACGCACATGATTTTCTGGTCTTTGATCAAAGGTAGAATACACAACTTCACCATTAATCGTACGTTCTAGCTCAGTTACTTCTTCAGGACGTTCGTCAATTAACAGCATAATAAGTTTTGTTTCCGGATAATTTTTTGTAATTCCTTGAGCTATCTCTTTTAATAATGTTGTTTTCCCAGCTTTTGGCGGTGCTACTACTAGACTACGCTGCCCAAAACCAATTGGTGCAAACAAATCAATAACTCTAGTCGATAACCGCGCCTGCGTCGTTGTTAATTTAATTAATTTATCTGGATAAATCGCAGTTAATCCATTAAATGGTGGTCGATGCCGAGCCTCTTCTGGTCTTTTACCATTAACCGTGTCAATCCACAGCAATGCACCACTTTTATCGCCCTTTTTCGCTGGACGTGCAATTCCTGCAACTAAATCACCTTGTCGCAACCCTAATCGTAACTGTGAATAAGAAACATATAAATCTTCCCGTGAAGGACCATAGTTTACCAATCTTAAAAAACCAAAGGGATCTTTATCCTTTGTCCGGACAATCTCTAAGACTCCTTCTACAAAGTAACGTCCCTCTTCATCTGATTGCGCTTGAGCTACAGCGATAATAAGTTCCTGTTTACTCATGTCAGAACCGTCAATATTATATCTTTCAGCCTCATGATATAATTCTTGCAGTGGCTTGTTTTGAAGTTCTGCTATTACTATTTTTCTTGCTTCTGTAATCGCTTTTCTTTCTGCAGCAGATAAACCTACTCCATCCAGTGTTTCACCTTGATTATCAAACGTTCGAATACTCTTTCGTTTATTTGGGAGAGTTCTGGTGGCTTGTTTTCGTGTCTGATTAATCTTTTTATTATCGTCACTTTTACTTATCTTCGGTTTTTCTGTCATAGAAAGACTCCTCTGTTTTATCTACTAACATCTGCTGACTCTGTAATTACCTGTAAATTAACAGACAAATTTCTAAATTTTTCAACAATCCGATCATATCCACGTAAAATATGATCAGCATGTTCTATTACTGTTGTTCCATCAGCCATTAATGCTAGTCCTAAAAGAGAAACACCTGCTCGTATCTCGCTGGCATTCACAGTTGCACCTTTCAAGTTAGTTGAATGTGAGATAGTTATTATCCCATCTTTACTTGATATTCTTCCACCCATTCGTTGCATCTCTGGAATATGTTTAATTCTTTCTGGATATAATGTATCAATAATCGTTGACCTTCCATTTGCTTGCATCAATAAAGGTGTTAATGGTTGTTGTAAATCTGTTGCAAACCCTGGAAAAGGTGCTGTTTTTACAGTGATTGGTGCCAAAAGATCACCACCAGGAACATAAATTTTATCCTCATCTATCTGCAAATGAACACCCATTTCTTGCATTTTTGCAATAAATGGATCCAAGTGTTCAGGAATGACATTTTTTATCCAAACACCATTCCCATTTGCAGCAGCAAATGCTAAATAAGTTCCTGCTTCAATTCGATCAGGTATAATTGTATGTGTGTTTTTGGCACGCAAACAGTCGACCCCCTGAATTCGAATAACATCGGTTCCCGCACCACGAATGTGAGCGCCCATGTTATTCAAAAAAGTTGCTAAATCAACAATTTCAGGTTCTTTAGCTGCATTTTCTATTATGGTTGTTCCCTTAGCCTTTACTGCTGCAAGTAAAACATTGATTGTCGCACCAACTGAAACTAAATCAAAAAAGATTCGAGCACCTTGTAAACCGTCAGGGCCTGTCGTTATATGAACAGCATTCTTTTTTTCTTCTACAGATGCCCCTAGTGCCTTAAATCCCTTAATATGCTGATCAATTGGCCTTGGTCCGATATTATCGCCACCGGGAAAACCAACCATTGCCTCACCAAAGCGCCCCAAAAGCGCGCCCATAAAATAATAAGAAGCTCTTAAACTACGAATCGTATTCCCAGGTAATGGTGCTGCTTTAATATTTGTTGGATCAATCTCTAATTCCCCATGATTAAAATGGGAAGTAACATTTAACGAATTTAATATTAACATTAAGTTATGAACATCTAAAATATCTGGAACTGTGTCAAATTTAACTGGTGTATCTGCTAAAATTGCTGCTGGTATTAATGCAACTGTGCTATTTTTGGCACCACCAATTGTTACTTCACCAGACAATTTTTGTCCACCTTTTACAATCATTTTTTTCATTTTCAAATTAATCCTCGCTCATTAATAAAAACTTATAAATAAATTATTATCTATTTTAATGTGCTTACTTATTCACTATCACATCAGCTTCAGTATGCACTAAGTACAAAAAAGTACCTCTTCTAATCTTACAAGATAGTTGGCTGTGTTTCAATGGCTATTAGATTAGATTTTCATTTTTTTAGTATTTTCTCCATATTTTTCATTAAATCCCTTTAAAGTTTAATCATTTCCATTAAAAAAATTTAATTTTTGTATAAAAAGTTAGTCTATTTAATTATCTGTTGGATTATAAACTAATCTTTAGCTAATAAGTGCTACCCTATTTTTTCTAATAGTTAGTTTCAGTAGACACCAAAAAAGTCTGGAAAAAGTTTCCAGACTTTTTACATTTCAACATACTTGTTGCCAAACTGTGTGTCAAAAGACTGCTAGTTGTACTTAACGTCATAATCAAAACAATGCAAGTCTCGAATTATTCGGTTTACAACGTTAGCATTCTCTACCTTTTAGCTAATCGTCTTTTGTATCACTTTCATTTTCGTGCTAATTATCCTCATTTACCTTATTCGAATTATTATCATTATTCTTCTAGTGAACTCTGATTTTCAGCATTAAATGTCTCATTTAACATTTCTATTTCTTCTTCAGTTGGAGTTGCATACATTGCTTTTAACGCATGCACTTTTTCGACTGATAATCGACTTAACAAAGCAAAATCTGTATCATTCAAACGATGTTCTTTTTCAAATTCAACAATTTTTTGTGCCAATTCGTTCAATTGACTAATTTCTTTCATAACAGTAAGTCCTCCTAGATAAACTAATATAATGATACCACGCAATTTAGAAAAAACATAATTTTCAATAATAGATTACTTCTTAGCACTTGCATCTATGAAAGCCTGGAATAATCCTTCAGGTCGTTGTGGACGTGACAAGAATTCTGGATGATATTGTGCTGCAATAAAGAATTTATGATCAGTTAATTCGATTACTTCTACTAAACGATTATCTGGTGATGTTCCTGCAAACACCATCCCTTGCTCTGATAAAATATCGCGATATTTATTATTGAATTCATAACGATGACGATGGCGTTCTTGGATAACATCTTGGTTCTTATATGCAGTAGCAGTATGCGTACCTGGACGTAATTTACATGGATACAAGCCCAAGCGTTGCGTGCCACCCATATTTTGAACATCGGTTTGATCAGCCATTAAGTCAATAATATTATTCTTGCAATGAGCATCAACTTCTGTCGTATTACAATCCTCTAAGCCGACAACATCTCGTGCATATTCAATACATGCCATTTGCATGCCAAGACAGATGCCTAAAAATGGAACATTGTTCTCACGTGCATAACGAATTGATTGAATCATCCCTTCTAGACCTCGATCTCCAAAGCCGCCTGGTACAATAATTCCATCATACTCTGCTAATGTTTGTGCAACATTATCTTCAGTTACCTTTTCAGAATCAATATACGTAATTTCAACCTTTGCATTAATTTGATACCCAGCATGCTTCAATGCTTCGTTTACGGAAATATATGCATCTTGTAAATTAACATATTTACCAACTAACGCAATATTAACTTGACCAGCTAATGTCTTTACACGATTGCGCAATTCAACCCATGTTGTCATATCTGCTTGTGGTGTTTCTAAGTTTAATTTTCTGCAAACAATTTCATCCATTTTTTGTGTTTGTAAATTCAATGGAATCTGGTATAACGTATCCACATCCATTGATTCAATTACTGCTTCAGGTTCTACATCGCAAAAACTAGCTATTTTATTACGCATACTTTGTGAAATTGGTTCTTCGGTTCTAACAACCAAAATATTCGGCTGAATTCCCAATCCACGTAATTCTTTAACACTATGTTGTGTTGGCTTTGTTTTCATCTCTCCGGCAGCCTTTAGATATGGAACTAATGTCGTATGAATATAAATAACATTGTCGCTACCAACTTCTGACTTCATCTGACGTAGCGCTTCTAAGAATGGTAATGACTCAATATCGCCAACTGTCCCACCAACTTCAGTTATAACAACATCTGCATCAGTCACGCTGCCTGCACGCATGATTTTTTCTTTAATCATATTTGTAATATGCGGAATTACTTGAACAGTAGCACCTAAATAATCACCACGCCGCTCTTTTTTTAGCACTTCTGAATAAATCTTTCCAGTTGTTACGTTAGAATATTTATTTAGATTAATGTCAATAAAACGTTCATAGTGGCCAAGATCAAGGTCAGTTTCGGTTCCATCATCAGTTACAAATACTTCTCCATGTTGATAAGGACTCATTGTTCCTGGATCTACATTAATATATGGATCAAATTTTTGAATTGTGATTTTCAAACCACGATTTTTTAACAAACGACCTAATGATGCTGCTACAATTCCTTTTCCAAGTGAGGAAACAACACCGCCTGTTACAAAAATATATTTGGTCATTATGACTTCTCCTTTAAATTGTTTTATCGTCGGGATCGCATTTGACTAACAAAAATAACAAGCTCCCTATTCAGTCTAATTAGAATAGAGAGCTTGTCTTGCCGTACGCTTGTCTTCACTAACCAAAATTAGTGAAGCGCCCATAAAGAATTCTACATAATTATTAGATGGTCGTCAAGGCTTAAATTCAGTAAATTATAAATAAAGCATTTTCTTTTTTATAATTCATCTTCTTCATCAATATCGTCGTCATCCGATAATTCAGATAATTGACCTTCAATTCCATCAGGTAAATCATCCTCATCTTCATCATCTGTATCACCAATATCATTTAAATCCTTGCTATATGCCTTTAACTCATGTGCTTCATCTTCATCGTCATCGTCATAATCGGCATCCATATCATCATCTTCTGAATCATCATCATAATCAATAATATCATCGTCTTCTGAATCATCAGCTAAAAATGCATTCACTTTTGTCCGCGGATGTTCTTCATCTTCTTCTGAATGTACAAGTGCTTCATCAATTGAATCGAATGGATACCAAGAACGTAATCCCCAAACATTATCTCCCAATGAAATGAAGCTACCATCAACATTCAAATCAGTGTAGAATTGTGCTAACCTATCTCTAATTTCTTGATCACTAGTTCCAAGAAATTCTTGAATTTTATTAGTTAAATCAGCAAACCCCATAACATCGCCATGTTCATTTAAAATTGCATGTGCAACTTCAATCATTGACAATTCATTTTTATTTGCATCCTTGAATTTTTCTAGCTCCAAACCGGTACACGTCCCTTCCACAGTCTATCCTTCATATTACAATATTATCCCTTGAATTGCAATCTTATTTTGTAGTCTCCTAGCTGCTGTGAACCAGAATATAATAAATAATCTATATTTATTTTTCCTACTAATCCATCAAATGTATCTCCTACGACTACATTAAGTTTTGTTGTCTGTGTTGTAACTGGAACAACGCCATATTGTGTTACATAACGTGCATTCACTTGTTTACCTGCAAAAAAATAAAGATGCAAATTCAAATCGTCATTTTTTCGCGTTAATTGTACCTCATCAGGAGCTGCAACTTTAATCGTGACCAATGCAGGCTTTTGATCAGCTAGTTTTTCCTTATATCGTAAATAAATTGATGTTCCCATTTGAAAAAATTGGCCATTAAAATTTTCATCAAATTTACTTAATTCACCATCTTGAACATGCTGTGTTACAACATGGACAAGCACTGGTGTTCCTTTGCTAAGTTGTGCCATAGTTATCATCCTATCTCAAATTTATATACTTAATTATACAGTCAATTAAACAGGAATTCCAAAAACTTGTCGTGGTATAATATATTTAAAGAATTATTTTAAAGGATGTGAACAACTATCTCAAAATATCATTTAAAAATGTTGCCCATGGAGAAAGTCTTACGTGATCCTATCCATGACTATATCTATATTCAACATCAAGTTATCTTAGACCTTATTAACACGCGTGAATTTCAACGATTACGTCGCATCAGACAACTGGGTACCACCAGCTTTACTTTTCATGGTGCTGAGCATTCACGTTTCACTCACTCCGTTGGTGTTTATGAAATTACACGGCGCATTTGTGATTTGTTCTTGCGAAATTATCCCACAAAAAATGAGCATGATGGCCTCTGGAATGATGATGAAAGAATCGTTGCCTTATGCGCAGCGCTTTTACATGATATAGGACATGGCGCATACTCGCATACTTTTGAACATATCTTTCATACCAACCATGAAAAGATGACTGTTGACATAATTACATCTCCACAAACAGAAGTCAATGCTGTTTTACGCACTGTTTCTGAAGATTTCCCAGAAAAAGTTGCTAGTGTTATTACAAAAAAATATCCTAATAAACAGGTTGTTCAAATGATTTCAAGTCAAATAGATGCTGATCGCATGGATTATCTTTTACGTGATTCATACTATACTGGTGCAAGTTACGGCTCTTTTGATTTAACTCGAATCTTGCGTGTCATGCGTCCATACAATGATGGTATTATCTTTGATATTAGTGGTATGCATGCAGTTGAAGATTATATTGTCAGCCGTTTTCAAATGTATCAGCAAGTTTACTTTCATCCCGTATCACGATCGATGGAAGTTACTTTAGATCATTTATTGCATCGTGCTAAAACTTTAAGCAAAACTGAAACACTAAAAAATACATTTAGCATTAGTTTTCTAGCTCCATTTTTCACAAAAACAGCAACTTTAAATGATTATCTCCATTTAGATGATGGTGTTTTAAACACTTGTTTTGAGTTATGGCGTTCTTCAGATGACAGGATATTACGTGATTTAGCGAGTCGTTTTCTTGATAGAAAGCCCTTTAAATCAGTGCGTATTACAGATGATACTAAAAAGCTTATCCCTCATCTTAATGAGCTAGTTGAGCAAGCCGGTTATAATCCAGATTACTATACAGCAATTAATGATAGTTTTGATCTACCTTATGATAGCTATTCATCTTCAATAAATCATTCATCGCAAATTAAACTAATCAGAAAAGATGGAAGTATTGTCGAACTTTCAGCTATTAGTGAATTAGTTAAAGCTATTACTGGTAAATTTTTAGGGGATGAACGTTTCTTTTTCCCAAAAGAAATGCTACGTAATTCTTCTCAAATAGATTTTCTTGTTTCACCACAATTTTCTGCACACATAAAAAACGATTATCTTGTATAAAGGAGCAAGTTTATGACAATTAAATTAATCGCAACTGATATCGATGGAACCCTTGTTAAGGATAATAAAGAAATTTCTGAATATACAATAAATACTTTAAAAAAAGCTCATGCAAATGGTGTTCATATCGTTTTATGTACAGGCAGACCTGTTAGCGGTGTCCAAAATTATCTTACCCAACTTGGATTAACCAGTGCTAACGACTATGTCATCACTTATAATGGGGCACAAGTCCAAAAAGTCGGTAATAATGAAGTCTTAATTTCTAACACCTTAGACTACACCGATTTTTTAACCCTTGATAATCTAAGTCATCAGTTGAATATTCATGGACAAGCAATTTTACCTTCTTCTGATATGTATGTAACTACTCCAGATATTAGTTATTACAGCGTTTTAGATTCTTTTTATACAAAAATGCCACTACATTATCGCTTGCAAAATGAAATCCCACATACTTTTAAACCAGCAAAGTATATGTGGGCCGATGAGCCCCATATATTGCAACGTGCAACTACAGGACTTCCTCCTGCTATAAAAAATAAATATTACACTGTTCGCAGTGAAAAATGGTTCTTTGAGTTTATGCATCCAGATGCCACCAAAGGAAATGCTACTCTAAAATTGGCTAAAATGTTGGGTATTGATGTAAGTGAAATCCTGACAGCTGGAGATCAGGAAAATGATTTGACTTTAATCAAAACTGGTTTAGGCATTGCTATGGGAAATGCTATTCCAAAGATTAAGTCAAGTGCACAATATATAACAGATGATAACAATCATGATGGTTTAGCAAAAGCAATTGAAAAATTTGTTCTATAGACATTACCAGCAATTGAGACAAATGGTAATTAACTAGAAAACATTAACCTGTAATCCGCAGATTGGATTACAGGTTAAATACAACTAATTGCATTTTGATACCCAAAAAGTCTGATAAAGCTGAAGTACCCCCAAAAAAGTCTAACTTTTTTGGGGGTACTATTTGTATTGATTCCTTGTCTTTGCAATACTATCTAACTTATAAAGTAACGGCTATCGCTAATACAATTAAAACAATACCTAAGATCAAGCAATTAGCTGCAAAGCTTTCAAAATGAATAGGTGCGTTCTTTTTTTCCGAGGCGATGTTTCGGACATCAATTTTACGCTCTTGATACTCTTCATCTGTCTCACCTTTTTGCTTTTTGCGAAACCATCCAGCCAATAATCCCGCATGCAATAAAATATTTATTATTGTTAGACAAATTAGTGCCATTCCAATTAAAAACATAAAATCAGAAATATTATTTTGTATATTTAGTAGACGACTAGTAGTTGCTAATACAACTGCAATTAAAATGACTATTCCGTCAGCTTTTAACCATAGCTTTTGTTTAAAGTTTTTCATTCTTTCACCATAAATAATTAATTTATTTGTTGATACTCACCTGTAATTGCATCTTGCTTCTGCGCAACTTTGGTGTCTGTATTAAATTTATACATTCCCTTCATAACAGAAATATCTGAGTTATTGGAACTTGTATTACGGATTTCAATACTATATTCATTATTTCCTTCATATTGTGTGAAGTATTCATCCCCTTCTTGCTGCGTTATCCCTGTAGCTGCTAAGAATTTGCTGATTACTTCAGCATCAGATAACTGACTAGCAACTGCTGAAACCTGTGAATTAGTTGCCGAAGAGATATTACTTCCTGTTTGTTTTGAATACTGAGAACTTACCAATTTTGAATTACGTGCATTCGTATAACTAGAGTTATTTGCACTTGATGTTGAACTTGAACTCGTCGCACTCGTAGCGTTTGAACTAGACTCTGCTTTTAGCTTGCTATTCAACAGTGTAGTATACTTGTTTGTCTTCTTTTGTAACATTGCAACAGCTTGATACTTACTAGACAAAGCTTGTAAAGAATCTAAACTTCCTTTAGCATCACTATATTTTTCAGCATGATAATAATTGATTGTTTCATGATAATATATGTTAGCTAATTTAACTACTTTATACTCTTTTTTAACAACTTGAATTTGTTTTTGCAAAGCCGCTGGTTTAGACACGCTAGCTAATGTATTCAATTTTTTTTGAGCTGGCGTAACATTGTTATTCTCTAAGGCAACCTTAGCTTTATATAATGATGTTACATTGCTCTTTAGTTGGCGTACCTTGTTTGGCGTTGTCTTTTTAATTTTCACTTTTTTTAGATTCTGGTAAGCTAATTTAACATCGCCATCTTCTAAATTTTTTACTGCTTTTTTATACGTACTATTAGCTACTTTATCTAATTGCGTTACACTTTCACTAGCTGAACTTTTTTGGCTTGATGAACTACTATTTGAACAAGCGCTTAGACTTGTCAACAACATTATTAAGCCCATCCCCAAAACGACATTTTTATTAAACTTCTTCATCATAAAGCCCCCTCTAAATTAATTACTATAAATCCCTTTTATCTTGTTTATTCAAATCAGCTGTAGTTTCTTGCAGCGAATTCAATTTTCTTCCCATTAAATATGTGGTTATCCAAATCACCAAAATTACAGCAATTGCAGAATACAGAACTGACATACTTTCGCCTACAAAAATCTTCGAATTTAAATAATACCCAAATGATGCATGCAACTTATATAACAAAATGAATAAAGCTAAATTACCACCAAACATTCCAAAAAATAACGTATTAAAAGTCATTCCCATTATTTGAAACCCAATATTACGTCCACTTTTATATAGTTGTGTAACTGTAATATCACTGTTTTGAGCAATTAGTTCTTCTAATCCACTTGCAACTGCTATTGAAGCCTCTGCAATAGCACCTAATGTACTTAAAATAGTTGTTGCAATTGCCAAAGATTCAAAATTAATGCCAATCAACAAATTAAAAGCTTCCACTTCTTCTGATTCTTCGTTACTAAACCCTTGAATTTGTACCATATGATCAAACGGTATAATTAATATTATCATTATTAGCATTACTATTACAGTAGCAATAAATGCTACATTTGTCGAACGTTCATCATTATTGCCCATATAAATTGTAATTGCTAATATACAAATCCCTGCAAATAATGAAACGCCTAATATTGGAAAGCCACCAGAAATTAAAATTACCGTAATAAATAAAATAAAAAAATTCAAAGCAACACTAAAAAAAGAAACCATCCCTTGCTTACCACCAACAATCGTCATTAAAGCAAATAAAATAATTATTAAAACACTAATTGATGACATTACTTTCCTCCTAGCAAACGTGAACAAAGATAACTAGCTGTAGGAATAACTAATACAATTCCAATACCACTAATAAGTGATTGGACCACACCTAATGACATCGTCCATGCAAATGTAAAGCTATATGTGTTATTTGTTCTAAAATAAAGAACCGCCATTGCAAAAGTTTCAGCAAAGAAAATTAAAAATAATACATTAATTAATGGTCCCATAATTGCACGTCCAACTTGTCTGCCAGATAAAAAAAGTTGCTTTTGAGAAATATTAGGTGTATTCTCCTTCATTTCAAATAAAGTTGAGACAATATCTGTTGCTGCATCCATAACTGCCCCTAACAGCCCAATAAGTGTTGCTGCGAAAAATAACTGTTTAGGTGCTTGTGTCGCCATATCTAGTGCTTCATAATGCACACCTTGACTGTTTGTCAATTCTAATATAGACCAACCTATCACCAACCCTAAAGTTGTCCCAAACACAATCGCCACAAAGGTTATTGCACATTGCCTGTTCCAACCTATCACAATAATAAGTGACAAAGCTGTAAATAACAAGGCACTTAAAGCGAATAACCAGAAAAAATACGTTATATTCAAGTTTACATCTAATTGCACAAAAATTAAGAAAAGAATAAAGTTAATTGTTACACTTAAGATTGTTCTAATTCCTTTAATTTGCATCATAATGTAGAGTAAAACAATTACCAGCCAGCACAACATCAATAAATATGTATCTCGTTTGGAATACATAAAAACAGCTGTTAGTTTTCCATTTGTATGATGCAACTCAATAAATATCTTTTGATTTTTATTGAGTTTCTGATCAAGTGCACCCGATTGTGAATACGTATTTTTTAGTTCTACATATTTACCCTTATCTTTACCATTCATAATCTGCAAATTAACAGTTTGTGTTGTTTGATAATCTTTATTATTATACTCATCTGTTACTGATTCTCTTTTCCCATTTTTTACCGAAACAACATTTCCAATCGTTTGCTTATATAAAGATTCATTGTGTGTCGAGCAAAAAAATATTGCTAACCCACTAAAGATAATTACAAATATCTCAATTGAAATACGTTTAAATTGCCTTTTTTTCATAAATTCAACTCCCTTGAAAACACTTATGTTCAAGATACCACTGCTTTACTTGAATTGTAAGACTTCCGATAAAAGTTTAACCAATAGTTTGCACTTATAAGACTATTTTTCTATAATTAAACTAATTACGTTACGAAAGAAGTAGATTATATGTCCACTACGCAACAAGTTTTAGAATTGCTCACACACACAAACGATCCTCTTTCTGGACAAGATATAGCTAATCAATTAGGCCTATCACGTACAGCTGTTTGGAAAGCTATTAAAAGCTTGCAAACAGCTGGCTATAAAATTGATAGCCGCCCCCGGGTTGGCTATCAATTATACGACAGTGGGAACCTTAGTGAAGCTTTAATTCGCAAATATTTACCTACAACTTTTTTATATCCTATAGAAATTCACAAAACAATTGATTCAACTAACATCCGGGCTAAGCAGCTTGGAAATCAAGCCAATATCGCTACACCATACATTGTAATAGCTGATCAACAAACGGCTGGCTATGGACGGTACGGACGTAATTTTGTATCTCCAAGTGGGACAGGTATCTATATTAGTATTTTACTTAACAACTCACGTTTTGATTTTGATCCTGGATTGCTTACTACTGCCGTCTCATTAGCAATAACACGAACAATTGAAAAAAAACTAAACGCAACAGCCCAAATTAAATGGGTTAATGACGTTATTGTTGATGAAAAAAAAATCTGTGGTATTTTAACAGAGGGTATTAGTGATCTTGAAACACAATCACTCACTAAAATAGTTGTTGGTGCCGGTATTAATTATTTAACTACTACATTTCCGATTGAAATTGAAAAACGTGCAGGTTCATTACGTAAATATGCATTGCAAGCCCACGTTTCCCGAAATGAATTTATCGCTAACTATTTAATTGAATTTTTTAATTTATATAAAAACTATTTTGACGGTACCTTCATGGATGAATATCGGCAACACTCAAATATCATTGGCCATAAAGTTACCATCTCACAAGGAGAAAAGACTCTTACCGGCACAGTCACTGCTATCAATGATAAGGGCGCTTTGGTTCTAGCAGATGGAACCATTCTTTCTTCTGGAGAAGTAACCAAAATCAGACCACTTTAATTAGCTAAAAATTCTTTGCCTAATCGAAAGAAGAATTTGAAATCAACTATTATTCTGACTATAAAAAAAGAACTGTATCATATTGAGATAAAAAATCCCAATATAATACAGTCTTTTTTACTATACTTTTTTCTTATATTTAGTCAAGGTCTTGCTTTATTGTTTATTTATAATCTTTTTTCAATAGCTTAGCAGCCTGTTCATCCACAATAACAGTTACATTTGCATGACGTTGTAGGATACTTGCAGGTACATCAGGACTAACCTTTCCTTCAATCATCTTTGCGACAGCTTCTGCTTTTTCTGCACCAAATGCTTCAACCAAAATTTCCTTAGCTTGCATGATTGATCCAATCCCCATCGAATATGCATACTGGGGAACCTCATCTTTATTTTTAAAATAACGTGCATTTGCAGCAATTGTTGATTCTGTTAAATGTACTTTTCGTGTTTTTGCATCAATTGGTGAACCGGGTTCGTTAAAACCAATATGTCCGTTTTTACCAATTCCCAACAGCTGTAAATCAATTGGATTATCTTTTAAAATGTTATTGTATCGCTTAATTTCTTCATTTTCATCTTTTGCACTTCCATCAGGTAAATATGAATTCTTAAACGGTTTGCTATCAAAAAGATGTTTGTGCATATAGTAATTATAACTTTGAGGATTATCTGGTGTTAATCCAACATATTCATCTAAATTAACTGATGTACAATCAGTAAAATCTAAATCACTATTCACAAGTTGTTTGTAAGTTGTTTCAGGGGTTCCACCAGTTGCCAATCCGAAAGTTCTACTTCCCTTTTTTAGAGTTTCAACAAAAACATCATAAGCTTTTTTTCCGCCAACTTCTTTATCTTTAACAATAATAACTTTCATTTCACTTACCTCCGTTTATTGGTATAGTCCAATTATAATAGGTATATACCAATTTTTCAAGTATTATTTCAAACTTTAATAAAACTTATATCGTAGTGTATGCAAATAAGACGATTCTAGTGGTTTTTTCCCTCAGAATCGTCTTATTTAATCTATCTATGCAACTATTAATTATATAAATCTTCTACTTGCTTTTGGGTTGTCTCATGTTCTAAAAACTCATCATATGTTGTATCAGCTCTATCAATAACACCTTTTGCGGAAACCTCAACAATATGATTTGCAATCGTTTGAATATATTGATGATCATGCGAAGTAAATATTATTGCACCAGCAAAATCAATCATCGAATCATTTAACGCCGTAATTGACTCTAAATCTAAATGATTGGTGGGGTCATCCATTAATAAAACATTAGCTTTTTGAAGCATCATCTTTGATAGCACACAGCGCATTTTTTCACCACCAGATAACACTCCAACTTCTTTAATAATATCATCACCCGAAAAGAGCATCTTCCCTAAAAAGCCACGTAAAAATGTATTATCATTTTCTTCTTTTGAAGCAAATTGGCGCAACCAGTCCAAAATAGTAAGATCAGCTTGTTTGAAATTAGCATTTACATCCCGTGACATATAACTACGACTTGTTGTTTGACCCCATGTTACCGTTCCTTCATCTGGTTCAATCTCACCAGCTAAAATTTGCATTAAAGTCGTTGTTGCCAAATCATTTCGTGAAATGATTGCTGTTTTATCTCCCGTACGTAAAATAAAACTAATGTTATCTAATATTTTAACTCCATCAATTGTCTTTGAAACATTTTCAACTTTAACTAAATCATTGCCTAATTCACGTTCCATTTCAAACTTAATGAATGGATACTTCCTTGATGAAGGTTTTATATCATCTAAAGTGATTTTATCAAGTTGTTTTTTTCGCGAAGTTGCTTGCTTGGATTTCGAAGCATTCGCAGAAAAGCGTGCAATAAATTCCTGTAGTTCCTTTATTTGTTCCTCTTTTTTGGAATTTGCACTACTTTGAAGTTTAGCTGCTAATTGACTAGATTCTAGCCAAAAATCATAATTACCAACAAAAAGTTTTATTTTTTCAAAGTCAACATCACACATCATCGTGCAAACTTGATTTAAGAAATGACGATCATGGGAAACTACAATCACAATATTAGGATAATCTGCTAAAAAGTTTTCTAGCCAACTAATAGTTTGCACATCAAGTCCATTTGTCGGTTCATCCAATAATAAAATATCTGGTTGACCAAATAATGCCTGTGCAAGCAGAACTTTAACTTTGTCACTTTCAGCTAACTCGCTCATCTTTTGTGTATGCAATTTTTCAGCAATACCTAATGACTGTAATAATTGGGCTGCATCGGATTCCGCATTCCAACCATCCATCTCAGCAAATTCTCCTTCTAATTCAGCGGCTTTTAACCCATCTTCTTCAGAAAAATCAGGTTTTGCATACAACATGTCTTTTTCTTGCATAATAGCATATAACTTCTTATGTCCTTGAATCACCGTTTCTAAAACTGTATATTTTTCAAAGCCAAAGTGATCTTGATTCAAACTGGACATTCGTTCATTTTTATCAATTGTAATTTTTCCAGTAGTTGGTTCCAGTTTTCCTTCTAATAATTTTAGAAAAGTTGACTTTCCTGCGCCATTTGCCCCGATAATTCCATAACAATTGCCTGCTGTAAATTTTAAATTAACATCATCATACAAGAGACGACCAGAAAAGTTTAAGCTTAAGTCACTAACTGTAATCAATTATTATTCCTCGCTTTTCATTTAAAAGTGGCTGTGTAAACATTTTACGCTTACATTGTATTAAGACTCTCAAAATATAAATTAGCATAAACATCTATATAAATGCAAATTAAATAAAAAAGCAGCTCGACTAACTCTAACTGCTTTTCTTATTATACTGTTTTTCAAAATACTTTTTCTTTTTTACTTGCTATAATTACTTATCTATATTCTGGTGCTTGAGACTTGGAAAAATGTATTTATCTGCAATCCCTACTAATGCTCCCTGAAACACAAGTGCAAAAATAGTCCCAATATTCACCGCATAAATCTGATGTGTAATAATTACAGAAATAATTATTGCTATCAATGGTGGGGTAAAAACAACTAATTGTGCAATAACTGAGTTTCCTTTAAAATACTTAAACCGCACGATTTGCATTAAATCATCAACTGGATGAAGCATCCAATTTACTCTTTGATATAATGAAATTGCAACTGAAATAAGACATACACCTAAACAATCAAGTGCTATTCTAATTGGAAATGCTAAATTGTTTATTCCTGTATTCCCTAATAATGTTGAAAATTGGCCCACTAACAACGAAAAAGGCACTAAAAACACTAAATTACCAATAATTCGTGATAAACTTACTTTCTTTAAAATAATTATATTCACGATAATTATCAAAAATGATGGCACAAACATCATCAAACTCAAAGAAACGGCTAAAACATGATCTAAATTGACCGAAGCCGCAGTCCACAAAGCGCTCCCTAAATTTATGGCAACTGTTAGCGCATTGCCTATACTATTCAAAATAATTGATAAGAAAAAATAAAACAATAATAATCCTTTAGTTGGTTTTGTCGAAGTAACGTTTAATTGCATACCTAATCCTTTCTTCTCTTCCTAAAAGTTAATGCATTATTATACTATATCCTATTCTAAGCTCAATGCAAGCAGTTCTTGACTATTTTTGCAATTGTGTTAATTTTGTTGTTAAACAACATTTAAATTATTTCATCAAGAAAGGATTATCTATGTCATCTTTCTCATTTAGAATTGCGAAAAAAACAGATGCTCAAGCACTTTTAGATATTTATGCACCTTACGTTGAAAATACTGCGATAACTTTGGAAACAAATGTACCTTCACTATCTGAATTCTCCACACGTATTTACACTATCTTAAAAAAGTATCCATATATTGTTGCTGAACAAAATGAAAAAATCGTTGGTTATGCCTATGTTTCTGCATTTAAAGAACGCGCTGCTTATGATTGGTCAGTAGAAACATCAATTTATCTTGCACAAAATATACGCCATCAAGGTTTAGGTACCCAACTATACAACTTACTAGAAAAAATTTGTCAGGCCCAAAATATAACTAATATGAATGCTTGCGTAACTTATCCACGTACTGCTAATGATCCTTACGTTACACAAGCAAGTATCTTGTTTCATGAAAACCGTGGTTTTAAACTAAATGCACATTTTCATAATTGTGCAAATAAATTTAATCGTTGGTATGACATGGTATGGCTAGAAAAAAGTCTTCTTCCCCACACAATACCTGTTGTAAAAGTTAAGCCATTTGCAAGTATTAGTCATCAGTTTTTTGATTAATAAACTCAATTTTTGTTCCATTGTTATTCTAGTGGTAAAATAACAATAGAATATAGTAAGGATGTGAATGTATATGAGTGAAAATGTTCTTTTCAATCCAGGTGAATCACTTGCTAGTGATTATGATTTCAACCAAGCGTATATTGCAGCACAAATTTATCACCATAAAGATAAGAAACCTATTCTAGTTGTTCAGGAAAAAGACGGCAATCCTTATTTTATTTTCGATGAAATGGCTGCCTTGACAGATGAAAAAGATGAGCACGCTCGTCGTTATTCAGTTATTAAACGTGTTACTGAAAATGAATCTGAAAAAAATTAAATTTTACTATACTTAGGAGGCTTTTTATGACAACTATTCCAAATATTCGTTTAAATGACGGCAATGTCATGCCTAAGATTGGCTTTGGTACTTTTAGACTAAACGGTGCTGTCGGTGTTAATGTTATGACTAGTGCACTTCACAATGGCTATACAATGCTTGATTCTGCTTTTAATTATGAAAATGAAGGTGCAGTTGGCAAAGCTGTTGCACTTTCTGGCATCGCTCGAAGTCATCTGTTTGTCACATCAAAGCTCCCTGGAAGACATCATGGCTATGATGAAGCATTGACAACAATCCAAGAATCACTTTATCGCTCTTCCTTAGAATATTACGATCTTTATTTAATTCACTGGCCTAATCCAATGAATGGCAAATATATTGAAGCATGGAAAGCCCTAGTTCAAGCTCAAAAATTTGGACTCGTACGCTCCATTGGTGTTTCCAACTTTTTGCCTGAACATTTAGACAGTATCATTACCGCAACTGGTGTTACACCTGCAGTTAACCAAATTGAATTGCACCCTTATTGGTCACAGCCTAAGCAAATCGAATACGATCAAGAACATGGTATTGTAACTCAAGCTTGGAGTCCCATTGGTCGTTCCAGTGAAATGTTACATGATCAAACAATTAGTCGTATTGCAAAAGCACATGGTAAATCTATCAGTCAAATTATCTTACGTTGGGAAATACAACTTGGAGTTACCGTAATTCCCAAAGCCAGTTCTGCTAAACATCAAATCGAAAATCGAAGTGTCTTTGATTTTGAATTGACTGCCGCCGAAATGGCAACTATTTCCAACTTAGATAAAAGTAATGGTCGCCTAAAAAAGGAACAAGATCCTGCTAATTATCAAGAATTATAATTTAATCATTTCAAAATGAAAGTATTATAAAAACCAGATTGCTAAGAAAACTTAACGTCGTAAGTTACTAGATTAAATACAATTAGCTATCTTTGAAAACAAATTTTGTCACCAAATATGAGATGACACAAAGAATCTAGGACTCAGGGCCTACATACCCTTTGTCCTAGATTTTTTGTATATATTATTCTAATCTTTTGTCTTTAACCAATCATTACGCATTAATATATATTCTATATATTCCACATTACATAACCCCTTTATTGAATTCACCTTTTGATAATTATTTCGTTCAACAACTGCCCGACTTTTAATATTAGATCTCTTTATTAAAGCATGTACTTTATTTAATTCTAGGTTTACAAAGGCGTAATGGTGTAATTTCTGCAATGCTTCCGTAATATAACCCTTTCCAACAAACCCATCTGCCAACCAATATCCCACATCTGCACTACGTTCATACATAGAAATGTTATGTAAGTCTATTATTCCAATAAGTTCATTATTTAGTTTTATTCCACGCATAATTTGATTATGCGCCACATTTTCACGATATTGATTTAGCTTTATAAAATTTTCCACTTGTTGAGCTGTATCTAACTCCAAATGTGGAATCCAGTTTCTAAAAGACTTACTATTCTCACTAATTAATTCTAATAATTCTACACTATCCTTTTTCGTTATTGGTTGTAAAACTATCCGCTGTTTCAATTTATCACCTAATCTAAAACATATTTAGCATACTTTTTCTAATTATTCTATTTTCTACACAAAAAGAATACCATAAACCAGCATCTTTTACGAAACTTTCTTACAGTATTCTCTAATATTAATATACTAAAATTTAATTATCGATTTTTACACCATGAAATCTATTTTTGAATAATGGACTAACAGGCTGATTCTCATGGATTCGTTTAATTGCAGCTCCAATTAGAGGGCCAACTGAAATCTGAATTAATTTATCAATTTGCTTCTCATCTGGTAATTGAATAGAGTCTGTCACAATCATTTGTTTAATTGGTGATTTCTCAATTCTTTCAATAGCTGGACCAGAAAAAACAGGATGCGTTGCGCACACGTAGACTTCTGTAGCACCTGCATCTTTTAGCGCTTGAGCGGCTAAAGTAATTGTACCAGCAGTATCAATCATATCATCAATTAAAATACATCTTTTCCCATCTACTGCCCCAATAATATTCATAACTTCAGCTACATTTGCTTTAGGACGGCGTTTGTCAATAATGGCAATTGGTGCCTTCAAAAACTCTGCTAACTTACGTGCTCGAGTTACACCACCATGATCAGGTGAAACTATAACTGCATCTTTTTCTAACCCTTGTGTTAAAAAATAGTCTGCTAATAATGGTGCTCCCATCAAATGATCCACTGGAATATCAAAGAATCCCTGGATTTGAGCAGCGTGTAAGTCTAGTGCTATGACTCGATTTGCTCCAGCTTTTTCAATCATATCCGCAACTAATTTAGCTGTTATCGGCTCACGAGAGCGAACTTTCCGATCCTGACGTGCATAACCATAGTATGGGATAACCACATTAATCTTATCTGCACTTGCACGGCGTAACGCATCAATCATAATCAAAAGTTCCATTAAATTATCATTCACAGGTGCTGAAGTTGACTGAATGATGAAAATCTCATCACCACGAATACTTTCTTCAATATTAATCCTAATTTCACCATCACTAAAACGATCAACAGACGTTTTTCCTAACGGTACACCTACCGCATCAGCAATTCTTTCAGCCAATGGTTTATTGGAATTCAAAGCAAAAATTTTTAACTTTGATCCAGCATATTGTTCAGACATAACAGCCTCCATTTATTCAGTATTATTCCAATAATAATATTATGCATTTATCTTTCTAAAATCAAGCCTTTACTAAAAATTATCTTTAAATTTTTATTATTGCTTCTTTTCAGCTTCTATTGCTGCCTTAGCAACGGGATAATGATCAAAATAACCTTTTTTATTAACCTGTCGACCACGTGCTATTGCCATGTCATGCGAAGAAATATCATCTGTAATTGTCGAACCTGCTGCGACATACGCATGATCGGAAATTTCTACTGGCGCAATTATATTAGAACCACTGCCAATAAATGAATAATCCCCTACATTTGTATGATGCTTATTAATTCCATCATAGTTGACAAAAATTGTCCCACAACCCACATTAATTTCTTTACCTAATGTGGCATCACCGACATACGTTAAATGACCAACTTTAGTATTTTTACCAATATGCGCTTTTTTCACTTCTACAAAATTACCTATATGTGCGGCCTCACCAATATCAGCTTGTGGTCTTAAATGACTATATGGTCCAATATTAGATTCTTTATGCATAATTGCTTCTTCTAGATAAGAAGCAGTTACTGTTACGTTATCTTCAATAACACTATCTAAAATTTCAGAATGTGCACCAATAAAGCAGTCATTACCTATTACAGTATGTCCTTTAAGTTGCACACCAGGTTCAATCACTGTATCTGAACCAATTTTAACATCAGTATCTATATACGTGTTTTGTGGATCAATCAATGTCACACCATTACGCATATGCTCTTCATTAATCCGCATCCGCATTACTGCAGTCGCCTTAGACAAGGCAATTCTATCATTAACACCCATTGATTCTGAAAAATCTTTCATCCGGTATGCAGCAACTACTTTACCCTCTTGTTGAAAAATTTCCATTACGTCAGTTAGATAATACTCGCCTTGTGAATTGTCATTACTTATTTTATGTAAAGCATGGAAAAGTTCTTTATTATCAAAACAATACACACCAGTGTTGATTTCTTTAACAGCAGCTTCTTCTTTATTCGTATCTTTTTGTTCAACGATTTTTTCAACAATTCCCAATTCATTTCGAATAATTCGGCCATATCCAAACGGATTTTCAGCTTTCGCTGTTAATACCGTTGCAACAGCACCTTTTGACTTGTGATATTCAAATAATTCTGAAAATGTCTTAGCAGTAAACAATGGGGTATCTCCACAAGCAATTAATGTCATCCCATCCCTATCACCCAAAAGAGATTCTGCTTGTAAAACGGCATGTCCAGTTCCTAATTGTTCCGCTTGTAAAGTATATTTTGTTCTTGTACCTAATGTTTCTTCAACTTTTTGTGCACCGTGACCTACAACTGTAACAATTTCATCCATATCATTTTTTTCAATTTGTGTTAGAACATGTTCCACCATTGGCTTACCACAAACAGGATGTAAAACCTTGTATAACTTCGATTTCATTCTTGTTCCTTGACCTGCTGCCAAAATAATTGCATACTTCGCTGTCATTATAATCCCTCATCTTAAATAATATATCTTTCATTAAAGATGGCTACTCTTGTAATGTCATATTAACAAATGAAACATTATACAATCACCATAAAAAAGCAACATTATAAATGTTTATTTCTTACAAATAATGCATCTGTTTATAGAACCATACTTTCAAGTACCCATATAATACCAATATAACATAGGATTCTCCATAATAAAAGCTATCTTATCCTTACTTAATTACCTAAAAGAACATATCACTGCTTAATATTACTTAACCATGTAATCTAGCTGCAAGATATTTTAATTAGAAATATGGTAGAAATCTTATGATTTTAATCAGGCAGTTGAATGTCTTTGTATTAACGCCGAGAGACGTCTTTCTTTTGGCTTTGGATATATCGTTCCACAACATCTTTGCTCATATTGCCTAAAGTACTCATGTAATAACTATGAGACCATAGATGACCACCCCAGAATTTTTGTCGCTTTATTTCTGGGTGTTTTTCGAAAAACATGCGTGCAGAGGCACCCTTAAATGCTTTCACAATATTAGTAGGAGCGTACTTAGGCTTGAAGCTTACCAACATGTGTATGTGGTCTGGCATTACTTCCATTTTTTCTATTGTAACCTCATTTAGTTCTGCGATTCTTATCAGAATTATCTTCATGTCTGAAACTAATGCCGGCGTTGTAAATGCAAGATTTCTATATTTTGTTACCCAAATTAAATGAAAATGAAAGTTATAAAACTATCGTGCTGCTTGGAATTTATTTAGAAAAGTTCATCATGCTGGAATACCAGTGTTTCATAAAAAAAGAATTGAACAAAAATACCAAACTTCATGTATGTATGCTAGTAAATTAGCTCTACCTAACATGAAAAATGGCAGTGTTAGGATCATTAATTTCCAACATATTCAACTACCGAAATTAGGTAGCTTGCGTTTCAAGGGTATATCAAAGAAAATATTCAATCGTCTCGACAATATTCGTATTGGCACAACCACAATTTCAATGGACGCCACTGGTCGTTACTATGTCTCAATGCAATTAGCATCTGAACAACCTTTTGTAAACAAAGTTAATAATGAAACAGCCACTTCAATTGGGATTGACTTAAATATTGATAATTTTCTAACTGACTCTGAAGGAAAGATTGTTGCCAATCCCCGTTACTATCGTTCTGTTAAAGGTACGTTGGCAAAAGCACAGCGTAAACTTTCTCGACGGGCACTACGTGCCAAAAAGGAGCACAAACCATTAAGCAATGCCAAGAATTATCAGAAACAGCGTAAAATTGCTAATCGCCGTAAAAACTTTTTACATCTCGTCTCGATAACACTTATCAAGAAACACGATTTGGTTGTCGCTGAAGAGCTAAGAAGTAAGAATACGCTACAAAATCACGCTCTGGCCATGAGTATTTCTGATGTTGGTTGGCGAACGCTTTTAGGCATGCTGGCTTATAAAGCCGATCTGTATGGTCAAAAATTTATCACCGTTAACCCTAGAAACACTACCCAAACATGTAGTGCTTGCGGCTTTGTTATGGGTACTGGAACAACTAACAAACTTACGCTAGCCGACCGTGATTGGACATGTCCGCAATGCGAAACCTACCATATTCGTGACCATAATGCTGCTAAAAATATTTTGGCTAAAGGTATAGCATCAATGTAAGAGAATATAGTCCGTCTGGCAACCTGCGGACTATAAAGGCTTTGGTAATTAGCACGTAAGACCTGCTTACAGGCAATCGCTGTATCTAAGCAAATTGTCGTTAGGGGCAGTTCTCACAAGCTTTTGACTTTAGACAGGAGTGGTTGACCTTAATGTACTTAGTTTTAACAGACTATCATAATTTAAAATAAGATTGACGCATTACTATTTATTCTCCTATAAGCACCAAAATACGTTTCAGAAATTAAATTATTCCTCAAAGCATGCAAAAAAAGAAAGGCTATCTTTAAAATTAGCCTTTCTTTTTTGCTAGTTACATCAATTATCTCGCTTTTATATCGTTTTCTTACTCTATGCTTGGCTACTAGTCTTTAGAGTATACCTTCTCAAGGTAGTTACCTGCACTCACATGAATTGTCTTGTCCAATGTGTTTACTTTATCCACACGTAATAATGAAGTGTACTCATCTACCATCCGATGCCCCTCAAAAGCACCTTCAGCAAAAACTGTAATTCCTACAAGTTCAGACTCAAACTCCTCAATCATACTCTTCATACCATTGACGGTTCCACCGCCCTTCATGAAGTCATCAACAACTAACACATGCGAGCCTCTTTTTAAACTACGCTTTGACAATTCCATTTTTTCAATTCGTTCGCTTGAACCTGATACATAATTAACAGAAACCGTTGAACCTTCCGTTATTTTTGAATCGCGCCGCACTATTACAAATGGTACATTTAAATAGCTAGAAACGCTTTGTGCAATTGGAACACCTTTGGTCGCAACAGTCATAACTGCATCGACTTTCTTATCAATATATTGACGTGCAATTACACGACCGACTTTCCGTAATACATCTGGTCTTCCTAATAAATCTGATAAATAAACATAACCACCAGGCAATAATCTATCTTGTTCTGACATTTCATGTGTCATATCTGAAATAAATTTACGCACTTCTTCTTCTGATATGGAAGGAATAAATCGGGCCCCTCCTGCTGCTCCTGGTATAGTTTCTAAAATTCCGATTCCACGAAACTTAAATGTCCGCTTAATAATAGAAAGATCTTCACTGATTGAAGACTTTGCGGATTCATATCTATCTGCAAAATATGTCAATGAAATCAATGTATGTGGTCGTTCTAATAAATAGCGTGTCATATCGATTAAACGATCGCTTCTTCTAGTTTTCAAATTATTTCCTCCAACAAATTCATATTATCTGTTTTATCCCAATTTCATTATACGTTATATCACATTTATTTCCTAGCTTTTTTGAAAAAAACATTAAGATTGTTCGCTTTTAACTTCTTAAATAGAGAATATTCCATCTTATATTTGCTTTTATCCAATAAGCATTAACGTTCGGTAAAAAGGCAAAACTTTTTATAGCATATCACTGGAGTTCTATTACGTCAAGCATTGTTGAGCTTTCAGCCTAGTATTATTACTATCAACAATACAAAAAGTGATTTCCTCTACTGAATACACAAAAGAAAATCACTTTTTACTGCTATTATTTACCCGTGTCTTAATGTAATTATTAAGACACTATACTTGAATTAATAAATCCATTGGTGTAATTTGTTTTGTTTTTTGAACAAATATATATTTTGCTGTAAAGCCAAGTACGATTGGTAGCAACAAAAACAAAATTACTAAAATTAATATTGAACCAATATTTGCACTCATTTCATTCCAAGCAGCTAAAGGTCCAATTAACCCACTAAAACCAAATCCTGCACTCATTGCAGTCCCTTGAATATTAAAAATTGCCCCCAATGCCCCTAGAATTGCCGCATTAATTATTACTGGTATAAATAAAAATGGTTTCTCTAACATATTAGCCATTTGTATCTTAGGTGTTCCGATAAAATGCGCTAATGTTGTTCCTAATGTATTAACTGAACTTCCCATGATAGCTAAAGTAAAACTTCCTGCAACGATACCTAAATTTGCGCTTC
This sequence comes from Ligilactobacillus ubinensis, assembly GCF_024160875.1. Lineage (GTDB taxonomy): Bacteria > Bacillota > Bacilli > Lactobacillales > Lactobacillaceae > Ligilactobacillus > Ligilactobacillus ubinensis. The sequence continues at coordinate 19,513 of NZ_JAIULA010000015.1, read as the reverse complement.
CTGCAGCAATGCCTGCTAAACTGATTGCTGTTGCAATCCCGACTGAACTGATTGGAGATAAAATTAAAATTGCAAAAACAACTCCAACTAACGCACCCATCAAGATTGGCTGTAAAGTTACTAAGTTCTTAACACCTATCCCAATGAATGTTGTTACCATTTTTATAAAAGGTAATGCGACTAACCCCAACCCTCCAGCAATTATAATTACTAATGTCGGTAATAGTAATACCGTATAGTTTTTAAATTTATCACCTATAAACCGTGCAACAATAACAGCTAAAGTAATTGTAATTGCCGTATTGATAACGTCACCTGTTCCACTTAATGTATATCCAGCCTTAGTTTGTGTAATTACCCCTGAGCCAATCATAGCTGCTGCTGCAACTGCACTTGTTTGAATCATATTAAATTTGAATAAATAACCTACACAAAAACCAGAAACTGCAGCTAATAATGACATCGTAAATGTCGTCATTGCAATAATTGTTGTTGCCATTGGAAATATACCTGTTAAAGCTTTCATTAATTGCCCGACTAAAGCTGATGGTACCAACGTAACAACTACTCCCAAACTTATTCCATTTAAAATATTAAGCGTGAATTCCTTGCCACTAATTTTTTGCATCCAAAATTCCCTCTTTCTTTTTTACACAAAATAAAAACCTAGAAACTATCACAGTAATGATAATCTCTAGGTTTAATAGCATTCATGCTGTTAAATTTCTGTTTTAGCAGACCCACAGTTTATCAATTACCATCTGTGAGTCGTTTTGATACTTCAAAAACTTCTATCTCTCACAGGCGCAAACATTGCTTGTTGTTTGCACCCAGAAAGAATTCTGATTACAAACATTCCTTAAAGAAATAAAAGTAATAATAGCTATTCGATTGTAAAGATACAGGTTTTATCATCATTAAATACCTCTCTACGCTTGAATTACATTAAATATATTACATTATGCTAATAACGTCAAGTTATTTTTTAATCAAACACTAGCTATCTTTAAAAATTTATTTAATTGTCCACTTTTTTGTCTTATATGCTAAAATGAAATTAACTTTCTATAATTGAGGGGAACTAAATATGTCAAAAAAGAAAAGTACTATCTTGGGGTTACTTGGAATACTACTAGTAATTATTGTTGCTATTGCTTGTACAAAGTATTCTCAACATCAAAAGCAGTTACAAGAGCAAAAAATATCTGCTATGAAAAAGCAATCATCTAAAAAAGTAGTTGCAGCAGCAAAAGCTTCATCAATTGCTAAACAAAAAAAAGAAAATGCCAAATGGAAAAAATATTCAACTAAAATTTCATTTCCAATTCTAATGTACCATAGCATTTCAAACGTTTCTGGCAATTCATTATGCGTCTCACCAGAAAAATTCAAACAAGAAATGCAATGGCTTAAAAAACATGGTTATTATACCCTTACTGCTGCTGAAGCATATCGTGTTTTAACAACAAACGAAAAACCTGCTAAAAAAATTGTTTGGGTTACTCTAGATGATGGCTATGAAGATAATTATACTGCCGCTTACCCAATTTTGAAAAAGTACAAAATTAAAGCAACTATTAATTTAATCACCGGTCAAATTCAAAATAAACAAGCCAACAAATTAACTGTTGCACAACTTAAAGAAATGAAAAAAAGTGGTTTAGTATCTTATGGCAGTCATACGGTTAATCACTTAGACTTGTCAGAACTTACAGCAACTGAACAGAATTATCAAATTAAAAATTCTAAGTCTTGGTTGGATAAAACCTTAGATCAAAATACAAAATACCTCTGTTACCCATCTGGAAAATATAACAGTCTTACGCTAACTGAAGCCAAAAAGGCGGGATATACAATTGCTACATCAACCGAGGAAGGCTTAGCCAGCAGTAGTAATGGATTGTTAGAATTACACAGAGTTCGGGTATCACCAAACCTAAGCGATACTGGTTTTCAGAATCTATTAGAATATGGTGAATAGTTTGATTATCTACCAACTTGGCTCCAGATAACTATTTTAAGCGTGTGCTAAAACTTGCTTATGTTTACGTAAGCTAATTTGATCACACGCTTTTTTATTTTCATAAGAAAATGGCACAAAAAATGATTAGCTAATTAAGGACTTTACTTACCTTATTAACGGAGATATATGTAACTAGCAACCTTTTAGCGCCCATTTTTATGGCATAAAAAATCTAGAGTTTTTTTCCTAGATCCAATTATTGACTGTACTTACAGTGCTCGTTTGCGTCATCGTGCACAAATTAGTATAATAAAATTAATTATTTTATCAAGAAACAAGGTGAGGCCATGGAGATATCAGAGAAGGCTCCAGCTAAATTAAATTTAAGCTTAGACACACCCTTTCGCCATCAAGATGGTGAACATGAGTGGCAGATGGTTATGACTGCAATTGATTTGGCAGATTACGTACATTTAAAAACCATTTCTAATACAAAAAAGATTGTTGTTTTAACAAATACAGGATTTTTACCTTGTGATCATCGTAATCTCGCTTATCAAGCAGCTCGCAAGTTACAAAGTCTCTATCATATCAATGAAGGTGTTGTTATTAAAATTGACAAAAATATTCCTGTTGCAGCAGGAATGGGCGGAGGATCTTCTGATGCAGCGGCTGTTTTACGTGCATTAAACAAAGCATGGAAACTAGAGCTTACCCATGCACAATTAGCTACAATCGGACTTGAAATTGACTCTGATGTTCCTTTTTGTATCTACAGCGAACCCGCATTAGTTACTGGTAAAGGCGAAATTGTTACTCCAATTGGTGACTTACCTCCATTTTGGATTGTCATCGCTAAACCTAAGGCAAGTGTCTCAACACCATCTATTTTACGACAGATAGATTATGCTTCATTAAAACATCAAAATGTCCCAGGTATTGTTGCAGCAATTCAAAAAAATGACTATGACGCAATGATTGCCACCATGGGTAACTCGCTAGAACCAATTACAGCTAAGCGTTATCCCGACATTTTGCGTATTAAAAATAAAATGCTCCAATTTGGTGCAGATGCGGCTCAAATGAGTGGCAGTGGTCCTACTGTTTTTGGAATATCGCAAAAGCAATCACGGGCTCAGCATATCTATAATAGTCTTTGTGGCTTCTGCAATGAAGTCTATCTTGTGCATCCATATTCATTAGTCTCTTCAAAAAAATAAAATACTATTTTTTTATCTATCCTAGGTATTATATTTCTTATAAAAAACCGTTAAAACGATTGTTTTAGACCTTCCTTATTAGTGTAAAAACTAACTAGGCTATCTTAACAAGTTTTAACGGTTTTTATCTTAATGACTATTATTTCAATCCATTTACTAACAAAGCATCTGATAGTTTAACAAATTCAGTAATTGTTAAACGTTCTGCACGAATTGAAGGCTCTATTTGCGCCAGCTGTAGTGCTTTTTCTATTGATTCTTTAATATCTGCTTCTTTTCCATATAGTCCTTGTAAATTATTCCAAAGACTCTTTCTGCGATGCATAAAAGCTCCTTTTACAAGTTTATGAAAATGCGTCTCATCTTGTGGCATTTCACTTTTATGTTCTTTCATTGTCAAAGATATAATAGCTGAATCTACCTTAGGTTGAGGTACAAATACCGTTTTAGGTACAATAAATGCTACCTCACAATCCATTTCGTATTGAATTGCAATTGATAATGAGCCATAATCTTTTGTCCCTGGTTTAGCAGCAAGACGATTAGCTACTTCTTTTTGCATCATTACAACAATACCCGCTAATTTTACCTTTGTACTTAATAAGTGCATGATAATTGGTGTTGTAATATAATATGGCAAATTAGCCACAATTTTTAAATTATGTTTACCATCAAAATAACGCGCAATTAATTTTTCTAAATCAGCCTTTAGAATATCTTGATGAACTACTTGAATATTTGAGTATGGCGCTAATGTTTCTGAAAGTACGGGTAATAAGCGTTCATCAATCTCTAATGCTAAAACTTGGTGCGCTTTTTTTGCTAATTGTTCTGTCAAAGCTCCAATGCCAGGACCAATTTCAATTACATCATCGTCTGTGCTAACTTGGGCAGCAGACACAATTTTTTTCAAAACATTTATATCAGTTAAAAAGTTTTGGCCTAAGCTCTTTTTAAAAGTTAATCCATATGCTTCCATAATTGCTTTTGTTCTAGTTGGTGAAGCAATTTCAGGGATTTCATTTGCCATCTTGTTCCTCCATCTTGTTAATATAACGCATTGCTTCTGCAAACTCTTCGCGCGTAATCTGGAATAGATTTAATCGCTTATACAATTGTTTTCCATTTGTATAACCAATATGTAGATATTCTCCCAATTCACGTCGCTTTTTTTTCGCATCCGCTCCTAAAATTAAACCTGCTATTGCTAAGTCCTCACGAGTAATTAAAACTTGACCTTCTGGTTGTTCTGTATACAAATTACGTAAGGCGGCTCGGATTGCCTCAAAGCTTGCATGTTCAACCCCTAAACTGCCTTTGTGATTGGGAGCCGCTTCACTCCTATTCAAAAAAGCATGTTTTACTCCTGGTACTGCTTCACGAATCGTTTTTCGTATTTTTTCGCCTGAATAATCAGGATCTGTAAATACAATAACGCCTCTCTTTTCATGTAATTCTTCAATTTGCTCTAAAGTTTCTTCACTGATAGCTGAACCCCGCGTTTCTAATGTATCGGCATTAACCGCCATATTTATCCGCTTTGTATCTGATTTTCCTTCAACTACAATGACTTCTTTAATTTTCATTTTTTCTTCTGTCATCTATTTTTAAAATCCTTTTCGTATTCTGATAAGTTATTTCTGAAAGTTTCGTTACTGGTATGTTAAGTTTTTGCGCTAAAAATTCTAGTGTATAGCGTACCATTGCGGGTTCATTCATTCTTCCCCGAAATGGTAATGGCGTTAGATATGGTGCATCTGTTTCAACCAAAATTTTATCTAATGGTGTCTTTTTAGCAGCTTGTAAAACTTCTTTAGCATTACCAAAGGTCACAACTCCACTATATGACAAATACATCCCTAGTTCAATAAACTTATTCGCCCAGTTTTCATCACCATTAAAACTATGCATAATTCCTGTAAATCCATCATAGTAATGTTCTTTCAAAATGCTATACGTGTCTGCCGTAGCATCTCTATTGTGGATACTAACAGGTAAATCTAGCTCTTTTGCTAATTGCAATTGTCTTTCAAAAACTTTTTTTTGAATCGTATGATCTATCTCATTATGATAATCCAAACCTATCTCACCTAATACACACACTTTAGGCTGAGCTAGCACTTGATGTAACCATTGTTCTTTTTCCTCATTGTACCCTGTAGCATTGTCTGGGTGAATACCAATTGCTCCGTAGATATGTGGATACTTATCACAAAGAGACAACATTTTAGCAGCACTTTCTTCGTCATAGGCTACTAATAACATTGCTGATACGTCCATTGCTGCAGCACGTTCAATAACGTCGGGCAAGTCATTAGCAAAAATTGGGGCATTTATATGTGTATGTGAATCAAAAATTTCCATATTTTTCTCCATTAATTAATCTATTTACCCTTAATTTTACAACTAAATTTGTTTTTCTGAAACAGTTTAAGAATGGGACAAAAAATAGCTTGCCCTTGCGCAACACTATCTTTTGTCCCACATTTTAAATTTTAGATATACTTTTGCTTGTTTTTGTTCTATTATCCAACTATCGAACCAGCAGGGATATTATCAGGAACCGTAATTAGTTGGACTGTTTCCCCAAATTCGGCAGATAAGAGCATTCCTTGGCTAACTTCTCCGCGCATTTCACGTGGTTTCAAATTAGTAACTGCAACTACATTCTTACCAACCAATTCAGTTGGTTCTGGATACCATTGTGCTATTCCAGATAAAATTTGACGTTCACCTTCATCACCAGCATCTAGTCGGAATTTCAATAATTTATCTGCTCCTTTTACTCGCGAAACAGCCTTAATTCTTGCAACTTTCAATTCAACTTTATCAAATTTATCAAAACGAATTGCATCTTTGGTTAGATTTAATTGGGTCTGTTTAGGATCAAAATTATTTGCTGCTTGTTCAGCCAATGCTTTACGACCTTTAACCTTTTGTGTTTTTGTCATTTTAGCTTTGATATAGGCAATTTCTTCTTCCACATCTAAGCGTGGAAAAATAGGTGTTCCTTTGGCAACAACAACCGTTTTTACAGGTAAATCAAAGAATGAAGCACCCTTAATTGAAGTGTTTTCTTCAGCAATTCCTAATTGTTCAAAAATCTTTTTAGGTGCATGTGTCATTACAGGCTGTAATAAGATAGCAATCAAGCGTAAACTTGCAACTAAATGTGCTAGCACACTATCAAGTTCGGCTGCTTTAGCTTCATCTTTGGCTAAACTCCATGGCTGTGTTTCATCAATATATTTATTAGAACGTGAAACAAATTTCCATAAAGCATCTAAGGCGTTAGAAAAACGAACCGCATCCATTTCCTTTTCATATTCAGCAATCATTGTCTGTGCTTCTTCTTCCAAAGAGCTATCAAATGCTGTTACACCAGCTCTAAGTTCCGGCACATTACCTGCCCGATACTTGTTAACCATAGCTACCGTTCTGTTCAATAAATTGCCTAAATCATTAGCTAAGTCAAAATTAACGCGGCTGACAAAGTCTTCCGGTGTAAAAACACCATCATTTCCAAATGGTACAGCTCTCATCAAATAGTATCTTAATGCATCTAAACCATATCTTTCCACTAGCATTTCTGGATAGATAACATTACCCTTTGATTTAGACATTTTACCGTCTTTCATCAACAACCATCCGTGTCCAATAACATGCTTAGGTAATGGTTGATCTAACGCCATTAAAATAATTGGCCAATAAATTGTATGGAAACGCACAATTTCTTTTCCTACCATCTGGACATCAGCTGGCCAATATTTTTTATATAAACTAGCATCTTCGCCCGTTTCATAGCCTAATGCTGTAATGTAGTTACATAACGCATCTATCCACACATAAACAACATGCTTCGGATTACTTGGAACTTTTACCCCCCAATTAAAACTTGTCCGTGTTAAGGCCAAATCCTCTAAACCTGGTTTGATGAAATTGTTTATCATCTCATTTTTACGGTTTTCTGGAATAATAAAATCAGGATGCGCATCATAATATTCAACTAGACGCTTTGCATACTTACTCATTTTAAAGAAATAACAATCTTCTTCGACTAATTGAACTTCGTGACCAGAAGGAGCTTTGCCTCCGGTCATGTTGCCATCATCATCTCGATAGACTTCAGCTAATTGTGATTCTGTAAAGTATTCTTCATCAGAAACTGAATACCATCCCTTATACTTACCTAAATAAATATCACCTTTAGCCAATAACTTTTCAAAAATGTTCTGCACAGCTTTTTCATGATAACTATCTGTTGTTCTAATAAATTTATCATTAGAAATTTCTAGTGTTTTCCAAAGTTCCTTAATTTTAGCTGCCATTTGATCTACGTAGTCTTGCGGAGACATTTTTAATTCTTCTGCTTTTTGTTCAATCTTTAAACCATGTTCATCTGTTCCCGTCAAGAAAAACACATCAAAGTCTTGTAATCGCTTATAACGCGCTAAAACATCACATGCTATCGTTGTATATGAATTACCAATATGTAGTTTGCCTGATGGATAATAGATTGGCGTAGTTATATAAAATGTTGGTTTTTCAGCCATTAAATTCAATTCCTTTCACAATAACGTTTTTTACCTCTCGAAAAATTAAAATAAAACCAAAAAACGTTAAAAATTACTGCTAGATGTTTAAAGTATACCATAATCTTTATTTCAATACGAGAAGCATTGATTGTTCTTTAAGCCTATTATTACAGTATCTTTTATTAATCTAGATTCCATACCTCTTTATGCTATCTCAAAATATTTAGGCTTTAATGGTAACTTGTTCAAATTCTTGAACAGCATCACCTTTAATCATAATTCCCTTTTCCGGCAAGCTAATTGTTTCTTTATTAACCGCCACAACTTTCGCATTGGAATTACGATACTCTATTAAACCCGCAAATGGATATACAACAAAAGACGTTCCACAAACTACAATTGTATCAGCTTGTTGCAATGCTAAAACTGATTTTTGTAGATTTTCTTGTTTAATTCCTTCTTCATACAACACAACATCTGCCCGTAAAATGCCACCACAGTTTTGATGGTGCATACTTTGCAAATAGGTTTGATAAGGAACTCTTTGATGACATTTTTGACAGTATATTTTATATAAATTCCCATGAAACTCAACTAACCTATCGACAGGTACACCTGACTGTCCATGTAAATTATCTATATTTTGTGTAATAATAATTGCTTTACCTGCTTTTGCAAAAGCAGCCATTTTTTTATGGATAATATTTGGCTTAGAATTAGGGTAATATAAGTTATGTTTAACATATTGATAAAAGGTTTCTGGTTCACGGATTAAGCAAGTATGACTCAACAAATACTCTGGTGTTTTCTTTTGTGCATATAACCCATTTTTAGAACGATAATCAGGGATACCCGATGCTGTTGAAACACCTGCACCTGTTAAAAAAACAATCTTATTTGCACGATTTAATATTTTGTTAAGCTCTGTCATTATTGCTCACCTTTCTTTAACTTAGCGCGTTAAATATGGATATCCCGTCTTTTTTAAATAGGTTCCAGTTTGCATCGCATAAATATCTGCAAATTGCTTTTTCTTATCCATATTTTTTTCAGAAAAAATAAATGTATTTTGGCCATCGCTTTTGAACTTACCTATATATGCATCCTTAAAATGTAGATTATCTTGAAATGCTGAATGATATATTCCAAATAACTGTTGGACTTCTAAACGACTTTGGCGTTCACTTAAAACTGCTGTAAGAGTTGCAAACTCATTTAAATGCATCTTCATTAATCCCCAGCTTTGTAGTTGCTCATCAAAAAGCTGCCAAACTTTAACAACGGCCCGTCGCATCGCAAAGGCTGTCTTAATTTCTTTTTTAGTTGCTTCAGCATAAAGCTGTTGCGCAGCTCGCAAAGAATTCGGATATAATTCTTCAAGTTTAGGTATTATCACTTCCAACTGGTCTTTAAAAAAGACTAATGTGTCAAATAAAGTTAATGTTCTCAATACCATCCATTGATCAGTCGTGCCTTCAGGTTCAGGCTTAAGCGTTGCTAATACACCTTTAAAATATAATTCTTCAATCTGATTATCGATTAAACCACGATCACGCTGTTGTTGGTACACTACAAAATGCAAAACTGAGTCATATAATTCAGTTGCTGTAATCATTAGCTGTTCATCCAGTTTGCGATCACCACTTGTTAAATTAAATGAAATTCGCGGAGTTCCCTTAAACATTAAAATAAAATGTAATAACTCATGTGACACTGTATAATTCGGCGCTGTTTGATCATATACATCAACTTTAATATGTCCATCAGCTAAATATTGTTGTGCTTGATTATGACGTAAATAGCCTACACTTTTATCTAAATAACTAAATTCGATTTTTCCAGGATGAATTTGTTGAACTTCTTTAATAAGATCATTAACAGTAGCATTCAAAACCACTTCCGACATTAATTTTCCTTCTTTCGTAATTGTTCCAATAGTTTTTTAGCATTTGCCGAATCTCTTACTTTATCTTTTTCTAATAAATTAACCAACATGTTAATTTCTGTTAATTTTGCACCTACTGTCACAGCAAGAGATTTCATTTGTAAATGCATATGTCCTTTCTGAATTCCTTCAGTTACGAGTGCATTTAAAGCAGCTAAATTTTGGGCTAAACCAACACAGACGACAATTCTCTCTAAGTGCTCTGCGTTATTAATCTGCAATAACTTATGGTTAATTTTTACAAGTGGAACAATGCCGATTGACCCACCAACAAACCCTAGAGGCAATGGCAACGTCATTTCACCAATAAGCTTATCTGCCTCAACTTTCCAATTACTTAATCCGCGATATTGTCCATCGCGAGCTGCATATGCGTGAATTCCGGCTTCAATCGCCCGCCAATCATTACCACTGGCTAAAACAACAGCATCAACACCATTCATTATCCCCTTATTATGTGTAGCAGCACGATACACATCTAATTGGGCAACACGACTAGCTTGCGCAATTTTTTTAGCAACTTGTAGTCCAGAAATATTTCCTTTAGCTAATTTATCCACTGGAATTTCACATTGTGCAGTTGCTAAACATGAAGTTGCATAATTAGATAAAATGCTCATTAAGATATCTTGATTAAATTTTCGCTGAATAAAATTTGCTACTGCTTCAAGCATTGTATTTAGCATATTTGCTCCCATAGCTTGTTTCACATCAACTGCTAAATCAACTGAAATAAGATCATGATCTAAAATACGTAAACGAATCCAACGAGCTCCTCCACCACGTTTTAAAATAGATGGGTGCGCATCATTTGCGACTTTTAACATCTGTGCGGTATAATCCTCTAATTTTGCAATTAATTTTTCAGCTTCTACTACATTCTCGAGTAAAACTTGACCTATCATTAAACGTTCTACTAATTTAGTTTTAAATCCACCAGCTGCCTTTATAATTTTAGCACCATGGCAACTTGCAGCAACCACTGATGGTTCTTCAGTAACCATTGGAATAACATACTCTTGCCCATCAATTAAATAATTAAGACCTAATCCTTCCGGTAAAGAATACTCTGTTATAAAATTTTCAATAACTGTATCACCTAAAGAATTTGCAGAAACAAGCTCACGTAAATATGTTATTTCATTAACATTTAGTAGATGTTTTTCTTCTAAAACTTGAAGGCGTTCATTCCATGTTTTTTGATAATATTTTTTAAATCCAGACATTTTTACTTCCTTTCAAAAAAAACGATTAGTTTTAAAAATTTTAAACTTTACTTGTCAATGTATATTATATAATAAACTAGGACTAGAAAAAAATTTTGTTTTATAAATAGTCCTATCAATCAAATTAAGGGGGTCTTTTTTTGAAAAGACTGCTAGGATTCTTTTTATTGAGTTTTAGTTTACTACTGGGGACTTTAACAACCGTTTCAAACGTGCATGCCCAAACAGTTTTAAAAGTAGGTGTGTTAAAAACAAATAAACCATATAGCTCATATTCCCAACATAAATATACTGGTTTAGATGTTTCTCTTGCTAAAAAGTTAGGGACCGAATTAAATAGATCTGTTAAGATTATTGCTGTTAAAAATCACAAGCAACTGTTTTCAAAACTACGTACGCACAAAATTGATATTGCCTTGGGTAGTAGTGATACAAGTATTGTACCAAGTGAATTTTCAAAGACAAACTCCTATTTATATCCAGGAAATATCTTATTTATTCGCCACGATAGTAAATATAAAACAATCACTAAACTTGCAAATCACAATGTAGGTATGCTAATAGATAATAATCAAGCTTCACTGCTTACAAGCTTACAAATGCATCCTAAAAAATATAAAAATATGACTTCTTTACTAACTGCTTTAAACAAAGGAAAAGTAAAGGCTGCTATTCTAAGTGATTATCAATATTCAAAATTACTTGTTGATCAACCCGAATTGGTAAAAGCAAATGACCCTACTAATAAAAGTGAAGTTGCTCAAGTATTAAATCGTATTAGTGATTCACAGATTACCTCACAACAATTAGTAGCAAGTGTTTATCATAACAAAAAATTACTCCAACAACTTAACACAGCTCTCCAAAATCTAAAAAGTGATGGCACTATTTCAACATTATCTGAAAAGTTCTTGCGCCAAGATTGGTCATATCAATAAAAATACTATCAAAGAAAGCTTGGACTGTACAAAAGTTAATTAGCTAGAGCACGTTAAAGTCGTAATAATCCAGTTTTTGATTATCTGGATTAAGAGAAAAACACAATCAGTTGCCTTTTTAACACACCTTTTAATACCAATATTTTGAAAAAAGACGAGTCAGGGACAAAACCCAGACTCGTCTTTTAAGTCTAAAATATATTAGTTTCTTACAAAAAATCCGCCTAATAAAAATACTGCTGCAATTGCTATACCAACAAATATTGATTTTAAAATATTTGCGATTAAAATTATTAGAAACAACGCAAAGATTAGTTTAAACGAGAACTTAATAACTTTCCAAAAGATAAATAATGCTAACAATGATATTAAAAGTACCATAATTTTCACCTCTCATTGTACATACAAACTACTAAATCGATGTATACAAGATACCTTCCCGAACCCCACTCTCAGAAAAAATAATTTCTGGAATTTCTAATTGCTGAATTAATAACGCTATCGGAGTCAAGCCTCCCAAAATAATGTCAGCTCGCTCTGCATCAATACCTAACCGTTGCTCCCGTTCACGCCTATCCAAGCCAAGCCAATCCGTATAAATATTTAAGAAACTTCTTGCCGACATTTTGACACCATGAAAATCATCTAGGTTCTTTGCTCCACGTCGTTGCATCTCTGTCCGTGCTACAGTTCTATTCGCACCACCCAATAAAACCAGTGGTAAATATCGTCCTTCCAACAACCATCTTTGTTCATTAAAAATTTTTTGAATAAATCCTTGAAACCGAAAGAGATTTTGTGCAGATACTTCATCTGCCACATTAAATTTTTCCGTTAAACTAACTGCACCACAAGGGATACTTGTTAAATTGACAGCTTCACCATTTTTTACTACTACAAGCTCAAAACTGCCTCCACCCATATCACATAACATAAAATCATCTAAATTTAACGATTTTTTTACACCTACGTAATCATAATAGGCTTCTGCGTCACCAGATAAAACTTCAACTTCTACCCCTGTTAATTCCTTAACTTTTTGTAAAAAATCAGTACTGTTTTCTGCTGCTCTTACAGCTGCTGTCGCAATACCTTTAACTTTTAAATTAGGTAGATTTTCATATTCTTTTTTAAAACACTGTAAAGCAGCTAATGTTCGCTTAATTGCACTTTCCTGTAGTATTTTTTCATTAGAATTTTTCCCCATACCTTCAGCCATACGCGTCATTTTTTTCAATCGCTTAACTTCTTTAAATGTACCATTTTCAGAAAACTCATTAATTGAGAGACGTGTTGAATTAGATCCTAAATCTAACATTACTACATTTTGCATCATCTACACCTCATCTTATTGATTGACAAGATTATACCACATCTTTCATCAAAAATTAGTTTAGATTTCATCAAAATAATTTACACCAATAGCAGCTCTCACTTCAGCTAGCGTTTGATTAGCCACCTCATTTGCACGTGCACTGCCTTCTTTTAACATTCTGTACACTCCTGGAATATCACTTTCAAATTCCGCACGCTTTTTTCTAATTGGCGCTAATTTAGCTTCTAATACTTCATTTAGATAGCGTTTTATTTTGACATCACCTAAACCACCAGCTTGATATTGCTCTTTTAATTCAGCAACTTTTGCTTTATCATCATCAAAAACATCTAAATAGGTGAATACCATATTTCCTTCAATTCGGCCTGGGTCTTCAACATGAATATGCTTTGGATCAGTATACATTGACATTATCTTTTTCTTAAGCGTGTCCGCATCGTCTGATAAATAAATAGCATTACCTAATGACTTACTCATCTTTGCATTTCCATCTAAACCTGGTAATCTTCCTCTTCCTTTCGGAGGAAAGACACCCTTAGGTTCGACTAATACTTCCTTTCCATAAATCGAATTAAATGAACGTACAATTTCACGTGCTTGTTCAATCATGGGCTCCTGATCATCACCCACAGGAACTAAATCAGCTTTAAATGCTGTAATATCAGCTGTTTGGCTCACTGGATATGTGAAGAAACCTGCTGGAATCGAACGTTCAAAGTTCTTCTGTTGAATTTCAGCTTTAACTGTTGGATTTCGTTCTAACCGTGAAACAGTCACTAAGTTTAAATAGTATAAATTTAACTCGGCTAATGCTGCAATTTGTGATTGTACAAAAATAGTGGATTTCTTTGGATCAATTCCCACAGATAAATAATCTAGGGCTACTTGTAACAAAGAGTTTTTTATCTTCTCTGGATCTCTGGCATTATCAGTTAATGCTTGTTGGTCAGCAATCATAATAAATGAATCATAATCTCCTGAGTTTTGCATCTCTACTCGATTCAGTAATGAACCGATATAATGACCAAGATGTAGCTTTCCTGTTGGTCGATCACCTGTTAAAATAATTTGTTTTCTTTTCTCCATTTAAATCTGTCCCTTCTATACAAGATACTACCAAGAAAAAGACGCTATCATCCCTAAATAGGACGACAGCGCCGTGGTACCACCTATATTGCAGAAAATTCTGCCTCTTCTTAGTTTTTTATTCAATTATCTGTCTTCTCTCAGTTCCAATTCGACACGCAAAGATACTTTTCAGCTAAGGTATCTTCTCTGTTAATATTACGTTTCTACTATTACTGCTTCAACAAAGTACTCTTTTATTTTATCCAACAATGCTTAACTTTTCAACTTAAATAAACCTAAATTTCAATCTTTATATTAAAATTACACATAGAACTTAGCTGTATTAGACATTATCGAGTTAAATAAAGCACAATTATTTAAAATAGTTAACTTTAATCTTGTTTTCAATAAAATTAAATTGAATTCATCTACAGTTTTATATTATTTGAGTATTAGATATTAAGCTGTTAAAATAAGCACCATAATAGTTTATTCTTGAGTAATTTAAAATTTGGTTAACATAGTTATTAAGAGGGGGACTCTAATTGCGTAATATTAACCGTCACATAGAACGCGAATATCAAGCATGGGAAAAACTCCAAAGTAAAGAATTAGCTAAATTAAAGGCTGCTAGTAAACATCTAATTGTTAACGTAGGTGCCTACTTATCAATCTCAATATTGGAGTATTTTTTAGCACATATCAGTCATTCACAAACTTTAAGAGCCGATGCTTTTAATAACCTTTCGGGAATAATCTCAACAATTTTATTAATGGTTGGCCTTCATATCGCACAAGATATTGATGATGACGATATCGTTGGTGCACCTATACCTAAAATTTCTTTACGTCAAACAGGTAATGATCAGCGGGTTCAATTCACACGATTTAGATATGAAACCATCTTTACTCTCGTCACAAGTATTATCATGGTTACAATTTCATTAAGTGTTATTATTACAGGTATACAAAACCTTTTAATACCGAGCAAACGAATCGTTCCTAACCAATTTGCGCTTGTTGGTGCTGCAATTGCAAGTATCGTAATGCTAGGTGTATGGTATTACAATAAAAAAGCAGGCTTAAAGCTTCAAAATGCTGCTTTAGTTGCATCAGCTAAAGACAGTCTAAGTGATTCTCTTATGAGTATCGGGACCTTTATTTCAATTTTAGGTGCACGTTTATTTCATCTAACTTGGCTTGATGGCGCTGCTAGTATCTTAGTTGGTATATTCATATTGTATTCTGGTGCACGTATTTTTTGGGAAAGTAGTTTAAATTTAGCTGATTATTTTGATCCAAATGCTGAAGAACAATTTCGGCTATCCTTGAATAGGCTTCCTGAAATTAAAAAAGTTGACGAATTAAAGGCTCATTACAACGGTAATATAGTTACTTTAGATGTCGTTTTAGTCGTTGATGCAAACATGACCGTTTTAGATAGTTATCGTCTAGCTGAGTCAATTGAAAATTTAATGCTACATCGTTTTGGGATTATTGATACAGATGTTTCTTTTATCCCTGATGCTGAAACAATTCACTAATAATAACATCGGTCTTATCTACTATGAATGTAGTCTATGAGGCCTTATTTTTATATATAACAAGCACATAATTTTTACTTGCTATAAACTAATATCCATGTTAGCATATTGTGCAGTTTATTAATTAAGGAGATAATTCATGGAAAAAGAGCGTCAAATAGAGCAACAACGCGTCGCTATGGTGCGACATGAAATTTCTAATCAACTACTACAAGCGCAAACCGTCTACGATAAGGCTCAAAAAGAGCGTTCTTTAGTAGAAAAAAATTATGTTCAAAATGCCCGGATAAACACCTTTGAGATTGATGATCGTATGGAAACCAATGCTGAAATTCAGCAACAAAAGCAATTGGTCGCAAAAAACATCGAAAATGAGCAAATCTTAAATAAACAAATCAAAGAACTAAAACAACTAAACAATTCCCCTTACTTTGGTCGCATAGACATTCAAGATTCAGCAGATGACAACGAAACACTCTATATTGGCACAGCTTCTTTAGTTGGTTCTAATCAGGAATTTATAATATATGATTGGCGTGCTCCAATTTCTTCTATTTACTATAATGGTCGACTTGGAGAAGTTGAATATGAAACACCTATGGGAAAACAAACTACTAATTTAAAACGGAAACGTCAATTCACGATTAATAATGGAATAATAAAAAATATGTTTGATACTAATGAACTTGTGGGTGATGAAATTCTTAAAAGTGTTTTAGGTGAACACAGTGATGAATATATGCATAATATTGTTGCTACCATTCAAAAAGAGCAAAATGATATAATTCGCGACACAAAACATGATTTGCTCCTAGTTCAAGGTGTTGCTGGTAGTGGTAAAACCTCAGCCATTTTACAAAGGATTGCTTTTTTACTTTACCATAGTCGTACGAGTTTAAATGCTGATCAAATCGTATTGTTTTCACCTAATTTATTGTTTAGCCGTTATATCTCTGAGGTTTTGCCAAGCTTAGGTGAACGAAACATGCGTCAACTTACTTTAGCAGAATTTTTAGCTCAACGTTTTCAAGGACTAACCGTTGAAACTTTATTCGAACGTTACGAAAAAAAACCTACATTAAGTAAAAAGCAGCGTAATATCCAACAATTAAAAGAACAAGCTTCTTTTATGCAGCAAATTAAAGATTATGTTGCTTCACTTAATTCAAAACAACTACAATTTACTGATATTATGCTAGGTGGGACAACTATCTTTAATCACACAGAGATTTCTGAAATTTTTGCTAATTTGCCAACCACTATGAAAACCCCACAACGTTTTTTTGAAACTAAAAACAAATTAATTAAACGGCTAAATAAACTAGTCAATAAAGAATCACGGTCAGATTGGGTACTAGAAAAAATTGATATTCTTTCGGATGAACAATATAATGCTTATTTAGAAAATAAACAACGTGGTCTGTTCCAAGAAATAAGTGATGAAGAACACTATATTGCACATCAAATTGTTAAACAACATTACGCGGTAGTTTATGATGCTTTATACAACAATTACTTTATTGATATCTATGCACAATATGAAGATTTTCTGCAATTAAATCTTAAGAGTGCTCTACCTTTATTTGTGGAGCATCTAGAACTCCACAAACTTGCTCTAGAAGATTGTGCACCTCTACTTTATTTACGTGATTTAATCACTGATAGTGGCCGCAACCATACAATTGCACACCTATTTATTGATGAAATCCAAGATTACACTTTATCCCAACTTATATACCTACATTTTGCCTTTCCTAATGCAAAATTGACATTACTTGGTGATAGTGAACAGGCTCTTTTTAATCCACTAGTCAGTAACTCTAGTTTGTTAGATTCTTTAGAAAAAACTTTGAATATTAAAAAAACACGCACAATTGCTTTGAATAAAAGCTATCGTTCGACTACTGAAATAACTAATTTTATGAAATCCTTACTACCAGATGGTGATAAAATTCAAGCATTTACCCGTTCTGGTAATAAACCACATATCGTTTTTGCTAATGACAATACAGCAGCAGAACAGGCCCTTTATGTCCATATCCATAAAGCACTTGAAAATAATGATCAAATTGCGATAATTACAGCTAATATGCAAGAAAGTAACCAAATCTATAATAAACTAAATAAAAGATTTCCTACAACTTTACTAACTGATGCTGATCGCGTATTACCAAAAGGTGTTATTATTTTACCCATTTATCTAGCTAAAGGCTTAGAATTTGATAATGTAATTGCTTATGACGTTTCATCAAAAAATTATTCACATCCAAGTAGTATTGGTATCTTATATACAATTTGTTCACGCGCAATGCACCATTTGATATTAATAAGTATTGAAGAATTAGCTCCCGTTCTCTCGACTATTGACCCCAATCTTTATATCAAAGAACAGGCCTCCACTTTCTAATAATCTAAATTACTACTTGCATTTATTTAAGCAGTATAATATACTATTTTAGGTACTGCAATGCCACTTTAGCTCAGCAGGTAGAGCATCACCATGGTAAGGTGGGGGTCACCGGTTCAAATCCGGTAAGTGGCTTTCGTATAACTGTAATTTAGTTAAAAAGATGTAATCCTTGTATTTTTATTACAAGAATTACATCTTTTTTATTTCACTTCTATTTATCTATTACACTACTCGCATAGCATTACCCCAATTTATTTATCAATACATTCTGTTTAATTTATTTTTATAACGATAAATTGCATTATAAACATTAGCTAATGGTATTTTTAACATTTCTGAAATTTCTTTAGGTGTATATTCATATATAAGATGCATTTGAAAAACTTTAAATTCTATTTTTGAAAAGAAATTTGGAATTCTATTTAAAATATCGTTTAATACTATAAAGTCTTCAATGCCAAATGTTCTCTTATCATCTTCCAAAATATCCTCACCTTTTTTCTTTAGTAAATTATCTAAAGAAACATCTTTTTCCTTTCCTCCACGCTTTCGAGCATTTTCATATCGTAAAAGCGTATGATATTGATTTAACAAGCAGCGCTTGAAATATACTCCATAAGTTATCTCCATATCATTTTGATATGACATGACAGTTTGATAACAAATAATTCTTGCTTCTTGTATAAGATCATCGATATCTAAATAACTAAATTTGAAATAATTTATACATGTTGCAACTAATGGCCGATAACACGTAAACAATTCATTAAACATATCCCCTGTTTGAAATCTTTTAAAATTTCTAATCAATTCTTTTATATCATCTGTATCATCAATCATCCAAAATCACCCCTATATCTTTGAATACATATAGGATAACTTATTTTTAATTTCAATGTTGTAAAATATTTTACAAACTCAAAAAATTTATGTTTACAATATAAGAAAAGTAAACTAACTGATTACAAAAATATATTATGAGGCAATTAACTAGAGTGGCCTAACATCTCACTCCGGATAATCTCAATCTCATATTTGGCATATTTAGATTAAGAGATTAAGTTCAACTAGTTATCTTTAAGTACGCATTTTCACACCAAAGATCTAGAAATAAAAAGAGTCCGAAACTTTTTGTCCCAGACTCGAATCTTTAACCGATTTATTCATATTATAAGCGGAAGACGGGATTCGAACCCGCGACCCCCACCTTGGCAAGGTGATGTTCTACCACTGAACTACTTCCGCAAAAAAAAATGGAGGATACAGGGCTCGAACCTGTGACCCTCTGCTTGTAAGGCAGACGCTCTCCCAACTGAGCTAATCCTCCA
>NZ_JAIULA010000014.1 GCF_024160875.1 Ligilactobacillus ubinensis | reverse complement strand
CGAAATTATTATATCGAAAGGGAGTTTTTTACGCTAAAGCTTTTTTCACCCCCACAAGTAAAACTTGTGGTTTATTCACATGTATTAATACAAATAAATCCCCCAAATTAGCATATAGCAATTTGAGGGATTTATTTATATATAGTTAAACTATTTTTCCATTTTTAACGGTAAACAGTTTTGAGTAGTAATCAACGAAGCTACCATTACCAAATGTTGCGTCATCAGAATAGCGAGCAACAATTTGAAGTGAATGACCGTTAATATTGGTTAAACTGGTAGGTAAAGTAATAGCAACGTTGGTAAAGCCACTTTGACTTGAATTATATGTTGTATTGTATACTTTATTGACGTCAGATCTAGTTGTTGGTGTGTATTTAACCCTTGTCAATTCTTTTCCTGTTGTTTTATCTAATACGATTAGCCAAGCATATTTTCTTGTAGAAGAAGCATCTGCAACATGCCAACCGCTTACTGCGATGGTATTAGTTGTTGAAGCACTGACACTATCGATATAACCAGCATTTTGATTGAAATTATAATTATCAGACCAAACATCAGTATAATTACCATTACCAGCAGTATCATCAGAGTAACGAGTGACAACTTGAAGATTATGCCCAGCAAAATTAACATTACTTAAATCAAAAGAAACATTGAAACCACTATTAGCTGAATTATAGGTATTGGAATAAGTAGAACCAACATCCGAGCGAGAAGATGGAGTATACTTAACGCGTTCTATTTCTTTATTGGTAGTAGCATCGTATAGGATAATATAAGCATACTTCTCAGTTGAAGAAGCATCTGCAATATGCCATCCAGAAACATTCAGGCTAGTACCGTTGAGTTTGACAGAATCAATCCAAGATTTATTATTATTAAAGTTATAGTTTTGAGACCAGACATCGGTTGTATTACCATTACCAGCAGTATCATCAGAGTAACGAGTGACAACTTGAAGATTATGCCCAGCAAAATTAACATTACTTAAATCAAAAGAAACATTGAAACCACTATTAGCTGAATTATAGGTATTGGAATAAGTAGAACCAACATCCGAGCGAGAAGATGGAGTATACTTAACGCGTTCTATTTCTTTATTGGTGGTAGCATCGTATAGGATAATATAAGCATACTTCTCAGTTGAAGAAGCATCTGCAATATGCCATCCAGAAACATTTAGGCTAGTACCGTTGAGTTTGACAGAATCAATCCAAGATTTATTATTATTAAAGTTATAGTTTTGAGACCAGACATCGGTTGTATTACCATTACCAGCAGTATCATCAGAGTAACGAGTGACAACTTGAAGATTATGTCCAGCAAAATTAACATTACTTAGATCAAAAGTGACATTAAAACCACTGTTTGAAGAATTATAGATAGAGTTATAGGCATTATAAACATCGTTACGTTGCGAAGGAGTATACTTAACGCGCGCAATTTCTTTATTTAAGGTAGCATCATACAAGATAATATAGGCATTTTTTTCAAAAGAAGATTCATCTGCAGCGTGCCATCCAGAAACGTATAAACTTGTTCCATTAAGCGTAACTGAATCAAATGAAGCTCTATTTTGAACTAGAGTTTTTCCATCTGACCAGAGATCAGTTACATTTCCGTTACCATTAGCTTGATCAGAGAAACGAGCGATAACTTTTATATTATGGTTATCAATATTATACTTAGATAAATCAATTGATGTGTTAAATCCGGAATATTTAGAGTTGTAAATATTTGTATATGCAGAATAGACATCATCACGTTCGTTAGCATTATAAGAAACTCTAGTCAATTCGGTATTAGTTGTGGCATCATACACGATAATAGTTGTATAGGGTTCATTTTCAGAGGTATCCGCCGCATGCCATCCAGAAACATTTAACGTAGTACCATTCATGGAAATATTATCAAAATAACCTTCGTTAGAAGATATGCCTAGATTTTTCAACAATCCATTGTAATCATGGGAAACATCTAAGTAATTTGAAGATCCTGGCAGAGTTGCTTGAGATGAAAATTGCCAACCACCATAACCAGCATCTTGGTGACTGGTTTCATAAGAGCCACCACGAGAAGGTGTATATGGATATTGTGCAAGCCATGTACGCGCAGTCCCGACGGTTGCAATAACAGCATCGCGATATGTATAAGATTGATAAACATAAACAGCATGATTAGTGTAACCCGAACCGGAGAGTGTATTCCAAAAGGCATTGAGACTAGCAGTTGCATTCGTTGCTGATGAATTTGATAAGGTATCTGAGTCTTCCACATCTGCGAAAATTAAAGTTGAAGAAGACAACCCTAAACTTTTAAGTACGGAAATAGTATGGTTTGCTTCACTAACAGCACCACTTTGATTAGAAAAATGGATGTAATGATAGACAGCCACTTTCAAACCTGCATTTTGCGCATATTTAATTTGTTGGGCTGCATAGGGGTTTGCATAAGATGAACCTTCAGAAATTTTAACGATAACAGTTGTAACACCAAGCGCTTTTAATTCATTATAGTCATTTTGTGTCATCCAAGACTGATAACTTGAAACATCAACTGCGTCAACGGAAGTATACCGAGTATCACCAATGGTGAAAGTAGCTATGCTATTGGAAGATGCTAACGCAATGTTACTTATAGCGGTAGTAGAGGCAGTTGTTGTATTTGCTGTGGCAGTTGCAGTAGTTTCAGTCTGAACATTACTTTCTGTACTCGAAGTAGTGTCTGTTGAACTACTCGAGTCAACACTAGAAGAACTAGTAGCATCATCATTTGAGGATGCTACACTTGAGGAACTGTCTGAACTGGAGCTAGAACTAGTAACAGTTTCTTCGTTAGCACTAGAGGAAGTATCAGCAGTGGTGCTTTCAGAAGTGGTAAGAACGGTTGTAGCTTTGCTAGTAGTTTCAGTATTAGATGAACTAGTACTGGAAGAGTCTGTGCTAGAAGAATTAGCCGAAGTGTCTTGACTACTTGATGAGGTACTTTGGTTTGCATCTGATGACGAACTACTTGTGACAGAATTGCTTGCAGATACTGTTTGCGCTACTTGGTCGGCACGTACGGATTCGTGTTGCATTAAACCAAGACTTAGTCCCAGAACAGCGACTCCTGAAACTAATGACAGTTTCTGAAGATTCCCCTTTTTGTAGTATTTAACAATTTTTTTTCTTTTTTTAAGTTTCAAAGTTTCTCCCCTTATTTAATTAAAATAAATGTTTTTATGATAAATAATAATTGCTAAAAAATGTGTAGTCACAATATATATCGGCATAAACTTTCTTTTCTTTAGTTAATTTTATGATATTATTTTAAGCCATGCAAGATGTAATTTTTCACAAACAAAAAATTATAGATACTATACGAAATTCATTTGATATATGTAGTTATTTTAATTAAGTTACTATCGTAATCACGAATAAAAATTGAAGTTATTGTCCCGACAGAATCTGCTTGACTAATTGGACCGGAGACTATATCAATAAAGTAACTTTTTAGATGGTTAAGGATATCAGTTGCTTTATCATTGACTAAAATACATAAGTCTACATTATCTAGTGTAGTGTTTACAATTGTTGATGCTGAAAAATTAGTATCTTTTTTTTGAAGCTTGAGAAGTTGATGTCCGCAGCGCAAAGTCTGCGTTGTATCTGTGTTATCTAGTAGCGGCATATCGAAAACCTCGTGATAGAAGCGAGTAGCCCGCTCAAGGTTTGTAACTGTTAGAACAGTGTTATCTATACGTTTAACTTTCATAGTGAAAGGCACTCCTTTATCTAAAGTATACAGTATGTACATTATACATAAATTTACAGAGAAAAGTTAAATTCTTACAACTTATATTATATATGTCAAACGATTAGCATAAAAAGTGTTTTTGACCTTTTAATTCTACGATAATTACGGTAAAATAAAGAAAACGGTTCCTAGAAACTGAGGAGGATAATTAAAAATGACAAAGTTATATGGTGCGATTGAAGCGGGCGGAACGAAATTTGTATGTGCTGTCAGCGATGAAAATATGAATATCTTAAAGCGGATTAAAATTCCAACAACAATTCCTGAAGAAACAATGGCAGAGGTTTTTAATTTTTTTGATAAAAATCCGGTTGTAGCAATGGGAATAGGATCATTTGGCCCCATTGATGTTAATCGTTCATCAGAAACTTACGGGTATATTACGACAACACCTAAAAAAGGGTGGGCTAACTATGATTTCTTAGGGAATATGAAAGCTCATTACGATATTCCGTATGCATGGACAACTGATGTTAATGTTGCTGCCTATGGTGAATTAAAAAAGGGTTCAGCGCGTGGAAAAAGTAGTTGTATCTATTTAACCGTTGGCACTGGTGTTGGCGGTGGTGGCGTCGTTAATGGGAAGATTCTTGAAGGTTTTGGACATCCAGAGATGGGGCACATTATTTTAAGACGACATCCAGAAGATACATATGAAGGTAACTGCCCTTATCACCATGATTGCTTAGAGGGATTATGTGCAGGTCCAGCCGTTGAAAAACGTGCTGGTGGGGTCAAGGCTTTTGATATTCCTAAGGATGCAAAAGATTGGGAGATTGAAGCATATTATTTAGCACAGGCTTGCGTTGATTATACGGTAATTCTTTCACCAGAAAAAATTATTTTTGGTGGGGGTGTTTCAAAACAAGAACAACTATTTCCACTAATCCGTAAATCATTTAAAGAGCAGATGAATGGATATGTAAAAACACCAGATTTGGATGATTATATAGTTCATGTTGAATTAGGTGATGATGCAGGAATTACAGGCTGCTTGTTATTAGCACAAGAAAAGGCATAATTATTGAGTCTTAAAAATGAGGTGAATGGTGAATGTAACGTGGTAATTGCGCTACATTCATTATTTTTTGTGTATGCTAAAGCAAAAACAAATTCTTATCTATATGTGCCAACAAGCTAGTAGTTCATCTATAATAGATATCACAAAAAATGCACCGTGTGTTTCTAAATGAATTTCTGGGTGGTCATTTAAACTAAAAATGTGACTAGCTAGAGCGTATTAACGACATATTCTAGAAAAAATGATCAATTTTTTAGACCAAATATTCAGAGATAAAAAGAGTCCTGGTCTTTGGAGAGTTTTCCAAAGACAAAGACTCTTTTAACTATTATTCTGTAAAGTTTCCAGTCTCGACGTCATGTAAAAATTGCTTGAGATTAGCAAAATAAACGGGTGCATTGTCAATCATATGATGATGACCACCATTTGGAGTTGTGACTAAACGTGCATGAGGAATAGCTTTTTGCATACGTCTAGCAGTTGCTAGCGGCATGGTTTCATGCTCCCCAAAAGTTAATAAGGTTGGACATTTAATATTTTTAATGTCGTTGCGACGATCCCAACCCGCTAATTTTCCGGTAATCACAAATTCATTATCACCTTGGAAATAGTTATAGACATCAGTTGCAATTGTACTAGTTAGATGACTGATTGCAGGTGGCTGTTTGCGGTCAACATAACCACGATTCAAAACGTCAATTAAAGATTGGTAACGTTCATTAGAATAGTCATTCTTGCTTTCACATTCTTGCATAAAGGCTAAATCAGCAGCAGAGAATTCTTTTTCGCGAATAGCATTAATGTTAGTAACATACTCATCAATATTGTCAGTCATACTAGAAATAATGATACCTTTTAGATGGTCGGGATATTTCAAAGCATATTCTTGGGTTATGGCCCCACCCCATGATTGACCAATAAGGTAAAATTCATCTAATCCAAGTTTTTGACGAACTTCTTCAATTTCGTCAATATAATAATCCATAGTTAGGAACTTATCGACGTTTTCTTGCTTACTAAAATCAGGTTGATCGGAATACCAAGAACCTAATTGATCATACATAGATACTTGGACACCTAAATCACTCAGTTTTTCGGCGAAGTTTTCATAATATTCATGGTTACCGCCAGGGCCACCATGGAGGCACAATAACTTAATATCGCCTTGACCGTCAGTGCGTGTCCAAAGATGATATCCGTTATCTAATGTAAGAATTGTTGTTCCTTGTTTCAATAAAAACACCTTGTTTCTTTAAGTATAGAATAACTTTATGATAGCACTTTTAATGCAATTTATAAAACATCTGCGTCAAAGCTTAGCTGACAGGCAGCCAAATCAAAGCTATAACTGATATTTTCATTAGAACGAACAGTCATTTCCATATCGGTACTGTAAATAATCAATCCAAGTTGATGAGTTGCAGTTAAATGATAGAACATAGGTTGTAACACAAAATCTAAGTCATAAAATGTTCCAGCAAGCAATTCATCGTTGCGCCATAGATTAGTTCGATTTTGTAGATTGCGATGGCCTTTAGTAATCATCTTAGCGTCAGTTGGATTGGCAAATTTGAACTCGACTAGGTTATCTTCACGCCAATGAAAACCTTCATCAAGAGCTTTAGTTGCTAGAATTGTGGGAGAAGTTCCTAAACGTTTGGCATTCCCAAAGTCAACAAGCATTAAGCTTAGCATTCCATGATCCTGATTGGTAGCCACGCGCAGTTTTACCTGTGGCGTTCCTTGCAAATATAAATCGTTTTTTAAAGGCTCTGTTTTGAAGATTAAGCGTGAACTTGCTAATGCAGAATTTTCTTTGAGAAGATCTTGCTGCCAACGAGTGATGTTTTTTTGATAATACAAGAAATCTTTTTCATCTAAGTGGTTATTAAAATTAGCTAAGTGTGAATTTGGCGTTGGCGTAGTGGTTAATTGCTTATTTGCAAAAGAAAAAGTATGCACTTTGATGTTCTTAGCATCCCAAGTAGGATAAGTATGCCAAGTACTTTCTGCGGTATTTTCTTGAACTAAAACATTCGGCAATATGGAATCAGCATTATTATTTACGGCGTATAATTTATTACTTAACCAGAGATTTATCATATCTGAAAAATCAAGTGATTGGAAATTATTAATATAAATATGTTGTCCTTGGTGCAAGATTATCTTTTTGGTAATGGGTAATTTATCAAGTGCTTGATACAAATTAAAGACATTACGTAATTTTACATTCCAATCGTTTAAGCCGTGTACCATTAGGACATCACATTTGATATTTTGAATATTTTTAAGATAGTTACGAGCATCCCAAAAAGTATTGTAATTTCCAGTTTCTCTATCTTGATTTTGGGTGATGGTTGCTAGTTTTTGTTGGAAGACGGATTTTATTTGCAGATAGTCAGCGGCTTGTTTTTTGCGACTAAAGCATTCAGCTGTAAGAACGTCAGCATCTTCTCCGGGGAAACCGCCTGGGGCAACCACAAGCCCACCATCGCGATAATAATCATACCAATTTGAGATAGCTGCTTCAGATATAATTGTTTTTAATCCGGACACACCACTGGTTGCAGCGGCAGTTGCCAAGGTTCCTAAGTATGATTTGCCGGTCATGGCAACATTTTGGTTGCACCACCAAGCTTCAATCTCAACGTTGTCGTCTTTATTGGTAAAAGCACGTCTTTTTCCAGTTAGCCATTCAATCACAGCTACAGTTGAAGCTGTTTCGGCAGGAGAACCACAAGTTCGCATACCGTCAGAATCTTTCGTGCCAATTCCAGCTGCATAAACAGCGGCAAAACCACGAGCTAAAAGATAGTCATTTAAAGTATAGGATAATTCACGACCAAAGCTTTCTTCAGCAACGGTTGTTTTGCCAGTCGAAATTCTTTTCTCGACACTTTTTGTGTGTGAATGATACTCAATGTCAGCATAACTTGTCTGGTTAGGTGCTTTTCGTTTTAAAGGAATATCGACATTATGAGTTAATTTTTTACCTAATTCATCGTTAACTCCCTGATTATAAGGGCTTGCGGTATAAACAACGGGAACTTTTAGACCATCATTGGTATCTTTAGGGCGGATAACTTCGACTTTTAGCAAATCGGCTTTCCCATCATCATCGGTATCAAGATCTGATTCAACATAGACCACTTCAAAGATAAGGGAACTTGTATCAAAAATTGGTAGAGATTTTCCATTGAAAAAGAGTGGTTTACTTGAAGCAGGAAGTTGATAAAAAGAAGTGAAATAGCCCTTAGTAGTTAGCTTATCTAAAAAAGTATGCCCGCTTTTTGTATATGTGCACAGTAAGTCATACCAAGCAATAACTACTTGTTCAACGGTATTAACTTGTTGATGATGATATAGATTTAAGGTAGTTAAGCTTTCTAGTGGCGTTTTAGGATTGAAATCATTCTCAAATTCAAAATCAAGTAGCTGTAAGGCAACACAATAAAAGGAGGTGGCATCTACTTTTTTAGTGGCTATATAGTCAGTTACAGTTTGAGTGGAATTAGCCAATAACGTGTTTAGTTTGCTTTTTTTGATACTGTCACTCTTAGCTTCAGGAAACGATTTGGATAAAAAATGCAACCATAGTGTATTGGCAGTTGTATCTGCTAGAGTATTAGAATCAAGAAAATGTAAATTTATTAATTCAGTAACTTTTTGATTATATGGGATATTGTTTATCTGTCCAAATTGATTAAATTTCATCTATATAAGAACCTCCAAATCTAAGATATAGTAATTATACAATATTGTGTAAAGTTAACGTGTATTTTTAGATTAAAGAGAGCAAATTTTTGCTTAAAGTTTGAGAAAAGTAAATAGCATTAATTATTTTAAATTTGAACAAGAATAATACGTGCATTTTAGTATATAATAACTTACAATTAGTACATACATAAAAGAAGCAACATTGGGTAGAGAAGGAAAGGGGCAAAATGTATGAAAAAAAGTTTGCTAGCATTAGTGGGAACAGCAATTGTGGGAGCTTTATTTTTAGCTGGTTGTGGCAAAAGTAGCAGCACTACGAGTAGTAGTAAGCAAGTTCTAACAGTTGCAACATCAGCTGAGATGGCTACATTAAATACAGCTAAATATAGTGATACAACTAGTTTGGAAGCTTTACAGAATTCATTTGAAGGACTATATCGGTTTAATTCAAAGAGTAAACCAATTCTAGCTGGGGCACAAAATGTTAAAGTAAGTAGCGATAAGAAAACCTATACCGTTACTTTGCGTAAAAACGCTAAATGGTCTAATGGAGATGCGGTTACAGCTAGTGATTATGTTTATGCTTGGCGCAAAATGGTTAATCCTAAAACAGCTTCTCCTAACTCACAGCGGTTTGAAGCTATAAAAAACGGAACAGAAATTGCAGCTGGTAAAATGGCTGTCAACAAATTAGGAATTAAGGCACTTGGAAAATACAAATTACAGATAACTTTAGAGTCGCCAATTAGTTATTTTAAGGAGTTAATGACAGGCGCACCATTTTATCCACAAGATCAAAAAATAGCTGAAAAATATGGTTCAAGTTATGGGACCACAGCCTCTAAAACAGTTTATAATGGTCCATTTGTAGTCAAAGGTTGGACTGGGACAAATTTAAAGTGGGAATATGTTAAAAACAATAATTACTGGGATAAGAAGAGTGTGACTTTAAAGAAGGTTAATGTCCAAGTTCAAAAGGATACATCTACGGCAGCCAAATTGTACCAAACAAACAAGCTTGACTATACCCAGTTAAGTACTGATTATATTACGCAGTATAAAAAAACAGCTGGTTATCATACTAAGAGTATTCCTTTAATTGGATATATGTCGTTTAATGTGCATAAAACAACAACGGCAAATGTTCATTTTCGTAAAGCAATTGCGATGGCATTTAATAAAACAATGTTAACTAAAGATGTTTTGCATGCGGGAACAGCTTTGAATGGTATTGTGCCTGCTAACTTTGCATATAACTCTAAAACAGGTGATGATTATCGTAAAGATGCCGGTAACATGTTGACATATAACTTGAAAGCAGCTCGCAAACAATGGGCATTAGCTAAAAAAGAACTAGGTAAAGATAAAATAACAGTAGAACTTTTGACGTCCGATACGACTGAGTCTAAACAGGTAGGTGAATACTTGCAAAGCCAGTTACAAAGCAATCTTAAAGGATTAACAGTTACAGTACGTTCGATTCCATTAAAATCACGTTTAGCAGCAACAACGGCATATGATTATGATATTGTTTATGGTACATGGCAACCGGATTATGCTGATCCAGTAAACTTTATCAGTGATGGTGGACAATATCATTTAGATGATGATTACAATAATACAAACTTCCGCAATTTATTAAATGAAGCTGCAACAACGTATGCAACCAATACTAATAAGAGATGGTCTACGTTGATTAAGGCAGAAACACAACTTATTAAAAAAGATGCATATACCGCACCTGTTTATCAGGGAGCGATGGCATATCTTTTGAAAGATAAAGTTAAGGGATTACAGATTTCACCGTATGGAACTGTCCTATTTTATCGAAATGTGCATATTAAATAGTTGCCTTTTGATACAAAACTTAGTACCGAATATTTGAAGATAAGAAAGCCTGGGATAAAAAAAGTCCCAGGCTTTTTTGTTGCAAATAAATTATTTAAACATCGTTTATACCTTTAAATTGATGCACAAAATCAATAAATTCTTGTGTAACAGCATTTTGATAGTGCTTTTTTAATGTTGCCATATAGATGAAACGATGCCATTTGGGAAAACGAATAGGAATAATCTTAACAGCCATTCGATCAAGCATTCTCATCTTTGGTACAACAGCAATACCAAATCCAGCGGCAACCATTCCCGCTACAGATTCATCTTCTTCTACTTTATAAATGCTTTTTGGTGTCCCACCACAGATAGAAAAAAGACGTTCTAGTTCAAAATATAAGCCACTATTTGAAGAAAAGGTAATTTGATTGTATTTAAGGGTTTCTGTTAAGTCAATTGATTTTTTATTAGCTAGCGGATGATCGAATGGGGTAATGAGAACTAACTTTTGTTCTACTACAGGAAAGTAATCAATATCGTCTTTATCATCAATTTTTGAGCAAAAACAAATATCAAATTTTTCTTCACGTAAAAGTTGAGTCATCTGTAGAGAAAAGCCAGTTCCTGAGCCAAAATCAAAGTAGGGTTCAATAGAACCTGAAGAACGTTTTTCTAGAAAGTCTTTAATTGTATTGGGAAGCCACAACGTATTTAAAGTGCGCAATGAAGCAATTTTGATAGTTTTGTCTGTTGAATTAATATTTCGAGCACGTTCAATAGCTTGATTAAGAATTTCTAGTGCTTGAGCACTTTCTGCTGCAAAACTTTTGCCATTTTGTGTAAGTTTTATTGAGCGACCGTGTTTTTCAAACAATTGAATACCTATTTGTTCCTCTAGATTATTGATAGCGTAACTTAGCGTTGGTTGTGTAATATGCAATATTTTAGCAGCTTTAGTATAGTTTTCAGTTTGTGCTAAAACAGATAAGTACTGTAGTTGTTGCAGATTCATAGTTATTCAGTCCCTTAATTTTCTAATTCACAGTTAAATTATATATGTAAATCAAAGCGAATGATAGAATTTTTCTATATATTTTTTTAATATCTCAATTGGACGCGCTTTAGGAAGGGCGTTATATTATACGTGTAAGCGCATTGATAAAAAAATCACAAATGAGGTGGATTTATTATGACACAAAAGTATCCAATCACAATTAGTTCCTGGACATTAGGCGATAAGTGCACGTTTGAAGAGCGGTGTAAGGCAACAGCAGCTGCAGGATATGATGCAATCGGTCTACGTGCAGAAACATATGTAGACGCTTTAAATGAAGGGTTAACAGACCAAGATATATTGAATTTGCTCAATAAATATCAAATTAAATGTACAGAAGTTGAATACATCGTGCAATGGTGTGAAGCAGAACGTTCATATGAACAAAAATATAAAGAACAAACCTGTTTTCATATGTGCGAACTTTTTGGTGTAAAGCATATCAATACTGGATTAATGGAAGATTATCCAGTTGATTATACAGCCCAAAAATTGCGTGAATTATGTGCACGTGCTGGTGAATTAATCATTGCACTTGAGCCAATGCCATATAGTGGCATGCCAAACTTAGATAAGACATGGAAAATTTTAGAAGCAGCCAAATGCGACAATGCGATGATGTTATTAGACATGTGGCATTGGGTGCGTGCTAATCAACCATATGAAGGATTATTGACAAAAGAACAAGCCAAAAAAGTAATTTCAATTCAATTGGATGATGCATACACTCGTCCATATGCAGACTCTATTTTACGTGACGAATCAATGCATGATCGTTTAGCTCCCGGTACAGGCGATTTAGGAACCGTTGAGTTTCTTAAAATGCTTAAAAAAGCAGGTGTAGATCCTAAGGTTATTGGAGTAGAGGTTATTTCTGATAATTACATGGATAAAGGAATTGACTGGGTAGCGGATTACACATATAAGAATACACGCAAGGTTCTTGCAGAAGCATGGCCAGAATTATTGACTGAATAGTTTTTTAGAAAGGAAAGCTTAATTATGACAAATTGGTTAGGATTAAAAGATAAAGTTGTTGCAGTTACAGGCGGCGTTGGTGGTATGGGTACGAAGTTTTGTGCAGACTTTGCTGCACAAGGAGCAAAAGTTGTTGTTATCGACCTATTAGAAGAAAAAGCTCAAGCATATGCAGAAAAGTTACAGCATGACTATGGTGTAGAAACATTAGCTGTTAAGTGTAACAGTACTGATGAAAAAGAAGTTGATGCAGCAGTTGCAGCTGTTATTAATAAATTTGGACGAGTGGATGTTTTAGTTAATACAGCGGCTATTTTAAAGTTCTCACCACTTGAAGATTTAGGCATTGATGAATGGCGACAAACGGTAGATGTTAATTTAACGGGATACTTTTTGATGTCACAAAGATTTGGTAAAGCAATGATTAAGCAAGGCAAAGGAACCATGGTGCATATCTCAACTATCGCATCACGTTTTCCAGAAACATATAGTGGCGCATATAGTACAACCAAAGCAGGAGTTAATATGATGTCACGTCAAATGGCAGCCGAATGGGGTGAATTTGGTATTCGGAGTAACTGTGTCCTTCCTTGTTTTGTCAAAACACCACTATCAGCTGGTTTTTATAAAGACCCAGAGGTTGAAAAAGGCCGTAAGCGTTTAGTTGCAAGCAAGCGTATTGGTGATTTGCAAGATATATCTAATACCGTTTTGTTTTTAGCTAGTGATAGATCTGATTATACAAATGGCGGTGAAGTAACAGTTGAAGGTGGCTTTGGTATTATGATGGGTGATATGACACCAAAGCCAGGTGGTCGTCGCCAGTATGCGATTGATCATCATAAAAAATAAATAATTTTTTGTAGGCAGAATGATGTTCTCTAAATTGGCTACGGCTAAGATGACTAATAGATGGATTCTGCCTTTGATTTCTTTTAATAAGATTAGGTCTAGTTAAAGAACTTTATCAAAAGAAAAGTAGGTGTATAGGTTATGAAGAAAGCCAATTATGCAGGGGTTGCAGCGGGTGTATATGTAAACTTTGCGATTGTCGGTATGGCCACAATTATTCTATCGCAGTATAGTGCATACTTTCAAAAAGCGTGGAATACTGACGTTAAAGGAATTTCCACTGTTTTATCTGTTGTTGGTATTGGTCGGATTTTAACAATTCTTTTTGCAGGTGTTATTTCAGATAAAATTGGACGCAAAAAAACGATGATTATTGCAATGACATCAGATATTCTTTTTTTACTAGGTGCTGCATTTAGTCATAGTTTAGTCATGGCATGCGTGGCGGCTCTTTTCTTTGGAGTGACGAATTCATTTGGAGACTCATCATGTTATCCAGCGGTTACAGAAGCTTTTCCAGAAAAATCGGCTACAATGACTTCATTGGTTAAAGCGGCTATGTCGTTAGCACAATTTGTTTTTCCGTTTTGGGTTTCAACGGTAAGTGATGCTAAGGTGACAGTTATTGTCTTGGTAATTGCTTTGGCATTAGATATTGCACTTGTCTTTTTCACACCATTTGCACCACAAAATGAAAAAGAAGATACAGTAGCAGCAACCGAAGTTCATAAAGATAATGATCGACCCCAACCTAAGATGGCTGTTGATGGAGTCTTATTAATTGCTCTCGGTTTTACAATTTGCTTTACTTTTTACGTTTTTTCACAATATGCTCCATATTTTGGAAGTAATGTATTGCATATTGGCACCACAGCGTCAGCAACATTAGTTTCATGGTATGCAATGGCATCACTTATATCAGTGTTTGTGACAGCTACGATTGTTACTAAAGTTAAGCCATTAACGATTATCATTATCTATTCATTTGTTTCAACGTTAGCGTTAATCGCAATGATAGTTGTACCTTCCTTAACAACAGGCAGAATAGCCAGTCTAGCTATTGGATTCTTTGGTGCAGGAGGTATCTGGCAATTAGGCTTATCAGTTTTAACAAAGTATTTTCCATCTGGAAAAGGGCGTGTGACTAGTTACTATAGTTTAATGGCTTCAACCACTTATTTTATCGGACCACTAATTTCTAGTTTTATTATTAGTGATACAGCTGCAAGTGTGTTAACTGTTTTTGGAATAAATATGGTTGTTACAGCGGCAAGTGTTGTAATTGCAGCAATTCTTATTTATAGAAAAAAGAAATATAATTTTGAGTAGTAGAGGAGCTTTCAAGATATGAGTGATACAAAAGAATTACAAGCACGTGCTTTAGGGCACAATGGACCAATTGATTTAGCGATTGATTTTGAAGGTCATCAACTAACAGATGTTAAAGTTACACATCATTCAGAAACAAAAGGAATTTTTAATCAAGTATTTGGTAAACTACGCGATACAATTCTAGAAGAACAAAGTTTTGGTGTTGATGTAGTTAGTGGGGCTTCTGTTATGAGTAAGGCGATTTTAGACTCCGCAAATGAAGCGATTGAAAAGGCAGGGATTAAGCTGGCTGCTCCTGTAAAAAAAGAACGTGAAAATGTTGAAGAACATACAGATGTCGCTGTTATTGGTGGCGGTGAAGCGGGGCTTGTTGCTGCTTGTAAAGCTTTAAGTAGAGGCAAGAAGGTGGCGTTATTTGAAAAGAATGGCTATCTTGGTGGAGCAACTATTTTGAATGGTTCTAACGTTACAGCAACAGGTTCCAAGGTTGCAAGTACAATTTTTGGTGTCGCAGCTGCAAAAGATACGCCAGAGCTTTTGAGTGCAGATGTTGCGCGCGAGTGCCTTGATTCTAATATACCTGTTTTGACAAAGTTAATGGCAGAAAATATTGGTAATGCAATTGACTTCATCAGTGATTTTGCAGGCTTAGAATATAGAAAAGCTCAAACTCAGACGCCAGAGCACTCAGTAGAACGGCAAGTTGAGTTACCAAGTTCGAGTAGTTATGAGTTAATTGAGAAAGTTGCAGCAGCTTTTGTTAAAAAAGGTGGTAAGATTTTTCTAGATAGTCGAGTTGAAGAAATTCTAACCGATGAGAATGGTAAGATAACGGGCTTTGTTGCAGAAGGCAGAACTAAAAAAATTACTGTTTATGCAAATAGCTTTGTTTTAGCAACTGGTGGTTATGGTGCGAATAAGCAGATGCGTGGTCAAGAAAGTGAAGGGCTTAATTATTATGGCCCGTTAACCTCAACCGGAGATGCTTATGAATTTCTAAAGGCATTTAGCCTTGAAGTGAAAAATATTGGCTGGTATAAGGTGTATCCACATGGTGTTGAAACTGAACCAGGAATTGCAAAACTAACAACATACGCATCAAAAAAGGCAACTGATTTAGGAGCTGTATATGTAAATCAACTTGGAAAAAGAATTGTTGATGAATCAGATGTTTATGCAACATTACGTAATGCGGTTTTAAAACAACCAGGTCGAGTTGCGTATTTAGTAATGGATAAGCGAACTTGGAAAGAATTTTACAATCTGTTAGTTTTACATGATTTCACAGCTGAGGAAATTGCTGAGTATTTTGCTAAAGACGGTAAAGAAAATCCGATTTTTGTTAAGGGAACCTTGAGTGAAGTTGCTAAAAAAGCAGGGATTAATGCAGATAATTTGAAAGCAACCATCACTACCTATAATGAATATGCAACTAAAGGCAAAGATCAAGAATTTAAGCGCGATCGTGCGTTTTTGCATGCATATGAAGGCGAAGAGTTCTATGTAGTTGAACAACGTGATAGGTTTGCGACAACATTAGGTGGCTTTGTGACAGATGCAGATTTACATCTTAAAACACAAGATAACAAGAAAATTGCTAACCTATGGGGTGCAGGTGAAGTCATTGGTGGTGCTAATGGTCATGATTCTATGCCAAGTATGATGAATACATGGGGAATTTCCTCCGGATTTGTTGCAGGAAATTCAGTTGAATAATTTAGAATAATAATAAAAAAAGAATTGAGGATGATATATTATGACAGAACGTATTGATGGACATACACTTTTAATTGGTTTAATGGCTTATCCAATTCGGCATTCGATGTCACCAACGATGCATAATAATGCTTTTGCAAAACTAGGCTTGAACTATGCATATTTAGCATTTGAAGTAGGTAATGATAAACTAGGTGATGCAGTAAACGCAATTCGTACTTTAGATATGCGCGGAAGCAACATTTCAATGCCTAACAAGCAAAAGGTAATTCAATATTTAGATAAATTATCACCGGCAGCAAAACTAAATAATGCAGTTAATACGATTGTGAATGATAATGGCGTTTTAACTGGGTATACAACTGATGGTACAGGTTTTATGAAGTCGTTGGAAGATGAAGGACTAAATATTTTAGGTAAGAAGATGGTACTTTCAGGAGCTGGTGGTGCAGGAACGCCAATTGCAATTCAGGCAGCTTTAGATGGCGTTAAAGAAATTTCACTCTTTAATCGAGATGATCCATCATGGGAAAATGCAGAAAGAAATGTTAAAATTATTAATGAAGAAACTAAATGTAAAGCTACATTATATCATCTAGAAGATCAAGAGGTTTTCAAGCGCGAATTATCAGATTGTGCAATTTATTGTGATGCCACTGGTGTAGGTATGAAGCCACTAGAGGATCTTAGTTTAGTTAATGATCCAAGCTGGTTCCATAAGGATATGATTGTCTATGATACTGTATATTCACCACGTGAAACAAAATTAATGAAAATTGCTAAATCAGCTGGAGTAGAGCATGTTTTCAATGGTTTGGGAATGATGCTAGAACAAGGTGCTGAAGCATTTAAACTATGGACAGATAAAGATATGCCAATTGACTATATTCGTGAATTAATTTTTAGTGATGATGATAAAAAATAGAAGGTGAAAGCATGTCTGTACTACAGGTGAAAAACTTAACCCTTGGTGGAGGGCGCCCTAAAATAGCTGTTCCAATTACGGGTAAGACAGTTGAAGAAATCTTGAGTGTTGCTAAACAGATAAATCATCAGAATGCTGATTTGATAGAATGGCGAATTGACTTTTTTGAGGATGTTTTAGATAAAGAAAAGTTAATAGACGTAGCTGGCAAGTTGCGAGCAGAACTAGCTGATTTTGTAATTCTAATAACATTTCGAACACATTTTGAAGGTGGAAATATGCCATTGGCAGAAAGTCAATACTTTGAAATCTGTAAAAATGTGATAACAGAAAAATTGGCTGATTTAGTTGATTTAGAAATGTTTAGAAAAACTAGTGAAATAAAAAAACTGACACAGTTAGCGCATGAAAAGAATGTTTTTGTAATAATGAGTAGTCATGATTTTAAACAGACTCCAGCAATTACTGAAATCAAGCGCCGATTTACAATGATGGATGCATATGGCGCCGATATCTTAAAAGTTGCGGTTATGCCTAACAGTGCACAAGATGTTTTAACTTTATTAGCAGCAACTAATCAAGCCGTAGGAAGATTTGATAAACCATTAATTACAATGGCGATGGGAGATTTAGGGAAAGTTACGCGAGTAGCGGGTGAAGTATTTGGTTCTTGCTTAACATTTGGGACAGTAGGTGCTGCTTCTGCTCCAGGACAAATAGATAGCCCTACTTTACGCGAGATGATGGATGCTCTCAAATTGGAATAGTTATTGGTAAACTGAAAATGAGAATGGAACAAAAGGTGACTTATGAGAAGCATAAGTTGCTTTTTGGCGTATAGTTTAATACTAAATATGTGGAGATAGAAAAAAGATTCAGGACAAAAAGTCTTGAATCTTTTTTAGATATTAAAATAATATTATTCATTATTGCTAGAGATTTGGCTGTGTTTAATCCCATATGTGAAATAGATAAGTATTCCAATAATAAACCAAATAATTGAAGCAATCCAGGTTTCAACCGAAAGCTGTGTTAGCATGAAGATACATAATAGTACTGAAATAATTGGTAGAATGGGATAGAAAGGAACTTTATATCCTGTTTCATTTGGAATATCTTTGCGTTTACGTAAAGGTATGATTCCAAGAGAAACGAAGGTAAATGCGATTAAGGTGCCGATATTAACCAAGTTAGTTAATTGTGTCAGTGAAACAAAACCGCCCATAAAAGCAATAATGATTGTAACAATTGCCATACTGTGATCTGGTATATGTGTTTTGGGATTGATATGACCAAGAAACTTAGGTAAAAGACCATCTCTTCCAATTGAATAGATTAAGCGTGATGAACTAAAAATCATTGTAACCATCATTGTAAACATACCGGCTAAAGCACCTAAAGAGATGATACCCGCAATTGAGTCTTGATGGACAAATTGTAAAGCGAAAGCAACAGGATCGCCAACGTTAAGTTTGGTGTATTTAACCATACCAGTTAGAACCATTGATACAAGGATATATAAAATTGTACAAATGATTAAAGTACCGATAATACCACGAGGCATATTCTTTTCGGGATGTTTAACTTCTGCAGCAGAAGCAGCCACAACATCAAATCCAAGATAAGCAAAAAAGACTAAAGATGCACCAGTCAAGATACCTTTATAACCAAATGGTACAAATGGTGACCAATTAGCTGGTTTAACATAAAAAACACCAACTACTAAGAATAAGATGATAATTGCTAATTTGATAGCAACCATAATATTATTTAAACTGATAGATGTTCGAACACCACGACTTAAAATAAATGAGATAAATAATACAATTAAGATAGCAACTAAATTAACGTAAGTTCCGTGGGCTGGATCAAAATTCCCAGTTAGGGCAGTTGGTAAATGAAGCCCAAAACCAGCAATAAGAGAGTTAAAGTATGAAGCCCAGCCAGTTGAAACAGCTGCGACAGCAAGCATATATTCTAAGATAAGAGCCCAGCCAAGAAACCAACCAACTATTTCGCCAAAAATAACATTTCCAAACGAATAGGCGCTCCCGGCAATCGGTAGCGCCGATGAAAATTCAGCGTAGCACATAGCTGCTGTTGAACAAACCAACGCAGCGAGAACGAAGGATAAGATAATTGCAGGTCCACTATGTAAAGCTGCTACAGTTCCCGGTAAAATAAAAATCCCAGTACCGATAACAGCACCAATCCCCATTCCAATCAAATCTTTAGCATTTAGCGTTTTAGTAAATTTTTTATCTTGGTCTAAGTAGCGTGCTAGACTTTCTTTTCTGAAAATCCGCTCTTTAATCCCCATGAAAAAATCCTCCTCAAAGATAATATATGACTATCTTACGTTAACTTAACATTAGATGTCAATTAGAACTTTTAATTTATAACATCTAAATGTCATTTTTGGAAATTCTAGCTAAAAAAAGTGTACTAATAGCAAAGATATGTTAAAATTTACTAATTAGTAATAGTTATTATTTAGGAGGAGTAAAAATGCTTGATGAAGCGCTCTATTTGTTAAAGTCGCATAATTATAAAATCACAAAACAACGGCGTAGCCTACTAGGATGTTTGTATAGCAATTGCCGAACACACTATATTAATGTGATTGAGATTGACACCTATATGCGTAAGCTATATCCTGGAATGAGTCATAGTACCATTTATCGTAATATTCGTGAATTCAATGAGATTGGGATTATCGAAATGCAAAATAAAGCATCTGGTGCCTGTGTTAAGTATCAGTGTGATTTTAGTAATTTACATCATCATCATTTTATCTGTCGTAATTGTGGCAAAGTTCAAGAAGTTCAGATGTGTCCGATGGATGTTTTTGAAAGTCAGTTACCAGGATGTAAAATTGAAGGACATCGTTTCGAATTATATGGATTATGTAAAGAATGTGCTCAACAAGAAAATGATGCAAGTTTAGTAAATATTTAAGTCTTTAATCTTAATATTCTAAAGACTTTGCGCTATGATTAAAACATAAATGCTTTTTAGCATATAATTAATATAATATAAAGTGTGAATGGAGAGATTTAAATGGCATATCGAACAGCGCCCTTTATTACGCCGTTTGCTATTATGTCAACTGTACTAGCATTAGGTGCAACCAATGTGGCAGTTAATACAGTGACTAATACCTCAGAAGGAAAAACTGCAAGTTCTGTAGTTAGAAGTTCCGATTTGAGTAGTTCAAAAGCAAGCTCTAGTGTATTAAGTTCAGTAGATAGTAGTTCTAGTAGTGATAGTGGTTCTAAAGACAGCATGAGTTCATCCTCATCAGCTGATGACAGTGATACTAAAGACTCCTCATCAGCAGAAACGGTTAAAAATTCCTCAAGTGCTGATGATGCAAATAGTAGTTCAGCTAATCGTGATACTTCATCATCTTCGCAAAGAAGTAGTTCAAGCTCATCAGCTGATGCAGATACGTCGACGTCATCTTCAAATACAGGAACAAACACGAACACAAATACAAATACTGATGATAATACGACAAACAATAATTAATAAAAGAAAGGAGTTTGCAAAAAAATGGTTAGTATTCTTAGTATGATCAATAGTTATCTATCATATATTAACTTAAATGTTAAAATTAAGAATCGGATATATACCTGTTTAGCGTTTGTGGGTAATTTTTATCTGCTTTACGTTTCATATCGCTTCTTTAGTAATGGTTATATATGGCGTGGATTTCTCTTTATTTTAGCTTTCTTAGTTATTTTATATTTCGCTTATTTGAACACGCTATACTACTTTACTAAAGATAAACGTTCGAAATATGATGTATCACCTTTTATTGAAAAAAAGTTTCATTTAAAACCGAAAGACCCATTAACAGATGCTGCAAAAAAACAGCAAACGATGGGATTTGTACAAACAAATGGTATTTTCAAAAATGAGGATTTTTTACCAGCAGATATTGATTTTAGTCCAATTGAGAAAGCCAATATTCAGGCAGTTGTGCAAGATTTAAGAAATGTTGGCTATTTGAGTTTTGATTATAGTGGACAAACAGACGATTCGTTATACCAATTAGCTCAAGAAGGAAAACCACAACATGCAATTGGAGAATTAAAAGCATTACCTTATTTTGAATTAGTGCCAGAAGGAAATGAACTATATGTTTATGGTGGTGTAAACCAGATAAATCGGCATGAGCTTGGTCATGTTAAAACTGTTGGATTAATGCCTGCAATTGAGGCAGCTAAAAAATATCATTTATATTTGGCAACAGCTGTATTAACAGGTGGTCCAGTAAAAGTAGCCGGACGATCTGATGTGATTGAAAAAGATGAACCGTTTATCCTTGATGTAAAAATCGCCTATCGTAAACGGGGAGTAAAATCTAAGAATAATACATTAAGACAAGGAAATGAACAAAGTAATTTTGAGACGAATACAACTAATTTATCCCGACGTAGACGGAAAAGATAGTAGGCGTTAATTAACATACAGGTTAAATGTGGATAATAACAATCCTTAGACAAAATTCTAGCCCTAAGATAGGCGCATTTTGACTAAGGATTTTTTAGTAGCTTTAATAAAAAATAAGTATGAATAGATAGAAAAAAGAGGACTAGACTATATGGCTTAAGTAAGTTTATTAACCTAATGATAAGAAACAAAATATTTATCTCATTCTAAAATTAGAAAATAAATATAGCATAAAAATATATAATTAATAAAAAATGACGCATAAT
Source organism: Ligilactobacillus ubinensis (assembly GCF_024160875.1). Lineage (GTDB taxonomy): Bacteria > Bacillota > Bacilli > Lactobacillales > Lactobacillaceae > Ligilactobacillus > Ligilactobacillus ubinensis. The sequence continues at coordinate 45,703 of NZ_JAIULA010000014.1, read as the reverse complement.
AATATGTTGAAAAAAAATATAGGCTAAGGTCCCTTGTACATAGGCATTCTTATGAATGGAAGATAGGACAATATTTCTTCATTGTGGACATAAACTTGCAAAAAAATAAAATATAAATTAAAATTTAAAGTAATAAGTAATCGTTATTTAATTTTATGTTTTTAGAAAGTAGGTATATAAATGGCAATGATTGAATTTAAAAATGTTGATAAGTACTATGGTAAGTATCACGCTTTGACTGACATAAATTTACAAGTTCAACAAGGTGAAGTTGTTGTTGTAATAGGTCCTTCTGGGTCAGGCAAAAGTACTTTAATTAGGACAATCAATGGATTAGAGGAAATTGAATCAGGCCAATTAATTGTTAATGGAATGGATTTAGCGGATAAAAAGGCTGATTTAAATGAACTTAGAAAAAATGTTGGCATGGTTTTTCAACATTTTAATTTATATGCAAACAAAACGGTGATAGAGAATATTATGTTAGCACCACGTTTGGTGTTGAAACGGGATGAAGCAGAAAATAAAAAAATTGCATTACGTTTACTTGATACAGTTGGGTTAGCAGAAAAAGCAGATGCATACCCTAAACAGTTATCAGGTGGACAAAAACAACGTGTTGCAATTGCACGCTCATTAGCAATGAAACCAAAGGTGCTTTTATTTGATGAACCAACTAGCGCGCTTGATCCAGAAATGATTGATGATGTGTTAAATGTTATGAAGAGCATTGCTAAACAAGGTGACATGACTTTGGTTGTTGTAACGCATGAAATGGGGTTTGCGCGCGAAGTAGCAGACCGAGTAATCTTTTTTGATCAAGGACAAGTTGTAGAAGATGATCCAGCAGAAGAGTTCTTTAAACAGCCTAAAGAAGAAAGAGCACGCCAATTTCTTAGCAAGATTATTACACATAAATAGGGGAGGCAAAGACTATGGGAAAAAAGTTAAGACGGTCTTTATTATTTTTGCTACCTTTACTTATAATCTTTTTTCTAAGTGGTTGTTCGAATACACAAGAAAAGAATATTTATCAAGCTGATAAAAAAACTAAAACAATTACTTGGGGAATTAAGAGTGATACACGCTTATTTGGTTTAATGAACATTAAAACCGGTCAATCGGAAGGCTTTGATATTGATATGGCCAAAGCGTTAACTAAAAAAATATATGGTAAGAATGCAAAGGTTAAGTTTGTAACAACGACGATTACGACGAAGATACCGCTATTAAAAAATGGTAATATTGATGCGGTAATTGCTGCAATGACAATTACGCCAGAACGTAAGGAGTACGTTGATTTTTCGACACCATATTTTAATGCTGGACAGTCACTTTTAGTGAAAAAAGGTAGTTCAATAACAAGTATTAAGGATTTGAATAAGAAAAATATAACGGTGTTAGCTGTTAAAGGTTCTACGGCTGTTGCAAATATTGAAAAGTATGCACCGAAGGCAAAGGTTCTTGAATATGATGATTATGGACAAGCTTTCACGGCCTTAAAGTCTGGTCAAGGTGATGCGATGACAACCGATAATGGAATTTTATATGGTATTGCTAAGGAAAACAAAGGCTATGCGGTTGTTGGCGGAACATTTACCAATGAACCATATGGAATTGCCGTTAATAAAGGCCAAAAGCAGTTATTACATGCGATTAACAAAGCGTTAGCTGAGTTAAAAGAAGATGGAACATATGCTCGTTTGGCTAACAAATGGTTTGGTGATGTTGCTGGATTTAATTTGAAGGAGGCGGAAGGGCAATGATAACTTTATTTATGAATAATTGGCAAACATATTTGACCGGTTTTTGGAATACAATTTTATGTAGTGTCCTTGCGCTTATTTTTAGTTTAGTAATTGGATCAGCGTTTGCCATTATGGAGATTTTACCAAATAAAGTTCTCCGGATAATTGCACATATCTATATTGAAATTTTTCGTAATATTCCACTTTTGGTTATAGCAATGTTCTTTTATATTGTTATTCCACAATATGTAATGAAAATGGATGGTTTTACAGCAGGAACAATTGGATTAACGTTATACACGTCGTCATTTATTGCAGAGACAGTACGTGCAGGAATTCAAGCGGTTGATTCAGGCCAAATGGAAGGCGCACGTGCGAATGGATTAACATACTGGCAAGCAATGCGATATATTGTGCTACCACAAGCGTATAAATTAGTAATTCCGCCGTTAGGGAATCAATTTATTAATCTAGTAAAGAATTCCTCCGTGTTAGCATTTTTGGCGGGCTTTGATTTAATGTATCAAGGACAATCTGTTGCTTCTACAACTTTCCAAACATTTAGTGCATACATTATTGTAGGTATTTTTTATTTAATAATAACTTTACCATTGAGTTATTATATGCGCTATTTGGAAAAGAAAATGGTATAAGGGGGGAATAGACTATGGCATTACTAGAACAAGCATATTCATTTGTTAACATGCGTTTTTTATTTGAAGGTTTGGCGGTTACGCTTGAAGTATCAGTAATTTCAATTATTTTTAGTTTTATTTTTGGACTAATCTTTGGAGTTATCAGATATATTGAAGTGCCTTATTTTTCGGCTGTAGTAGGTTTTATTATTGATATTATTCGCAATCTACCATTACTGTTGATTATTTTCTTCACATATTTTGCCATTCCAGAATTAGGCATACGGATGACGCCAATGTCTGCATCAATTGTCGCGTTAGTTGTTTTCGAATCGATGATGTTAGCCGAGGTTGTTCGCAGTGGTATCCAAGCAGTAGATTCAGGCCAAATGGAAGGCGCACGTGCAAATGGATTAACATATTTTCAAGCGATGAGATATATTATTTTACCCCAAGCTTTAACTAAGATGATTCCACCATTAGTATCACAGTTTATTTCATTAATCAAAGATACTTCATTGGCTACGATTATTGTTTTGCCAGAGCTACTGTATCATGCGCAGATTGTATATAGCCAAAATACAACGTATATGTTACCAATGTATGTAATGATTGCATTAATGTACTTTGTGGTTTGCTATATATTGTCGTTAGCAGCACGCTATTTAGAACGTAGATTAGGGTAGTTAGAAAATAGCTATTAACATAAAAATAAGGCTATTCAGATCGATTTAAGAGAATTGATCTGGATAGCCTTGTTTTTTATAGTGATAATTGTGGTAGATTAGTGATTATGTAATGCTAGGAGTTAACTTTTACGCTTATGAAGTTTGTAGTAGTATACAGGAATTCCAATTGCTATGAAGATAAAAGAAATCAAAACCCCTTTAATATCGGACATAAGCTCACTAACAAGAACAAAACTAGCACCTAAAATAGCAACAATCGGTGTAATTGGATAAAGCGGAACGTTAAATGGCCGAAGTAAATCTGGATTTTTATGGCGTAGTTTAAAGAGACCAAAAAATGCCATTACATAAAAAACATAGACGGTAAAGATACATATTTCAGTTAAACGATCGGCATTAACAGTTACTACCATTAACATGGCGATTAAACAAATAACAGTTGTTGAAACCATAGGAGTATGCATTTTTTTATTTAAATAACTAAGTTGTTTTGAAAATAGAAGCTCATCATTATGAGCCATCGCGTACATAATACGAGGGAAGGTCATTATCTTGCCATTCATACACCCAATTATAGAAATAATGATACCGATATTAAGTAATTTACCACCAAGAACACCAAATGCCATAGTTGCAAAATGAGGTGTGGCATCTTCACCATAGTGTTGAATCATTGCAGCAGGCATTACCCTAAAAATACCTAATGTTACTAACATATAAGCGATTAAGACTAAGCCAATACCCAATGTTATTGCAAGAGGTAACATTTTTTGCGGGTTTTTGATTTCACCGCCCATATTAGCGATTAAAATCCAGCCATCATATGCAAATAATGTGGCAAGAACGGCCACACCAAAGTTGCTTCCTGTGAAACCAGTATTTGAACTTGCGACTTGACCAAGTGCATTATGATCACCAAAAAAAAGTCCAAGGATAATAATTGCTATAATAGGTACAAATTTACAGATTGTGGTAACGATTTGAAAAACTGCACCATAACGATTGGAAAGTAAATTGAATATAGCGACAAAAGTTATGGAAAGAATAGCTAATGGCGTAGCGTAACTTTGTGGTAAGCCAAAAAAAGCTAACAATAAAACGGATAAATATGCACTTAAAGCTGCAATCATTGCTGGACCATAAATAATAATCTGCATCCAGCCAGATAAAAAGCCCCACAGTTTACCGTATATTTTTTCCATATATATGTATAATCCACCAGTATGGGGCATTTGAGCTCCAATTTCGGCGATTGTTAAGCCTGATGTTAATGTAATAACACCGCCAATAAACCAAGCTAATAGTGCCATTGTAGTTGAATGGGAATATTCAAGCACTGATGCTTGTTTAAAGAAGATGCCTGACCCAATAACAGTTCCAATAACAAGTGCGAGTGAAGAAAAAAGCCCCAAGGATCTTTGTAATTGAACTTGATCCTTTTTAGTATCATTCATAATAAAAACTCCGATCTTTTTTAAACAGACGTATTCTTTGACTGTCTAACTATATAATCTAACAAATTGGTAACTATATGAAAAGTAAAAAAACTTTCCATATAATAATTGTCTAAGATTAATTTTAATTAAAAACAAAAGTAATGCAAGTTTATTTTTAAGAAAAAAAAGAATAAAAACAAAAAAATCCTTGTTTTTGTTGAAAAACATAAGTAATTACAATATAATAAAGTTGTATTTTTTGTAATTTATTTTTAATGATAATCAAATTAGACGGGGGATGGCAGAATGGATATAGTGGTTAATCCGAAATTAAATAAGTCAGAGTTAATTAATTTATTTGAAAAAATCAATCGTGATATGGATATGGATGAATTAGATAATCTTCGTAAGGGGTTAAAAAAATCATATGTAATAGCTGCGTATGAAAACAAAAAGTTAATTGGCATGGTGCGCGCATTGAGTGATTATTCAACTTTAGTGTATATTCAAGACCTAATTATTGTACCTGAATATCGAGGACTACGAGTTGGAAAAACATTGATGCATCATTTACTTAATTATTTCGGTGCAATAGAACAAGTTGTTGTATCCCCACTAATTAATACTGAAGATGAAAAATTTTACCGATATCTCGGTTTTTACCCTGGAAGTGATCGAGGGTTAGAAACATACTTAGTTGATCATCGGGCTAAATAGAACGATTTTACTGATATAAATAGCGACTTGTACCGTGTGTAAGCCACAGATACGAGTCGCTATATTTTTTATAGAAAGTAGCCGGTCTTAATTTCAAACAAGATATTGAGCGAATTTACCTGCCAAACGGGTAGTTAATTCAACTTCTAGTTTAGTGCCTTGGGCAACATAGTCAGTAGATAAGATAGTAGCATGTTTATTTAATTCTTCTACGACTTTGCCATCTGTAAAAGGTATTAGGTAAGTGTGTTTTTCATAATCGGAAAAAAGATTATCTTTGATTATTTCAATTAGAAGTTGTAAAGATTCCTGTTGCTTAGCGCTATACACCAATTGATTACCTTCAATAGTTGGATAAGAGAGAGCGGTTTTATCAGCTTTATTGTAAGCATATATCATTGGAATATTTGTTACGCCAACTTCCTGCAATGTTTTTTCAGTAGTTTTAATCATGTCACTTGCATGTTCATCGGCACCATCGATTACTTGAATTAACAAATCTGCTTGTTTTGCTTCAGCTAGTGTTGAACGAAAGGCCTTAACGAGTTGGTGTGGTAATTTTGAAACAAAACCGACAGTATCGCTTAATAAGAATTCTTTATTATCAGGCAGATGAATATTTCTAACCGCAGTATCAAGAGTTGCAAAAAGCATATCTTTTTCAAAAACCTGTTTTTCAGGAGCTTGACCAATTAGTTGAAGTAGACCGTTCATAGTGGTTGATTTACCAGAATTTGTATAGCCAACAAGGGCAACCGTTTTAATGTTATTTTGTTCGCGTTGTTTGCGTTGCGTTTCGTGATCTTTATCAATGTTTTTTAACTCTTTGTTTAAAAGAGTAATTCGTTTTTGAATTACACGTCTATTTAACTCAAGTTTAGTTTCACCAGCACCACGATTAGTATAACCACCACCAGCATTGCCAGCAGTTTGTTGGTCTAATTGTTGACTAGCACTAGTATGCAAGCGGGGAAGCTGATATTGCAATTTGGCAATTTGAACTTGCAGTTTTGCTTCTTTGGAGCGTGCACGTGAAGAAAAAATTTCTAAAATCAAAGCAGTCCTGTCTAGAATATCTAACCCAGTGATGTTTTCAAGATTACGAATTTGTGTCGGTGTTAATTCATCGTTTACTATGAGTGATTGTGCGTCATTTATCTGTGCGAGTTGTTGAATTTCCTCTGCCTTTCCCTTACCTAAGTAAGTAGCGGCAATGGGACGATCAAGCTTTTGTCTAACTTCTTTTATTACAGTTAGATTATCTGCTTCGGCTAGAGCACGTAGCTCTTGCATTGTGTAGTCGAAGTTTTCTTGTTCATTTTCTATTCCGGCAATAATAGCTAACATCTGTTTCACCCATTTCAAAGTATTTAGTATATGTAAAAGTATACCATTCTTTGTTAAGAATACTTAATAATAGAAGAATATAGACATAATAAGTTCCCATAATATTAAATTTGGATTTTATATATTAAAATTATCAAATACTAATCTCACATTGCTTTGGCATAAAAAAATAAAAATTATAAAATTACCTATTTATTTTCATCAATTATTAAAAAAAAAAGCACTTAAAAGTCACGTTATATCTGATGTTATGCATATTTGACGAAAAAAATATGAATAAAATTAGAAGAAGTGCTTGTGTTTAATGACAGTATAATATAAAATTATAGAAAATGTTATGTAAAAATTATATTTTGTTTTGTTAAGGAGTTGTTTTGTAATATGAAACTTGCAAAGATGTTCAAGCTGGGTGCTGTGGTGGCACTTTCAGCTGTTTTCTTGGCAGCTTGCGGTTCAAAAAGTTCATCATCATCTAGTTCAAGTCAAGTTTTGAATTGGGATGAATCTGCTGAATTGTCAACAATGGATCTTTCAACTGCTACTGATGTTGTCAGTTTTGACATGTTAAATAACACAATGGAAGGTCTTTACCGTATTGGCAAAAACAGTAAGATTGAGCCAGGGATTGCTACGAAAACGAAAGTATCAAGTGATGGTCTCACATATACCTTTACCTTGCGTAAGGGTGCAAAGTGGTCTAACGGAGAAGAAGTTACAGCCAAAGATTTTGTTTACTCATGGCGTAGAACTGTAAATCCTAAGACTGCATCAGAATATTCATATTTATTCAGTGGAATTAAGAATGCTGATGCTATTATGGATGGCAAGCAAGATGCTTCTACATTGGGTATCAAAGCAGATGGTAAGTATAAGTTAGTTGTTACATTGGAAAAGAAAATTCCATACTTCAAACTTTTGATGGGCTTCCCAGTGTTCTTCCCACAAAACCAAACAGCTGTTGAAAAATATGGCAGCAAATATGGGACAGCAGCTAAATATATGGTTTATGATGGTCCATTTAAGCTTACAGGTTGGACTGGTTCTAACTTGACATGGTCATTGACTAAGAATAAATCTTATTGGGATGCTAAAAATGTGAAATTGTCTAAGATTAATTACAGTGTTAATAAATCTACGACAACATCATACAATTTGTATCAGTCAGGTAAATTGGATGCAACACCTTTGAGTGCTGAACAGGCAAAACAGTTAAGCGGTAAGACGGGTTATACTGTACGTCACGCATCATCTACTTTCTACTTGCAATATAACCAAAATAAAGATGCATTCTTCAAGAACAAGAAGATTCGTGAAGCAATCTCACTTGTTATTAACCGTAAGCAATTTGTTAATAAAGTTTTAGGTGATGGGTCAACAGCAGCTAAGGGCTTAGTTTCACCAGGCTTAGCTTCATACAATGGGAAAGACTTTGCGACAGCTGCTTATACAAGCGATAGTGTAAGTTATAATGTTGCTAAGGCTAAGAAGCTTTGGAAAGAAGGCTTGAAAGAACTTGGTGTATCTAGCTTATCATTCTCTATCTTAAGTGATGATACAGATAAGGCAAAACAATCAACAGAATTCTTACAAAGTGCAATTGAATCTAACCTTAAGGGTGCGCATGTTACAGCGACAAACGTACCATTTAAGACACGTTTATCACGTACAACAAGTGGTGACTTTGATATTGTTCTTTCTGCTTGGGGTGCTGACTTCTCTGATCCAATTTCCTTCTTGGAATTGTTCAAGTCAGACAACAGTTATAACAATGGTGGATGGAGCAACTCGGAATATGATTCCTTGATTGACGCTGCAAGCACAACTGATGCAGGAAATACTGCTAAACGTTGGAGTGATTTGGTTAAGGCTGAAAAGATTTTGATGGAAGATGCCGGGACTACACCTATTTATCACCAAGCTACAGCATGGATGATTAATACAAAAGTTAAGGGAGTTATCTATAACTCAGCTGGTGCTAATTATAACTTTAAAGACGCTTATATTAAATAATTAGTCTTTAAAAAAACTACACGGGGGATTGACTGGGGATTTACAACTGTCAATCTCCTGTTGTGGTATAATAAGTTTATATTAAGTAAGTATATAAAAGATTTCGAAAATTAAAGGGAATCTGAGGATGAAAGGATAATCATATGCGAAAATACCTTTTAAAAAGGATTTTATATATGGTGTTAACGTTGTTCTTAGTAGCAACAATCACATTCTTCTTAATGAAGTTAATGCCTGGTACACCATATTCTAATCAAGAAAAAATGACAACAGCACAGATTAAGATTATGAATGAACAATACGGGTTGAATAAACCGGTTTGGGAACAGTATGTAATCTATATATTTGATATGTTGCATGGCGATTTAGGAACTTCTTTCCAATACAGTAATCAAGCAGTATCATACTTGATTTCAAGCCGCATTGGACCTTCTGCACAACTTGGTTTCCAAGCTATGGTTTTTGGCTTATTTTTCGGAATTATCATTGGTTCAGTAGCTGCTATCAACCACAACACTTGGATTGATACAACGGCAACGGTTGTTTCTATTATTGGTAAGTCGGTACCAAACTTTGTGTTGGCTGTTTTATTACAGTATTATATAGCCTTAAAATTAGGTTGGTTCCCAATTGCTGATTGGGGAAGCTTTAGTTATACGGTATTACCAACAATTGCACTTGGTGTAGGACCACTAGCGGAAACAGCCCGTTTTATACGAACGGGCATGGTAGATGTTTTGAATTCTGATTATATTGAACTTGCACGTGCAAAAGGTTTAAGCAAGTTTGGAATTGTGTACCATCACGCATTACGTAATAGCTTAATTCCCTTAGTTACTTTGATAGGGCCATATACAGTAGCTTTAATGACAGGTTCTATGGTTATTGAAAATATCTTTTCAATTCCAGGAATCGGAGAACAATTTGTTAAATCAATTTTGACAAATGACTATCCTACAATCATGGGTGTGACAATGCTGTTTTCAGTTGGATTAGTTCTAATTATTTTGTTAACAGACATTGTCTATGGAATTATTGACCCACGTATTCGACTTGCTGGAAATGGGGATTAAACAATATGGAAGAAAAAATTAAATTAAGTCCAGATAGTTTTCAACCTTTACCAAGGGAAGAAGAACTGGATAACGAAAAAATTGCGGCACCATCTTTAACGTTTACACAAGATGCATGGCGTCGTTTGAAAAAAAATAAAGGTGCAGTTATTTCACTATTTATTATTGTAATAATGGTAGTAGTTGCTTTTGGATCTACACCTTTTATTGATAATGCTACATTGGTTAAGTCAGCACCAAATTATGCTAACTTACCAGCGCGTATTCCAGGCCTTGATTTTATTAATGGCCTAAATGGTAAATTAAAAGTTGGTGGAACTTGGGTTAATGAATATGCACAAAATGGTGCAAGTGATAAATATTTCTGGTTTGGTACAGATTATTTAGGTCGTTCTTTAGCTCAACGTATTATCTACGGGACGAAGATTTCCTTAATAGTTGCCTTAGTTGCGACATTCTTTGATTTAACAATTGGGGTTACTTACGGGATTGTTTCTGGTTGGAAAGGCGGAAAAGTTGATAATGTAATGCAACGTATCATTGAAATCATCTCTTCTGTACCTAACTTAGTTATTGTTGTTTTGATGTTGTTGGTTTTAAAACCAGGTATGACATCAATTATTGCAGCGATTGCTATTTCTAGCTGGACAACGATGGCACGTATGATTAGAGCTGAAACTTTACAGTTAAAGTCGCAAGAGTATGTTCTAGCAGCACGAACTTTAGGAGAATCGCCAGTTAAGATTGCGCTCAAACATTTGGTGCCAAATCTTTCGAGTATTATTATTATCCAAACAATGTATACAATTCCAACGGCTATTTTCTTTGAAGCCTTCTTAAGTTTTATTGGAATCGGAATATCTGCTCCAGAAACATCATTAGGTGTATTGTTAAATGATGGGCAAAAGAATTTCCAGTTCTTACCATATCAGATGTGGTATCCAGCTATTGTGTTGTGTGTCTTGATGATTAGTTTTAACCTATTAGGTGATGGACTTCGCGATGCATTTGATCCAAAGACAAGAAGGTAGGTTGTATTATGGGCGAAAGAATTTTAGATGTTAAAAACCTAGAAATTGACTTTCACACATATGCGGGTGAAGTTAAAGCTATTCGTGATGTTAGTTTTCACTTGGATAAGGGCGAAACACTTGCAATTGTGGGCGAGTCAGGTTCTGGTAAATCAGTTACAACTAAAAGTTTAATGGGGCTTTTAGCTAATAATGCACTTGTTAAAGGTGGTCAAATACTTTTTCATGATGAAGATCTTTTGAAAAAGACCGAAAAAGAAATGCAAAATATTCGTGGTAAGGATATTGCGATGATTTTTCAGGATCCAATGACATCACTTGATCCTACAATGAAAATTGGCCGTCAGATTGCTGAACCTTTAATGAAGCATAAAAAAGTAGAAAAGAAAAAAGCTTTAGCACAAGCATTAGAAATTTTAAAGCTTGTTGGGATTACCGATGCAGAAAAAAGAATTAATGACTATCCTCACCAGTTTTCTGGTGGACAACGCCAACGTATTGTGATAGCAATTGCATTAGTATGCTATCCTGAAATATTGATTGCTGATGAACCAACAACTGCGTTAGATGTAACAATTCAGGCGCAAATCTTGGATTTGATGAAAGAATTACAAGAAAAGATTGAAACATCGATTATCTTTATAACACACGATTTAGGTGTTGTTGCAGGGATGGCAGATCGAGTAGCTGTTATGTATGCTGGACAAATAGTTGAATACGGTTCTGTTGATGAAATATTCTATAATCCTAAACATCCATATACGTGGGGCTTATTGAATTCAATGCCAACATTAGATAGTACTAATTTAGAGGCAATTCCAGGAACACCGCCAGATCTATTAGATCCACCAGTTGGTGATCCATTTGCAGCACGTAATCCATATGCAATGAAGATTGATGCAGAAAAACAACCACCGTTTTTCAAAGTTTCAGATACGCATTATGCAGCTACGTGGTTATTACATCCAGATGCTCCAAAAATAACTCCACCAGAAGAAATTGTTCGCCGCCAAAAGCTATTTGAACAATTAGAAGCCAAAAAAGAAATTTAGACCAAGGAAGGAAGAATAAACCACATGCCAGAACAACGTAAAAAAATTCTCGAAGTTAAGCATTTGAAACAGTATTTCGGTGTGGGCAAGCCTGATATGGTCAAGGCTGTCGATGATATTACTTTTGATATTTATGAAGGTGAAACATTTGGATTAGTAGGTGAGTCAGGCTCAGGAAAAACAACGACTGGTCGCAGTATTATTCATCTTTATAAACCAACAGATGGAAAAATTGTTTTTGATGGCAACGATGTAAGTGAGTTGCACACAAAACAGCAATATCTAGAATTCACACGCAAAATGCAAATGATTTTTCAAGATCCATATGCTTCGCTTAATCCACGTATGACAATTGAAGATATCGTAGCTGAAGGCTTGGATATTCATCATTTAGTGAAGAACAAAGAAGAACGACGCAATCGTGTAGAAGAGTTGCTTGAAACGGTTGGACTAAATAGAGATCATGCTAGTCGATATCCACATGAATTTTCAGGTGGACAGCGGCAACGTATTGGTATAGCACGCGCATTGGCAGTTGAACCTAAATTTATTATTGCTGATGAACCTATTTCAGCTTTAGATGTTTCGATTCAAGCACAAGTAGTTAACTTATTAAAGGATCTGCAAAAAGAACGTAATCTTACGTATTTGTTTATTGCGCATGACCTGTCGATGGTTAAGTATATTTCTGATCGAATTGGTGTTATGCATTATGGTCGTCTTCTCGAAGTTGGACCAGCTGATGATGTATATCTAAAACCATTACACGATTATACGAAGAGTTTGATTTCAGCCGTACCGGTACCAGATCCCGAATTCGAAAGAAATCGTAAGCAAATAGAATATGACGCATCAATCGAAGAAGACAAAGAGGGTAAGCCACGTAAATTACACGAAATTACCCCACATCACTTTGTTCGTTGTGCAGAAGATGAAATTGCAATGTACAAAGAACGTGCTGCACAATTTGAACAAAAATAGTATTTTAATTTAAAATATATCGTCCTTTCAGAAAGTTATTTTTAACGTGTGGAGGGGCGATATTTTTATTTATTGTGGTACTAAGCTGTTTTAAATTGTTATAGTAGGTTATACTTAAGAAGTGATTAATAAAAGTTTTCTCTAAACTTTTATGCATTTTTTGTAAATATTTTGAAATTTTTCTGAAATAACAGTGCAATTCCTTGATTTTAACGGATTCTTTGTGTAAGATTATTTCGAAATTTGTTAAAATAATAAATGAAAGTACTAAAAAGCAGATTTTTTACGATAGTTTATATAAAGGAGAGCCAGACTATGAAAATTTTAGTTGTAGATGACGACAAAGATATAGTTGAATTACTTAGCATATATATTAACAATGAAGGCTATGAAGTTGAAAAGGCCTATAACGGTAAAGAAGCTATCACAAAATTAAATACAAATCCAGATATTGGATTAATGATTCTTGATATTATGATGCCACAAATGGATGGACTTTCAGTCGTCCGTGAGGTGAGAAAAGAATCACAAATTCCAGTGTTGATGTTATCTGCTAAAACGGATGATTTAGATAAAATTCAAGGATTAATTCAAGGCGCCGATGACTATGTTACTAAACCATTCAATCCACTAGAAGTAATGGCACGAGTACGTTCATTATTAAGACGATCACAGCATGATGTTAAAAATGATGAACCGGACCAAATTGAAATTGGGCCACTGGTTATCAAAAAAGACTCACATGAAGTCGAAACAGTTGGTGGTAATTCTATCCAATTAACAGCACTTGAATTTGGAATTTTATACTTATTGGCGAGCCATCCTAATAGAGTATTTTCAGCAGATGAAATTTTTGAACGTGTTTGGCAACAAGAATCTGTTGTTTCAGCTAAGACGGTTATGGTTCATGTTAGTCATTTGCGGGATAAGATTGAAGAAGCTACAAATGGTGAAAAGGTTATCCAAACTGTTTGGGGTGTTGGTTATAAAATCGAAGCACGTTAAAAAAGGGGAGGCTTTTTTAAGTGAAGTTTAAATTAACAGCACGTGAGAAAAGTGAGTTGTTTGGTGAAGGTGTTGTTACTATTATCTTGCTGTTACTTTTAAATATGTCAATATATGTAATCTTGAATCAAATAATTGCGAGTAATCCAGGATTGCGTAGCGGCATTTTTCAGATAAAAATGTCTTTAAAATTTGGCCCTAACAATATTCAGATTTGGAGTTGGGGTTGGATTTTTATGTTAGTGATGGTGGTAATTGATTGCTTCATTTTATATTGGCGCTTAATGCGGCGTTATAGTCAGATGCAGTTGCGCCATATTATTGTAGAATTGCATTATATTGCTTCAGGACATTTTAGTCATCGAATTCCTTTCACTTTAAAAGGCCAGATGCAACGAGTAGTTTCTAGTGTGAATGCATTAGTAGATAGTACAATTAAGTCAATGGAAGAAGAACGGAAAATTGAGCGTTCTAAAGATGAATTAATTACAAATGTTAGTCATGATATACGAACACCCTTAACTTCAATTATTGGTTATTTAGGTTTGATTGAAAACAAGCAATATCATAGTGAAGAAGAAATCTTAAAATACACACATACAGCCTATGTTAAAGCAGGACAGATGAAGGTTTTAGTAGATGATTTATTTGAATATACTAAAGTAAGACAAGCTGATCGCCCGTTGAATACGACAAGAATTGATATGGGTGCGATGCTAGAACAATTGAGCATAAGCTTTGAGCTTGAAGCAAAGAAAAAGCAGATGCAAATTAAGGTTCAAGTTCCAGATAAGCCGGTAATGATGGAAGCAGACCCAGAAAAGTTGGTACGCGTATTTAATAATCTTGTTTCAAATGCCTTGAAGTATGGCAAGGGTGGAAAGAATATCATTCTTAAAGTTGAGAGTATTTCTAGTAAGGAACTTGAAGTAAGTGTTTCAAATGACGGACAGCCAATTCCACAGAAAGCTTTAAATCAGGTATTTGAACGTTTCTATCGTGTTGAAAGATCGCGGTCAAAGGAAACTGGAGGAACGGGCTTGGGTTTGGCGATTGCTCATGGAATTGTTGAGATGCATCATGGATATATCTATGTAACTTCAAACGAGAAATTAACAAGCTTTATTATGCATTTTCCAGTTAATCACAGTGATAAAATTGTAAGAAAAGAAAATAATAGTTAAAAAGTTCGGATAAGCTTATATTAAGATTATTTAATTAATCGATTTAAGCTTGAATGCCCGAGCTTTTTTGGGTATGCTAGTACTTGAAATCATTTATGGAGAGGAACAATATTATGAAATTTTTCAAAAATTTGAAAAAAACATTTATTGGCATAATAACAGGTGTAACCTTATTTACAGCTGGTGCCGCTGGATTTGGAGGAATAGCATCTGTCTCGGCAGCTTCATTATCATCAAATAGTGATAGTTCACTTAGTTTGGATGTTAAAGCTGCTATTGCAGTTGATGCTAAAACAGGCCAGGTTTTATACTCAAAGAACGCGGAAACCGCATTGCCAGTTGCTTCAATGTCAAAACTATTAACTACATACCTTATTTTAAAGGCTATTCACTCGGGCAAGTTATCGTGGGATCAAAAAATAACACCTGATTCTGCAGCCCAATCAGTCAGCCAAGATACAAGCCTATCTAATGTACCTTTAGAAAGCGGACATAGTTATACAGTAAGATCATTATATCAAGCTATGTTGATTTATTCGGCTAATGGTGCAACGATGGCTTTAGCTTACAAAGTAGGCGGCAACTCATATAAGAACTTTATTAATATGATGCGTAAACAGGCTAAAGAATTTGGAATTACAGATGCATCAATCTATACGGCTAATGGTTTAACTAATGGTGAAGTAGGTGATGCTGCTTACCCAGGCGCTTCAAGTACAGCAGAAAACAAATTCTCAGCTAAAGATATGGCAATTATTGCTACAAAATTATTGAAGAAATATCCAGAAGTTTTAAAAACAACTTCGATTACCAAGAAGTACTTTAACAACGGTACAGGCAAAACATTAATGTCTAACTGGAATTGGATGTTAAAAGGTTTAGCTAAATCATATTCGGAACTACCAGTTGATGGGCTAAAGACAGGAACTTCTGATACAGCGGGTGCATGTTTTACAGGGACTGTTAACAAGGATGGACATCGTATTATTACAGTTGTCTTAGGTGCACAGCATACAAGTGATACAGATACATCACGTTTTGTTCAAACGCAAAAATTAATGTCATATGTATATAATAATTATACCTACACGAAGATTAATTCAGGGAGCACGTATTCCTCTGCTAAGACATTACCAGTTCATGATGGTAAAACATTGACAACAAATGTTGCAACAGGAACAGCTACACATATTTGGTTAAAGAATAGTACATCTTCATCAAACTTGACAGCTTCAGTTTCTGGCAAGAAGAGTCTATATAAAGACAGTGGATTACAAGCACCGTTGAAGAAGGGTGAGACTGTTGGAACATATTCCTTCAAGGTTAAAGGACAGTCGTTATACTTCTTAGATGGTTCTACAAGCTTGAAAACAAATGCAGTAACTAAGTCAGCAACAAGTAAAGCAAATATTTTTGTAATAGGTTGGCGCGCAATTACTGGACTATTTAAGTAAAAAAATTTACTCAATAAAGAATCTAGGCTGGAGTTACTTCGAGTACAGCCTAGATTTTTTTGTGTAAAATAAGCATTTATTTATTAGCTAAAATAAGTATTTGTTTATTATTATGGAAAAAGTATTTTTGCGACAGATGGTTCATTTCGTTCTTTGAGTTTTTAAAACATTAAGCGTATATTATGATATATTAATAGAGATAACAAAAAAATAATTGAGGGGGCAATACGCTTTGAGAATGATTATTGAAGAATTTAGAAATTTAAAACGTCATAAGATATTGATAGCTACTATTTTGGGTATTATGACGTTACCGTTTCTTTATTCATTATTCTTCTTAAAGTCAGTTTGGAATCCTTATGGTAACACACGTTATTTACCAGTTGCAGTTGTCAACAAGGACCAGACGGCTTATTACAAAGGAAAAAAGTTTCAAGTTGGGGATAACTTGGTCAAAAAATTGAAAAAGAATGACGATTTAGATTGGCATTTTGTTTCAGCTAAAAAAGCACAGGAAGGGTTAAGCCATAAAAAATATTATATGGTAATAACTATTCCTAAGAATTTCTCTAAAAATGCAACAACGGTTTTGAAGAGCAATCCTAAAAAAATGAAATTAACTTATAAAACAAATGATTCGTTAAATTATATTGGTAAAGTTATTTCAACAACAGCAGTAACACAATTGAATAGTGGTATTCGTAAAACAGTATCAACAGCATATGCAAATACGATGTTTACATTAGTGAAAAAGGTCGGTAAAGGGTTTACGAAAGCCGCGACAGGTTCAAAGAAACTAGCGAATGGTTCTAAAACGTTGACTAATGGTATAAATACCTATACAGCTGGTGTAACAAAGGTTAACGATGGAGTTATTGAATTACAAACAGGTGTTGAACCACTAGCTACAGGTGTGCAAAAACTGGCTACAGGTGCAAGCACATTAGCTAGCGGACTTACAACTTATACAAATGGTGTCGCAACTGTTAATACAGGTGTGCAAAAACTTAATAGTAGTACAGGCACACTAGCTAGTGGAGTAAGTAAGCTAGCTACAGGCTCAAATACATTATCCAGTGGAATTACAACATATACAAATGGAGTAAGTCAAGTAAATTCAGGATTGAGTACATTAAATAGTAAAACGGGTGCATTGAGTAGTGGCATAAGTAGTTTAGCTACTGGTTCTACTAATTTAAATTCTTATCTAAATCAGTATTTTACAGGTGTATCTACTATTAGTAAGGGATTATCAAGTGCAAGTTCAAATTCTGAGTCCTTAAGAAAAGGTGTTGCTAATTTGGAAGATCTTCCTAAGGCAGCATCTGCACTATATATTACTAATGAATTAATAAATAGTGGTATTAGCCAAATTAACGAGGGGTTATCATCTAGCAATATAGCAGATTTACAATCAGCTATAACTATGTTACAAAATCTAGCTACTTATTATCAAACATACAGTACTACGCTTAGTAGTTTAAGTAACTTAGAGCAGAGTTTAGATACTGTCTCAACGGGGTTACAAAGTATAGGCTCAAATAGTAAAAACATTGCAGCAGCAGTTCAAATATTACAATCAGATTCTAGTTTGAGTGATTCAGATAAAGCAGCTGTTTCAACTATTGCTAATAGCAATAATAGTAATTTACAGGAATTGCAAACCTTACAAAATAGTCTATCAGGAATTGATATAGATAATATCAAAAATGCTATAGATGATTTGAATACTTTGATGGCGAATGCTGATTTAACGAAAGAAAAATTAGAAGAATTAGCTACTGCTTCAGATAATCTTGGAAAGTTATCTACAAGTGTTACTAAGTTAAGTAAACTTTCACAATCTTCAGTAGATACGGCTGAAAAATTGAATACAAGTGTAGGGAACACTTCCAATTTTGATATTACGACTTTGACAGATGAATCAAAAATTGCAGCAGCTGTAGCTGAAAATGCTACAGGCACAAATATAAATGAATTGATTAGTGGCGTTAATAGCTATACAGAAGGAGTAGATAAATTGTCAAGCGGGGCAAGCTCTCTTGATAGTACATCTTCTGAATTATCTAGCGGTGCATCTACACTTAATTCAGGGTTAACATCATTAAATAGTCAAGTTCCAACATTAACGTCTGGAATATCGACATTATTTGCTGGTTCAAGCACATTAAATGCTAACTCTCAAGCTTTAATAAGTGGAGCTTCACAACTCTCAAGTGGTCTAGGGACGCTTAACTCAAACGTGCCAACCCTTGTAAGTGGAATCTCAACATTAGCATCAGGGACAGCAACATTAGCATCTAATAACAGTACTTTAACATCTGGTGCAAACCAATTAAGCAGTGGATTAGGTACCTTGAATAGTGAAGTTCCAACTCTATCAAGTGGTGTTAACCAGCTTGCTTCAGGGACATCGCAATTAGTTGCTAATAATGATACATTGTCTTCAGGCTCTAAGAAAATTCAAAAGGGTAACAAGAAGTTAGCTAAGAGTTTGAAGAGTGGTGCAAATACAATTAACTCAGTTAAATTGACTAATAAAAATGCTTCAATGTTTGCAGCACCATCTAATTTGTCGGCTAAACATTATAGTTATGTTCCAAACTATGGCTATGCTCTTGCTCCATATATGTTATCTGTAGCTCTATTTGTCGGAGCAATGGTCTTCAACTTGGTTTACCCAATTCGTCGTCTTGAAACAGAAGATGAAACAGCAACAGAATGGTTCTTAGCTAAAGTAACATTAGGTGGCTTAGTTGCTATTGGAAATGCTGTGTTAGAAAGTCTATTAATGGTAGCAGTTGGATTGAAACCAGATAATTTAGCAGCAATGTTAGCTAACGGGATCTTCTTCTCACTTGCGATGATGTACTTGATTATGTTCTTCTCGGTAGCATTCCAAAACCCAGGTCGTTTCGTATGTATGGTCTTATTAGTTCTTCAATTAGGTGCCAGTGGTGGTTCATTCCCAATTGAAATAACTAAGGGTATGAATGGATTCTTCCAAGCAATTAACCCATTCTTACCAATGACCTATTCTGTATATGGCTTCCGTCAGGCTCTGACATCAGGTTTAGGTTCAGGTCAAATGCTGACGTCGTTCACGGTCGAGTGGATATTTATCATTGTTTCGTTAATTCTCTTGTATGCTGCTATGCACATTGTGCGTCCAAGTGTTAACTATGTTGAAGAAGTAGATATTAACAACTATCAAAAACAAAATTAGAAATTGTAAAAAATGTCGTAAAAAATCTATTTAAGTAGGTTTTCTGCGGCTTTTTTTGTTGGCAATTTGAGTGAGAAAATCGCATTGATAGCTATTAACACGCAAAATGAGTTATAATAAAGAGGTTACAAGAATTGTTACAGTTGTTTTTCATATTCGAGGAGGAAAATTAATGAGCGAAAAAAGTAGGACAAATGTCAAAGAGATAGAGGTAAGCGAACTAGGAAAACCTTTTGTCAAGGGTTCACATGTGGCATTTACCTTTCATCGCCATCACTTTGTCGGAACAGTTGAAAAACAATTAAAGAATTCAGCAATCCTAGTTTTTGATAAGGAATTTGCTAAAACGATGACGGCAATGGATATGAAACAAAAAATAGTTATTAGTTATTCTAAAATACAGTTTTTAGAGGAGAAATAACTATAATGATATTGTCATAATAAAAGCACAATAGTTGTTGCTAATAATAATTGTTTAAATTATTTATCGCTAATTATGCGTGCTTTTTATTTTGGTGTCATTTAATGATAAAAGAATGTAGCAACTCATTTAAAAAGAGTACTTAACATAATGCTAGAGATGCTTAAATTGTATAGGAAGAATGAAGCTAAAGTTATTCTCATACTTTAAAAGAATTAATACTTATTGATAATAGCTATGTTATAATCAATGTTAAGGGAACTTTTTATTTTTTGATGGAGGCTTAATTTGGTGAAAAAAGAAGAACCACGTTGGGTGGAAGTACTACGTGTTGCCTTGCCCTTGTGTTTAAGTTATGTCCCTATTGGATTGGCTTGCGGTATCTTATTGAATAAAGCAGGCTTCAATGCAATTTTGACACTCTTGGTCTCGCTGCTTGTTTTTTCTGGTGGAGCGCAATTTTTAATTGCATCAATGTTGGTAACTAATGCGCCAATACACACGATAGTGTTGATGCTTTTCTTCCTTGAATTACGGTATGCACTGCTAGGATCAAGCTTGTCTCAGTACTTACGGGGGACTAGCAGAAAATTCCTTTATATTTTTGCGATGCACATGAATGATGAAAACTATGCTGTTAACTATTTAAAATTTGCAACAGACAAAGAATGGAAACCCAGTGATGCTTTAATGGTAGAACACTATTCTTTGTTATTTTGGTCTGTCGCAAACTTGATTGGTAGTTTTATTGGCAGTTTGATTGAGATTAATCTTTCGATTGTAGATTTTGCATTAACTGCAATGTTTTTGTATATGATAATTATGCAGGTAAAAAACAAATTGACTATTTTAGTAAGCTTATTATCTGCAATTGTTGCAATTGTTGCAATGTGTCTTTTAAAAAGTACGATGGGTTTGATCATTGCAACGTTGATTGCTTCATTAGTAGGTTTTGCAGTTGAAGATTATTTGGTCAAACACGGGCATGAACGAGGCTTTTTGTTGGGTAAGATTAAGCACCATAGCAAAGGTAGACGAGTTTCAGTGCCTAAGAGCGATTCAGAAGGAGAATAACAATGGGATATTCAACGATGGATCATTTTTTATTGGTCCTGTTTTCTATGGTAGCAGCGTTTTTGCCACGATTAATACCATTAAGAATTTTTGCAACGCGTAAAATTCCAAATTGGTTTAATGAATGGATGAAGTATGTACCTGTTTCTTTATTTACAGCTTTAGTTGTAAAAGATATGTTTATGAATACGAGCAACTATACCTTTGTTGGTGCTAGTAATGTTGCAAAAATTATAGCTGCTATTATCGTAATAGGTGTAGCATACAAAACGAGGTCGATGGGTCTATCTGTTGTGGTGGGACTTGTTGCAGTAATGATTTTGTCAATGTTTGTGGCTGTATAATTTAAGTAGATAAAAAATTAAAAAAACACGATTGAAAGTTCTCATTAGCTGAGCATTTTCAATCGTGTTTTTAAAATTGTAGACAATTGGTGGAGATAAAAATAATTATTAGAAACGGTCAAGCTTGTAATATGTAATTAGATAAGTCCATTGACCAGTAATAATTGGGACGACAACTGCTAATTCGATAAATAAGAAAGCTGAAAATAAAGAACTAAGTTTAAGCAATAATAGCAGAATAACAAGTGATACCAAAGCGGTAGCTAATGTGATTCGGTAACTAATATAAGTGGCAGTTAGCATTATTCGCCATTCGCGTTCGTCATTGTGTTCCATATCTAAAGGATAACCATTTTCCAATAAATCAAATATTTTGATAGAGTGTTTCTTGTTTTTTCGTAGTTTAGTTGCTATGAAAATGAAGGGTATAATTATCAGCAATATGCTAAAAAAATATAGATAGTACGAATCTAGAAATAAAGTTGCTAGTAAAAGACAGAGACCAACTAAATCGCAACTACCATAAAGTGTGGTTAATAAAATGTTTCTTTTAGTATTAATCATGATATTCTTCCTCCTGAATAAATAACTCATCAACTCGCACGTTTAAAATACGAGCAAGATTAAATGCAAGGCTCAAAGATGGGTCATATTTGTCATTTTCAATGGCAATGATCGTCTGACGAGTGACACCAACAAGCTTAGCAAGTTGTGCTTGGGGATAATGTTTTTCTTTGCGTAATTCTTTAATTCGATTTCTCATATGAATACCGTCCTTAAGAATTAATATGTTAGGCACATAAAAAGTAAAACATATTTTACTTTTTATATCAAATATGTTTTACATTTATGCTGGAAATTTTGAGAAAGATTTTATGATAATAATAAAAGAACTCTTCAAGTTAAGTTAGACTTGAAGTGCCCCATAATTGTTAGTTTCCATGACTAACAATTATGGGGCACTTCAACTCAAAGAGTTTTTTCTAGTTTTCGCAAACTTTAGATGAACATGCGTTTTAAGGCACGTGCGAGAACGCGAGGATCTTTATCAAAACGTGGATTCTTAACTAAGTTTTTCATAGGTACATCAGCGAAATAATAGGCAGCAATCTCACCTGAACGAACCGCACTTTGTTCAGTGAAGACCATTTGATATGGTTGCTCAACAAATTCACCTGTAAAAGCAAGGTTAGTTGAGTGTGTTGGAATTACTTCTGGACGATCACTTTTGGCACGATTATTAAACAATGCTGATGCATATGGCATATATGCAGGGATACAGTTGATGATACTATCCATAATGGCATCAGTTTTTTCTTTTATGTTAACAGGACCAGGATCAACTTTTGAGAGTTGACCGAGAAGTTCTTCTACCATTTCAGCACCAGTCATTTCAATATAAGGTTTATTGACAAATTCTCCAGTGCGACGAGGATATAAGAAGTATCCCCAGATAACACTTTCATTTGGTTTTTGAGTTGTAAAGTGTGGTTGATGATGAACGACAATTGACATATTTACATCAGTGAGACCTGTTTCAGTAACTGGCTTAGTTGATAAGAAAGAATTTAGTGCGTTGCCAGGTAGTTGAGTTGTTATCCGAGTAATTTCATTTAATAATAGATGATTCTTAGTAGTTAAAGTAAAACTAATCCATTCAGAAGCATTGCGATCTGCAAAAAACTTATCAGGTGACCCAAGATTATAGAAGTGTTCACAGGCCTTTTTCCAGAGACTGGCAGCAGCACCATAATCAGGATTTTCAACGATTGGAGTATTCAAATCACCTAGTGTTGCTGAATCAGTAATGGAACCATTTGTAAAGAAGACCGCAGTGTCATCATCTATTTCTAGATGATGAGCTTCATTCGTATCGGTGTTAAGAATCTCTAGACCGGTTACTGTAATTTCGTCTTGCATAGTTGTTTCTTTAAATTGAAAATCAGTTACACGACTGTGCATAACGAAGTTGCAGCCTTCACTTTCCAAATATTTAATCAAAGGAAGCATGATGCTTTCGTATTGATTGTAGCGGGTTCTGTTAACACCAACTAAGTGTTCTATTTGGGTAAATTCATAAATCATCTGATGCATATAGCGACGTAATTCTTGAGCAGAAGATTGTACTCTAAAAGCAAAAGTTGTTTCCCACATAAACCAGAAGTTTGTTTCAAACATATGCGGATCGTCTTTAAAGTATTCTGCAATTGAAACATTATCTAACTTTGTTTCTTCGTTATCAGGCATAGTTACAAGTTTAGTTAACAATAAACGATCTGTATTGTTTAAACCTAACTTATGACCATCAACAATTCCAACACCAGCTTTCAAAAGACGTGCTTTATCATAAGTAGGATGCTTGGCATCAAAATCACGGGTATCTTTAGCAGCAGACATATTCTCTTCAGTTACAGAAGGAATACGACTAAGTAGGTCCATCAAGTCAACATAGGTACGATAATTTAACATCCTACCGCCTCGTGCGACATAGCCTAAAGTATTATCAAGCGGATGGTTTTTATTCCAATATTCGGTAGTTGCTTGCGAAACACTGGAGCCATCATTAGAGCCATGAGTATCGAGAGCATAAAATGTAATATCTTTTCCTAAGAAATTTCCTTCCTGAATCAGATAAACTGCACCAGCCATATTAGCTAATCCAGCGCCTATCATTACTGCTTTACTTTTTTTCATAATAAGTGCCTCCTTGTGATATCGATTACAAACTAATTATAATCCTTTTTAAACAAATGTTGAAATCTAAAGCACTGCGACAATAAAGCGTTTTTGCATCATTATAAAGATCCAGTTAACTTTCTTTTCCACAATAGCACTGAAATGGTATAATAAAATCAATATATTATGATGCATTATATAAAACCGAGGTGATGAAATGAAACGTTGGTTATGGTGGACGATTGTGGGTATAACTGTTGCTATAGTTTTTATAGGATTTGGATATACCAAAGGTATTGAAACACAAAAAAATTACAACATGATGATGCAAAGAGGCCAAAAAGACATTGAAAAGGGCCAATATGATGCAGCGATGCTAAATTTTCGGGATGCATTAAAAAAGAAACAATCTGACGAAAAGGCAAAGATATATTTACGACAAACTCGAATTTATAAAGAAAGTTTAGAGCAATTAAAGAAAAAAGATTATGCCAAGAGCCGACTGAATTTTCAAGTGGTTGCATCAATTGATGGAGGATCAAGTGTGCTAGTGCGCCGAGCCTCAGAGAAACAAACTGAATTAAAGGAAGTAATTAAGGAACTTAAGTTATTTAATAAAACATACACGAAGGCTAAAAAGCTTTCGCAAAAATATCAGTATACGGCTTCGAATACAAAATTAGCAGTTATTTTAGGATATGGGAACATTAAACAGAGCTATTATACAGAAATTAGAAAAAAAGCAAAGAAATTACAAACCTACAATAATAGAATTCTACGACGCTTAGGCTATACAGTTGATAGTGACGCTGATAACAGTAGTCCCAAGGTTTCGCAAAAACCAAATGTTACAGTTACTCAAAAAGAAATTGAGCAGGCTAAAAAGGATTTAAAGAGTCAAAATGTCGATACAACAACATTTACTCCCACCAAATTACGTGATGTTGTTTTACGGGCTCGTCGTCAAAATAAGACGGTAAAACAAATTGCACATTATTATAAGTGATAAAAAAAAGACATTCTTCATCGATTAGTTTAAAAGAGATAGGTATTAGCTACATATATCTTTTAAGTTAGATGAAAGATTGTCTTTTTATATATTCTAGTATTTAAAGTGAGCAAAGTGTTTATGAGTAAGATTAGAAACTTGCGGTTGATAAATACGTGCAATTTCCCAAATAGTTCCAACTAGTAATAAGCTTGCTAAAACATCGGTTGGATAGTGGTCATGTAGGTAGATACGGGTTAGACCAATTATACCAATCCAAACAAGTCCCCCAATAATTAAAGAAATGCGTAGGGTTTTATTGTGTAGATGAGGTACTAATAAGTAAATGGCAATTAAGACTAGAAGTGCCGTCCCGAATGTATGCCCGCTAGGGAAGCTAAAACCAGTAGCTGAAACTAATTTATCAGAAGGACGTGGACGTGCCATTAAATTTTTAATAATATGGACGAGCAATTCTCCGCTTATTAAAACAATTAAGGCCCAGATAGCCTCTTTTTTTGAATACATAATGTATGTAAAAGTTAAGGCAAATAGCGAAAAGATAAACGAAACAGCTGGACTACCTAAATTGCTAATAAAGTGAACAATTTTAGTAGTCGTTGGAGTAGTAAAAGGCACAAATACATTTTGAATTTTTGAATCAAATGTTGAAATGAGTGTATTGCTGTTTTTTACTAAGAAAGCTAAAACCAAAAAAGAAAATAAGTAACTGGCGATTAAACCTAGACGAAACTTATTCATAGATCTTGTAGTGTACATTATAAAAATAATCCCCTTTTTTTGATGTATCCTAAAAATTCTAGCATAGTTATTCTAAAAAAATGACAGTATAGAGTAATCTTAGTCAGGATTTAATGAACTTAAAAAACTTGTTGATAATAAAAAATAAGGTATAATAAAAAATAGAATTCTAAATTAGTATTTTCATATTCTTGAAATTTAGTTTAAGTAGGATAGAATTACATCCGTGGTTTTAGACATTAATTTCATTTACTATGTGAAGATGCTAAAGTTGGGTTAGAGGTGAAAAAAATGCGACTATTACCTAGAAGAAATTATGCTGAGATGTTAGCGATATTAGTTTGGGTTGTAGTGTATTCGATTAGTCCAGATTTTTTAAAACATCTGTTTGTAGTTGATAGCAGTGGCTATATGCAGTTGATGAGCATGTTATTACTGTTTGTAATGGTAGGGGATATTTTAATTATGAGTTATTGGCGTCGTTAATGGTTAGGAAGGAAATGTTGCTATGCAAATGTCAAGAAGCAATAGAATACCAAAAGATAGTGGTACACATAAGGGGATCACATGGTTTGTAACATTTTTATTGATTATCACAATAGGCTGTACATTTATTGGATTTTCGTTAAAGAAAACCATATTAGATGCAGATTTTTCAACTAATCAATTATTTCAATCAAAATATATTAATGAATTATATCAAAATTTAAATAGTGAAATTAGTAATGCGGCTAGTTCAGCAGGAGTTCCTAGTAGTATGACAAGCGATTTGATTACGAAAAAACAAGTTAAGATAGATTTTAAACAAGCATTAAATAATTTATATGCAAATAAAAAAACGTTGTTTAATACAACTACAATTGCAAATCAAGTTGGAAAAAATATTGATCAAAAGGCTCAAGCAAAGGGCTTATCTATAACGGGGGAATACTATACTAGTTTACGCAGTAGCTTTATTACAACGATTCAAAGTGAAGTTAGTACAGAGCTTTCCAGTGATGGACCACTTACAAAATTACAGACAATGCTTCAGACAATAAGATCAATTGCAAATAAAAGTTTTATGATAGGTGTGATTGGTAGTATTATTCTAGTAATACTATTGTTGGTCTTACAATCATTTAATTTTTTAAGATGGCTATATTATCTTGGTGTTGCAGGTGTCTGGTTTGGCATTCCTACGGTTTTTGTTCTAACTGGATTAAAGGCTGTTGATTTTGTGGGAACTGTTGTCCCTACATCCGCAGGAATCTTTAGCAATATGCTCGAAAAATTTGGTAATGCAATTTTGGATGTGTTCCAAACTTATTCTTTGTGGGTTGCAGCTATATCGTTTATTGTGCTAATAGTAGGCCTTGTAGGATCACGAATAAAGAGGTAGGTGCATGGAGTTTACATGGCAAAAAGAAGATAAACAAGAGCAAACACTAAAACGCTTTTTGGTGAGTAAAGGTGTTAGTCATCGACTACTTGGTAAAATACGCCGGGGTCAAGGAACTATTTTGCTTAATAACGAAAAAGAAGAATTACAGCATATACTAGCAAAGGGTGATAAAATCACGTTAGAATTGCCAGTAGAAAAGGAAGTTGTTGCTATTCAGCCAAGTGAAAAAAACATTGACGTTTTGTATGAAGATCAAAATTGGTTAGTTGTTTCTAAACCAGCTGGATTGACTAGTGTTCCTGGACCAAGCAATCGGACTGACACTTTAGTTAATAGGGTGAAGTATTATCTGATAAAGCAGCAAGCTGAAAATTCGATTCCGCATATTATTACACGTTTAGATAGATATACAAGTGGAATTGTTTTATTAGCTAAACACGGTTTTGCACAAGGTCTAATTGATAAGCAAGTGGTTAATCATAGTTTTGATAAACGTTACTATGCACTTGTTAGCGGATATGTAGCAAAAGAACATGGCTTTATTGAAGAACCCTTGCGACGTAAAGAAGGAGAGGCTTATCAGGAGGTTTCAGCAGAGGGGAAAAGTGCTAAAACAGAGTATTGGGTTAAGCAACATTTTGGTAAAAGTATGACTTTAGTTGACGTTAAGCTGCATACAGGGCGAACACATCAGATTAGAGTGCATTTTCAATACATAGGTCACCCGTTAGTGGGAGATATGCTGTATAGAGGCCCATTAAATATGGGAATTAAAAGACAAGCTTTGCATGCTTACGAATTAAGTTTTGCTGATCCGTTTTCGCAAAAAACATTGACTTTTAAGGATAAACTTCCCATGGACATGCGGATAGTTTTAGAAAATGCGAAGAGAGAGCTTTGATGATAACTTGCTAGCAAGAGAGGTAAATAAGATGACAAACAGCCACAGTATTGATAAATGTGATTTGGTAAATGAGGTGAAAGGATGACACCCAAAAAAGAAGACTATCTCAAGATTATTTTTGAACTAGGTGGAAAGAGAAAAAAGATTTCCAATAAACAAGTAGCATTTAGTTTAAATGTAGCTGCAGGATCTGTTACTGAAATGATAAAAAAATTAGTTGAAGGTGATTTAGTAGAACATGAACCTTATGCAGGAATATCATTAACACCTAAGGGCGCTAAGGTAGCAGAAGATTTAGTTAGACGTCATCGCCTGTGGGAATCTTTTTTAGTGGACAAATTGGGATATAAGCTACAAGATGTGCATACTGATGCGGAAGTGCTAGAGCATATAACAAGTAGTGAATTAATGGATCATTTAGAAGACTTTTTGGGTCATCCTAAGCGTTGTCCACATGGTGGGATTATCCCGACTAAAGATGGAGAATATGAAGAAGACACACATCAAGTGTTAGCAAGTCTACAAGATGGAAAGCAAGCAGTTGTAGACCGTTTTATAGATAATCATGATTTATTGGAGTATTTGTCAGATGTTAAACTAAATATCGGTGATCAGATTAAAATCTTGGAACATACACCGTTTGAAGGCCCAGTAAAAATATTTGTAAAAAACACCAATGAAGAAATGGATATTGG
The DNA here is from genome assembly GCF_024160875.1 of Ligilactobacillus ubinensis. Lineage (GTDB taxonomy): Bacteria > Bacillota > Bacilli > Lactobacillales > Lactobacillaceae > Ligilactobacillus > Ligilactobacillus ubinensis. The sequence goes on along the minus strand of NZ_JAIULA010000014.1, from coordinate 16,867 downwards.
CTATAAAGCTGCGCATTATATTTTTGTAAAATAAATGTAAATACATCTATCTTTTATTTAATCTATATGCTATACTTACTTATGTACTTTTGCATGGGTTATGTGGTTAGGATGTTTCAATTAACTTTCTCCATTGCACCAATTCAGAACTACAAAAATTATTATTAAGTGCCTTTTGGCGCAATAGGAGGATTTCTATAATGGAACAAGGAACAGTAAAATGGTTTAATGCAGACAAAGGTTTTGGTTTTATCACACGCGAAGATGGTAGTGACGTATTCGTTCACTTCTCAGCTATCCAAGGCGACGGTTTCAAAACTGTAGATGAAGGCCAAAAAGTTACATTTGACGTTGAACAAAGTGATCGTGGACCACAAGCTGTTAACGTTGTAAAAGCTTAATTTAAATATTAAATTTTAATAGCAAGAAAAAGTCAAGGAGTAATCCTTGGCTTTTTTGTAGTATAAAAATATTTTTACGGTAGCATAGTCTTTACGTTTTCTTAGTTTCTGATATAATCAGTTATACTATTTGAAAAAAAGGGGGGGGACTATCATACGCAAAAAAAGAGAGTTGCATCTAATTTGGCTATTAATCGGTAATTTGGTTGAATCAACTGGTATGAGTTTCATGTGGCCGTTAACAACGATCTATATGCACAATTATTTGCATCAAACGTTAACGATGGCAGGAATTGTTCTATTTTGCAGTTCAATGTCAATGATTGGTGGCAATTATTTAGGGGGCTATATATATGACAATAAAGATGCATATAAAGCGTTGCTTGTATCTTTAGGCGTATCATTGCTAGCATTAGGTATCTTGATTTTTAAGAATGGTTGGCCGTATTATCCGATATTAATTGTAATCAATAGTTTTGCGATAGGTGTTTCAGGAACGATTACGAATTCGCTTGCTACGGCGATTGAAAAATACGACTCACGTTATGTTTTTAATTTGCTTTATTTTATGGCTAACTTAGGTGTTGTTATTGGAACGTTATCCGTTGGATTTATTGTAGAAATTAGTATTAGGTTGATTTTTGTTATAAACTTTGTGATGTTTGCTCTTTTTATGCTAATTGCAGCGGCCTTTTTTGTAGTGCCAGAACATGTTAAAAAGAAGAAAATGCAAGTTAGTCAAACTGGTGACAAAACCAGTCGCCGTTTTGTTATTGTAATTATGGCTATCTTGATAACCTATTTGATGATTTCATTAGGCTATTCACAATGGCAAAGTAATTTGTCAGTTTATATGGAAAGCTTAAAGATCCCGTTAGCACGCTATAGTTTATTATGGACGATAAATGGGGTAATAATTGTTTGTTTGCAACCGTTTATTAGTTGGTTAGATGAACATTACAAGATTAATATTTTTAATAAATTATATTTTGGAATCGGAATATTTATAGTTGCTTTTGGATCTTTAATTTTTGCACATACATATATAATGTTTATCCTGTCGATGGTATTGGCAACCGTAGGAGAGGTTTGTGTATTTCCAACGATTCCGGCGATTGTTGATAGATTTAGTAGTCTAAGCGAAAAGGGAAAGTACCAAGGTCGCTTGGCAATTGCATCTTCATTAGGTCATGCTGTAGGTCCGTTGTTTGGTGGAATAATTATTGAACTTTTTTCTTATAATATTTTGTTTTTGCTTATGGTTTTGGGAGTGCTTTTAGGGGAAGTAGCACTTATAATCTGCACTAAAATTAATTTAAAAGCTGGTGAAAGACATGGCAACCACACAAGATGATAGTTTGATTATTGAAACAGTAATGCTTGCTGGAAAAATTATGGTTGAAAATGGGGCTGATATGGCTCGAGTTGATAGTACTTTAAAGAGAATTGCTTGTAATGCTGGGATTGATGAGCCTAAAATTTTTGAAACAACAACAGGAATTACCATGTCTATTCCACGGCGATATCAAGCACAGGTTGAACCAATTACGAAAAGAACAATTGATTTAGAAAAAGTTTCTCGGGTAAACGAAGCCTCACGAGCATTCCAAGCGCATAAAATGACGTTACAGGAATTTTATAATAAGTTGGTTGAAATTGATACGGCAGCTCCCTTTTTTGCCTTTTACTGGCAATTAATCGCAGCCGCATTGATGGGGGCGTTGCTTGTAATTATGTATGGATCATCATGGGAAGATTTCTTGCCAACCGTAATTGTTAGTGCATTAGGGTTTAGTTGCTTTTACTTTTTTAATACGCGCTTTAAGATTCGTTTTGTAAGTGAATTTATAGCAGCGTTAGTGATTGGCTTTTTTGCAGTGATATTTGTCCGAATGCATTTTGGTACAACTGTTAATCAAATCACAATTGGTGCATTGATGCCACTAGTTCCAGGAGTTCCACTTACTAATGCGGTACGTGATTTGTTGGCGGGACATATTTTAAGTGGTATTGCACGTGGTGCTGAAGCAGCTTTGTCTGCTTGTGCGCTTGGATTAGGCATTGCGTTTATTTTACGTTTTATGTGAGGTGAAAATAATTGACATGGATTATTAATGCTCTTTTTAGTTACTTAGCATCAATTGCATTTGGTGTCATTATTAATATTCCACGACGTGCATTACACGCTTGTGGTTTTGTTGGAATGTTTGGTTGGTTGACTTATATGTTTGTTAAGCAAATCGAAGGTGGAGTAATGATGGCTAACTTAGTTTCTGCTTTAGCTATCGGAGTTTGTTCAATTTTTGTTGCTCGTTGGCAAAAAATGCCGACAATTTTATTTAATATTCCAAGCCTAGTTCCATTAGTACCTGGGGGTCAGGCCTATCAAGCAGTCCGCTTTTTTGCTTTAAACAATAATATTTTAGCAATTAGTTATCTTGTTCAAGTAGCGATGATTGCGGGTGCAATAGCTATGGGTTTCTTTCTATCTGAACTAGTTGGACAGCTCTATTTTAAAATTAGCAATCGTTGACTATAGATTCAAATAAAAAAGATTTAAAACATAAGATATGGGATAAAAAAGGAATTACGAAACTTAATTAGAAAAACAAGCAGTTAGATGCATTGTTTTTTTTAAGTGAAAGTAACCGTTTTTTTATCCTATTTTTGTTATAAAAAAGTATTTTAGGCAAAATTTTGCATTTTATAACGAATAAGTTCGTATATACTTCTAAGAAATTTCATATTTATAAAATAAGCTTACATTATTGCTAAAACGCAGTGCTATTATAAATTATCTTTTTGGAGGATGCGAAAATATGAATTTTATGAATAGAGCCTTTTTAAATGTAAAGGCCAAGAAAGGGCGCACACTTTTGCTTACATTAGTGCTTTCGGCAATTTTAATGTTTGTTTTAGCGGGTATTTTGATTCAAAATGCCGCGACGACGGCAGCCGAAAATGCAAAGGAAAGTGCAGGGGCAACTGTTACCTTATCTGCAAATCGTGAAAATGCCTTTAAAAAACTAAACTCCTCATCTTCAAAGTCAAAGAAACTCTCTTTAGCTAGTGTTTCTGTTAAGACTGCGAAGAAGATTGCTAGTTCATCATATATAAAGTCGTATAATATTACGACTTCTACAACAGCAAATGCAAAATCATTTGATGCAATTGAGACTAGTTCATCTAATAGCAGTATGAGTGGTGGCCCTGGCGGAAAGTCTAACTCGAGTTCAAGTTCAAATTCGACAGGTGATCTAACTATTTCTGGTGTATCGGCGACAAGTACAGTTAGCTCATTTTCTAGTGGCTCATATAAAATCACTAGTGGTCGTGGAATAAGAAGTTCAGATGCAGGGACAAATAATGTTGTTATTGAAAAAGAATTGGCTAAGGAAAATAATATTTCTGTTGGTAGTACAATCAAAATCAAATCAACATCTGGAACAAAATATACTTTAAAAGTTGTTGGTATTTATAAAGCCTCATCAACTTCATCTACAAGTACAGGTACGATGCAATCAGATCCGTCTAATACTTTGTATACAGCATATACATTTGCTAATAAACTAAAAGGTAGCAAATATTCAGGAACAGCTGATTCTGTTGTCTTCAATTTAAGCAATCCTGCAAAGGCAAATAAATTCATCAAATATGCTAAGTCTTTGATCAATACAAACAAGTTCTCAGTTTCAAAAGATGATAGTACTTATCAATCAATGCTGACACCATTGAATAATATTAAGAGTTTTGCTAATAAGATTGTTTGGTTAGTAGCAATTGCTGGAACTATCATCCTAGCATTAATCATAATATTAATGATTCGTGAACGGCGGTACGAAATAGGTGTTCTTCTCTCTTTGGGTGAGAAACGTTGGAAAGTTATCGCACAATTCTTTGCCGAGATGTTTATGATTATGATTGTCTCACTTGTAATTGCCGGTATTGGTGGCAAATTTGTTGGAAGTGCTTTGAGCAAGCAATTAGTAAGTCAGCAAACAACGACTACTGCGACAACAACATCAACGACAGGCAATTCAACCGGTGGTGCACCAAGTGGTGGCGGCGCTCCAAGCGGTGGCGGCGGTGGCAACTCTGCTCCAAGTGGTAAAAGTGGTGGCGGTAATATGATGACAACAGCAGCCTCAAGTACTAGTTCAAGTCAACTTTCATCACAATTAAGCACAGATGTGGATATATTATCACTCGCTGAATTAGGTGGGTTTGGCTTATCAATTATATTCTTGTCAATTATGTTAGCTTCAATTGGAATTATGCGCTTAGAGCCTAAGAAAATTTTGATTAGTTAGAAAGGAGCATGAGAATGCTAGAAACAAAAGATATCGGTTATTGGTATGATCACCAAGCTAATGCTTTATATCGTAATGTTAATCTCCAATTCGCAGAAGGTAAAACGTATGCAATTGTGGGTAGTAGTGGATCTGGTAAAACGACGTTCTTATCCCTTATTGCGGGTCTAGATAAACCAAGTGAAGGTGAGGTTTTATATAATGGCCGTGCGATAAATAAGATAGGGTTAACCAATTACCGAAATAAATACGTGTCAATTGTTTTTCAGTCATATAATCTATTTACGTATATGTCGGCATTAGACAATGTTTTGACAGCTATGGCAATTACTAATTCACAGCATAAGGGCGATAAAGAATACGCTATTGATATGCTCAGTAAAATAGGGATTGATCAGGATATGGCTAAGAAAAATGTTCAACGTCTTTCAGGTGGACAGCAGCAACGTGTAGCCATTGTACGAGCAATGTGTTGTGATGCTAAGGTAGTTGTGGCCGATGAACCAACAGGTAATTTAGATGAAACCAACACACGAGAAACAATTGAGCTCTTTCAAGAATTGGCGCATGCACAAGGAAAATGTGTAATTATTGTTACCCATGAGCCAGAAGTAGCTAAAATGTGTGATGAAACGATTGAATTGAAAAATAAAGAATTTACGACTAAATCAGCGATTAAAGCGTAATCTAATTTTAGATAGATATGGTTATAATCAATTTAGGTTTAAAATAACATAAATAATAAATCGACCTCCGAAAGTTAGAAAAGAAAGCTAACTTTTGGAGGTCGATTTTAAAATAACAATTAAGTTGTAAACAAGGAACATGCAGTATCTAAAGCTGTACTGATTAGTGCTTTTAAGTAGGCTAGTTACTATCTGTTGTATTAATACTATTTGAACTGGACAAGGTACTGCCAGTTGTGGCATGAACCAAACCAAGTGACTTACGTAAGATATTGGTTATATGCTGTTTTTCAGAGGTACTAACAACTTCAAAGTCTTGGCTATCGATAAGCTCGGTACTACCTTGCAACGAGTATGTTTTCATGTGATGTGTAGCTACACGATATTTAGTACCTAGATAAAGCAAATCATTAAACGTTAAATCTGTAGTCATTTGTTTAGTTAAGGTCTTTAAGAAACCATCATTTAGTAAATTGACGAGCTTAGTGCTCTTAAAAGCAAGTTTAGTTAATACTTGCCGCTGTCTAGCTTGACGACCGTAATCGCCTAAAGGATCGTCATCACGCATGCGCACATAGGCTAAAGCACGTGTACCATTCATATGAGTTGTAGTCCCCTTGGTGAAACTCTGATTATCATATGAGAATGTTAATAGTGGATTAACATCAACACCGCCTACAGCATTAACAAGGTTCTCTAAGCCTCCCATATTAACAGTTGCGTAAAAATCAATTGGAACATTTAGATACTTTTGAACAGTTTTAATAGCAGTTGCAGAACCCCCATATGCATAAGCAGAATTGATTTTACTTGGGAAATACTGTTCGTAACCGTAAACAGCAACTTCAGCGTCACGAGGGATACTAACAATCGTCATTGTTTTTTTTGTGGGATTAAGAACAACGACCATCAGGGTATCGGTTCTACCTTGGAAGGTTCGGCCTAATGCTCCTGTATCAGTTCCCATTAACAGGATCGATACAGGCTTTCCTTCTTTTAAAACAGCGTTAACATCACGTGCTTTTGTAATATTGCTTGCATTATAAATTTTATTAGCCGTTTTTTTGGCAGCATCATATCTATCTTTGATGTAGATACTACCGATAATGGCTAAGATTACAAAAACGAGTAGTGCCCAAAAAAAGCAACCACTTTTATGTGGTCTAGGTTTATGATGTTTTTGAGGTCGTCGTAATTTTTGCTCAGGCATATCAGTCTGGTTATGTTGCCTTTTTGGCACCTCGTTGTCGTGATAATTAGATTCAGACATCTAATTCCTCCTTTAGTTTAAAACTAATACCCAATATAATTGGACTTGTTGTATTAAAAAATAAGCAAAAAACGTTAGTTATTATCTGCGTTTTGTCATGAAAATAAACGCAGATAATAATTAAAAATCGCTATGTAGCAAAATAGTGTTGCTAGTAAATAAAAGCACTCAAAAGTAGTGATGGAAAATATTAATTCTATCACTGTATAAAATGACTTGTTAGTCCCTAAATTAAACAAGTTATGATTTTTAGTTTGAATGCTCTCGGTAAGTGGGCAGACTAGCATTTTATGTTTAATCTAATTATTAGCCTCATTCATTATGATAAGTGCTGTTACTTTTCTTGTCTAAAAATGAAAGTTGAGTAACAATTTCTGCTTTTACGAAATATAGAGATGCTTTGTAATGATGGTTAGTAATTAAAAATAAAAAAAGTCAACACTATTAATAATACTGTTAAACGCTACATTATAAGGCAGTAGTGATAGCAGTGGTTATTTTATATTAATTGCATATTTAATATCAAGCCACATTACTAGGAAGGACAATATGGATAATTGCTTCCTAGAATTGAACTTATTGTACCAGTAAATATTACTACTGCCAATATAGTTAGAGCGGTCGTTAGCATATCTTAAAAAACTTTCCTATTTAGTTTAAATTATATTCAAATCCCAACTTTTTAATTGATATATCAAAAATACTAATTTATACTTTATGATATACAAAAATTGTATATTATGAGTTTGTCATTAACATAGGGGGAAGTGTTTATGAACTTAAAACAATTACAATACTTTTTGGTGGTTGCTGAAGAACATCAAATTACAGCAGCATCTAAAAGATTGAATATAGCACAGCCTCCATTGAGTTATCAGTTAAAAAAACTAGAAAAGAATCTTAATGTGCAACTATTCAAGCGGACGGCAAGAGGTATTGAACTAACAGATGCTGGGTGTTTGCTGGAGAAATATGCACGTCAAATAATAGAGTTGACAGAATTAACAGAAAATAAAGTGAGAAAAATCGATCAAGATAATCTAGCAATATCTCTAGGTGTTGATTTGCTTACGAGTGCGATATTGCCAGAAAAACAATTACAGCAGTTTCATAAGTTGGAGCCAAGGGTTAATTTTGATGTTTATGAAGATAACGCTTATGATATTATTGAAAAAATAAAACGGCGGCAGCTCGATCTAGCCATTATAAGAACGCCTTTTAATTCAGATGGATTAGACGTTGAATATTTAACTAATGAACAGATGGTTGCTGTTTTCCCAAAAGTATATAAAATAGATAACATACCACAAGAAATTGATGTTACCATACTAAGTAGGTACCCGCTTATTATATATCGTTCATTTCAAACGTTGTTTAGGAGCACTTTTATACAGTATGGTGTTGAACCTAATATGGTTGTTCAATGCGAAAATGCACGAATGGCAATTGACTGGGCAAAAACAGGTTTTGGAATTGCAATTGTACCTGAGTCAATTGCTTGGTTAGAAAAAGTAGATTATGTAGCTAAAATTGATTGTGAAGAATGGGAAACAAAAATGGCTTTGATTTGGGGTAAAGGAAGAAGATTAACACCAATTTTAAAAGAATTTGTTGAACAATTTAAAGAATTAAACATTTAGAGAAATGAGTGAGAATTTTGAAATATTATTGTCAAAGATGTGGTCGAAAAATTGATGCAGAAGCTAGAATCTGTAGCTCTTGTGGTGTTGCACAAGATAGGTTTGATACCACAGAAGAAACTAAACCATGTAAAAACTGTCGAAAGCAAATACCAGTGAATTCAAATTATTGTATTTTTTGTGCCGCTGATCAAGCGAAACTCTATACATTGGATTTTGATTCAAAACAAGAGGAAACAAAAAAAGTGTCAGAAGACAAAGAACAGGTAGACGAACCAATTTCGGGAAATTTAGATAATTATAATTCATTTATGGAAAAACTAGCACAAACAGCTAAAGAAGAAAATGAAGAGTTAAATAAGATTAAGGGTACGGTCAATTCAAAAAATGAAACTGAGAAACCGGGTTTAGTTGCATCTACAAAGCTTTTTTTGCAAGATTGGCTGACAATTAATAAGCGTGTCGGCAGAGCAGATTTTTGGTGGGGCTTTGTTGGAATGATAATCATCACAGCTCTTTTTGCAATATTACTTGAGTTAAGTCTGAGTGTTGTTCAAGCGATAATGCCAAGCGCAGTTGAAACGGTTTATACAATTCTTTTTAGATTGTATTTGGCTTTTTACTTTATTGCCATTGGAACAGGCTTATGTCGCCGATATCATGATGCTGAGCTGCCTTGGTATGCAATTTTGTTGTACTTTGTGCCGGTTTTTGGGGAGATTTTAGCCTTGATTTTGGCTACAAAAGAGCAATCAGTTACAAATGATAAATATACGTTTATAGATCCGGTACGTGAATTACGAAAAAAGGGGCATAAATAATATTTATTTTTTTCAAATGGGGGAAGCTAATGAAGATAGAAACTAAACGTTTGATTTTACGTCCATTTGAATTAGATGATTTACAAGATGTTTATAGCTATGCTAGCCAATTTGTAGTGGCTAATGCAGCAGGCTTTCCCCCTTGTACAACGATTCAAGCCAGTGTTTTATTTTTAAATGATTTACAAAAACAAGATGCATATGCGCTTTTTAATAAGCGACAGCAACGGGTTATTGGTAACATTTGTTTGTATTCCACAAAACAACAACGTGTTTTTGAAATTGGATATGCACTCAATAAAGAAGTGTGGGGAAATGGTTATATGGCCGAAGCATTACAAGCAATCTGCAAAAGTTCGTTGGAAGGCGTGGATAAGTTAGAGGCATTTGTTAAGGGTAATAATCGAGCATCTATACGAGTTCTTGAAAAATGTGATTTTAAAAAAGTATCGTATACTAAACAGAATATTTTTTTGTATACGCGCCAAATAGATAATGTAGAATAATATTTTTATAGTGATGAAATTAAAAATCTTATTATTCTATATTCATTTTTGAAACCGCTATCTTAAAAAGTGCGATTTTACACAAATTCACAAAGTTTTGCAATCCTTTTATTCTCTATGTATGTAAGGCAAACAACACTTTTATAATTAAGTATTTCACAAGAATTCTTGAGGCTGGAATTATTATTTTCAAGGTGCTAAGATTGTGAAGAACACTAAATTATATAGTTATTAATAGTAAGTCTGTTCATAAATAAATTAAACTTAGAGGGAAAAATAATGACAAAAGAGAACAAACGCTTTGGCGCTGATGCCATTGTTGATAGCCTAGCAAATCATGATGTGGAATATGTTTTTGGTATACCTGGTGCTAAGATTGACCGTGTTTTTGAACGTTTAGAACATCCGGTTAACCCTAAGGCACCCAAACTTATTGTGACACGCCATGAACAAAATGCTGCGTTTATGGCTGCAGGTATAGGTAGAATCACAGGGAAACCAGGTGTTGTTATTACAACATCTGGTCCAGGAGCATCAAATTTAGCAACAGGTCTTGTAACGGCAACGGCAGAAGGAGATCCAGTGCTAGCTATTTCTGGACAAGTACAAAGAACGGATTTGTTGCGTTTAACACACCAAAGTATGGATAATGCAGCTTTGTTTGCACCAATTACAAAGTACAGTGCAGAAGTACAAGAACCTGAAAATATTTCAGAAGTTATCGCAAATGCATACCAAGAAGCTGAAGCATCAAAGCAAGGGGCCAGTTTTGTATCTGTACCCCAAGATGTAACGGATGCTGAGGTTGAAACAGATGTAATTACACCACGCCAACCACCACAGTTGGGTCCTGCCAGTCCAGTTGAGGCAACACTACTTTCTCAACGAATTAAAGCAGCTAAGTTGCCGGTTTTATTATTAGGAATGCGTGCTTCTGATCCTGAAACAACAGAATCAATTCGTAATTTAATTGCTGCCACCCACTTGCCTGTTGTGGAAACATTCCAGGGTGCCGGAATAATACCGCGCGATATGGAAGCCGACTTCTTTGGTCGAGTAGGTTTATTCCGCAATCAACCAGGTGATAAATTGCTTAAAAAGAGTGATTTAGTTATTGCCATTGGTTATGATCCAATTGAATATGAACCACGGAACTGGAACAATGAAAGAACATCGCATATTGTTGTAGTTGATTCAATGCGGTCAGAGATAGATAAGAATTTCCAACCTGAAAGAGAATTAGTGGGTGATATCTCACAGACGCTTGATTTCTTATTGCCTTATATGGGTGGATACCAATTACCAGCTGAGTCACAATCATTTTTGGATGAAATTAGAAAAGAAGCAGCTTTGCGTGATGAACCACCTGCACTTGAAGATGGTCAAGTTTTAAATCATCCATTAAGTATTATTCAAGCAATGCAAGATAGAATTACTGATGATATGACTGTGACAGTTGATGTTGGTAGCTTTTATATTTGGATGGCACGTCATTTTAGAAGTTATGAACCACGGCACTTATTGTTTAGTAATGGGATGCAAACGCTGGGTGTTGCTTTACCATGGGCAATATCAGCTGCATTAGTTCGTCCAGGAACACAAATTGTATCTGTGTCTGGTGATGGTGGCTTCTTGTTTTCAGCGCAAGATCTTGAAACGGCCGTTCGGTTAAATCTTAATATTGTGCACATTATTTGGAACGATGGGCATTATGATATGGTTAAATTCCAAGAAGAAATGAAATATGGTGATTCAGCCGCAGTTAATTTTGGACCAGTTGATTTTGTAAAATATGCTGAGAGTTTTGGTGCTAAAGGTATGCGAGTAGAAAAAGCAGCTGATTTAGAAAAAGTTCTTGATGCAGCATTTGCAACAAAGGGTCCAGTTATTGTAGATATTCCGGTTGACTATAGCTATAATCAAGAGTTAGGCAAGCAAATTCTAGATGATCAACTACATTAATTAAGAGGGAGTTACAATGACAAAGGATACAACAAGAGTTTTTCAGCATGGAACGTTAGCAACTTTAGTTCCAGGGTTATTAGATGGCACTATTCGCTTAGATGAGTTAGCAAAGCATGGCGATGCAGGAATTGGAACTGCTACTGGTTTAGATGGCGAAATGATTATGTTAGATGGGGTAGCGTACTTAGTGAGAAGTACTGGAGAAGTAAAGGTACTTGGACCAGATACATTAATTCCATTTGCGACAGTTCATTTTGATGATCAAAATGTTGAAGATGGTTTTGAAGTTCATGATCTTGATATGAAGCAATTAAGCAAGCATATTTTAGCGAACTACCCATATCACAATATCTTTTTTGCAGTTAAGATTGTAGGTAATTTTAAGTACATGCAAACACGTGCAGTTAAAGGGCAAAAGAAACCTTATCCAACTTTGGCGGAAGTAGCAAGTGAACAGGCGATTTTCTACGAAGAAGACAGTAAAGGGACAGTTATTGGTTATTTTTCACCAGAATTATTCCAAGGGATGGCAGCTGCTGGATATCATTTGCATTATTTAGATGAAGCTAAGACAATGGGTGGTCATATTTTGAGTTTTGGCATTACAGATGCAAAAGTCTTTTTACAGCCATTTGCAACAATTGAACAACATTTACCATTGGATAATGCTGATTTTATGCATCATAAATTGGATATGGATGGATTAAGCGAGGAGATTAAAAAAGCGGAAGAATAATATTTTATTAATGAAATATTAAGAAATTACTTGTTTTTTTAATTATCTCAGCTATAATGAATATTATCGAAAAGAGGTTGCATTTGTTAAGAGTAGCTAAAGGATTGTCAGTAAGGTGATGTTAGACTTTAGTAAAAGGGACAAATGCCGAAGTTTGATTATACCTTACCTTAATCAGGCTGGGCTCTAATTTAAGAAATTAGAGACTGTCGCAATAATATATTGCGGAGCGCTATCGAGATGTTTAATAATTGATAGATAATAGATGGGCGCATCTTTCGGTTACTTGAAAGATGCGCTTTTTTGTTTTTATTGAAGGGTTATTTTCTTGTTGGTGTAATACCTCTAAATATTTTTATTTAGGAGGGTTCTTGCTTGTGGCAGAACATAATAATGTAAAAAGAGCGTTGAAGACAAGACATTTGTCGATGATAGCGCTTGGTGGAAGTATTGGAACAGGACTTTTTGTAGCTAGTGGTTCAGCGATTTCAACTGCTGGACCAGGCGGAGCGTTAGTTGCTTATATTGGAATTGGGTTAATGGTGTATTTTTTGATGACTTCATTAGGCGAAATGGCAACTTATCTTCCGGTAACGGGCTCATTTGCCACTTATTCACGGCGATTTGTCGATCCTGCATTAGGTTTTGCAATGGGATGGAATTATTGGTTTAATTGGGCGATTACACTAGCTGTTGATATTTCTACAGCAGCAATTGTTCTACGCTACTGGTTTCCGAATGTTCCAGGTTGGGTTTTCAGTTTAGCAGCACTAATAATAATTTTTTTAATTAATGCGTTGTCAGTGTCTTCTTTTGGAGAAACAGAGTATTGGATGGCACTAATTAAAGTAGTAACAGTAATTGTATTTTTAGTGGTTGGCTTTTTGACGATAGTTGGAATTATGGGTGGTCATGCAACATTTTTTGACAATTTAACTTATAAAAAAGCTCCCTTTGTGGGTGGACTTCCAACCGTATTAAGTGTCTTTGTAGTTGCTGGATTCTCATTTCAAGGAACGGAATTAATTGGGATAACGGCAGGTGAATCTAAAGATCCGGCTAAGAGTATCCCAAAAGCAATCAAACAGGTCTTTTGGCGTATCTTATTATTTTATATACTATCTATTTTCGTAATAGCTTGTATAATTCCATATACAAGTCCTAATTTACTAGGTTCTAGTGCGAGTGATATTACGATTAGTCCATTTACTTTAGTTTTTAAACGGGCGGGATTGGCTTCTGCGGCATCGGTCATGAATGCTGTTATTTTAACATCGGTTGTTTCAGCTGCTAATTCAGGGATGTATGCATCTACTCGAATGCTGTTTGCGCTAGGTGCAACTGGCGATGCACCTAGAATTTTTGGGAGAGTTAACGGGCGTGGAATTCCAATGCCAGCTTTAATTGTAACGACATTTGTAGGGTTGTTGACATTTTTATCCAGTATTTTTGGAGGGAGAATTTATACTTTCTTAGTTAGTGCAAGTGGGTTGACAGGTTTTATAGCATGGATAGGGATCGCGTTAGCTCATTATCGCTTTAGAAGAGCATTTAAGGCACAGGGTAAGGATTTAGGTATGCTACGCTATAAAGCAAAGTGGTTTCCATTCGGACCAATCCTAGCATTAGTAATTTGTATTTTAGTTATTGTAGGTCAAGATTTGAAATCTTTCGCAAACTTCGATTGGCAAGCAATTTCTGTGACCTATATGTCAGTGCCATTATTTTTGATTTTGTTTTTCTACTACAAAATTAAATATAAGACTAAATTAATTCCATTAGAAGAAATTGATTTGACAAGACATGAATTGTCAGATGAGAAAGCAAATAAATAAAGTTGCTATTTTTGAAAAAAAATATTATTATTAACATAGCAATAATCGAAACATCATGATTCGCCATAAGTAGATAAAATCAGAGATACAGTGGTAGGTGTAAACTGTAATATCGAAACTCCAGTGAATTTGTGTATGGGTGGGTAATTCCACACGGGTAGCCGTTATCTTTTTAATGAGGGCAGTATAGCAATATATTGAACTTGGGTGGTACCGCGAAATGAGTCTTTTCGTCCCAATTACAGTGGGATGAAAGGCTCATTTTATTTTATCTTATTAAATTATTATCGAGGAGGATATTTAGAAATGTTAGATATAAAGATGATTCGCCAACAACCTGATGTGATTAAAAAACGTCTTGCTACGCGAGGGGTTAAAGAAGAAACAATTGATAAATTGATTGAAAAGGATGTTTTGCGTCGTAAATTAGTCGTTGAATCAGAAGCTCTAAAACAAGAACGTAATACAGTTTCAGAAGCGATTGCACAAGCCAAACGTAATAAACAAGATGCAAGTGAACAAATCCAAGCAATGAAAGAAGTTGGCGCTAAGATTAAACAATTAGACGAACAGTTGACTGTTATAAAAGATGAAACACACGATATAGCAGCGCGGTTACCTAATTTACCTAATCCAACAATTCCAGTTGGAGCTGATGAAGAAGCTAATGTTGAATTACGTAAGGTTGGCACACCGCGGAAATTTGATTTTGAACCTAAAGCACATTGGGATATTGGCGAAGATTTGGATATTTTAGACTTTAGTCGAGCAGCCAAGGTTTCTAGCGCAAGATTTGTTTTTTATAAGGGATGGGGAGCACGCTTAGAACGTGCTATCTATAACTTTATGTTAGATGAACATGCTAAAGAAGGTTATACAGAAATTATTCCACCATATGTGGTTAACCATAATTCAATGTATGGAACGGGCCAATTTCCTAAGTTTACGGAAGATGTTTATTCAATCAAGGATCAAGATATGACTTTGATTCCTACTGCAGAAGTGCCCTTAACTAATTATTATCGTGATGAAGTTATTCCAGAAGAAAAACTACCTGTATACTTTACAGCAATGTCACCATCATTTCGTTCAGAAGCAGGCAGTGCTGGTCGAGATACTAGAGGTTTAATTAGACTACATCAATTCCATAAAGTTGAAATGGTAAAATATACAAAACCAGAAAACTCATATGATGAATTGGAAAAGATGACAACAAATGCAGGTAATATCATGGAAAAATTAGGCTTGCCATACCATGTAATAACATTATCTACAGGAGATATGGGCTTTAGTGCAGCTATGACTCATGATTTAGAGGTTTGGATGCCAGCGCAAGACACATATCGTGAAATTTCTAGTTGTTCAAACTGTGAAGATTTCCAAGCGCGTAGAGCACATATTCAATATCGCGACGAAAACGGTAAATTACAATTTGTGCATACATTAAACGGCTCTGGATTAGCTGTAGGACGTACGGTAGCTGCTATTTTAGAAAACTATCAAAATGAAGATGGAAGCGTGACAGTGCCAGATGTACTCGTTCCTTATCTAGGCGGACTAAAAAAGATTACGAAATGAATTTAATAGGGAAGTTAGTACATTTAGGTGTACTAGTTTCCTATTTTTTTTGTGAAAATGTTAAGATTAAGATAATTAGATTTAGAAAGGAAGAATATAAATGACTAAATTTTATCTTGTGCGTCATGGAAAAACAGAGTTTAACCAACAAGGACGGTTTCAGGGGGGAGATGTTGATTCTCCATTATTGCCTGAAAGTATAAAAAATGCGCAAAAAGTTGGTAGTTATTTAAGTAATATTAAATTCAGTCATGCATTTTGCAGCCCACAAAATCGAGCAGTTGAAACAGCAAAGAACATTATCATGAATTTGAGAACAAATGTTGAGTTGACTATTTCACCAAATTTAAGAGAAATGCGTTTTGGTAAATGGGATGGTGATGTAGTTAAGAAATATATTACTGATCCAATATTTAATACATTTATGAACAATCCAGAAAACTATAAGTCTAACGGTGGTGAAGATTACTACGAATTTGTTCAACGAATACAAAATGGGTTGGAAGGTATCTTTCAACAGTATTCAAAAAAAGATGATAATGTTTTAATTGCAGCACATGCATTAGTGATTTCTTTTGCTGCAAAAACATTAACTGGAGAAAAGTTTAATGATATTAGACGTGAAGGCTTAGTTGATAATACGAGTGTAACTATTTTAAGTACGAATGATTTTTCTGAATTTCAATTAGAAGAGTGGAATAAAACTGATTTCTTGCATTTGTAAAATCTAATATTCGGTTTTTATACAAAAATAAAAAAAGTTAATAAAATAGTTGACCAAGACTGCAATAATTGATATTATAGTAAACGTTGCTGTTACATTACATCGCAATTTATAAGCTGTTGGTATGCTACAAAAGTAAAGATTATTTACTATAATATTGATGATGATATACAAAAATATTTTTATAAAAAGCTATTGACTCTTTCTTTTTATAGGTGATATAATTTAGCAGTTGGTTTTTAACAAGTAGATCTTTGAAAACTGAACAAAGTTTTTAGACAAATCAAATGTGTAGGGCTATCTATTCGAAAGAATAGGTACAAACATTTGCGAAGTCAATTCGCTAGTAACAAATTAATGAGTCACAAATTCTAAAATGAGAGTTTGATCCTGGC
>NZ_JAIULA010000013.1 GCF_024160875.1 Ligilactobacillus ubinensis | reverse complement strand
ATAACCATTTTGTATGTGCAAGACTATTTAACCTGTTCGCCAATTTTCAGCGTCCCCTTTCGATTTTTAAATGTTTGGCTTTGACACCTACATTTTAAATCTTATGGGGGCGTTTTGGTTTAACCGTTTGCTTTTCCACCCGCAAAGCAGGTGGTTTTTTGTTTCGCACGCAAGCGAGCTCAACTAGGTCTAAAGACAAAAAATAAAAAAAGACCTATCCCCCAAAGGGGATAAGGTCGTTTCAGTTGCCTGCATGAAGAGGACATAGAAATGTCTCTATGCCTTAATGATGGCGAGCACTGAGTACACCTATACATATACGGGCCCGAAGTCCCAATAATAATTCCTTCTTCATTGTTTTTAAAAGATAGTATTGCAGATGAATTTGTGTACTCAATTTTTTGAACTATTTGTGGATATTGCAACATTAGTTTCTTAACAGTGAAATAACAGTTGAACTCAAAAAAATCCTTGTCTAGTTGTAGGAAGAGTCTATTACTTTTGTCTCAAACTCTTCCATTTGGAATTATAATAACATTTAAAAAACAAAATCTTTTGACTATAACATTAAAAGAGCTATTAATAGTCTTTCTCGTTTATTCAATATCTGCTATAGCTATTCTCTTAGTTTCTTTAAGAACTTAATTTTTTTGATAGTACTAGCTATAACTATCACTGCTAAAGTAATCCAAGAAACAAATTCTGCTACTTTAATAACAAACGATACCTTATATACTATTTTAATATTATTATGTCCCTTATTTAAAGTAACACCTATAGTACTTCGCTTTGTTTTAGTATAGCCTACTTTCTTTCCATTAATTGTGACTGTATATGAATTATAGTTCAAAAAAGGTAAATCTACTGTTGTTCTATCTTTAGCAGAATATATTCTATAACTAATTCCATTTGGTATACTATATGGTTTAATCTTCGTTCGTTTTCCATCTATAAGTGCTATATGATTTTTAATATCAACTGTATAATTCTTCATACTTACAAGTGGCCAATAATCAATTGATCCTACTCCTTCATTGAAGTTTTTAACCATATAATTAAACCCAATTTTAGATGTTATTTGATAATCTGAAAAAGGTAATGTCTTTGAATTACTAGGTTTAAAGTTAATTACCGTTTGACTTGTACGTGAGTTTAAAAAACTATATGAATTACTTAATAATGCAAAAACAGTTATACCCAATACAACTATAAAACTATGACGCATATATTTTGTATTGGATGATATAATTATCCAAATCGTTTCAACAGCAAAAATTGCCAGAAAGAAGTTTGAAATACATAATATTCTTCCTGTCCATTGAAGAACAATAATTGGTGTCTTATTAATAAAATTCCAAATTGACTCAAAAATATTAGTTGTTGCAACAAAAAAAACAATTCCAATAATTCCCGAAAACTTTGTTACCATATTTTGCTTCTTCCACAAAAATAAACCCATAAATACCAATATAGTTATTAATGCCCCAATTGATTCATTATTATTTAAAGAACTTATTATGGAATCACCCAAACCTACACTTGCTGTTGTAAGTGTCCCTGATTTAGTAATAAACAGCTTGTTACTACTATATACTGTAAATAAAGTACTCCAATAAAATGAAGTCATTAATAAAGTAGTTATCCCTGCATAGATAATATATTTTGTTTTTCTCCAAAAATTTTGGGATGTAAAAAAAGCAATTACAATCAGCATCATTACTACTACCACATACATCAAAAAACTTAGTACATGCGAATAAACTACACCAGTCATACCAAATGACAGTAATATCCACCCTTTTTTTTCTCTAAAAAAGATGCTGTATGTTCCATAAATAATTAATGGTAAAAATACATATCCCGCTGTTTGACCAACATCAAATGTCAAAAACATCCAACTAAAATTATATGCTGACAAAACATACATAAACGAAAATAATAAAGCTTTCTTTTTATTTCCTTGCCAATATTTAAGGCCACACCAGTATGAAATAAGCATGGAGACAAGAACAATAAACCACCATCCTGCATAAATGGCTTGAACGGGGTTACTAATTAGTATTAATGCGACAGCAAACGGATAAATTGGTAAAGCTCCGTAAACCATATTAATTGGAGTTCCAACTTGATTCATCGCATATGTTTCAATGTACGAAAATAGCTTTCCATCCTTAATATTTTGTGCTAAATCATATATTCTATTAAGATGAAATGACATGTCCACACCAGCGTGTAAAGAATTAGAACAAAAATATGGTACCATGACCAATATACTAGCTATTAAACAAACTATTATCGCTAATATATGTTTTTGCTTATTTGATAATTTATTTAATTTAATCATCCTTATTTTCCCTCTTTAATAAAATAACCAACATACCTATTAATATAATAACTATTAGTAGAGAAACAATTCTAGCCATAATGTATATTAAAGGAGTTGTATATCTAATCGTTATAGTTGCATTCTTCGTATCTCTTACATAGATTTGTGCTAAAGATTTTTTAGTTACATAAAGTTTTGTTTTCTTACCATTGACATAAGCTGTATAGTCCTTATGATTATAAATAAAAAATGGCAACACTATTCTAGATTGTTTATTTTTTAGGTTTTTTAAATAATATGTCTCTTGTTGATATCCCGGAGATAATTCTTTACTCTTCAAATAACTTTTATGACCATTAATACTAATCTGATGATTAAAAACATTAGTTTTAACTTTATTTGCCGCAAAAGGTACATAATCTTCATATTGGGCCGATTCTGCTTTAATCTGATTCAATGATAAGGATTGCATATATCCAGTTGAATTTAATCTATGTGCGTATGGTGTTGTATAGTCAGTTGTTGTTGCTATGGAATTATTTTGTGTTTCTGTAGTTATAAAACTTTCAATCGATCCCAATGCTAATATAACTAGAACTAGATTTAAAATAATTAATTTAAATGAATCTTTTCCCCAAGTATAAACTGTACATATTTTAGATGCTCCATATAGTGACAAAAAAAATGTTGCAAATGGTAATAAGCGCCACATAAATTGAATATGTGCAACTGGTGTATTTTTAAATAAATACCACGGAAATAATAAAGTACTACATAATAACAACACTACACCTAAAATGTATGCGTACGTTTCCCAAAAATTACTATTCTTTAAACCGATAAAACCTACCAAAGCAATTAATAAAATTGCTAATCCTACATTAGGTAATCCTTGGCCTAATGTATTACTAAAAGAAAGTGAAACAAGAGTATTAAAACTAATTTCTTTTTCAGTGAAAAATTGTGTGTTTGGTATAACTGTTCGAACACCTAATTGTCGTATGATTGGTACAGTTATTGCTAAAGTGGCTAACAAAAACATACCACTACTACTTATTATAGTTACTAAAATCTTTTTCTTCTCTTGTTGATAAATAAATGTTAATAAGTATACAACTAGTAACAACCCTATAGTAAATACCGTAGTCAACAAATGACAATACATTTCAGCAGTTAAACCTAGTACAAGACATATTGCGCCCTTAACATATACTTCTTTTAAAATATAGTACATCCCTAAGAAAACTAGTGGCACAAAAACAAATGCCCACGATTCCCCTATATCAGCTCTTCCAAAATCATTAAACATTATATACACAGAAAAGCGAAGTAAAATTGCAAAAACAATTGCGGCATCTTTCCTTTTCATTAATCTATGACCAAAGATATATGCTAATATTAACCCTAAGAATTGTTCTAATACCAAATAACTATAATACGCTGTTATTGGATTTCTCAAAAGCATCCTAATTGGCACATAAAATAATAAATTTCCCCAAGGATAATAAGTATTAATTGCTTGTCCTACTTTTCCAAAACTATATGTCGAAATCATGGAAATAAAGTGTCCATTATTTATATCCTGGTATGCTTCTTCCAATCTTTCAATATGAAATATTCTATCATCACCTACTAAAATTGTCTTTGTATGCCAAGCTAACACAACATATATCATGGATAATACTGCAAAAAACAAAACTAATGCTGCTTTTTGAAAAATTCTTTTTTGTTGCATAATTTATTACTCCTTTTTTTAAAGATTAAAATCCATAAAGCAGCTATATTACTTAAGATCATCACACCAAATGTTATATATTCTCTCAAACTAGCACTTAAACTAATTTTAATATGATTCATTCCTGATTTTAAAGCAACTTTCAAAAGTGGTGCAGTTACCTTAGCTTTTTTATCATTTACATTAACTTGATAGTTTAGGCCTTTATAAACAATTAACAAAAAATTATGTTTTCTATTAGTTTTGCTCGTGTTTTTAAAATTAAAACTTAGGCTATCATAATTAGATATCTTTTTTACATTTGTCAACTTATAAATACTGCCTTTAATTTGCGAATAATTTACTACGTAATCCCCTCCTGTTGCTTGCTTATTTACAAGCTTATTATATTGTCTTTCAGTGCTAATATAATAACGTGTAGGATCATCATTTTTAGTTATATGGTAATTATATGTTGCTGAAATATTCATCAATATTAGCGGAACAAACAGTACAGGTACTACTATTTTGTTGTTAATTAAAACATTATTTTCTTCTAAAAACAATGTTACACTTACTGCCAAAAAAAGTGATACAAAAGCTAACATTCTTCCTAAAAATTGTATATTACCAAAAAAAGAATTAATAAATAAACTCTTTTGAAGTGGTAACCAATTCAATGTACAAAAAAATATTCCAAAAGATGTAGCTGTCCAATATCGCCAGTTTCCACTTTTTCTAACTAACATCATAACTACTAAAAATAGTAGCATTCCCGTTTCAATTAAACCTATATTAAAAATAGCCGGTTTATCTTCAATACTATTGTTGAATAGAGCTTGTAACACTTGCCATCCATCTACAGCAACTAATCCATGTCCTGGAGTATTTAAATCTTTATTGCTTAAATATAATGTTAGGATATTAGTAATAGTATACAAACTCGTTAGTACAGCTGTTATCCCTGCTAAACCAAAACTTTGCAATTCATACCATTTAAATTTTCTTGCAACAATCCGTATAATCTCAACTATAAATATTAATGTACAGACTATTAAAACAGACAATATATGCGTATTTATTAGCGCACCCATAGCTAATCCTAAGATAAGCCAACTCCATTTTTCATATCGCCAAATTCTAATAACACCGGTTAATATCATTGGTAAAATAGCATAAGCTATCGACTCACCCATTGCATTTCGAGCAAACATCACTCCCATATGATAGGCGCTAAACTGATAAAACATTACACCGACTAAATTAACCAATTTATTAGCTGTAAATTCTCGCATCAAGATATAGGCCGAAGCTTGTGTTAATACGTTTAATATTATAAAGCCACAAAATAATGCTATTACTGGATCAGCACTAAAAATAAACCGAGGTAAAATAAAAATTAAACTTGTAATCCAAGGATACAAACCTGTATAGGCGCTAGATATTCCTTGAAAACCAATAAAGTTAACCATTGACGGCAACTTACCATGTTTCAACGCTTGATATACTGCTTCCCATCTAGTTAAATGAACACCTCCATCATAAGTAACCTTAAAATAGCCTCCTAAAAAAGCAGGTATTGTCGTAATAATAGCTATAATTATAAATAAAAGTATGATATACATCATACTCCATTTTCTAATATGTTTTTTTGTCATAAATACTATTCCTTTATCTTACTGTATAATTATATTTCATGATAACATAGAGCTATACCATTATCAAAAGCCGGTATAATTTAAAAAAAATATCTAACTTTTTTTTTTAATATTTTCTGACATAAAATATACCGTTGAAATTCACTTAAACAATCTTTAAAATTTTTGTTAGCTAATAATATTGAAATAATACTAGACAAAACTGACACCCATGTAATTTTATTTGTCTCCAAAAATAACCGACACCAAATTTTTCAAGTATAACAACACTCTCTTCACTTAGAATTCTTGCCAAAAAAAGCGCCTCATAATCATTAGATTCTTTGTCTAACAATTATGAAGCACTCCAACTTTTAATCTAGTCTTATTCTTTAACTGGTTTCTTCCAGAAGCCCAAGATAACAGCTGCAACGATTGAACCAATTACAACGGCACCAATATAGCCCCAGATATTTGTTGCAAGAGCTGCAACCCAGAAACCACCATGAGGAGCAGGAACTCCAACATGCCATAATCCAACCAATGCACCACCAACAGCGGAACCAACAATACATGAAGGAATAACACGACCTGGATCAGCTGTAGCAAATGGAATTGCACCTTCAGTGATAAATGAGAAACCTAAGATCCAGTTTGAAATACCAGCACGACGTTCATCTTCAGTAAATTTATTTTTGAAGAATACTGTTCCAATAGCTGTAGCAAATGGAGGCACCATACCACCAACCATAACGGCTGCCATCAAACCAGCTGCAGCGGTTGATTTAGGATCATTAGCAAATGCGCCAGAAGCAAATACATAAGCGGCTTTGTTGAAAGGACCACCCATATCAATTGACATCATACCAGCTAAAATCAAACTTAAAAGAACTGTATTACCAGTACCCATGTTATTTAAGAAGCTTGTAATCCAAACATTCAATGTCGAGAAGATTGGGTTAATAATATAATACATAATAAGGGCAATAAATAATAACCCTAAAATTGGATAAATCAGCATTGGTTTCATACCTTCAACTGATTTAGGTAAACCAGCTGCTAATTTCTTCAAACCAAGCATGATGTAACCGGCAATGAAACCAGCTGCAATACCACCTAAGAAACCAGCTGCTGATTTAGCATTTGACATTACATTAGCAATATATGCTCCACCGTATGAACCAGTGTAAACAGTTGCCATAAAACCACCGACAAACCCAGGCATTAATGCTGGTGTATCAGCGATAGCTTCAGCAATATAAGCTGCTAAAACAGGAACCATAAATGCGAAAGCCATACTACCAGTATTATTTAAGAAAATAAAGGCTGCTGACTTATCTCCACCAAGGTATTGTTCAACCAAGAAGGAAATAGCCATTAAAATACCACCACCAATAACGAATGGTAACATATGGGAAATACCATTCATTAATTGTTTGTAGATATTACCACCAATTGAACCATCTGATGCAGATGAAGAACTTGAATCATCTTCTGCTGCGTGGAATGTTGCAGCGTTACCATCTAAAACAGAACTTAATAAGCTTTCAGGATTTTTAATTGCGGCAGAAACTGCTTTATTAACTAATGGTTTACCATTAAAACGTGCCATTTCTACTTTCTTATCAGCTGCAACAACAACACCTACAGCACGACTAATTTCGTCAACTGTTAAACGATGCTTGATTCCTTCAGAACCGTTTGTTTCAACTTTAATATCTACACCCATAGCTGCAGCTTGTTTCTTTAAAGCTTCTTCAGCCATGTATGTGTGAGCAATACCGTTAGGACATGCCGTAACTGCAACAATATATGGGCGATCACTATTTGTCGCTGCTTGAGCTTCTTTTTCCTCTTCTGCTTTATTTTGAGCTTCTTTTTCTGCTACTGCCTTCGCAAAAATATCTTGTACTCGATCTGGTGTTGTTGCAGCTTTTAAATCTTTAACAACATCAGGATTCATCAAAACTTGTGACAAAGCTGCTAAAGCTTGTAAGTGTGTATTATCTCCACCTTCTGGAGCAGCAATCATGAAGAATAAATGTGATGGTTGACCGTCCATTGCATCATAATCGATACCTTTTTGGCTTCTAGCAAATAAAACAGCTGGTTTTTTAACTGCCTTATCATGTGCATGTGGGATTGCAATGCCATCGCCCATCCCTGTTGTAGATTCTGCTTCACGTGCTAAAATATCTTTTTTATAAACTTCTTCGTCATCAATAATTCCCTTAACGTAATACTGATGTACCATCTCATCAATAGCTTCAGCTTTTGTTGAAGCTTTCAAATCCATGATCATGATGTCTTTCATCAATAATTCACGAATATCCATTATAACACTCCCTTTAATTCTATTTTCTAGTATTCTTCTATTTTTATCTTAGGCAAAATTTCGTTAATTTTTACTCGATCTGCTAAATCCTCAGAAAAGGCTGTTGCAGAACCACAAGCTAGTCCATAACGAAATGCTTCTAAAGCATCTTTTGTCCGCGCTAAAGTTCCAACAAAACCGCCAATCATAGAATCACCTGCACCAACTGAATTGATAACTGTTCCTTTAGGTGCATATGAACGATAAACCTTATCTTTTGTTATCATCAAACCGCCATCGCCAGCCATAGAGATTAAAACATTTTGGGCACCTAAATCTAGTAACTTACGACCGTATTTTACAATATCATCAATACCTGTGAACTTAACACCAAACAAATCCGCTAATTCATGGTTGTTTGGTTTAACTAATAATGGCTTTTCTGATAATGTTTTTAATAAACTTTCACCAGTTGTATCAATGACAAATTGGGCACCTTTAGAACGAATAATTTTAATTAAATCAAAGTAAAAATTATCATCCAAGCTTGGAACTAAACTACCAGCAAAGATTACAATATCATTTACTGTTAACTTATCGAATTGGGCTGTAAAGTCTGCCAATTCTTCTTTTGAAATCTTAGGCCCACGACCATTAATTTCCGTTTCATCTTGAGCTTTAATTTTAACGTTAATTCGTGTGTCATCTGAAATGTGTGTAAAATGTGTTTTTAAACCTACTCGTTCAATCGCTTCTTTTACAAAGTTTCCAGTAAATCCACCTAGAAATCCAAGAGCAACGTTATCTTGATCTAATTCTTTTAAAATCCTAGAAACGTTGATTCCCTTACCGCCGGGCAATTTATTATCATAGTCCATGCGGTTGACTTCTCCTAATGTAAGTTCCTTTAATTGCACGATATAATCAATCGAAGGATTGACTGTTACCGTATAAATCATGTTAAAACCTCCTGAATGGTTGTTTGATTGCTGTACTGACCAGCAACACCTTGTGGTAATTTACTTGTTATAACTGTTGCATCACCAATTTCAGCAACTTTTACAAAAGAAACTGCATCAAATTTCGTTGGATCAGCTAATACATAAACCTGCTCACTTTGAGCAATTGCAATTTTCTTGACCGCCGCTTCATCTGGATCCGGTGTAGTAAAACCAAATTTGGGATGAATTCCATTAATTCCAAGAAATGCTTTGTTAAACCGAAATCTTTTTAAAGTTTCAACAGCCTCGACCCCTACAATTGCTTTAGTTGTGTTCTTTAATTCTCCACCGACTAGTATAGTGCGAATATTTTGATCTGCTAACAATGACGCATGCATTACCCCATTTGTTACAACAGTCAGTTTTAAATCCGGAGTAAATGAAGAAATCAAAGCTAAAGTTGAAGTTCCCGCATCCAAGTAGATGACGTCCTCTGCTTGAATATGTTCACCCGCCATAGCTGCAATTGCTGCTTTTTCCTGCGTATTTCGCGTTGCCTTACCAGTCATATCAAGTTCACGTTGCAATGAATACTTGATTTTAGCTCCTCCATGAACACGGGCTAGTAATCCAGCTTCTTCAAGAAGTTGTAAATCACGACGTGCCGATGATTCGGAACAATGTGTCTGTCCACAGATATCTTGTAACTTAACAACATTATTTGATTTGAGCATCTGTAAAATAATTTGATGACGTTCTTCTGCAAGCACTTTCATTACCCCCAAAAAATATAATATCACTCGTTTAAATAAAAATCAATCATAAATTACCAAAAAACTTCATTTTCAAGCATAATATTTTAATTAACATCCATTTTTTTATTATTATTTTAGCAATGCATATTATAAAAACGTGCTTTATTTTAGGATAAGCCTTATTTTTTTCGCTTTAAAAAGGCTATACAAAAGGAATATCAAGTCACTATCAAGGTGACACGCTTATTTTAATAAAGCATTACTAGTTTCTTTCAAAATCAGTCATCTATAGGCTAAAAAATGTCAGAAAGCTTCCAATAAAACTTATAATTTCTTAAATTAAAGCATTGTTTCGCTAAATTTTATTTATTGTTATTCGTCTTTTCAGTCAAAACTACTTATATTCAAACGTAACATGAAACCTTTTTTAACGCAACCAATAAAAAAACAACACAAAAGCTAACTTTCCCTAGCAGATATAGCAAATTTGTCATTTTCTACATCTCATGTGGAAGTTAGCTTCTGTTCTTTCTATAAAACTTTCTTTAGTTCTTAAAACTATGAATTGGTGCTGGTATTAAACCACCACGTTCAATCATCGCTACTGAACTAGCTTCATTTACCTTCATCACTGGCGCATGTCCTAGCAAACCACCAAATTCAACAGTATCTCCTACCTTAGCCCCTGGCACAGGAATAACTCTGACCGCTGTCGTTTTATTATTAATCATCCCGATTGCAGCTTCATCAGCAATCATCGCACTGATCGTTTCTGCGGGAATGTCACCTGGAACTGCAATCATATCCAATCCCACCGAGCAAACAGCTGTCATGGCCTCTAATTTCTCAATATTGAGTGTTCCTGCGTTAACTGCATCAATCATCCCCGCATCTTCTGAAACCGGAATGAAAGCACCCGACAAACCACCAACTTGACTACAAGCCATAATGCCACCTTTTTTAACAGCATCATTTAACATAGCTAAGGCCGCCGTCGTTCCATGTGTTCCAACCTGCTCAATCCCTATTTCTTCTAAGACTTGTGCCACAGAATCACCTACTGCCGGTGTTGGTGCTAAAGATAAATCTACAATACCAAAAGGAACGCCTAATCGTTTTGAAGCGACGGTTCCCACTAGTTGACCCATCCGAGTCACTTTAAATGCCGTTTCTTTTATAGTATTAGCTACAACATCCATTGGTTGACCCTTTACTTTTTCCAACGCTTTTTTCACTACACCAGGTCCTGAAACACCAACGTTAATAACAACATCTCTTTCGCCTACACCATGAAATGCCCCGGCCATAAATGGATTATCTTCTACCGCATTACAAAAAATAACCATTTTGGCATTAGTCATCACATCTTTTTTTGCAGCTGCTTTAACCACTTTACCCATTTGTTTTACAGCATCCATGTTAATCCCGCTTCTTGTTGAACCAACATTAACAGATGCACACACTAGATCTGTTTCAGCTAAAACTTGTGGCAATGAATTTATTAATGTTTCATCACCTGTTTGATAGCCTTTTTGAACTAAGGCTGAGAAGCCACCAATAAAATTGACGCCAACTGTTTTGGCCGCTTTATCCAAAGCTTGACCATATTTTAGGTAATCTTTATCGCGCGAAGCCGCTGCTATTAGTGAGATAGGTGTAACTGAAATGCGTTTATTGATTATAGGAATACCATATTCGGCTTCAATTTGTTCGCCAACTTTAACTAAATTTTTTGCTTTAGTTGTTATTTTTGTATAAATTTTTTCACATGCTTTAGTTGAATCACTATCAATACAATCAAGAAGTGAGATCCCCATCGTTATTGTTCGAATATCCAGATTTTCATCCGAAATCATGTGGATTGTTTCAAGAATTTTTGCTGTTTCCATTCCGTTGGACTCCTCCTTATAATTGGTGCATAGCCTTATAAAGCTCTTCATTTCTGATTTTGATTTCAACACCTAATTGTTCACCTAGTTGTTCCAATTCAGTTGCTGTCTGTGCAAAATCAACTTCTGGTTCAGGAACCTCTACCATCATCATCATGGTAAAATATCCATCCATGATAGTCTGTGATACATCTAAAATATTTATTTCCCTTTTTGATAAGAATTGGCTAACCCCTGCAATAATTCCTACTTTATCTTGTCCGACCGTTGTCAAAATAGCCTTCATTAATTACACCTCATTTTTAATATTCATTGATAATTTACTAAAAGTATAATATATTCTTTTGTAAACCACAAATTAATTTTCATTTTAATCGGTTTTTGTTCGTCTTTTAGCTTTTAAAGAACTTGGTTTACCTAAGATATGCTATACTTAAAATAGAATTTAAGCCTATAAACTCAATATCCATAATCCTTAAATTGAAGAATTATTAACCAATTAACTTCGATTTATCGATATTTAGATTTTGTAAATAATTAATAAGGGTGACTAAAAATGTACAATATGATTCCAGATACACTACAAGAAGTTCAAACAAAACTTTCCTGGCTTCTTGCAAATGGTTATTCAGCAACCCAAGAAAGTGTTATTACAGATGGCATTCTTGCTGGTACAGACTTAATGTTTGAAGATGCTTTAGAAGGTCCGTACTGGACTGTTTTATGGCAAGAAGAAAATAAAACCTTACTTGTTCGCGGTGCTTTAGGTGAAAACTTAGGTGCTATTTCTCCACGCACCACTTTTAACACCTTTAGTGAAGATTTTATCCAAAATCCAGCTTCGACATGGCTAAATATCTCCACACAAGTTGAAAAACTTATTAAGGCAAATTAAAAAACAGTTCCTATTGTTGATGTATACATTATCCATCAACTAAAGGAACTGTTTTATTTTATTAGATACTGTTGTAACAATGGTATGATCCTTTGAACTATCTTCTTTGCACCTGCAGCATTTACATGCAACTGATCTCCAAAATCAAATTCAGCTGCAATCTCTGACTTAGCCCCTTGAACAACTCCTGCCGCATCAAAAACATTCGTCCAACCCAATAATTCATTATTAACCTGCAGCCTTATTTCTTCTGTTTTTTGGTCTATTTTACTAGTTGGTAAAATAGTCCCTAATAATAAGTGTCCCGAGTATTGCTGTTGTATTTTTTTGAATCCTGCTATAAGTTGTGCTACAGTTACTGCCTGTTTTGCTGCAGCAGTACTATAAAATGGTAGTATCAAATCATTTCCACCGCAAAAAATAATACTGATATCTGTTTGATACTGCGTTTCTTGCATTCTCTTAACTAAACTTTTTCCATACGTTTGTAATATTGGCTTATCGTTAGGAGCATCATGCAATAAACGACTACCCGAGACCCCCGTGTTTGCACACGTCACTTTCTCAGGATAATTATTGAGTAACCACTGACTTATATGTTGTGTTATCAATCCCATTTCTGCTAATGAGTCGCCACCTATTTGTACTTTTAGTGGTTGAGCTTGTGACCACACTAAAAGCTGTTCTAGACAAAACCAGCCTTTGCGGTGTTCATTATTCTCCGTTAATCGCGGTATGTATTCAGCTTTCCGACTTATACTTGCATTAACCAACTTAGTCGCATAAGTGCAACAAAAATCTGCATATACTTGAGCTGTCTTTGCACGTAGATAAACATAAATTGTTTCTTTACACTTGATTGGCATCTCGATAGCATCTACTTGTATTTTTGATCCTTTACCAACCGTAATCGCTGACTTGCCGAAATACGTTACTCTATGTTTCACATGAAACGAGGGACTACGACTAATCCAAATTTCGTCAAATAACAAATCTGTTTTTCCATACAGATTGCTTAAAATAAAACTTAGTTTAGTCCCACTTAAGCACGACGTTAACTTAACTACTTGCGAGAGTTCTTGCATATGAAATGGCATAGCTGTAAAATCATCACAGCTTTGAACCCAACTTTCTTGCCAACTGTCCATTTTGAATCACCTTCTCTCATTACTAAAATATGTCAAAGTGGGACAAACAACGGTTAGTTAGAAAATATTTACATCATCAGCAGAGCCCCTGGTGTTTTGCCTACTTTGATTACATAACTAACTGACTTTTGGTACACATCTTAGTACTAAACATTTGAAGACAAACAGAGCCTAGGACTTTTATCCCAGACTCCTCTTTTTTTAATGTTGGTATGCTAAAAGCTCTTTTACATCATCTGCCGAAATGCCAACAAAATACTTACTTAAATCAAGTTTATCCAAAGCTTGCACTATCTGTTCTGGCGCATATTCTATTCCGATTAATGCCGTTTGAACTTCAGCTACATCACTTGGACCAAAGAAATCACCATATATTTTAAGATCTTTGATTTTTCCCTTTTCTATTAAGAAACGAGCATCAATAGTACCGCCAGCAAAATGTTTTCGCTTTTTAATTGTAAATTCAGGCGACTTACCATAAACCCAATCCCAATTTTTATATAAGCGTTGTTCAATTGCTTGAATCCCTAATTGATCTTCTTTAGTTAGCTCATATGCATATTGTTGTGCATCTTTAATATCAGCTACATGCCAAATTTTCTTAATCAATTCATCTCTAAATTGATAGGTATCCATCTTTTGATATTGTTTATCTACATATGGTTTTACATTCGTAACCCGACTTCTCACAGACTTAATACCTTTAGACTCAATCTTATCTTTTGCAACGTGTAAAGCATTAGCGACACTATCTGTATTAACATCAAACATTAAAGTCCCATGGCTAAATGTTTTTCCATTCCGTGAATACATCGCATTTCCTGAAAATTTCTTACCGTCAATCACAATATCATTGCGTCCTGTAACCTCAGCACCTGTTACACCCATCGCATGCAAGGCACTCACAACCGGTTGAACTAACGCCTTGAAATCACCAAACTTTTGCTTGTCCGCTTCAACCACAAAACTAAAGCATAAATTTCCTAAATCCTGATACATCGCACCACCACCAGAAAGCCGACGTGTAATGGTTATTCCTTTTTCATCACAATATTTTTGATTAATTTCTTCAAGTGTATTTTGATTACGACCTACAATAATGCATGGTTTTTCAATATAAAACAGCATAAAAGGTGGTTGTAATTTTCCACTATTCATTAAATACTGCTCAGTGGCTAAATTAGTTCGAATATCATCGGTTTTCATCACAATATATCGCATTTTTTGCATAATAATTACACTTCCAGTTCTGTACTAAATTAAATGTTTGTTGGAAAACCAAGTGCTACATCAGCTGCATCCATTACTGCCTCACTTACAGATGGGTGTGGATGAATTGTTAATGCTACATCATCTACTGTATTTCCAGATTCAATCGCTAATGTTAACTCACTTATTAAATCGCTAGCATGTACTCCAACAATTTGTGCCCCAACTAGTGTTTTACTGTCCTTTAAGAAAACCAAGCGCACAAATCCATTTGTCTCGTTCATTGAAATTGCACGACCATTAGCTGCAAATGGGAACTGTGCCTTTTTAACATCCAAGCCTTGCTCTTTAGCAGCAGCAAACGTTAAGCCCGTCGTTGCAATTGAAGTATCTGTATAGCAAACAGCTGGCATTGCATGATAATCGACAGTTGTTTTTTTACCCGAAATTGCTTCTGCTGCTACTTTACCTTCATATGAAGCTTTGTGTGCTAGTGCAAATCCAGCCACAACATCGCCAATAGCATAAATATTAGCTATACTGGTCCGACTTTGATTATCAACCTCAATCAAGCCACGTTTATCTTTTTTTATACCTGCTTGTTCAAGCCCCATATCTTGCGTATTTGGGCGACGACCAACTGAAACAATACAATAATCTGCTGTTATCGTTTTTTCTTCGCCCTTAACTTCAAATGTAACTTCAACCTTATCTGCAGTTTGTTCTGTCCTCTTAGCCATCGCTTCAGTATAAATATCTACTCCTTGCTTACTGAAATGATGTTCAACTACTTTAACCAAATCTTTTTCATAATTAGCTAAGATACTGTTAGAACCCTCTAAAATGGTTACATGCGCTCCTAGGTTAGCATATGCTGAAGCCAACTCTGAACCTATATAACCACCACCAACAACAACTAATTCCTTTGGTACTTCTGTCAAGCTTAAAGCTCCTGTAGAATCAATTACACGACCTTCAAATTTAAAGTTTGGAATTTCAATAGGATGACTGCCAGCTGCAATAATTAGATTATTAAACGTATAAGTTTGTGCTTTATCTTCACCTATCACCCGCAAACTATGGGCGTCTTTAAGATAAGCATTCCCCCAAATAACGTCAATTTGGTGCTTTTTGAAAAGACTAGCCACGCCACCAGTTAAACGACTAACAACATTTTGTTTCCATTCTTGTGTTTTACTAAAATCAAGTTTAGCAGCAGTTACACGTAATCCCATATCTTGTGAATCCATTGCATGTTGATAACGGTGTGCTGCCTCAATAAGTGCTTTAGATGGAATACAACCTACATTTAAACAAACGCCCCCAATAAACTCGCGTTCAATAACCGTTACCTTTTGTCCCAGTTCTGCTGCATGAATAGCAGCAACATATCCACCAGGTCCCGCTCCAATAACAACTGTATCTAGATCAATTGCAAAATCTCCAACTACCATTATTTGATCATCCTTCCATCAATAATATTTCTGGGTCGCCTAATAATTCTTTCAAACGATTCATCGCACTTTGGCCTGTAGCACCATCAATTACCCGATGATCAAAGGCCAATGTTAATTTCATAACACGAGCAACCTGAACTTTTTCATCTAATACAACAGGTTCTTGGCTAATCCGACCAATTCCTAAAATAGCTACCTCTGGCCAATTAATTACTGGTGTGAAATAGCCACCACCAACAGAACCAATATTCGTTATTGACATACCGCCATTACGCATATCAGCAACTGTTAATTTCCCATCTTTTGCTTTAGTTGTATTGTCACTAATTGCACGAGCAATATTAAATAAGCTTAGTCGATCTGCATTTTTCACATTAGGCATAAATAATCCACGTGGTGTATCGGTTGCAATACCGACATTGACATAATTCTTATACACAATTTCATTATTAGCCATATCAACAGATGAATTGAAGACCGGATATTCTTTCATCACCACAGCTAATGCTTTAACTACATATGCAAGGAACGTTAACTTAACTCCCCGATTGGCTGCAGCTTCCTTATATTTCTTTCGATGTGCCCATAGCTTGTCAACTACGACTTCATCAAAAATATGGACATGCGGAATCTCAGCCACAGAACGTGTAACTGACTTCGCAGTTGCTTTACGAATTTGATCCATCTTTTCTCGTGTTTCAGGCCATTGTTCATCTAAAAGCGCTGCTTTAGCTGCCACGGTTTTATTCTCTTTAGTTGTTGTTCCTTCACGTAAATCTTCTGTTGGAACAACTTTTGTAGCAGGTGCTGCATTACCGCCAGCTACAAATGCATCAATATCTGTTCGCAGAATTTGATGATGGTTTCCCGTTCCATTAACATCTGCCAAATTAACATTCTGTTCACGTGCATAAGCACGAACTGACGGCATTGCTAAAACAGGTAAACTGTGATCTTGCGGTTGGCTTGTTGCACTAACAGTAGGTGTGCTTGTTTGCGTTTTGTCAACTGTAGGCGTTGCTACTGTTGCGCTCACATTTCCCTGACCGGCAGCAACTTCTAATTCAACTAACGGATCGCCTACTTCAGCACTTTCACCTTCAGCTACAACAATCTTAGTAATTTTCCCAGCGACTGGTGATGGTAATTCTTCTACTGACTTATCATTTTCTATTTGAACTAAATCACCGTCTTTTTGAATCTCATCGCCTACTTTGACGTGCCATTCTCCAACTGTTCCTTCTGCGATACCTTCACCTATATCTGGCAACTTAAATTGATAAATTGAACTTTCACTTGTCGTTTCCGTTGTTGTTGGTGCTTTGCTTTGCTGTTTAGGTTCACTTACAGGTTCATCTGCAACGTTACCTTGACCTGCAGCAACTTCTAGTTCAATCAAAGAATCACCAACTTCAGCCGTTTGCCCTTCTGAAACTAATATTTTAGTAACCTTGCCAGCAACTGGTGATGGTAACTCTTCTACTGATTTATCATTTTCTATCTGAACCAAATCACCGTCTTTTTGGATTTCATCGCCTACTTTGACATGCCATTCTCCAATAGTTCCTTCAACAATACCTTCACCTATATCTGGTAGTTTAAATTGATACTTGCTCATTAACTATGCACTCCTCACTTAAAAGTTGACTATTTCTTTAACTTTAGCAATAATATCCGTCTTATTTGGCAGCCATGCACTTTCTGCTTCACCAAAAGGATATGGTGTATCAGGAGCACTAACCCGGCCAATAGGTGCATCCAAACTTAAAATGCCTTTTTCTGCAATCACAGAGGCAACTTGCCCAGCCACACCTGCTTGTCGTTGTGCCTCTTGAACAATAACAACCTTACCTGTCTTTTTCACCGTTGCTAAAATAGCTTCTTCATCCAAAGGAGAGATTGTTCTCAAATCTAAAACTTCTGCTTCAATACCGTCTTTAGCTAACTCCTGAGCTGCTTTTAGACTTTCTTGAACCATATAACCATATGAAATAATGGAAACATCTTTTCCTTCTTTTTTTACTTCAGCTTTATCTAGTGGAATAAGATACTCTTCGTCTGGTACTTCTTCTTTTAGTGAACGATATAGTTTCATATGTTCTAAGAAGAAAACTGGATCATCACTACGAATTGCTGATGCTAATAACCCTTTTGCATCATATGGCCCACTAGGTACAACTACCCTTAAACCAGGTGTTTGCGCAATTAAACCTTCTAGACTATCAGAGTGTAATTCTGGTGTATGCACGCCACCACCAAATGGCGCACGAAAAGTAACTGGCATTTTACGTGTGCCACCTAAACGATAATGAATCCGTGAAATCTGTCCTGCTATTTGATCCATTGTTTCAAACACAAAACCGAAAAATTGGATTTCTGGAACTGGCCGAAATCCTTGTAATGCTAATCCAGCCGCTAAACCACCGATTCCAGACTCAGCTAAAGGTGTATCAAAAACACGCTCTTTACCATTTTCATCTTGCAAACCATCAGTTGCACGGAAAACACCGCCATTACGACCTACATCTTCACCAAAAACTAGGACTTTTTCATCGCGCTTAATTTCTTGATCCAAAGCTTGCGTGATAGCTTTTATCATTGTTGTCTTAGCCATCTTACTTACCCTCCTTAGCTGTATACACATCAATTTGTTCTTGAATTGATTTAGGCGTATTTATAAACGTATTTTGTAAAAACTCGCTAACTTTTTGTACAGGTACTTTTTCTGTTTGTTCCATTGCCTGATCAATTTGTGTATTTACTTCAGCTATCCAATCATTTTCTTGTTCTTCTGACCATAGATTCTTATTATCTAGGTATGTGCGCATTCTAATTAATGGATCTTTTTCTTTCCATTCTGTTTCTTCTTCAGCTGTTCGATAACGCTTAGGATCATCACCTGATAAAGTATGTGGGCCAAAACGGTAAGTTAATGTTTCAATTAATACTGGTCCATTTCCTGCAACTGCCCAATCACGTGCTGCTTTAGTTACCGCATAAACCGCTAAAGCATCCATTCCATCAACTTGAACTCCTGGAATTCCAGCTGCAACTGCTTTTTGCGCCAACGTTTTTGCATTAGTCTGAACTGCACGCGGAACCGAAATTGCATAGCCATTATTTTGCACAATAAAGACTGCCGGTGAACCAAATGCTCCCGCGAAATTTATTCCTTCATAAAAGTCGCCTTGTGAAGTGCCACCATCACCAGTATACGTATAGGCGACATTTTTAGCACCTTTCTTTTGTAACCCTAAAGCAACACCAGCAGCTTCAACATATTGAGCTCCAATAATAATCTGTGGTGGTAATGCATGTAAGTCTTCTGGATATTCATTTCCTTCGACATGTCCACGTGACCACAAAAATGCTTTATACAATGGTAAGCCATGTTGAACTAATTGCGGAACATCGCGGTATGCTGGCAATAAGAAATCTTCTTTCTCCATAGCAAAATTTGAGCCAATTTGACTGGCTTCTTCACCTGCAGTTGGTGCAAAAAAGCCCAATCTTCCTTGCCGATTAAGCTTGGTGGAACGTTCATTTAATACTCGTGACCAAACCATCTGTTTAAATAATTCAACAAGTTCTTTATCGCTTATCTCTGGGAATAACCCTTCATCTATAATTTTACCATTACTGTCTAAAACACTGACCGTTTTGGTTCTAGGAGTTCCTAGATATTTTTTCAAATCAATACCCTTAGCCATTATTAATTCCTCCTCAATCCAATACCTTTAATTAATACATTTTATAAATGTTGCTGTGTATAAAAATAGCCTTTCTACCCATTAATATACCGCTTACATCTTAAATAATACCTTGCTTAAATATTGTTGTAAACATTGTTGCTTTATGCACTATTGCTACATCTTGCTAAAGTTAGTTGTACTATATGTTTTGCACAATGTTTCAAAGATAAATCACCTATAATGTGATTTTTATCACTTGTCTTTGTAATTACATTATTTTAACATTTATGTTATAGAAACTATTCGATATCCCCTGTATAATTAGGACATGATTTTAATTTTATTTAATTGAACTTCGAGGTATACATTTTGCAAAAAGTTAAAAAATATCTTCTTATTCTAGGTTGCATTTCCTGGTTTTGCGGTCTGCTTTTTTTAGTGTTGACATTCTATGCCATTCATGTTCTTGCTAACACAGCTTTCTTCTTTATATTACTATTTCTTGATTTTATCGCGTTTACTGGAATATTTACTACCATTACAATAGTAGGAATCTATCTTTATAAGAAGATAAAGAACAAGTTAAAGAAATAATCATTTTATTACTTATCGCTATTTTAATTTCTAATGCACTTTGATCTTAGTATTATCAATTCAACCCTTTTTTAGGCTGTGAATATTGATTAATTAAGCATACCAGTCTAATCAATGGGAGATATTCTAACATCAAAAACATTAAAAATAGTTACAAAATTATTAGATAAACTATTGATTTTTTCATTTTGGTTGCTATAATGAAATCAATTCAACTTTATGTGTAAGTTTATTAAACTTATCCTTAATTATACGAACATCAAGGAGGAACTAAATTATGACAGAACATAAAACAGTAGATTTAGATTGGGCAAACTTAGGTTTCGAATATATGGATTTACCATATCGATATCGCGCCGTTTGGAAGGATGGTCAATGGCACAAAGCTGGTTTAACAGAAGATTCTAACGTTACCATCAATGAAGGATCACCCGTTTTACATTACGGACAAGCTGCTTTTGAAGGCTTAAAAGCTTATCGTTGTAAGGATGGTAGTGTTAATCTTTTTAGACCTGATCAAAATGCTGCACGAATGCAAAAAAGTTGTCAACGCTTGTTGATGCCTGAAGTACCAACCGATATGTTTATCGATGCATTAAAACAAGTTGTTAAAGCAAATGAAGGTTATGTTCCACCATATGGTACCGATGCAACCTTATATCTTCGTCCATACATCATCGGTGTCGGTGAAAACATTGGCGTTCACCCTGCAGATCAATACATATTCTCCGTTTTTGCAATGCCTGTTGGTTCTTACTTCAAAGGTGGTATGGTGCCAACAAACTTTGTTGCTTCAAACTATGATCGTGCTGCCCATAAAGGTACCGGCGCTAGCAAAGTTGGTGGTAACTATGCTGCAAGTCTTTATCCTGGTGAAGAAGCACATAAGGCTGGTTATTCAGATGCCATCTATCTTGATCCGGTTAACCACAAAAAGATTGAAGAAGTTGGTTCAGCTAACTTCTTTGGAATCACAAAAGATGGTAAATTTGTTACACCTAAATCACCATCTATCTTACCTTCCGTTACTAAATTCTCTTTGCTTTATTTAGCTAAAGAACGTTTTGGAATGGAAACTGTCCAAGGTGATGTTTATGTTGATGAATTAGATCACTTTGCAGAAGCAGGTGCCTGTGGAACAGCTGCTGTTATCTCACCTATTGGTGGTTTCCAAGTTGGTGATGACTTCCATGTCTTCTACAGCACAACAGAAGTTGGCCCTGTAACTAAAAAATTGTATGATGAATTAACTGGCATCCAATTTGGCGATCGTGAAGCACCAGAAGGTTGGATCGTTAAAGCTATCGAAGCATAAAATAGTAAGCCTTAATTTATCTATTTAGTTCTTGGAGGACAGGACATAACTTCCTCCAGGAAACTCCAAACAAAACAACCAAAAGACCCTGTCTATATATAGATAGGGTCTTTTGGTTGTTTTGTTGATATTAAAGATTAATCTTTTTCATAAATTGTATGCAGTATGTCATTGACTATCCCAGTTTGCTTAGCTTCAGCATCAACTGAATCTTGTCCTTGATATGGATTTTCTACTTGACGCACAATCATCGAATTTTTAACAACAATAATTCGATTAGCCATTCTAACCGCTTCATTAATGTCATGGGTTACTAGTAGCGTGGTAAAATTACGTTTCCGACATATTTGTAAAATCAAATCTTGCATATTCAATCGTGTTAAAGCATCAAGCGCTCCTAAAGGCTCATCTAGCAATAAAAGCTTTGGATGAGACATTAATGCTCGCGCTAAAGCCACACGTTGCTTTTGACCACCAGAAAGCTTTTCTGGATATACATCCGCATACTCATCTAGTCCTACTAGATTCAATAAACTGTCTGCTTCAGTAATGTCTTTTTTTGAATGTTCTCCAAATGTTAAATTTTCACGCACTGACAGCCATGGTAACAGACGATCATCTTGAAACATGACACGTGCATTAGTATTAATACTATCCACAACTTGACCTGCTTGTCTGATTTGTCCACTTGTTGGCTGTTCTAGCCCAGCTATCATGCGTAACAGGGTTGTCTTACCACTGCCACTCATTCCAACTAAAGCAACAAATTCACCTTGTTCAATTTTTAGATTTGCATTACCTAATGCTGTTTTATTACCATATTTTTTGGTAACATCTTCAACTGTTATTAATTCTTGCATGCTATTGCCTCCTATTCTAACGCCAATCTAGCAAAATATTTTCTAAAGTTTTAGCGATAAAATCAGAAAGCTTTCCTAAAATTGCGTAAATAATTATACATAAGAAAATAGTTTTCATATTCATAAATTGTTGCGCATTTGTCGACATATAACCAATTCCTGAATCAGCAGAAACTGTTTCTGCTACTATCAGTGTTGTCCACATCACCCCAAGAGCATAGCGAACACCCATTAGAATCGT
Source organism: Ligilactobacillus ubinensis (assembly GCF_024160875.1). Classification (GTDB taxonomy): domain Bacteria; phylum Bacillota; class Bacilli; order Lactobacillales; family Lactobacillaceae; genus Ligilactobacillus; species Ligilactobacillus ubinensis. The sequence goes on along the minus strand of NZ_JAIULA010000013.1, from coordinate 46,610 downwards.
TGGCAACGCCCCTGGAAAAATGACTTTGGAAAATAGTTTATATTTACTTAACCCATATGACTTACCCATTTCAATAAGATGTGGATCAACCGATGTTATCCCGTGATACGTATTGATGTACATTGGAAATAGACAACCAATCGCAACTAAACTAATTTTTGCCGTTTCTCCAATCCCAAGCACCAATATCACAACCGGAATCAAGGCTAGGTGAGGAATATTTCGTAACATTTGAATAGTAGTATCAAACAATGCTCTCATCACCTTGGAAACACCATTTAGAAAACCTAAGATAAATCCTAAGCCACCTCCAATGGCAAAACCAACTAGAGCTCTATACAAGCTAATTGAAATGTTTTTAGGTAACTCTCCACTTTTCCATAGGCTAACACCATTGGCTAAAACACTCAATGGTGAAGGAATAAATGAGCTTGTAATCCAACCTACATCAACAGCTATCTGCCATAATATAATTAGTGCAACTGGAATTGTCCACGGAAGGAGCTGCATCAAAATACTGTTTATTTTATTTTTAGATTTCGTTTCTTCCATTTTATGAATACCTCTATTTCACATACTGTGTATATTTAGCTACTGAAACCTTCTTACTGATGATCTTGTTTTCATAGAAAACATCTGCAATTTCTTGGAATTCAGCAACTCTGGCCTTCGTCATCGCATGCATAGAATAAGTACGACGATTGACCATCTTTGTAACAACTTTTTTATTCAACTTAAGACTCTTAACCATCATTGCGATTAACTTCTTATGGTGTGTATTTGCCCATTGCATATCTTGATTAGAGTATTTAATGATGGCTTTAGTAACACTCTTGTTATTTTTAGCAAAACTTGTCGTTGCCACAATCACACTGCGGTTATATGCCTTTGATTGATTACCATTGATAAGCAACTTAGAATTTTCTGTTACTTCTGCTTGCGCGATAGCTGGATCCCAGTTAGCCCAGGCATCAACTTTTCCTTTAGCATATGCTACACTAGCAGCACTTTGATCAAGATTAACTAAGTTTACATCACTAGTGGTTAAGCCTGCCTTCTTAAGAACTTTAATTATCATATATTGTGACGTTGTTCCTTTAGTATATGCAATTGTTTTACCTTTTAAGTCTGAAATTGAGTTAATTCCTGAATCTTTTTTAACAACCACACCTGAACCTAACGCCTTTGTTCCGCCCGCAGCAACATAGGTAACTTTTGTACCTGCAGCAATCGATGTTATTGGAGCTGAATCGCCCATTCGACCATAGTCAATATTTCCATTAGCTAACGCCTGCATCATTGCAGCACCGTTTTGAAATTCTTTGAATGTGACGCTATAACCTGCTTTTTTCATCTTCTTAACAAATTCGCCACGTGTCTTAGAAATATCAAATTCATCACCAGCTTGGTAACCAATTATGACTTTCTTCAATGACTTCGATGTTGAATCTTGTGTTTGCTTCCAACCAAAAAAAGCAACTAATACACCTAAAACTACTAAACCTAAAATAAAAATCTTTCTAACTGAATTTTTCTTTTTCATAGTAACTACGACTCTCCTTAATCTGAAACACACCTTATACTACTATGCAATCGTTGACCCATTTTTAATTTTTTCCAACACTTTCGATAGCTGCGGCCGCATAATCTTACCTGTTGGATTAAGCGGAAAACTATCTACGAAAAAGATTTCCGTTGGTCGTCTGTACTTAGCTAATCTTTCAGCTGCATAATCAATAATATATTGTTTTAAATCAGCTGTTGGCTTCTTGTTATCTTGTAAAATAATTGCAGCTGTCACAGCTTCTCCATATATCTCATCTGGTAGTGGAACAACTGCCACATTTTTTACAAAATCTAATGAGCCAATAACATCCTCAACTAGTGTTGGATTAACCTTTTCGCCGCCATGATTAATGATGTATTTCTTTCGCCCATTTAACCAAAGATAGCCATCTTCATCAAAATAGCCTAAATCACCAGTTAAAAACCACTTATCTCTAAAGGAATCCTTATTTGGTTTCAAATAACTCTTTATTACATGGTTCCCACTGATGACAATCTCTCCACGAACTCCAGGTTTTGTAGTTATTTCGTCATCTTCACCTATAATTGCAACCTCTGTATTGTACGGTTTGCCAACCGATCCTACCTTAATTGCATCTAACGGATTTAATGTACATTGACTACATGCTTCTGTCATCCCATAACCTTCAAGAATCGGCACCCCAAAAGTCTCACTAAATTCCTTATTACGCGAGACAGGTAGCATTGCTGACGCACACCTTACAAAGCGTAGTTTATGTTCAGGATTAAAACTTGCCATTGCTGTTTTGCTTTTCAACAGAATAGTTACAATCGTAGGTACGACTGAACTCCAAGTTGCGTCATTTTCAATAACCCAATTCCAAAAACGTGAAGCACTAAATTTAGGTGCAATTGCAATGCGACCACCACTCAATAAAGTTGATACAACAATTAATTCTTGGGCGTTAATATGAAACATTGGCATCACAATTAGAACTGTATCACTTTTAACCATACGGTGGCTTTCCAAATCATTTTGAGCTGCAATCCGCATATATTCATGCGATAACCCTACTTGTTTAGGTTTGCCTGTTGTCCCTGAAGTATTTAAAATCCACCCAAATGTGTTTTCTGTTGGTGTTATTTCTTTTTTCTGCGATTTGACAATATCTTTACGACTCAAGAAAACCAACCCTTGCGGGAAAGTCTTTAACTCAATTTTTTCATAGTTTAAATCTTCCGTTTCAAATGCTTCTGCCATCTCTGCATTAAAAATCATCGCCGGATAGTTATGTTCATGAAAATCAGCTACTAGCTCTGCTGGAGAGGTGGTTGCTGAAACCGGATGTGCTGTTATTCCCAAGCGCCATAAAGCTTGATTCAAAGGGATATATACCGTTGAGTTAGCTAAAGCCATATATACAATATCATCTCTTCCAAGACCTGTTTGTAAGAAAACTTGCTGTAGCTTTTGAATATCAGCTTCAACATCGTTACCTGTAAACCAGCGATCCAAAGCAATATCTTTTAAAAAAGGGCGATTTGCGTTTTTAATTAAACTTTCTTGTAAATCATGCGTTAGCTTTGTCATAATCTTTTTCCTTTCTCTTGCGTAATTTCTGTGGTCGGCCTACTAGTACACCAAATGGTGGAACTTTATAGCAGAAATAAGATATCAACCAAGCCCCACCTAAGACAATTAGATATCCTAGCGGTAATAAAAGTAGTAGTACTATGCTATTAACTTGTGTCTTTAGTAAATCAATTAAATATGCTAATAAAGCTAGTGAAGCCGTTTGCGTTAGATAAACTCCAAATGATAGTTTCGAAGAAAGCCCCACTGCTTTTGCAAAGCCTTGCCATTTAGGTTGCGTTCGTTTCTTTGCGTATTGTAAACTCAATGACATAATTGACAAAATCATAAAACTAGCATAAATCATCAAATAAGGTTGATGTACCAAATTAACGTAATGACGACTCAATTTCAAAATATAGTAATTGTAATAAAAGAGCCCTAATGTTCCAACTGCTAAACCAGCAGTAATCCAGTAAATTCGTTTATGCCATTTAGTTACAAATTCTGTTACTTCTTTATAGTGAATAGATACGTATGCTCCTGCCATAAAGTAAAATTGGTAAGAAAGAACAAACATCCCATATGAACGTAGTAAAAATGGCCAGCCATCATGACTAATATATGGGAAGATATATTTTGTATATATCAAAAATATAAACTGGATAATAGCACTGATTGTTAAAACCAGATTATGATGTCCTTCTGTCTTCTTATATATCCAAACCATAATCGGAAAGATAAGATATAGTTGCATAGTAACTAAAATGTAGTATAGATAGAAATGATCCCCGTGAATCACTGCCGAAATCCATTCTGTAAACCATGTGTTAAGCTTTAGTGTCTCCCCAGCCACAATAGCTGTAAAGAAAAGGAAAAAGCCATTCCAAAAAAGATAAGGAATGCCCGAACCTTTATAACGTTTAAACCAAAATTGTGGGTAATTAATTTTGGGCTTGTTATAATAACCTAAAAACAAAACGAGTCCCGTAATGAACATAAAACCCATTCGAGTAAAATGTAATACTAGATGCGTTGCTAAAAGAAAATAATATTCTTTTGATGATGCTGAAAACCCTGCGGTGAATTCCGAGGTTGTGTGGTTTGCTAAAACACCAAAAATAAAAATACAGCGCATCAAATCTACTTCGTATAAATACGGACGTTTTTTCTTTCGTATAGCGTTTGTCAAAATCCAAAACTCCTTAAACTGTCTATAAATTTGCAAGTTTAATATTATCTGTCTTTTAGGAATATTATGCTTGCATTTTATGAATATTATATGAAATTTTTACCGTGTAAATTCATATAATATTCTTACCTTTCGTAGTTAGCGCTTTCTAAAACTCATGTTTTCTTGCTTATAATGTCTTGTTATCCCTAGGTTTATCGAACGTTAAAATATTTATATATATAGACATCATCAAAATTTCCATATGTGAACATTTGTTGATTTAAGAAATACTTTGATTCTTATGAGTTTAATTTAATCAAAAACTCGGTTTATAAATTGAACACATGTCAATTTAATTATTAATTTTTTTTTAAGAGAATTAGATTGCATTACTCTTTTTTTAGGCTTAAAATTACTTAAAAATACCGTACTTTTTACCAGCGAGGGGAACATGAATAATATTCGTAAAACAGATTCAAAACAGAGAATCTTAGTCTCATTTACTAACTTACTGCATCAAAAAAGTCTAGCTAAAATAACCGTATCTGATATTGCTCAAAATGCACATCTTAGCCGAGGAACTTTTTATTTAAACTACAAAGATAAATTCGATTTACTAGAACAGACTGAAGAAAATATTTTTACTGATTTAAAATCAATTTTTCAAAAATATCCACCTCGATCTAATGAACTCATCTCTAGTGATGCTATCTTGCATGCTCTTTATTATACCCAAATAAACTTTGAACTTATCTACGCTTTAGTTACCAAAGCTCACACTACACATGTCCTTGAACTATTACGGAGTGTTGTATATAATCCGTTAGAAGATGAAGAAACTTTAGTCAGAGCTATCTACGCTAGAGAAGCAACGTTTTCCGCCATATCTGCAATTATTGTTCTTTGGATTAAACGTAAAGCAACAGAATCACCTGCTCAATTAACAAAAATAATTGAATCTTTGTGTCACCAAACTTTCACTTCTATTTAACTAATTTTTGTTTCTTTGTCTAAAAATTATAAATCACCAGCTAATTATTAGAATTTAAAAAGCACTAATTCTAATTTTAAAACCAGGCCTGAGCTAAAAGTCTCAGGCCTTTTTTATCTCCGAATAGTTTGCGTCAAAAGACAACCAGCATGCCTAAATTCATGCTCTAAGCAACCAAAATTTCAACTTATTCAATTTACGCTTTTAAAGTTCTCTGGCTAACCGTATTATGTCCAACTCTCACGCTAATTTTTATAGTTCTCTCTTTATTTTTAACCTTAGATTAAAGAAATATGGTATTATGAAAAGGTGTTTATTGTTTTTTTCACAGAGAAGGGAAAGTTATTTAATTATGAAGAAATTTTATTTTTGTCTCTTATTACTTTTAAGTTCTATTTTATTTTTTACAGTAGTGCCATTATCTAAAGTTAATGCAGACAAAACTTATACAATTGGAACTGATGTCACTTATCCTCCGTTTGAATTTGCCAACAAAAATAATAAGTATGTTGGAATTGATATTGATTTGATGAAAACCATTGCTAAACGAGAAGGATTTAAAGTTAATATCAAAGAATTAGGCTTTAACGCCGCTGTTCAAGCACTCGAATCTGGACAAATAGATGGTGTCATTGCTGGAATGGGAATTACAGCCGAACGCCAAAAAATATTTGATTTTTCCGATCCTTACTATAAAACTGGTTATGTTATGGCTGTCGCTAAAAATAGCAATATCAAAAGCTATAAAGATTTAAAGGGTAAAAAAGTCGCTATAAAAACCGGTACTGCAGCCGCAACCTATGCTCAATCTATTCAAAAAAAATATGGTTTTACTACCGTTACTTTCGATGATTCAGATAATATGTATAACGATGTAGTTTCTGGAAACTCAGTTGCGTGCTTCGATGATAGTCCCGTTTTACAGTACGCTGTTAAAACTGGAACCAAACTTAAAATTGTTACCAAACCTGCTGATGGCGGCTATTATGGTTTTGCTGTTATGAAGGGTGAAAATCAAAAATTACTGCGCTTGTTCAATAAAGGACTACGTGCCTTAAAAAAAGATGGTACATATAAAAAAATCGTTAATAAGTATGTAAGTAGCAGTTCTGTTAATAAACAAAAGCAAGATAACAACTCTTCTGATAATGAACATACAACCTTAGGATTACTAAAACAAAACGCTAGTGTTCTGCTCAGTGGATTAGGCGAAACAATGTATCTCACTATCATCGGGATCTTCTTTGCAACTATTTTTGGGATTATTTTTGGAATACTTGGTGTCTTACCGTTTAAATTTTTACGGGGCTTATCTACAACGGTTATCTATATCTTCCGTGGCCTGCCTTTGTTAGTTTTAGCTTTGTTTATCTATAATGGTGTCCCCGCCTTAACTGAAATAAAGATTCCTGCTCTCATTGCCGGAATTATTACTTTAACTCTTAATGAGGGAGCTTACACCGCTGCTTTTGTTAAAGGTGGAATTGAGGCTGTGGATATTGGTCAGATGGAAGCCGCACGTAGTTTGGGAATGCCATACTCTAAATCTATGAGACGCGTTATTTTACCGCAAGCAATCAAAATTATGATTCCATCTTTCATCAATCAATTTATCATTACGTTAAAAGATACATCTATTCTTTCAGTTATCGGTATTCTGGAACTAACGCAAACAGGTAAAATTATTATCGCGCGTAATCTCGAAGGCTTCAGAGTGTGGGCTATTATTGGGTTAATGTATTTAATCGTTATTACCGCACTCACACTTCTTTCTAAATATATCGAAAAGAAAATATCGAAGTAATACAGCTTATCTATAATCACAAAAAAAGAATTTAGAAGTAATTAGGACTATGTAGCCTTTTTAACTTCTAAATTCTTTTTTGTAGTAATTAGATATTAATCTTTCAAATCTTTTTCTGTAGTTCTAGCCATTAGAACATCACAATGCGCTGCACGAACAACATAGGATGCCACAGAGCCTACAATAATACGTTGGAACAAATTTTTACCCGTTGATCCAACCACAATCAGGTCATTTTCATATTCCACTTGAAAATCATTGACAATAACATCTTTAGGATTACCAAAACGTAAATGCACGCTAACGTTCGCTTCTTCAAAATTCTCATCATCTATCAAGTGATCTTGTAAATCTAAAAGATACTTTTCAGTTTCTTGTTCAATCCCATAAATCTTTTCACCATCAAGCGCAATCCCTGCACCGCCATACTCAAGTGAATTCAAATCAAGAACACGTAGAATATCCAAGTGCGTATTGTTACGTTTAGCAACTTCTACTGCAGTTTGTAAAGCTATGTCCGCTCCTTTGGATCCATCTACAGCTACTAAAATGCGTTTATATTCTTGTGACATTCTAATCACCTTATCCCTTCATTTATCTACTTTAATGATAGCTGTATATATGTAAAACTTCAAGTACAACTCTCATTTTTATTTAACCTTATATTTTACATATTTCCATGGTAACTGTCTATATGTCATTTTAAGTCCATACTCAATCTTATAAAGTGCTTTTATTATAATTTGCTGTATAATAAAAAAAAGTAAGCAGAGTACGGCTTTATCACTGAGTATTTAACACGTAGCATGTTACTCCTTACACCCTCTACAAACTAACGTTAGGATGGTGAATATGCAACACTTACTTAAGAAATATTTTTCAAGTGAAAGTTTCGACTATCAATTTGTTTTCTCATTACTTGGGCCAGTCGTTATTGATCAGTTTTTCTTGGTCAGCTTTAACTTTTTAAATACAGCTATGATTAGTTCATCTGGTGAAGCTGCTATAAGTGCGGTTAATACAGTCGGTAGTATTAACATTTTTCTAATTCAAATATTTGTAGCTGTTGGGTTAGGTGGAACTGTTCTAATCGCACAATACTATGGCCACAAAGAAATACATATGCTAAGCAGAGTTGTTAATGGAACGGTGTTTGGGGCCGTTTTAATTGCAACTGCTTTAGCCATTGTTTTTGGTTTGCTTCATAATGTATTGTTAAACCTGCTGTTTGGTAATGCCTCAGCAGCTGTTATGGCAAATTCACGCCTGTACCTTATTGGCGTATTGCTCAGCTATCCTTTTGAATCAACTGTTGAAGGCACTAATGGCTGTTTACGCGGCATCGGACGCACCAAAAGTTCATTACAACTATCTTTACTGATGAATATGCTTTATCTTTTACTAAACATTATTCTTATTACTTGGTTGCATATGGGAATTCTTGGTATGATTATTTCACTTAATATTTCGCGCTGGATCGCTGCATTCCTTGCAATACTGATGTTAAAGCGACAAAGTAGCTTGTTTTACTTAAAAATGCGAACTATGTTACATATTGATTGGACAATGGTCCGCAAAGTTGTTCTTGTTAGTATTCCATTTGCTGCGGAATCCTTTTTCTTCAATGGCGGTAAAATCATTATCCAAATGATGATTGTGAGTTTAGGAACCAGTGTCATTGTCACAAATGCAATTGCTGGTTCATGGACATCATTATCAGAAATTATTCCGAGCGCCTTGGCAAGTGCACTTGTTCCAATCGTTGGGCAAAGTATTGGGCGTCATAATATTCATGATGCTCGCAAAATCACTCGCTCATTTTTAGGTCTTGGTATTCTTTCGTTTATCTTGGTTGATTTCTTATTAATAATTTCATTCAATAAAGGTATCTTGCTATTCAGTCCTGCGCCTAAATTAATTCCTGCAATTTTTAAAATCTATCTAATTTTTATGGTAATGCATATTTTAGTGTGGTCATTTAGTTTTATCCTACCATCTACGTTACGTGCAGCTGGCGATGGTAAGTTTACAACCATCGTCTCTCTAATTACTATGTGGCTATTCCGTGTTTTAGGTGGCTACATCGTTGGGATTAAACTTGGATTTGGCTTACCTGGTATTGCGATTATCATGGTTCTTGAATGGGCCGTTCGTGGTTTTATTTTTCTATGGCGTTTTCGAGGTAAAAAATGGCATAATCACCGCTTGATTTAGTTTTATTAATAAATTTCAAAAATGAAAGTAAACCCTAAGTTACAAGCCTATATTACGGAGTCCTTGCTAAAAGAGATTACCGCTATCTACTAAATACTCTGAAATTTAGCGCAATTACTTACTTTTTGACGTATATTTTAACAAACTAATCTGTGAAGATACAAAAAGGCTGAGATTGTTATCTCAGCTTTTTTGTCGATTATTTAATTTCTTTGATGCCGTTCTTTTAAACTTAGTACCTTTTCTTTAGAAAGATTACCCAGTTCAGATAGTTTATCTTCAATCATTTCAAGAATCTCTACGCGGTCTTCCTTGTTGGCTACAAAATCATACTTATCACCATCAATTATTAATAGTGGTGAAACATCATATTCTGCCATCCATGTATCATAGTAGCTAAGTAGTCGTTGATAGTATGTTACTAATGAAGGATCTTCTTGAATCTGTTCATAATCACGACCACGCTTTTCAATTCGCTTAATCATTGTTTCATATGAAACTTTAATCGCAATCATTAAGTCTGGAGATTTTTTATGTGCGGCATATGGTAACTCTTCTAGCATATTTTGTAAGAGACTCTGGTATATATCATATTCCACTTTAGTCGCATTTCCCATGTCTGTATTCATCTTCATAAAAATAGCATCTTCGTAAATCGAGCGGTCTAAGATATTATTATCTTCTACCATAGCTTCTTTAATCATTTTGAAACGGCGATTCAAAAAGAAAGTTTGTAATAAATAAGCATACGGATTAGTAGCGTCTTTTTCACCAGCTGCTCGCTTTTTTGCCGCAATTTCATTTCCTTTATAAAAAATTGGTAAAACAGGGTTATCCTCAACAGGTTCGTAGTATGCCTTTGTCCCTAGTTCTCCTGCTAAAATTTTTGTTAAACTTGATTTCCCCGAACCAATTATTCCTGCTAATGTAATCAAAATGACTGAAACATCCTTTCCGTGTTAAGAAAATATCCTCTTCTACCATTCAATAAATACTATATATAATGTATAATATCAAAGTAGTTACTTCCAATATAATACCCGTTATTTTGGAAAAAATAAAGTTTTATTTTCTAGATATTGTATTTTTATCGTCTTAACATACTACATATAGTCAGTGAGGAATTTAATTATGAACAAAATTTATTTAGCCGCACCTTTTTTCAATGACGCGCAAAATAATCGAATTTCTGCCGTTAAACATGCTTTAGAACAAAACCCAACTGTCGCAAATGTTTTTGAACCAGCTAAACATTCCTATAAAAATGCTGAGTTTGGCACATTAGAATGGCAGAAAGCCGCTTTTGGACTGGACACATCTCAAATTGTCAAAGCTGATGCTGTTGTTGCAATTATTGATTATAAACTTGAAGATAGTGATAATGAGGCTGATTCAGGTACAGCTTTTGAAATTGGTTTTGCTTATGGCACGCGAACTCCTATCATTATTGTTCAATTTGATCCTGAAAAAGAAATAAATCTCATGATTCGTCAAGCTATGACTGCTTACTTCGATGTTAACAAAAACGGTTTAACTGCATTATCAAACTATGATTTTGATGAATTAATGCCTGCTTTTGTTACTGATCGCCCTGTCATTTAGAAATATTGGGACTCTAAGTTAAGACACCATGCTTGTTTCACTTCACACACATCAGGAAAGGAATTATTATGCTCTCTGTTAATAAAAAACTCCCCTTAGCACTTCGTATTCTATTCATCGTTTTAATGTTACTAGTTGAAACACTAAACAGCTACGCGCTAATTGAATTTACCAATAAAGAAAAAACTATTAAAGCGATGCTAAAGTATGTTTCTACTAACGGTGCTGCTTTATGGCTCTATATTTTAGGTTCTGCTGTTATTGCTTCTTTAATCATCTTTTTGGTTGAATATGCTATTTTTTACCTCGTCCTAAGATTCATTAATAAGGAAAAACCTGGTAATGAATTATTTATGGCGATAATTGTTTCAACCATTATTGCCGCTGGAATAGGTGCTTTAGCCGCTATTATTTTCAATTATTCAGGCAGTGCACCTTTTACTGTTTTAAGTGCCTTTTTATTAGTTGGCCTGTACTTCTTTTATTCCAATAAAAATAAACGTGGAACAATAATTGTTGGTATCGTTAGTTTATTAATCTATATTATTCCATTGTTCTTCTAAGTTATTATTGTAAAAAGCCTATTCGAAATTTTTGAATAGGCTTTTTTACTGTTCACTTATGCTATAGATTAAAACATACTAAAGCTTTATATCTCACTTATGATACGGACTGCCTGCATTAATCATAAAGCCCCGGTAAATCTGTTCTGTTAATACCATTCGCATTAACTGATGCGGCAGTGTAAATCTTCCAAATGATATTTGGGCGTTGGAACGTTGCATCACTGCCTTGCTTAAGCCTAATGATCCACCAATAACAAAGGCTAAATCACTATGACCGTATGTTGCTAAATTCGCTAATTCCTGTGCAAATTCTTCAGAAGAACGTTCCTGACCTTCGATAGCAAGAGCATAGACATATTCCTTATCTTTAAGTTTATCTATTATTCGGATTCCTTCCTTAGTTTTTACGCCCTCCATTTCAGCTGAGCTTAATTTTTCGGGTGCTTTTTCGTCTGGGACTTCAATTATTTCAAATTTACAAAATTTGGTTAATCTTTTAGCATATTCGGAAATTCCTTGTTTTAAGTATTTTTCCTTTAACTTACCTACACAAACAATTTTTATATTCATTCATTTTTCCCTTCTAATTTATCCACAGGATTATCCACAGGCTAGCTACAATATCTTGTTGCAAACATCCTTTTGTAGCAACATCTGGACATCATTTTCCTAAAGTTATCCACAACGCTTGTTAATCAACACTCTTTCTTAACATTTTCATTTTACCCTTTAATATCAATAGATTCAGCCTTTATTTCCAAGGTAATTCACAGGCTTATACACAGGGTAAATCATTTCTGTGGATAAGTTCTTTAGCTATTCTTAATTTTTATACATTATCTAGAACACGAAAAAACAAATCAATTTTTTAGTTCAAATTGATTTGTTTTTTACTCATTTCTAATTGCCTGATTCTGATGTTGTGGTAGTTGTATTTGAATCAGTTGCCTCAAGTGATAATGTTACCTGTGAGGTCTTTAAGCTTCCATCATGGTAGTATTTAATGGTTACAGTACTTCCAACTTTATGTGAATACAACGCTGTCTTTAGACTTGATATTCCCGTTACCTTTTTACCACCTAAACTAACAATTACATCATATTTAGAGACAACACCTTTTAGTGGTGAACTTGAACTAACTTTCATAACAACTACACCACTTGAGACACTAGTAGGTAATTTCAATGTATTTTTCTGTGCATCATCTGATACATAATCTAAGTCAATCGTTGATATTCCTAATGCTGGTCGAGAAACCTTACCATTTTTTACTAACTGATTAATAATCGTAACAACTTCATTACTTGGAATTGCAAATCCCATTCCTTCGACAGAACTACTGCTACTACTTGAACTTGTACTTGAACTAGATGATAGTTTCATTGAGTTAATTCCAACAACTTGGCCCGCTAAATTAATTAAAGGACCACCTGAATTACCCGAATTAATCGCCGCATCTGTTTGGATTACTGTTGCCTGACCGGTTGTTTCACCTGAACTGTTTGTAATATCAATCGTGCGTTTCTTAGCTGAAATTATTCCTTCTGTTAGTGAACTAGCATATTCTGAACCCATTGGTGAGCCAATAGCTAATGCTGTTTCGCCAACTTTAATGTTATCTGAGTTGCCAAATGTAGCTGTTTGCGTTACATATTTTGCATTAATCTTCAATACCGCTAAATCAGATACTGAATCATGCCCTACTAATTTAGCTTTAACTCGCTTGCCACTGTATAACAGAACATAATAGCTATCTGCACCCGAAATTACATGATTGTTAGTCACAATAAAAGCTGTATTGTTAGATTTTTTATAGATAACACCTGAGCCTTCACTTTCTGAAGTTGTTGATGATGAATCTCCATCACTATACCCGAATAAAGAATCCGATGACGATGATTTTTCATAGGCTTCAACTGTTACAACAGCATGCTTTATTTTATTATAGGCTTTAGTGGCCTGCGTACTAACATTAACCTTAACGTTACTTACTGTCGTCGTCCCTTGACTATTTTCGGCAGTATCACTGTTATTTTGATAAAGTACATATCCACCAACAGCAATTCCTCCACCTATTAACCCTGCAATCAGTGCAATTATGAATGTTTTTGTCAGAGATGACCATTTTTTGCGAGGTGGTCGCTTATTGCTTCCATCAGTAGTTTCTTGCTCATTTTCAACTACCGTTTCGTTTAATTTCTTATCATCTTCATCCATGCATCAATTCCCCTTCCATCTTTTATAATATTAAGTTTATTTTAGCTAGAAGTTATGAAATTTTCTTGAATATAATGGTAACTTAAATATTTAACTGCTGAAACTACTACAAGTCTATCAGCGGTGTTGCTTCTTGAGGATCCGTGTCATAGATATTGAAATCATGTCCTACCCCTAAATCATTTTGTTTCATTAAAGAGGCCACAGTCATATGCGCTAGAGGTTTCATGTTATTTTCACGACTTAAATGGCCTAAATAAATTTTTTTGGTATGATTACCAATTACATCCATCATTGCATTAGCGCCATCACTATTAGATAAATGACCTTTATCACCCAAGATTCGCTGCTTTAACTCCCATGGATAACTTCCAACCCGCAACATTTCTGTATCGTGATTACACTCGAACAAATAGGCATTTGCATCGCTTATAATACCACGTACGTTTTCTGACACATAGCCAGTATCTGTTAAAATTACAAACGACTTACCAGCATGATGAAATTCGTAAAATTGAGGTGCTACAGCATCGTGGGAAACACCGTAGCTTATCACATCTAAGTCATCGAGACTTTTGGTTGTCCCCATATCAAATAAATGTCGTTGCTCAGTGGGAACTTTCCCAATTTTGGGTAGCATGGCTTGCCATGTTAGTTCATTTGCATAAACATCCAGTCCATAACGCCGTGCTAGTACCCCCACTCCTTGAATATGATCAGTATGCTCATGCGTTACAAAAAGACTATCTACATCTTTTAGTGTTCGTCCAATTGACCCCATCAGTTTTTCAATTTTTTTACCTGAAAGACCTGCATCCACTAATACCTTATGTTTAGGAGTTTCAATATAGGTTACGTTTCCGCTGCTTCCACTAGCAAGCACACTAATCTTTAACGCATCATCTTTTTTTTCTTGCGCCATTAATTATTATCTCCTTCAAAAATATCTATCTTCTTCATAATAACAATTTAGCGCATAAATTTCATCTTATTTAATATTGTTACTCTTCTTCAAATAAAGCTTCACCATTTGTGGCAATTACCTTTTGATACCAGTAGAAAGAATCTTTTTTATATCTTGCATACGTTCCATTTCCTTCATCATCTGCATCAACATAAATAAAGCCATAACGTTTGGTCATTTGCGAAGTTCCTGCACTTACTAAGTCAATCGGTCCCCAAGATGTATATCCAATTAAATTGACGCCTTCTTTTATAGCCGCGTTCATCTGTTTAAGATGTTCTTTAAAATACTTAATTCGATAATCATCATGTACTTTTCCGTTTTCAAACTTATCTAATGCACCCATTCCATTTTCAACAACCATTAACGGCACTTGATAACGATCATATAATTCTAATAATGAAATCTTTAATCCTTCAGGATCAATTTGCCAACCCCAATCTGTTGATGGCAAATAAGGGTTTTTCACACCTAAAACCGTATTGCCCGGTGTTCTTTCTGCATTCTCATCATTTGAAGCAGTCGTTGACATATAGTAGCTAAATGTTAGAAAATCAACAGTATTTTCTCTCAAAATATCATAATCTGAATCTTCTATCTGTAGTTCAATATTATTATTCTTAAAATATTGTTTCATTAATTCTGGATATGCACCCTTAACTTGTACATCTGAGAAAAAGTAATTATGCAAATTCTTCTTTAATGCTAGTTCTACATCTTGTGGATTACAGGTCAATGGATAAGTTGTCAATTTCGTTAGCATACAGCCCATCTGGCTCTTAGGATATTTTTCATGCAAATTCTTTGTAGCTAGTGCACTGGCTACAAATTGATGGTGCAAAGCTTGATAGTTTTCTTGAATCTCCTTGCCCGGTGCGCAACACTCTGGAATAATTCCCGCACTTGTGAAAGGATGGCGTGTTACACTATCAATCTCATTAAATGACAGCCAATACTTAACATAATCTCCAAAATATTCAAAGCAAGCATTACTAAAACGAACAAAATCTGCAATTACTCGTCGCGATACCCAGCCATTATATTTCAAACTTAAATTAAGTGGCATTTCATAGTGTGACAACGTTACAATCGGTTCTATCCCTAGTTCTTGCATCTTTTTAAAAACATTCGTATAAAACTTAATTCCCTTTTCATTTGGTTCTAGTTCCTCACCAGTTGGAAATAATCTTGTCCAAGCAATTGAAAGACGGAGTGTTTTAAAGCCCATCTCAGCAAACAAATTTAAATCTTCCTCGTAATGGTGATAAAAATCAATTCCTCTTCGCTTAGGATAATTCTTTGTTCCTGTTTCCGCCATAGCTTCTTTAATTGCTTCTAAACTAATTGCTGCATGCTTAGCGTAATCTTTATTGCTAACATTAGGTTTATAACTAATAACATCAGCAACAGATAGTCCCTTATCGCCCGTGTTCCATGCCCCTTCTACTTGATTAGCCGCAATTGCGCCACCCCATAAAAAATTTGCTGGAAATTTTGCTTTACTCATTGTTTTCCTCCTTTATAGCTATGAATATTCATTTTGATTATACCATCGTTACTTCATAGATTAACAGACAGGTGCTCTTTCATTTTCCATTTGGCAAGTTCTATAATTCCTTAAAGATAGCACTGTATTACCACGATAATAACAAAGCGAGCATTAAAAGTAAGCATTACTATAGTCCTGATACTTTAATATAATTTTAATATGTGCAATCATAAAATTACTTGTCTTGAAATTTCCACATAATATAATTTCTTGAGAATTGGATATTACCAAATTTTCTATTAACTATGAATTACAATTTTGTTTAGTCTCCCATTTTTATAAGTATATTTAAAGTCTACGTCAAAAAAGGTGCTAATCGTTAATATTAGCATCTTTGAAATCATTAATTTAATTATCAGTCAAAGTAGCACCATTCGTAGCAATAACTTGCTTCATCCATTGATAGGATTTTTTAGGAGTACGCTTCAAACTCCCCTGTCCTTGGTCATCCATATCAACGTAAACAAAACCATAGCGTTTCTTCATTTCACCGGTCGATAAGGAAACTAAATCAATTGGTGCCCACATCGTATACCCTAAACATGGAACATGGTCGATATTAATAGCATCAGCCATTGCTGAGAGATGCTGTTGCAAATAGTCAATTCGATAATCATCTTCAACATAGTCCTGGTCATCAGCTTGGTCAATGGCTCCCATTCCGTTTTCAACAATAAAAATTGGTTTTTGAATGCGATCATAAATCTCATTCATACAATACCGTAACCCTAGCGGATCAACAGGCCACCCCCATGGTGTTTCGTCCAAATATGGATTAGCACTACCGCCAACATTAAACCACTCATCACCGTCTTTTGTTGTATTTGACCGATAGTAGCTAAATGCAATATAGTCGAGTTGTCCAGCATTTAACGTTGCCAAGTCTTCGGGTGCTATTTCTAATTTGTTAAAACCGTGGTGCTGCCAAATCTCTTCTGCATAACTTGGATAATAACCACGTCCCATGATGTCAATGAAATACCAATTTTCACGCCGCGCTTGCATATGATGGAACATATCTTCTGGCTTACAAGTAGCTGGATACAATTCACTCATAGCATACATGGCACCGAATTGACTTTCTGGAATCATCTTATGACCAAGAGATACTGCTTTAGCAGAAGCGACGAACATATTATGTGCCGCTAAATAACGATCATGACCAGTCGCTTGCCGTACACCAGTAGGGCCAAAGCCACGCACAGCATTGATTTCATTAAAGGTTAACCAGTACCGACACCGGTCACCAAAATAATCAAATAAAGTTTGGGCATATTTAACATACGCATCAATAACATACCGTGAAGTCCACCCATTGTATTTAATCGCTAAATTCATCGGCATTTCATCATGACAAATCGTAATCAGCGGTTCCATGTTATACTTCGCCATCTCATTGATAACATCATCATAAAATTTAAGACCAGCCATATTAGGCTCTGTCTCTTCACCGGTTGGAAAAATCCTACTCCAACAAACAGAAAAACGAAATACATTGAATCCCATCCCCGCCATTAATTTGATGTCTTCTTTATAATGATGATAAAAATCAACAGCTTGATGACTTGGATAATATTGGTCATCAAGAAAAACTGGCTTTGCATCATCAGGGATGTCTTCTGCTAAGATAAACGAACTCTTAGGATTAATCAGTTGTCCATCGGATAACCGCATTGTATGATGTCGCGGATGTGCTTGCGAACCATCGGTTTCATAATCATGTGATAAGATTCCTCGGCCACCTTCATTAAACCCACCTTCATATTGAAAATCCGCAGTCGCACCACCCCATAAAAAATCCTTTGGTAAACTTTTAACTTTCTTGCTCATAATCAGAATCTCCCTTATCTTAATTTAATTGCGTACCAACTTTGACCATACCATTAGTTTGTAAGTCAATTTTTTGTCCATTAGCATTAGTAATAATCAACATAGTCGTCAAATCATAGCCCTCTTTTTCTAACTTAGCACGATCAACACGAACAACTGGCTGTCCCGCCCGAACTATTTCATTTTGTTGTACTAACACGTCAAATCCTTCACCTTTAAGGTTGACTGTATCAATTCCGATATGTACCAGTAGCTCAACGCCAGTGTTCGTTACAATACCAAAAGCATGACCTGTTGGAAACATTGTAACCAATTTTCCATTAGCAGGAGCACAAATAAAATCACTGGTCAATTTGAGTGCTACTCCATCGCCTAATACTTTACTAGCAAATGTTTCATCATGTACTTCTGCTAAATCAATTAACTCGCCATCACTAACAGCAGTAATTGCATCATCAGGATAAGTTTTTTGTACCGGTGATGTTACCTTAAATGCAGGTTTTTCATCAATACCTAAAATGAAAGTCACAATCGCTGAAGTTACAATTGCTGCAATAACGGCAATGATCATCGCCATCACAGTTTTTTGAAAAATGGGTAGCGCTAATAGATTTGAGTAACCCATTACGTAAGCCTTCGCCCCTAATAAGCTAGCAATTATTCCACCTACAAAACCCCCAGCCATGACGCCGTACATCGGCTTGCGATACTTCAGATTAACGCCATAAATTGCGGGCTCAGTCACTCCCGCGACAATACAGCCAATAGCTAATGAAATACATTCACTTCTAAATTGACTATTCTTTGTCCGTGCTGCGACTCCTAAGTTAGCACCACCTTCAGACATATTATGCAAAATAAAGGCTGGTCGTAAAATCGCATCATAACCAGGATTGCTAAGTAATTGAGTCATAAATGGTGCTAATGCCGTATGCATACCTGCCATGACCATCCATGGTAAGGCAGCAGCTAGTAAACCAACTGCTAACGGTCCAACTGTACTGTTTAAAAACATGAAAAAGTTCGCAATATATTGTCCTAGCATATTTCCAAGAGGGCCTAAGATCAAGTAGCCTAATGAACCGGAAATAAATATAGTGCCCATACCGACAAAGACAGATCGGAAAATTCCTGGAACAACTTTATTCAAATACTTTTCAGCATAGTAAGCTACGATAGCAATTAATAAAGCTGGTAATAGGGAAGTTCCATAACTGAGCAATTTGACGTTAATACCAAACAGTGTGACCCCCTTTGCTGCTGCGACCATCGTTGTGTAGTTACCATGTAATAATGCAGCTGTTGCTACCATTGCATAAACTGGAGTACCTCCAAGTTTTGTGGCCGCACCATAGGCTACGATAATCGGCATGAAGTAAAACGGAGCATCTGCAATTGCAGATAATAATAAATATGACGGTGTCTTCACATACGCCGCGTCCACAAAACTCACAATTAATAGTAAAACGACTTTTAACATGCCACCGGCAATTAATCCTGGAATTAATGGTGTAACAGATGCTGAAATAAAACCGATAAATTTAGTACCTAAATTTTTCCATGTTAATGGTTCCTGATGCTTTGAAAAATCATCAAGCCTCTCATCAACGCTAGCACTCGCTTGAATATCAAAATCTTTAATAACCGCTTCATATGTCGGAATCAAATTTTGCCCCAAGATGATCATATACTGTTCGCCAGCATAAACCACACCTAATACCCCATCTAACGCTTCTAATGCTTCTTTATTAGCATTACCAACTTCTTTTAAGTTGAAGCGTAAGCGCGTCATACAATGATTGACAGCTTTGATATTGTCAACTCCTCCAACATTTTTCACAATTTCTGCTGATAACTTATGATAGTTCATATATCACAGTTCCTTCCCCTTCGATAATTTTGCCATTTAACCATAGTAATTTTTCCACAAGATAAGCATAACAGGCAGTGGAATCGCTGTCAATGGCAAAATTGCCATTTTTCTTTGAACTAATTTTCAAAAAAGTCAAAATTTTCTTATCCATCACCCCGTTATAAGTGAATTTGCTTATAACTTAATTAATTTCTTACAACATTACTTTCTGGCTAACAAAGCCATTTTAAGTCCTGACATTTTGCTCTTTTGAATTTTTATACTGGAAAAGTTATTTACATCGGACAGCATATTTATCCTAAACTAAATATATATTATATCTACAAAGAATTGATCTATAAGTTTTTTAGGCAACTTCCGGCCATTCTAGGATGAAAAAATTTATCAATCATTTCAACTGAATAAATACGTTCCAAGTTGAAAATAGTTGCAAAAATTACTATTTTGCCAATTTTCATTTAACAAGAATAAAATTAAGCCCATAAATTTCAAAAAATCAAGAAATTTATGAGCTTAATAGCAACTATGAATATTTAAGGTAAAAACTAATTATTTAATCTATTAACACTACTTGCTACTGGGCTTTTTATAGAACTATTGATCTTCCATAACTGCCCCTGTAAAAGCATTGATTCTGCGATAATAGTAACTCTCTGCTGAATTATTACGAATATAAAAATTCCACGTTGGTATATAGATTGTACTATTATTTACCGACAATAATTTTGTATAACCTAGTGCACTCCACTCTATCGTAGAACTGCTTGGAATCTTATTATACTGGTACAGCCATATCAAAGCTCGTTGTTGGCTGATTATTGTTTTCTTTTCCCGTAATGCTTGAACATTACTTAGATAACTTTGTGTATAACCTGTTATATACCCATTTTTTATAGTGAATTTAATTTGTCCGACACTCGAATAAACCGGAATTCCATACACTTGCTGTGCATAAACGATTTGCGAACTACTAGATAACGTTTTTAGATATTTATAGTCTTTACCATGAATTACTTGACTTGAGTCTTTAAGTAAATTATTGATAATCTTTTGTGGATTTTTGTTAGATACTCTAATCAACGTAGCAAATGTCACGCTTAGTTTATGGTTTGAATATGTCCAATCAGAATACTTCAATTGTGATGCTTTATCGCGTAAATCAGAGTTATTCGAACTAGCTACATAATATCCTTGTTCCGTAGTTGCGGAAAGCTTGCCAGTTGTTATCTGATCATTACGAATACTTTTCATTATTGAGCTAACCGAATTAGTTGTTACCGTATTGGTTGTTGAATCCACAAGGTCGTTTTGTTGCATATAAGAATAAACTAAAAATACATCAAGGATAATAAAAGCAACAAAAAAAATCCAAATAATTTTCCTAAAATTCACTTTTTTATCCTCCTTCTAATCATCTGCGTTCAGCATATCCTCGTAATCAATCCATTCACCATTATATTTTACAAAGTACGTTGGCTTTAAATCAATCACTTGTGACGAAGAAACATTGTCATTCCACGTATACCCTATTTCGATGTCTTTTATTTTACTACTATCATAGCCATAATTTAGTAGTCTTTTAATTACATAATTAGTTGCTGGTAACTCAATGGCAGACCCTGCAGCTGGAACTGGAATTTGTAATGTGTATACTGAAAACTCAAGTCTTTCTGCTCCCGAATTGGACAACTGTACACTATATAAACCATCATTGTTATCAGCAATCACCGGATAACCACTAATATAATTTCTAAACGTAACCGTGTGCTTGATACTATCATAATTAGCAAACCGAACATCATCCAAAGATACACCGATATTCTTTAATTCATAAAATCCTTGATTTAGATAATCATTAAATGATAGTGTTTGTGAATTCGATGAATAATTAGCATATGTTACTGCCCCTGTTTTCTTTTTAATGGTCAATCGTTGTGTTGCACTATCCGTGTATGTTGTTTCATTGGTTTGTTCTTTTGTAGTGATTGAACCTGAACTATTCGTACCAAGCAAACGAGTTACAAACAATCCTGCCGTTTCTTTATTTAACAAATAACTATACTGCGAAATTCTAATTCCATTCGTATAATTACGAATATATTTATCGCCCATTTTTTGATAAGTTATTTCCGTCCTAGTGTACTTTTTATTTAGCGTCATTGCTAATAACTTTTTCTGTGTACTTTTCTTTACCTTAACAGTATATACATATTGTTTTGCGTCATTTAATAGATATATCTTGTTCTTTGAGGTCAGAGGTACAACAATTCGTGAAACACCTGCATTATTGTATTTTGTAGCTGTAATACCAAAAACTTTATTCAATGCTCCTAATGTTACAGAAGATGAATAACTTAACACAATGGCATCGCTTTGTTCTAATATAGCCTGATATTTTTCTTGTGAGAGTTCTTTTTTTCGTGTCACACTCCCATATTTCCAATTTGCCAATTGGTTTTTAGCAAGTATGGTTAAGTCAACATTGTCATTAGATAATTGATATATCTTTTTTTCAGCATTGAAAACAATGCTTGTAGGTATATAAATATCACTGAACTTCTTTTGAGTTGTATTAACAATCGAATTTGCTTCATTAGAATTACTCGTTGAAGTCGCAACGCTTTGCGTGGTGGCCGGATTAATCCAGATTAAATACGAGAACATGAGACTAATAGCCAGTGCAATAATAAGACCAAATGGTAATAAATATCTGCTAAGCTTCATCCCATGCATCCTCCTCATACTCTTCGTATGGTAAAGAAATATAAAATGTTGATCCTTTACCTTCAATACTATCTACCCAAATTTTGCCATTATGCATCTCAATAACTTCTTTTGAAATAGCCAACCCTAATCCTGTTCCGCCTTGTGCACGTGAACGGGCTTTATCCACTCTAAAGAATCGGTCAAACACATGGCCTAAATCCTTTTTAGGAATTCCTAAGCCTTGGTCTGTGATGCTCAAAATAACATGATTATGCGTTTCTAATAATCTACATGTTATTACACTACCATCTGGAGAATACTTAATCGCATTATTCATAATATTATCAATCACTTGGATAAATTTATCTGTATCTATTTCTACCCACAAATCGCGCTTGGTAAAATCACGTTTAATTGTATAGTTCTTTTCATTTTCCTTCTGATTATCACTATTATCTTTATCAATAATCATATCGAAGCGATTCAAAATATAATTAAACAGTTCATTCAAGTTAACTAATTCTAGTTCTAATTGAACTCGTCCTGAATCCATTCTGGATAAACTTAACAATTCATTAATCATTTTAATCATGCGATCAGTTTCGTTTTGAGTAACCTGTAAAAAAGCTGGTGCGACTTTAGGATCTTTCCATGCACCATCATTTAAAGCTTCAATATAACTACGCATACTAGTTAATGGTGTTCGCAACTCATGCGAAACATTTGAAACAAATAACCGCCGCTCTCGATCAATTTTTTGTTGTTCAGTAACATCATGTAACACACAAACTAGGCCCGAGATAAAACCTGACTCTCTTTGAATCAATGAAAAATATGCATTTAAAACTTGTTCATGCTCAACATCTGAAAAGTCTAAAATAATTTCATCTTGATTTTCTAGTAATTCGCGTAGTGTATATTGCGAACGAATATCTAAAACATCTAGAATCGATTTACCAATTATTTCGTCTGCATTGACATTTAAGTCATCTGATGCCATTTCATTGATAATCGTAATATTTCCTCTTCTATCTGTTGCAATCACACCATCTGACATATGTGATAAAACTGAATCTAGTCGCCGTCGTTCAGCTTCTGATGTTTCTTGTGCCTCTTCCACTCGCACAGATAAATTATTTACCGCTTGTGCTAATTGACCTAACTCATCTGTTCCATAAATATGCACTTGCCCAGAGTAATCTCCCCGTGCAATTCGTGTTGTCTGTTTTTTCATCTCGTCTATTGGTCGTGTAATCGCCCGTGAAATTACAATTGCCAAAGCTAAACCAATTGCTGTCGCAATTAGAGAAGCTGTTGCAAAAATAACAACTACACTATTGATAGAGTCATAAACAGTTTCCATATTAGACTTAACGTAAACTGCACCCACAACCGTATTCGTATTCCCACTTGCACTTAATAGTGGTGTAATCGAGATGTAATATCGATTATTATCACTTTTATCATATGTAGTTTTGGTAAATGTTCGCCCATTATAAATAACTTGCTTAATTTCTGTATCAGTCGTTTTTTGGCCAACCAACGAATGTGTATTTACATCACTATCGCCGCGGATAGTTCCCTTAGCATCAACAACTTGAACTTCACTGATATTTTCATTATTAATATCTTCAAAGACTTTTTTTATTTTTTTGTTTGCTTCAGTGGTATTAGTACTGTTTAAACTACTAATAAGTGAGTTATCAATATACGTTGACAACTCTACCCGCTGTTTAAAAGACTTAATATTATCACTTTTTAGCCGTTGCACAAAAACAGCCCCTACTATTTGGAACGTTATTAAGAGTAATAACGCAAATACCAGAGCTATCTTAAAATGAATTGATTGAAAAAAGTGTAATTTCTTGTTCACACCCATGTTTTAACTTATCCCTTCATTATTCTACATCAGGGTTCCGCAAATAATAACCTACTCCCCGGCGAGTCACCAACCAGATTGGTCGACTTGGATTGTCTTCTATTTTTTCACGTAATCGGCGCACTGTTACATCCACTGTCCGTACATCACCAAAGTAATCGTACCCCCATACAGTTTGTAATAAATGTTCTCGCGTCATCACTTGACTAATATGTTTGGCTAAATAATATAACAATTCAAATTCACGGTGGGTTAACTCAATTTTTTCACCATGTTTCGAAACCATGTATGCTTCCGGGTGAATTGTCAAGTCACCAATCGTTATATCACTATTAGCATCATCTTCTTCACTTTGGTTATTCGCAGTTACCGCTGACTGGCGGCGTAAATTAGCTTTAACTCGAGCTACTAACTCTCGATTAGAAAATGGTTTGGTAACATAATCATCTGCACCCATTTCAAGTCCTAACACTTTATCTATTTCTGCATCTTTAGCTGTTACCATGATAATTGGCATATCATGTGTTTTTCGAATTTCACGCGCAACTTCTAACCCATCGATTTTAGGTAACATCAAATCTAAAATAATCAGGTCAGGATTAACTTCACCTACTTGTTGCAAAGCCTCTTCACCATCATACGCAGTATATACATCATAACCTTCTTTAGTTAAGTTAAACTTGATGATATCTGAAATAGGTTTTTCATCATCTACTACTAAAATTTTCTTCATTGTAATAATTCTCCTTGAAGGATTTTTGTCCAATCTTTTTTCCTATCATCATCAAAACCATAATAAACCATTATCAACAACAAGCAAGAACACTTATCTTAATTGTCGCTTTAAGTAATGATAATTATTATTAGCTATACTCTTACATATTATAAACCATTGTTTGTTTAAAACCAAGGAATGGAAATACTTAGCAAAAACCTAAACATTTTTAACAGCCTTAATTCTCAATCCTAGAAAACTTTTTCATCTATCTGATTATGGACTACATTTACTTATTTTTATTCATAAACATGCTATAATACTACCAAGCTCCAATTTGAGCTAACTAATTTCTATACGTTAAGGAGTTAAAAATGTCAGCTAATATTTTAATCAGCCAAGATCTTTCCTGTGTTGGTCAAGTATCACTTAGTGTCGCATTACCGTTGCTTGGAGCATGCGGTTTTCAACCAAATGTTCTCCCGACATCCCTGCTATCTACACATACTGGCGGTTTTGGTGATAATACATATCTTGATTTAGCACCTGAAATGATTAAAATTCTGCAGCATTGGCAAGAATTAGACCTAAAGTTTCCCGCAATCTACTTAGGCTATTTGGGTATGAACCCACTAGATGTTTGGTTATCCGAATTACATAACTTTTATCCACCTGATAACTTGCTATTAATTGATCCTGTTATGGGAGATCATGGCCAATTATATCGCGGCTTTAATCAAAGCTATGTTGCTAAAATGCGGCTACTAATCCGTAAGGCTTCGATTATCACACCTAACTTAACAGAGGCTGCATTTTTGTTAAATGATCCCAAACTTTATACTGCTACAATAAGCATTAATGAAGCCAAAAAGCTTGCGCAAAAAATAGCTGAGAAATTTGAAATTCCTGCTGTTTTGATTACTGGATTAACCTTAAAGGACTCTACAATTGGAGTAGTTGGTTTTGAAAGAAAGAATACTTCTAGTTGGAGCTTAACAAAGCCTAAATTAGATGGCACCTTCTTTGGTACAGGCGACTTGTTTGCTAGTGTGTTACTTGCGTGTCTACTAGCATCTATGCCTCTATATCATTGTGCAAATACGGCCATAGATTTTATTTATACAGCAATTAAACACACATCTGCAAAGCATGACCCTCGTTACGGGGTTAACTATGCTGCTGGCTTACCTGACTTACTTGCCAAACTTAAAGAAACAAAGGAGTGATATTATGTACGAAAAAGAAAATTCTCTACGCGCTGTTATTTTAACCGGATTATTCTCTGCACTTATTTATATTGGTATTTGGGCTTTACGTATTCCAATTCCCGCAATGGTTGGGCGTCCTTTCATTCACTTTGGCAACACATTAACTGCTGTGGGTATTTTATTTTTAGGTAGGCGCAATGGTATGTTAGCCGGGATTATTGGTTTAGGTGGTTTTGACATTCTAAATGGTTACGCCGCCACTTCATGGCTTACAATGCTCGAAGTGATCGTTGTTGCTTATGTTATTTCAGGCTTGTTCCAAGCGTTTAAATATAATGATAGCAAAAAAAATATTGTTATCCTTTCACTAGTCGCAGGAATAACAAAAATTTTCACATCTTATTGTACAACTATTGTCGAGTCTTTAATGGCTGGTACTGTTCTCAAAACAGCAATTGTCGCCTCATTTCTCAGCCTTCCCGCAACAGTCATTAATTCGATATCAACTGCAATTTGCACACCGATACTTTATTTCTTTGTTAAGTCAATCTATCAAACTACTCAAAAAAATCATCGTTAGCATGACTACAACAAAAATCAAAAGATGATTAGCTGAAGCAGATTAAAAAGGTACTCTGAATAACTTGGGAGTTATTTTACATGATTAAGTGCAACTTGCTGCCGCTTACTAAGTATTTAGAGATAAAAAGAGTCTGAGATTTTTTTCTCAGACTCTTTTGCTATCTATGCAAATCAGGATATAAAAAAAGTGGCGCTTAAACGTCACTTTGTAAATCTCTGATGGGTGGTCAGGGGATCGAACCCTGGACCCACGGATTAAGAGTCCGTTGCTCTGCCAGCTGAGCTAACCACCCAATATCTAAATGTATCAAAATAAAATATGAAGAAATTCTTCAATGGGTGGTCAGGGGATCGAACCCTGGACCCACGGATTAAGAGTCCGTTGCTCTGCCAGCTGAGCTAACCACCCATATTGATTCAGCAAAGTGCTATTAAGTCACTTACCAACAAGAAATATAATACCAAGAATTTTGAAGATGTGCAAGAGTTTTTTTCTTGACACAAGTCGTAACCCCCTTATCTAATATAATTTAATTATAAAAAAATATGAGTCTAAACACGATTTTCTTTCCTTACAGATAAAAAACGTCTAACTCATATTGTATATATTGAATCACTAGCCACGATTGCTAATTCTTTTTCTCGCCAAAAATCTCTTTTGCCAATTTTAAACCTGTAGGTGTTGTGGCCAATCCACCTTCTGCTGTTTCTTTAAAGATTGATGGCATCTGCATCCCTACTCTATGCATTGCTTCAACTACTTCATCTGGTGGAATAACACTCGTTATTCCCGCTAAAGCCATATCTGCTGAGACCAAGGCTTGTGTTGCTCCCATAGCATTACGTTTAACACATGGAACCTCAACTAACCCTGCAACTGGATCACAAATTAAACCCATCATGTTTTTAAGAGTTATTGCAACTGCTTGAGCTGCTTGCTCAGGCGTCCCTCCTTTAGCTGTAACTAGCGCTGCACTGGCCATAGCACTCGCAGAGCCTACTTCTGCCTGACAGCCTCCTTCTGCACCACTTATTGAAGAACTGTTAGCAATCACCAATCCAAAAGCACCTGCAGTAAATAAAAACTCTACTTGTCGATAGCGTGATAATTCCAGTTTATCCCTGACTGCCGTCAAAACACCTGCTAAAACACCTGCACTGCCTGCTGTGGGGGTTGCACAAATTATCCCCATTTGTGCATTAACTTCATTAACCGCAATCGCATTGCGAGCTGCTTTTACCACTGTATCACCACATAAAGCATTACCTGTTTTCAAATACTTGTCTAATTTAGGTGCTGCTCCACCTGTCAATTTTGTAATCGAGGTTACACCTGCAATTCCTTTTCGTACAGATTGTTCCATAGCTTCTAGATTTTTCTCCATTAATGCAACAATCTTTTCACGCGAACGACCAGTATTTTCCATTTCTGTAGCAATCATTAACTCGGCAATTGATGAATATTCTTGTGCTTGTTTAACTAATTCTTTTATTGTATAAAACATATTTTTGCCCCTTAATCAAAATAATTGACGCTATAGATATCATCAAGCTGTAATAGTTGCTTGACAGTACTATTAATTTGTGGAGAATCCACTTCAATAATTGTAATCGCCTTTTCTCCCTTAGACTCGCGAGTTACCGTCATTGTTCCAATATTAGTCTGCACCTTAGATAACACCTCAGTTATATGTGCTATGATTCCTGGAACATCTTTTTGTACAATAATAAACGTTGGTGTTCCCATACTTAGAGATATCTTAAAGCCATTTAATTCAGAAATTTGGATATTTCCTCCACCAATTGATATCCCAGTTATTGACATCTTTTTATCGCCCTTAGTTAATACCATTTTTACCGTATTAGGATGGCTTGCTTTATCTTTTTTTGGTATAAAGAAGACTTTAATTCCCAAACTATGTGCTATTTTTAATGAGTCATGTAGTCTTTCATCATCAGGATCCATTCCCAAAACACCACCAACTAACGCAATATCCGTCCCATGGCCTCTATATGTTTTTGCGAATGATTCATACAAATAGATATCAACAATCTCTGGCTGTTCTCCAAAAATACTGCGAACAACTTTTCCAATTCTAGCTGCACCAGCCGTATGTGAACTACTTGGTCCTACCATAATAGGCCCAATTATATCAAAAACACTATGAAACCTGATCTCTGTCATCTTTCCAACTCCTCGCCTAATTGCTACTAATAATATTTACTCAAACTATACCATACTTCTAACCATTTGCACCCTTATATTAATATTAAAAGGCAAAGATACAATGATAAAACAAAAAGCAGTTAGCTAGAAAACATTAATGACATAAACTCAGTAATCTAGGGATTAAATTATCTTGTTATGCCTATTAAGCGTGACTACCTGCTTGGGGTCGCATATTCAGTACTGGCTATTTTGAGATAAAAAAATCTAGGACTTCAATCTCGTCCTAGACTCCCTTATTTTTAAATACTTAATTACATAATATCATTAAATTACCAAACAAAAATACCAACCATTGCTGCTGATAATAATGAAACCAAAATACCTGATAAGAGCATATAGCCAACATTTTTAGAAATTAATTCATTTTTTTCTTTATTAACTATTCCCTTGAAACAGCCAATAATCATTCCGACTGTTGAAAAATTAGCAAAGGAAGTAACAAATACTGTTAAAACAGCTCTAAAGTGGTTACTAAATGCAGCTGTTTTAATTGTCTTGGTTACTTCACCCATAACAACAAATTCGTTTGTAACCAATTTAGTTCCCATATATTGAGCAAATCGGAAAGCATCATTAACAGGTAAGCCCATTAGCCAAGCAAATGGGAACATGATGATCCCCAAAATGTGTTCTAATGATAACCATGAATTAAATGAACCTAACACTTTATCAACCAATGCAGCTAATGCCACAAAAGCAATAACATTAGCACAAATAATTAAAATTAATTTACCGGCACCTAAAATAGAATCGCCTAAAAATGAGAAGAATGGCTCACGTTTGCCAGAGGCATTAACATCACCAGATTCAACAGCAGCCTCACTATGCATTGTTGCAATAGTGTCTTCTTCTTTAGTTACAGTAACTGGATTTAGCATCGTTGTAACTATTAATGCATTAACCACATTCACTGGAACAGCCGTTAAAATAAATTGTGCAGGCATCATTGAAGTATACGATCCAATAATTGAAGCTGTCACACAACTCATTGACATCATCGCTAACGTAAGTGTTCTTTCTTTTTTCATCTGCTTTAATTGTAATGATGAAACAGCTAAAGCTTCTGTATTACCTAAGAACATCATTTCAACCGCAAAAAATGATTCAAATTTAGGTTGACCTGTTACCCACGATAAACCACGACCAATTAATTTAATAAACCAAGGTAAAACACCAATATAAGTTAAAATATCAAATAATGGAACAATCAATAAAATTGGCATTAAAACAGAGAAGAAGAAATCCATTGATTTTACATCAACCATATTAGCAAATGCAAAAGAAATCCCTTTATATGCGACCTGGACTAATGCATCAAAGCCTGCAGCAGCACCTTTTACAATTATTCGACCAATTGGGAAACTGGTTAAAAACCAAGCTAAAAATAGATTAAAAACAACCATTATACCAACAGCACGCCAATTAATTGCACTTTTATCTTTCGAAAAAATCCAACCAATTGCAAGAAAAATAATAAGGCCAATAATGTTTATCGCTAAATACACAATAATACCTCCTAAAAAAATTAAACAATGAAATATTTCTTAAAGACATATAAACTTTTTCTAGTATATAGAGTTTACGAACGTTTGTAAATACACACTGAAATCTTATTTGCTATCATGATATCGCTTTTAACCAATAAATTATTATAATTAAGATATTATTATGTAAGCTAAAATATATTTTTTTAAAAGAACTAGCCTTTTACCTTTTGGATTTGCTAAACTTGAACTAAACAAAATTACTAGGTATCTTGTTTTCTAATTGTATATAGGAGGTTTTATACTATTATGTCTAAAAAAGAATTAACTTGCCGTGACACTTTAGCCATAACAAGTCATCGTGTCTTGGCTAGTGATTTGAACGAACATGGGACCGTTTACGGCGGAAGACTGTTAGAGATTTTAGATGGAACAGCTTCGATTTCTGCTTCTCGTTTAGGTCGAGCTGATACCGTTACTGCTTCTTTGGATGAATTAAATTTTATTGCACCCTTTGTACTTAACGATTCATTTTGTATAGAAACTTATGTAACCGGTGCAGGAACAAGATCCATTGAAGTTTTTGCTAAAATCATCGGTGAACATCTTGATACAGGTGAACGCTATCTTGGTTCAACTGCTTTTCTTACTTTTGTTGTTCCAGATAAAAAGGTTATTCTAGGCGATATCGTTCCTGTTACCGCTGAAGAAAAACTAATTTGTTCAGGCTACATCTCCCGTAAAAAAGCACGTCAAGCTGCTTATTTAAAACAAAAAGATTTCCAACGTAATTTATCATTGCAACACCCATGGGACATTCACTAACTTAATATAAAATAGCTCGAGAAAAATCAAGCGAACCTTCACCAAACTTTTCTTGAGCTATTTTTTTCTAGATATTATCTAAACAAATGACGTTCTAGTCCTGCGTTAATTCCAGTAAGAGCTTTATTGCCTCTTCATAACTGCATTTTTTTTCTGACATTACTTGTTCGACAAGGTCTTCCGTTGAATCTTCCAATGAAATTGCCATTTATATCGTCTCCCTATTCCTAGTATATATCAATTTGCCGCAATATCTCGTTTGAATAAGAATTAAAAACTAACCCCAATCCTATCAAACGTACGTTCTTAATAATGACTACTTTTATATTTTAGCGCGCTTTTAAGTAAAAGAAAAGTACTAATATTGTTAAAAAAATAAATATATTTGAAATAAATGCATTGCAGCAAGCTTCTATTGCCTAAAAAAATTTTTTTCTGCTTTTAAATTTGCAAATATACATTTTAGATGCATATTACTAACTAAATACCTACATATTAACTTTCACCTAAATGAATTAAAAAAATTATATTATCTTATAATTTTTAAACTTCTATTTTTTTATTTAAAACTAGCTTTACGTTAAAAAGCTCCCTAAATTTTATCACTACTATGTATAATATAATAATTATGCAACTAATAGTTTTGATAGCACAAAAAAAGCTGAGAGTGTTTCTCCCTAGCTTTTCATATTATCATATTTTAATTTAGATATGTGCCCATACATTGTCTAAGACATTTGTTTGTTCACGATCGGGTCCAACAGAAAAAGTGGATACTTTTACTCCCACTAAGTCTTGAACTCGATGAATATAGTTACGCGCATTCACGGGTAACTCTTCTAGTGTATGACAACCCGTTATATCTTCTGTCCAACCTGGTAATGTTTCATATACAGGTTGACAATTAGCCAATTCTTTTAGACTAGCAGGATAATGATAAATTTCTTGTCCATCAAGTTTATATGCTGTACATATCTTAATTTCATCTAATCCTGTTAAAACATCTAAACAATTTAAACATAGATTAGTTAATCCTGACACACGCTTTGAATGACGCATAACTACGCTATCAAACCACCCAATCCGACGAGGACGCTTTGTTACTGTTCCATACTCATGACCAACTTCTCTAATTCTATCGCCAACTGCATCAAATAATTCTGTTGGAAAAGGTCCATCTCCTACACGGGAAGTATAAGCTTTACATGCTCCAACCACCTTATCAATCTTTGATGGTCCAACGCCACTACCTATTGTTACTCCACCGGCAACTGGATTAGATGAGGTGACAAAAGGATAAGTCCCATGATCAATATCTAACATTACTCCTTGTGCACCTTCGAATAATACTCGCTTACCTGCATCAAGTGCTTCATTTAATACAACTGATGTATCAGTTACATAATCCTTAAAACTCTGCCCGTATTCATAATAGGCTTCAAAAATATCTTCGAATTTAAGTGGTTCTGCATCATAAAATTTTTCAAACAACCGATTTTTTTCTTCTAAATTTGTTCGTAGTTTTTCTTCAAATATTTCACGATCAAGTAAATCAGCAACACGAATCCCTACCCGCGAAGCTTTATCCATATAAGCAGGTCCGATTCCCTTGTTCGTTGTTCCAATCTTGTTTCCTTTTTTTGATTTTTCTTGCAATCCGTCTAATACAATATGATAAGGTAAGATAACATGCGCACGATCTGAAATTCGTAGGTTTGCAGTTGATACACCCTTATTGGTTAGATATTCCAATTCGCTGACTAAAGATTTAGGGTTTAGCACTACTCCATTACCGATGACACTAATCTTTTCAGCATAAAAAATTCCAGATGGAATCAAACGCAGCTTGAATGTTTCTCCATTAAACACAATTGTGTGCCCTGCATTATCTCCCCCTTGATAGCGAGCAATAACTTCTGCATCACGACTTAGAAAATCTGTAATTTTCCCTTTTCCTTCATCGCCCCATTGACTACCTACAACTACTACTGATGACATTTGTCTTCACCTCATTAATTTATGTCTACTACACTTTAAGAACTTTCCAAAAGTAATAAAACACTTTTAGCACCTTGCTCATTGTAGCAAATCATCGTTTTATATTCAAGTAAAATCCGAATATTTATAGTGATGATTCTTAATAAATTTAAAATTAACGAACTTTAATTTAAAATTCAGTCCTATTTTCCATTAAATATAACTTCAAAACTAAAATAAAGATGGCAAGAATCTGTATATCAAAAAAATCTGATATCTAGGTTTTTGCCATCTTATACTTTTATCACCATTCAGTCCCATGGATCATATCTTTTAAAAGGTAAAATAGTTTTCTCACGCGCTAAAATTTCCATTTGCTTCAAAACTTTAAAAGCCTCAGGACTTAAATTTAAATTTTGTTGTTGGATTACTTTATAAATCAAAGGGATTATTTTTTCAAAAATATTTTGTGGTGCTGTTTGCCTTGCAGCTAATTTTTTTTGTGCATAAGTTGTCAATTGTTGGATTTCTTTATTTTGTGGTGCTAACTTATCAAAAGAATCAATCAATGCCACTGCCGTCTCTGCTATATATTTTCGACTTTTCATGCCCTCACCTCTAATTACAGCTTAATGGAAAGCATAAATAAAAGCAATAAATACTAGTATAACCAACCCATCTTGAGATATAGCTATCAATAAATCATTGGATTTTGCTGTACATAATGTAAGAATAAATTTTACGCCCCATAAAAAATAGATAAACCAAACGCTAAAAAGCTGTCTGTTAAATAAATAAATTACCATCAAAAGAATAACGATAATGTCTAACAAAGTATCTATCTTCTTAATGGTTTGCTTCATTTTTATATTTTGCAACATTCAATGACCCCCGTTATATTTTCAAAACATCAGCCGATATAGCTCAAAAACTACTAATTAGTTTATTAACTTTAACATTTCTATAGTATTTTCTAATTATTATCCACTTCTTTTTCTAATTTGTTAAGCTCTACAGCATAAACGGTTGGTCAAACAGCCTGACTGGTTTATTCATGACACTTAGCCAATATCTTACTTAAACTACGCACCTTGCGTCGTGAAATTGCACAACTAACACCCTCATCAAATAGTACCAAATTATTACTTTTATCTATTCCTCTAACATTTTGCAAATTAACAATTATTCCACGATGCACTCGATAAAAACGTTCATCTTGGCCTTCAATTTCCCTTAAACTTCCATAAAACTCTAATCTACGCTTATGTGCTCGGATTGTCACACGATGACTTCCAGGTTCAACTTCAAAATAATAAATGCTTGCAAAGGGTAATGTAATATCAGCATAGCGTGACTCTAAATGAAATACTTCCTTTGAATCAGCTAGCTCTTGTTTTTTCACGTGACTTAAACACACTGCTATTTCTTGTTTGAACTTATCCTCATCTTCTTTTGCAATAAAATCCAAGGCTGAAACTTTATATTCAAATGTCGTTTTTAAAAACTCTGAATGTGTGGTCACAAAAACAATCGCAGCATATGCATCTGCTGCTCGAATTTTCTTTGCCACTTCAAGTCCGCCTCTATCATTATTTTGCACCTGAATATCCAAAAAATAAATATTTTGCGGGCTTGCTAACGGAAAAGAGTTAAGTAATCTTGTCCCATTAGAAAATGTTTGTATATGTACTTGTTCCCATTTTCTTTCTGCTACAATTTCGTTAATCACACGCACCATTCTTTGTTGTTGTAAAAGATTATCTTCCAAAATAACAATATTCATATAAGAATCAAATCCTGTCTAAATTTATTTTCATTCATATCTGTAACTAAGTGTGCTTGGGGATACTTAGCAAGAATATTTTTAACGTTTGCTAATCCCATCCCATGGCCATCTCCTTTGGTTGTCTGCCCTTCTTCAAAAATTTCATCAATACTTATCTTTGTTTGAGCAATACTATTTTCAACAATCAGATGTTGTACCGTATCAACTTCAAAATAACTGAATTTTATCCACGCTTCAGATGTTTTAAGAGTTGCTTCCAACGCATTATCTAGGAAAACACCTACTATTCTAACTAGATCAAGTGTTGTTAGTGTTGTATTTTTTATTTCATCAAGTACTTCAACTTCGATTTTCACTCCCGCTTCAACAGCTGGAATTAATTTGCTGGATACTAATCCCTTCAAAGCTTCATCGTCTAAATTGCTCAATGCACCTAAACTATATTTATTCTTAGTTATCTCTTTTTTAGAAGACATTAAAACGTCGTCATAGATTTGTTTTACTTCTGATAAGCTTTGATTTTTAAGCGCTGCATCTAACCCCGCTAAAACATTTAAATAATCATGTCTAAAATGCCTTAACTCCGAATATAACGTTTCAATTTTTTGTGTATACTCTACTAAATTAGCTAACTCACGTTGCTCCATTTCTTTAATCTGTCTTTTTTTATATAAGATATTATTATAATGAAGATAAATCCAACACGATAAGAATACCGCTAAAAGCCCAAATTCAAAAATAATATTATCATTTATTTTATCTGGGATCTTAACAATCGGTAATGACCAAATCAAATATGCTACCATTAAACCATCTAACGTAAATAGAACATATGAATGTTGTAATTTATACTCACTGCGTAAAAAGTCTAAATCCGTTTTAACAGTTTTTATAACAAAAATCTGCATTAATAAAACCACTATAGTATTGCCTAAGCCCCACCAATCATTGACATTAGTCCAACTGGTTAATCCTAATAGTTCAATCTCAATATAAAAAACGACCTCTAAAAAAAGCATCATGCTTAACTTAGTATACATACTATAAAAAAGATATGCTGCAATGCTTTGCTGTCGTTCTTTTCTATCATTAAGTAAGACAATTATAAAAATTGCACCAATTACTAAGGTATTGCCATAATCTGGTATCCCCATTGGTAAAGCTATAACTGCCACTAAAAATATCATTGTATAAAACCAATTTAGCTTTATTTCACTCAGCATCCGAAATGTGATCAATTCGGTAATTGCCATAGCTATTATAAACAACGTTGTATCCATCAATTAACCCTTTCCGATTCGATTATCTAAAGATTACTACTTGCCTTTCATTTTATTACAAAGGTTCCCTTTTGAATAGTAATGTTATAAAACTATACGTAAATATTCTTATCATATAAAATATCTTTTTCTTAAATAAAAAACTCTCATCAATCTATGTTATATTTAATAACATAGATTATATTAAGGAGTGACTTTTTATGGATAACATTGATTTAAAAATTTTGACTAATCTCCAGCAAAACGCGCGTATTTCCTTGAAGAAACTTAGTGAACTATGCTATATTTCTGCGCCAGCTGTTTCTACACGCTTAAATCGTCTAGAACAAAAAGGCTTCATCCGCAATTATAGTGCCTTGGTAAATTATGATATTGTTGGATATCCTATTAAATCCTTCGTAAGTTTGAAGCTCTCACCTAAGGATAAGCCTAACTTTTATCCTTATATAGAAACTGTTCCAAATGTTGTTGCATGTGATTGTGTAACTGGTGAATTTTCTCAAATAATAACTTGTTACTTCAAAACAACTAAAGAACTAGATGATTTTATTAACAAGATTCATCATTTTGGCGAAACACAGACACAAATCGTTTTTTCTTCCCCCGTCCCTGAACGTCCTCTTAATCTAAATGAAGTTTAGTTTCGTAAGTCCGTAACTGTTTTTTAATATTAAAACAAACTATCAGACCTTCCTTTCATTATTTATCATGCTAATTATTCTGAAGTATTTACAGCGAAAATATATGTGATAAATTATTACATGTAATCTAAATTAACAAAGCGAGGCTTTATAATAATGAGAATTGAAACAGACTCTATCGGTAAACAAGGTGTTACGGACTCTGCCTACTATGGTATTCATACAGTACGTGCAATTGCTAATTTTCCAGTGACAAAAGCTACCGTTAATCCGCTACTAATCAAGAAGATGATTTTGGTTAAATTAGCTGCTGCAACTGCTAATCACCAAACTGGTACTCTTAGTGAAACTAAATATTGCGCTATCTTCCAAGCATGTCAAGAAATTTTAGTAGATTATTCTAAATATGCAAGTCATTTTATTACACCTGCAATTCAAGGTGGTGCCGGTACAAGCACTAATATGAATGTTAACGAAGTCATAGCTAATAGAGCTGGCGAAATTCTAGGCGCAACTAAAGGTAAGTATCAACTTGTACATCCAAATGACGACGTCAATA
This sequence comes from Ligilactobacillus ubinensis, assembly GCF_024160875.1. Classification (GTDB taxonomy): domain Bacteria; phylum Bacillota; class Bacilli; order Lactobacillales; family Lactobacillaceae; genus Ligilactobacillus; species Ligilactobacillus ubinensis. The sequence goes on along the minus strand of NZ_JAIULA010000013.1, from coordinate 8,854 downwards.
TGGCACAATCTACTAATGATGTCTATCCTACAGCTGGTCATTTAGCTTTAATCGATTTTAGTGATAAATTGCTTACCAATCTTAGCAAATTATGTATTACTTTATCTAACCTTGCAACCAAACATCATGAGACTGTCAAAATGGGACGGACACAACTTGAAGATGCTGTTCCAACAACTTTCGGGAAAACATTTCATGCATATTATTCACTTCTTAAACGCGATACATCTCGCATTGAAAAAGCACGTAATGCTTTATTAAGCCTTCCTTTAGGTGGAACTGCCATCGGGACCGGACTTACTGCAACAAGCAATTATGCCTCATATGCTATTAAAGAATTAAGTTCCTTAACTGATTTACCATTAACACAAGCCCTTGATCTAAGTGATGCTGTTCAAAATACTGATTGCTACGTTCAACTTTCTTCAGCATATAAAAGTCTAGCAATTAGTCTTTCTAAAATTTGCAATGATCTACGGCTTTTAGGTAGCGGCCCCCAAGCTGGATTGTTTGAATTACAATTACCTAAAAAACAAGCCGGTTCATCAATCATGCCTGGTAAAGTCAATCCAGTTATTCCAGAAGTCGTTACTCAAGTTGCATATCAAGTAATTGGTCATGATACAACTATTTCACTTGCCTCTGAGGCCGGACAACTCGAGCTTAATGCATTTGAGCCCGTAATGTTCTATGATTTATTTGAATCAGCTTCAATGCTGTCTGGTGCGCTTGATACCTTAAATGAAAATTGCCTTAAAGATTTAGTTGTTAATAAAAAGCGTTGTTTAGATATGGTTGAACAATCAGCAGGAATTGCTACTGCCATTTCTCCACAAATTGGCTATGTTGCTGCAACAAAATTAGTCAAAAAATCACTAAAGTCTCACAAATCAATCCGCTTTTTACTACAAAATGATGTTAAATTACCTAAAGAAACCGTTACTGAACTTTTAAGTATCAATAATCTTGTTCATCCATTGGCTACTAAACCTACGTTAAAAAGTACAAAACAACAGTATATTCTATAAATAATCTTTCAAGTGGACAGGGCACGGCCACTAACTAGATGATTACACAGATACACAAAAATAATTTAAGCTAAGTTCTGCTATGAAACGTTAAAAATAGTTTTCTAGCAGAACTTTTGCTATCCATGGAATAAACCACCAGTTTTAGCAATTAATTTCCAAACCTGAGTATTCTTAGTGTCCAAATGATTAACTAGCCTAATGCACGTTGATAAGCTGGCACCAACAACTCATCAACTAGTAGCTGCAAGATTGTATCCGTAATTGGTTCATTCGCAAATGCTCGATAACGGAGCCAGTCGAACGGCATAATTTGTAACTCATGGGATAAAGTTCCTGATCGCAATTCGCCACGTTTTTGTGCACGTTGACATACCTGTTTGATTATATTTGTATCTATTTGTTTTGCGTCATTAATCATTTTTGCGATTTCCGGAGTGTTTTGCTGATTGAAATGTTGAACCCAAGTAATGACCTGCGCTTGGTTGAAAGTGTTAATACTGGTTGTGAACCGTTTGAATACCTGGAATAAATCCTCGGAAAGCGATGTTCCCGTCAAAACTATCTCATCCAACTTACCATGATTCTCCGTGATGATTTGATCTTGAATTGCCTCAATCGCAAGTTCAAGTGGGGAACTCCAACGACGATAGATTACGGGCTTACTTGTTCCAGCTCGTTCTGCTACATTGGCAAATGTTAGTTGGTCAAGTCCATTTTGATTTAAAATATCGCGAGTAGCTTGATATATAGCAGTGTCGAGTTCAGCTCCACGACGGCGTGTTTTGGTCATACAATATCTCTCCCTTTCCATTTTAAGATACCAAAAGTTTCTTATTGACTTTTACTTTATATAGAGTATTATACCAGTTATAGGGTTAAGATACTAAAAGTTTCTTAAATCAGGAGGAAAATATGGAAAAACAAACTAAAATACCTAAATCCACCATGATAATTGCTTGGGTTGTGGTTTTTGGGGCAATGGCACCATTATTGGATTCAACAATGATCAATATCGCAATTAACAACTTAGCAGATAGTTTTCACAGCAATGTGACTACAGTACAATGGGCAGTTACTGGTTATCTACTAGCAACTGGTGTCGCAGTGCCCTTTTCAAGTTGGCTACTCAATAAATTTGATGGTAAAGCAGTCTTCATATTTGGCGAAGTTTTGTTTGGTATCGGTTCAATTTTTTCGGCGCTCGCACCAAACATTCAATTATTGATCGTTGCACGCTTAATTCAAGGCTTCGCAGGTGGTCTAATTATGCCACTGCTCACAACCTTAATTGTTCAAACGGCTGGAGCAGCCGTGATGGGGCAAATGATGGCAACAGTTGGTTTACCAATGATTATTGGACCACTAATTGGTCCAGTCATTGGTGGTATCATCATAAAATTTATGTCTTGGCACTGGATTTTCTGGATTAATGTACCAGTGGTCTTGATTTCATTAGCATTGATTATATGGAAAATGCCACACTATCCTGCACAAAATCGAGAAGCAAAAATGGACTTTGTCGGCATTTTATTACTAATCACGGCCTCCAGTGCAGTAATTTATAGTTTAGTTAACGTAGCCCATACCGATTGTTTTAATAATACCACGAGTATTAACATGTTACTATTAGGTGTAATTGCTCTAATCAGTTATGTTGCTTGGGCTGTTTGGCGCAAAGAGCAAGCTGTAGTTCCGTTACAACTATTTAAATTTGTGTCATTTGATGGTTCTGGTTTGGGGCTATTTATCGCGGGCACTATTTTAAACGGTGCAATGCTACTGTTACCACTTTATTTCCAAGATGTCAGAGATATGAGTATTATTAATGCAGCCTTGGCATTATTACCTCAAGGATTAGGTATGTTATTTTCACGAACGCTGACTGGAAAACTAACTGATCAAATTGGAGCTAAATATGTTGTTTTAGGGAGTGCCGTGATTACCTTTATTGGAACCTTACCTTTTTACTGGTTTGATCAGCAGATATCATACTGGATCATAGCAGTAATTTTGTTTATCCGCGGAATTGGTGCCGGTGGCATTTTGACACCATTAATGGCAGATGCATATACAGGTATGCGCTCAGAGCAAATACCCGCAGCAACGATTGGTACTCGAATCATTCAGAATATTGGAAGTGCGTTTGGTTCTGCTTTGATTTCGACAGTTGTCACGGCATATTCTAACCACCAAGTCAATGTATTTGAACATCATCTAAAATTGGGTAAATTTCATGTTAGTTCTGCTCATATGCAAGCGTTTATAAACAGTCACTTGGAGGGTATTCGATTAGCATCTTTTCAACAAGGTTTTCTCGTGATTGCCATTGCTGCGCTAATGATTATTTTACCAACTTTATTGTTAACGAATAAACTAAAAACAGCGAAATAAGCTTATTCCAGTATTAAAGAATCTTGTATGCTCATCATCTATATGTTGATGCCAGACCAATTTTAAGAAAATGAAGTACCCTCCAAAAAGTTGGATTAATAAATCTAACCTTTTGGAGGGTCACTGTTTTTATGCCAAAATATAATTTTGAATTCAAATATTGTCTTTCCTATGTTTAAACTAATTTTGAGTTTGGTATGAAATATTAACAAACTTATTATATGATTTTAAAAATAACAGTTTAACTGTCCCGCGAGCTCCTGCACGGTTTTTCTCAATAATTACTTCGATCTCGCCCGCATCATTGGCATCATCATCTGGCGCTTGTTTAGGACCGTCATCATCCTCATCATTATTCTCTCGATAATAATCATCACGATATAAAAAGGCAACAATATCGGCATCTTGTTCGATTGAGCCAGATTCACGAATATCTGATAAAACCGGGCGCTTATCTTGGCGCTGTTCTACACTTCTTGAAAGTTGTGATAACGCAATTACTGGAACCGATAGTTCTTTCGCTAATTTCTTTAATTGCCTTGAAATTTCGGAAACCTCTTGTTGCCGACTTTCTTTATTAGAGCCTTCTATCAGTTGCAAGTAATCAATCACGATTAGTCCTAAATTACCTGTTTCTTTGGCTAAGCGTCGACACTTTGCCCTTATCTCTGCGACTTTTATTCCGGGTGTATCATCAATGTAGATATTTGTTTTTGATAATACCCCTGATGCCATCGTTAAATTATCCCATTCTTCTTCTGTTAGCTGACCTGTCCGCAAGTTATTGGCTTTAATCGAACCTTCTGCACACAACATTCTATTAACTAATGATTCCGCACCCATTTCAAGTGAGAATATTGCAACAGCCTTATCTGTACTAACACCAACATTTTGAGCAATATTTAAGACAAAAGCCGTTTTACCCACAGCTGGGCGGGCCGCTATAATAATTAAGTTATCATTTTGCAATCCAGCCGTCATTTTATCAAAATCACGATAACCAGTAGCCAAACCAATAATATCCTCTTTTTGGGTTGATAACCGATATACATCGTTTAATGCCTCATCAAGTACATTAGCAACTTTTCTAAAGCCACTGCGATTACTATTTTCTGCAACATCCATCACTTTTCGTTCAGCTGCATCTAAAACAGTTGGCATATCATCACTTTGATCACGTGTCATACTAATAATATCTGTTGCTGCTGAAATCAACTTGCGTCCCATTGATTTTTCTTCAACTATTTTCGCATAATATGCCACATTTGCAGCTGTTGGGACGGACTGTGCTAGTTCCATCAAAAACTTAAGGCCACCAACGTCCTCAAGTTGACTAGTTTCGGCTAGTTTATTTTGAACAGTTAAAACATCTATTCCTTCACCAGCATCATTTAGATCCACCATCGTTTGAAAAATCAGTTGATGAGCTCGTCTAAAAAAGTCTTTAGCTTCCACATATTCCATTGCATCAGCTAAAGCATCTGAATTTAAAAACACCGCTCCTAATACCGCTTGCTCTGCTTCTAAACTCTGTGGGGGTAGGTTTTGCTCAATCATCTCATTATCCATTCTCAGATGTCTTCCCTTCTTAATTGACTCATACCTATAATTATAGTCTAAAGCATGTAAAATTTCAGTAAAAAAGAGAAGCAAGAGTTAGATTCTTCTCAGCTTCTCTTTTTTACTAGATTATGTTTATTTCTCTGAAATATGAACTCTAATCTTAGCAACTACATCATTATGTAGCTTTACTGGTACATTGACGTAACCCATTGAACGAATTGGTTCTTTCAAATTCATTTTGCGCTTATCGATTTTCAAACCATATTGTTTCTCCAAAGCTTGGGAAATTTGCTTACTCGTAATTGAACCAAAAAGGCGTCCATCCGAACCTGCTTTTGCCTTTAATTCGATTACGAAATCGCCTGATTCCAATCTTTGCTTCAAATCTTTAGCTTCAGCCAAAACTTCTGCATCCCGCTTAGCTTCAGCCCTCTTTTGTCCTGCTAATTGACTCATAGCAGCTGCATTTGCTTGTCTTGCTTTGTTATTCTTTATTAAGAAATTAGCATATCCATCTGCCATTTCCTTTATTTCGCCACGTTTTCCTTTACCGCGAACATCTTGTGTAAAAATAATTTTCATCTCAAAATCCTCCTACTTTATTCGGCTTCTTCTTCATTTTCACGCTCATTTACCAAAATTTCAAGTAGTTCTTTTGTTGTATCTGTAATTTTACCACCTGAAATCTGGGTAGCTGCGTTGGATAGGTGTCCGCCACCACCCATTTTTTCCATAATAACTTGAACATTGATGTTGCCATTGCTCCGGGCTGAAATACCAATCTGACCATCAGCACGCCGTGTTATTACATATGAAGCCTCAACTCCACTAATATTCAAAAGCGAATCAGCAGCTTGTGCAGCAACCACCGGATCATAGCTTTTACTTTCTTCGCCTGCAACAACAGCATTGCCTTTTTCAACAAACTCAACTCGATCAATCAGATGGTTGCGCTGTAGATAACTATCAACACTTTCTTTCATAAAGTGTCTTGTCATCCCTAAATCCGCACCCACAGAGCGCAAATAACTTGCTGCATCAAAGGTCCGTGTCCCTGTTCTAATTGAAAATGACTTTGTATCAATAATAATCCCTGTCAACATCGCTGTTGCCTCAATCTTATTGATTGGCTCTGTTTCTCGTGATTGATATTCAAACATTTCTGTAATTAGTTCACAAGTTGAGCTTGCATATGGTTCAATGTAAACCAAAATTGGATTTTCTGGGAATTCTTCCCCGCGGCGATGGTGATCAATTACCATTACCCTATTCTTCATTTTTTCATAAAGCTCTTTACTAATTGAAATCGATGGTTTAGAATGATCAACCATAATCAGTAGGCTATGCTTAGTTGCTTTTTCCATCGCTTCTTCAGGTGAAATAATCTTATTTCTGATTTCCGGATACTGTTGTAATCCACTTAGTAGTCGCTCAATATCCGAATGTAAATTTTCTTGATCTAGGACAATTTCACAGTCCTTTTTATTCATCGCAGCTATTCGCCTAATTCCTAAACAAGCACCAATTGAATCCATATCTGGGCGTTTATGTCCTATTACAAATACTTGATCAGATTGATGAATTAATTCTTGCAAAGCTTGCGAAATCATGCGAGCGCGAACGCGCGTCCTTTTTTCCATTGGATTAGTTTTTCCACCATAAAAACGGGCTTGTCCATCAATTTCACGTACTACTACTTGATCGCCACCACGGCCTAATGCCAAATCTAGATTGCTTTGTGATAGTGTCGATAGCTCTGCTAGATTTTCATTTCCATAAGCGATTCCCATACTAAGTGTCAAAGGACTATTGCGTTTGGAAGTACTTTCCCTAATTCGATCTAAAACCTTAAATTTTTCTTTTTCTAATTCATTTAACGCCTGTGTATATGCTATAAAGAAATAATGATCGTCATCAACCCGTTTTAAAAACATTTTAAATTGACGAGCCCAATCAGACAAAGCATTCGTCACATAATTACTTAAATTGGAAATAGCCTTATCATTTAAAGACTTCGTAACTTCATCATAATTATCTAAGAAAATTTGGCCAATGACTAATCGTGAATTATCATAGCGTTGCTGAATTTTTGCATAATGTGTTACTTCCATTAAATAAACTGCATGAATATCATTTTGAATTAACAAATTAAAAAAGCCATTATGTAACTCAACCTCAACTGCATGCTTTTCATCTTTGTACTTCACTATCATTTGTGCTAATTGCTCATCAACCTCATTGATTGATTTTCCAAGTACATCATTTTTACCAAAGTAACGTTGTAATGTTGGATTTACCCACTCTATTTCTGCATTTTCATTAAAAAAAAGAACACCGATAGGCATCTTAATAAGCGCATCTTGCTCGCCACGCTTAATTCGATAAGATAAGTCTGATAAATATTCATTTGTACTTTCTGTTATTTGGCGCAATGCCCCATAAGCAAGAATAATAACCACTAACACCAACAGCAATATTACAAAACCCCAAACAAGGTTAATCACAAATGCCATTATTGTTCCTGTTAAAGACAAGCCTAACAAAAGAAGTGCTACCAAGCGTAGACGTTCATTTTTCATGAAGTCTGGTAGATGCCAGAAGTCTCTTGAAAAAATCTGTTTCACAGTCTCTTCCTCACAATCTATTATTGTCTATTCTATTCAACTTCTATAAAGTTTAAATAGGATAACTACTTCTTAACTAAATATACCTATCATTTTATCATAGTCTTAAACACAAACATACCTATTTGAATATTTTAAAAGCTAAATGTGCGATTAATCAAATAATCCAAAAATATAAAACCAGTTTTAAACCTACTAAATATTTTTTCCAGTGGGTCATTTTGTGGGTCAAATTAGGTCACTTTATGTGGCTTATTTTTTTTATGATAGCAACGGTGTTATTATAATTCTGTTAGGTAAATAGAAAAAGAAAGATGGAGGTTCAAAATGAGAAAAATAGAATTTAATGAAATAGATAGCAAAGAAATTGAAGTTTTAGTTAATGGAAAATTATATGGAGTTTTAAGATTTGACCAAAGGCAAAAAGTTTGGTTTTTTGTCCTGAAAGATGTCAATAACGTAGTTAGATGTTTCAAAAGTTTGGAGGAAACAAAAGAGGCACTCAAAGATTCAATAGATTAACATAGATTTAATTTCAGCACGACAAAATAAGTCACTTCATGTGGCTTATTTTTTAGCCAAAAATAATTCAAAAAACTTTAAAAATGAAAGCATACACAAAAATCCCACCTCGATTAAGGAAATGAGACTATTTATTATTAATTCGTTTTTACTTCAAAGTTGTCCCTCTATTTTTGAATGTTATCCATTTGGATAACAGTTTTTATCCTACCCAAGCTAAATATTTATTTTAATTTCCTAAATTTAAGTATAAATTTGCAATTAAATATATCATCATTTTACTTTTAATCTGATTATAGAACTTAATCCATAAATACTTAGCGCAATCAATAGGATTCCTGTTGCGATTTCATTCCAATTTGTCATCAAAGCTCTACTTTCTACTGTAGGGATTTTTTGACTAGTAATAACAAAAAAATGTTTTATTGATGACTGATTTTCAAAAACCAGTAAAGAACCTATAACCATTAAAATAAATTGATGCATTATACTTCCCATACTTTGAATAGTATATTTAACCCAGATACGTTTATCTCTTGGCAACTCATTTTGACTTACATACATGCCAGTCAGCCAACTATTGAAAATGCTCTTAAAAGTGCTTAATATTAAAATCCCAATTGTAAACAACGGGGTAACCAATAACAATGTCAATCCACTTAATATTCCAATTAAAGCAAATTTCTTATTTATCCCTCCTAATAAACTACCTACTTTTGGTGC
>NZ_JAIULA010000012.1 GCF_024160875.1 Ligilactobacillus ubinensis | reverse complement strand
TGTTGGCTGCGGCTGATGCACAGAACGAATCAAATGTTTTTATTGAATTTATGCTTGATATCATTCTTGAAACACTTGTCGCTTATAAAATGAGCGATAATGCAAGCGATAAAATGAGCGATAAATTGGAAGAAGACCTTCCAGATGGTATAACTGGAACAGAAACGCATGCTTACTTATTGATTAAAAAATATTTATTAGATCATGATAGTATTACGACAACAGTAGCGGTTAAACTGATTGGTAAATCAGCACCAACCGTTAGAAAACATTTGGGACGTTTAGTTTCATTAGGCTTGTTGGAAGCAAATGGAAGCAACAAAAATAGGACTTATTCACTCGCCAAGTGAAATGTGTCAGTGAATGTCAGTAACCTTTAGTGATATCATTAAGATGTCAAAAAAGACAAACGATACTCAAGCAATACTAGCAATAGAAGTATCGAAACAAATACTTGAAGCCTTTGAGGGAGAAATCTTTCAAGGGCTTTTATTATGTGTGAAAGGAGATGAAGTCCATGCCAATGAAACCAGCCAAGCCTTGTAAGTTTCCAGGCTGCCCAAATCTAACCCATGATACCTATTGTGATGAGCACAAGACGGTCGCAAGGAAACGTTATGAGAAGTATGAACGTGACCCTGCTATCAATAAACGATACGGAAGAGCTTGGAAGAAAGTGCGGGCGAGGTACATAGCAGCACATCCCTTGTGTGAGATGTGTTTGAAGGAAGGACGCTTCACTCCGGTTGAAATCGTGCACCATATCAAAGAATTAAGTGATGGTGGGACGCACGATGAAAGTAATTTGATGAGTGTTTGTAAATCGTGTCACTCGAAAATTCATATGACCAGACGAAACACAAAAGATAAAACAATCATGTAAAAAATAACAAGGGGGAGGGGCGGTCATTATATCTAAACCCTTTGAAACTGTACAGCGCGCTAGGCCCTTACGCGAAAAAAGTTCAGTTCAAACGGGGGATAGCCCCGAACAAGAAAATGAGGTGATATATTTTGGCAAAAGATGGAACCCAACGAGGTGGTAGACGAGCGCGTTCTGGTGAACGTTCGCAACCACTCGTGGATAAAGTTGCAACAGGAAAGAAAGCAACGCGGATGGAATTTGAATTACCCGATGTTGAATTATTAGTCGGTGAAAACTTTGTAATTGTATCACCCACAACCATATGATAGATGGAGATTAACCGCTAAAATATTTGGTGAGCTTTTCTTCTCTATTGATCCAGAGTATAGAGGTATTGAAGGAGCAGTATCAACACAGTACGCCAATTTATTTGCTGACGAAGGGAAGTTTTATGTACCTGAAAATGTCTATATTCTTGGCACAATGAATGATATTGACCGTTCGGTTGATACCTTTGATTTTGCTATGCGCCGTAGATTCAGCTTTGAAGAAATCACATCTAAAGACTCTCAAGTTATGCTAAAGACTGATGAAGTGAAAAAACGGATGAATGCTCTGAATGATGCACTCGTTTCCGATGAAGTTTCATTGAGCACTGATTATCAAATTGGTGCAAGCTACTTCAAGGGTCTTGAAGATAAAACAAAAAATTTATCTGTTGACGAATTATGGAATAATAAGCTGAAACCACTGCTCAAAGATTATTTCCGTGGAGAAAGAAACGCTGAGCATAAATTGGAGATTTTGGAGTCAGCATATTACTTAGGTGATGACGATGATTCAATTGAAAGATAATAGTGATGTCACTGGATATCAAGATAATCTTATTATTCAAGAGTTATTAGATAGAAATCTGAATGACTTAGCAAAAGAGAATTTCATCATTTTTCCACCGCAGATTGGTAGTTCTGAGGACTTAGATGGTGAAAACTATATTTTTCGCCAGCATAATAGGAGGATTCAAACAGGTAACATTGTAGGTGTGATGAAAAAGGGATCAGACGAAGTTAGAATTAATTCGAGGTTTTACGATTCAATTTCTGACAGCGAAGATTACTTTCTGAAATACCTCCTGCACCGAGTTTTGAGTATGAACATCATTCGAACTAAAGTGAGTATGGATTCTGATGATTCGTACTATAACTTATTGGCATTTCTTTTTCCCATGTATTTGAATCAGGCAATGGAGAAGGGAGTATATAAAGAATATGTCAAAAAGCAATATAATGATGCCAATGTAAAAGGGCCAATAAATGTGGCTCGGCACATTAAAGCCAATACTCCTTTTGTGGGAAGGATTGCTTATGATACGAGAGAATTTAGCTATGACAATCGACTAACTCAGCTCATTAGGCATACGCTTGAGAAGCTTAATGCTGAGTATATTTATGATTTTGCATCTGATTCGTTGACCAAAGAAAACATGACAGCAATCATTCGAGAAACTTCCAGTTATTCACGGTCAGAACGTTTTGAAATTTTAGCTGAAAACGTTGCTAACCCAGTTCGGCATGGATACTTTGAAGAGTATTATCTATTGCAAAAATTATGTATTCAGATTTTGAATGAACAACGAGTAGGGTTCGGAATTGAGGATGATGAAGTACATGGTATCATTATTGATGTTGCTTGGCTTTGGGAGGAATACCTGAATACACTTCTAAAAGAGCAATTCATTCATCCTGAGAACAAGAATTCAAGGTATGGAATTTCTCTTTTCTCAGATATGAGACATACAGTTTACCCTGATTTTTATAGTCGGGATAAACGGATAGTGCTCGATGCTAAGTACAAACAACTTGATCGAAGTGAAAAAGGCCTCAATCGTGAAGACAGATATCAAATTATCAGTTATCTGCACGTATTGAAGGCAGAGAAGGCTGGAATTGCCTATCCAAGCAAGGAAACAGAAAGTCTTGTTCATGTTGGCACACTTCATGGGTTTGGTGGACAGCTATTCAAATTGCCCTTAAAAGTCCCACAAAATATGAGCTCATATGATGAATTTTCTGAGCAGATAATTCATAGCGAAAGTTGTTTCAAATCAAAAGTGCTTACAATTCAGTGAATTGATAATATGACTATACCCAATTGAACCAATTTTAGGACGTGTATATAATTTTTAAAATGGGTAAATCATATGCAATGCTGATTGAAAATACAAAAAGATTATTGCGTGAACGTGGATGGACACAGGAGAAACTTGGAGACGAGGCAGGGTTAAGGCAGGAGACAATCTCGTATTTACTGAGAGGTAAAAATATTCCAACGTTGGAGACGGTCGATAAACTTTCCGCAGCCTTTAATGTCACAACGATTGAATTACTGTCAGATTGGAAATTGGCAGACAGGACCAAAGAGCCAACTATTCCTTATTCAGCTAAACGAAAAGAAGTAGTATTTACAAAGTACGGCAAGAATAGCAAAGTAGCTAACGTCACAATGACCATCCCTAATCATCAAGAGTTTAGGGATGAGTTCATTGATTTCAACTTTGACAAGAATAAGCCAAAGTCTGGGAAGCCCAGTTCCTATGCCAACTACATGGAATACATCTTCCAAAATTATTATGACAATTTCTGTGAAGTTCTCGATCCGTTTGACAAACAATCTCCTCGAAAAATCGATAAGATGAGAAATAGTCCAAACTTCAGGGAATATAACCTGAATGAAGGTCGTTTTCCAAATGCTGCCATCGAGGCATATAATAGATTTATTGAATCAAAGTAAACGAAAAAATGGGTTCTATAATATATGGTACTGATAGAGAAAATATTCTATCGGTACCATTTTTTGTTGTATGCTAAAAAAGATGAAGCCCTTAACGCTTCACCTTCAGATAAAACTTGCCTTATCACAAGTTAAGAAAGAATGTTTTCTCATGGAGAATTTTACTAGAATTTCACTTGGAATAAAAGACTTTAGACTCAAATTTGACCCTAAATTTTCTGATTCACCTATTTATGACGGTGCTTATAATCATTATAAAGTTCATGTCATTCGTCTGATATAGACTTATACTTGTTACTGCCCGATTTTGAAGATGTTGTTAATCGCTTATTATCAATGTCTGAAAGTCTAAAAAGGCTTACGATTACTATCAAAAACTATTATGTGCCATTCATTAGCGTAATGTTCTTCTCTTAGAAGAATTAACTACTTCTGCAGTTGGAATGCCTGAATTTATCAAAAAAGCAAATCGAACATTAAAAAAAGCTTATGATTTTAGAAACTTTGATAATTTTAGGCTTAGAATTTTATTGGTAGTCAAAAATAGTTTTTTGAGTATAAATTATAAAAATTGGTTACAAAAAGCTGTCCACTTTAATTAAGAATAGACAGTTAGCTAAACTATACTAATTTATTGTAAAAACTAAATATTTAATTTATCAGTACCACTTGTTAAAGAGCCTTGAATTGTGACATTAAAAAACCCGGTTGTTTCCCTTAATGAAAGGATACAATCGGATTTTTAAATTTTAGTATGAATAATCTTGGTAATTAAAACTATTTTAACAAAACACCGTCTGCTTTTAAATTATGTTGTTCCGTATACAGAGAATTGCTAATAGTGCTGACTGAACTGTTATCATCAGTGTTAATATTATCGACATCTATCGTAGTATCTTTATATTTTAAATTATTAATTGTTACGGTAACATATTGTGGATCATCATCATAAGAACTTTGAATTTTATATAATGCGACGATTGATAGTTTTTGGTTGAAAATTCGTTTAGCTGTTTTATCATTAACTTCAACAGACTTGCTTGTACTTGAAGTTCCATTATAAGAACTATTATCTGCATCTGTATCGTCACTTGATAAAGATGGTATTGCGTACAAGTTTACAAAAGTATTGGTATAGGTTTCATAATCATTAGATGTATATTGGTCATTAACTAAGGAGTCTGTTAGTTTTTGAACTGCATCGATATTAGTTATTTTTGTAATATCTGTCAATCCAGCTACTTTGAAGGTGACAGTTCGGCTACCGGTATATGTAGTTCCATTTTTTTGGAATAAACTACTTGAAGCAACAACTTTAACTGTATCGCCATTAGAAAGACTACCATTTTTCTTAACAGTAAAAGATTCATTATTAAGCTGTTTCGATTTGCTAGAGAGTATTATTTGTCCCGTACCATTAAATCCAACGAAACTTGCTTTTAATTTGGAAAGAATTGATTTTGTTGATACTGACTTAACTTTTTTTAATCCTTTAACTGTATAACTTTTAGAATCAGCTTTTATTGGATTTGTTTTATCGTCATTTGTTGTTAGCGTTACTGTAACCGTATCCCCATTTTTTAAGTTAGATTCTTTATTTACTCGTATATTTGTTTCAGAAATCCATCTATTGACTTTAGTTATCTTATCTTTGTCTTCATCAGACAATGCTGCAAACTGTTCACTATCGGTACTTATATATCCGCTTGTTAACTCTGAAGTTAAATATTCTCCCAATTTAGCTTTTTGAGCCATTATTTTAATCATCTGTCTTGAGACTGTTGCTGAATCATATGTAGCTGTTCCTTCGCCATTCCATCCATTGAATTGCATATTAATATTGTCATTAGTTAATACATTTGTTTTTTTATTATTAACATAATAGATGAGACCTATTATTAATATAATGGCTATAGCAATAGAAATATAAATAGTTTTCGAAATGTTTTTAATCTTTTCTAACATGTAGAATCCCCCCTCTTATTGGTGAACATTAGTAAATTTTATTATCTATTTTACTAATGACAAATTTAAATATACCGCAAAAAACAAATTGTGGGTTTTAATTTTTTTAGTTTTTCGTAAAATATAGTTACTTATACTAGATTTTAGAAATCTAACGATTTTCCAGATTAGTCATATTTTTTAATTTTTTGAAAATTTGGTTATTTATCTTTGTTTTCATCAGAAAATATGAATACAAAAAGTCAGATTATTGTTTTATACTTTAAGATAGTTTAGTTCTATTGAACTTGGGATCCCTTATTGCCTTGAATTATCTATTTTTATTTTTTTAATATAAAATGATATTTTACCATTCAAAAGCTTGTATCCAGACAAAAATTTGATAGAATAATTTTTTGTGAACATGGTAAGTACTCAAGTAGTTAGAATTTTTTGACAATCAAGGACAAAGACTTTTAGAAGTAGGTGCGGTTGAGCTATTTGTAGGACCAAATTCACGAGATGTTCTAAAGGAAAGTTTCACTTCAGTGGATGAGAGTTAGCTTTGGGAAATATAATATTGTCAGTCGTCATTGTAGACAAATTTTTATCTTAGGTTGAAGCAGTGTGTTTTGAACTTAGTGGATAAGAATGGTGCCTGCAATGGTTTTTTTCTTTGTGTTGGTGGCATTGAAAGACTGCTTTTTGTGATAAAATTAATTATTAGTTTAAATCGGTTGTCTTGATGTCATAAAGATAAGGAGAAAACATGGGCAATAATCAGAAATTAGACGGTGTACTGTTTACAGCACTGCATAATATGAAACAAGTTAATGAGTTCAAGAAGGTATTTGCTAAAAGCATAAATTTATCAAGTGTTGATGCAAATAGATGGAAATTAACTTTGAGAAAATCAGAAAACGATATAAGAATATTAAAACTAGAGTTTGATGAAAAAATAATAAGAGTATAGGCGGTATTGAATGTGCCTATGGTAAAAATAACGATGGAGAATTTAAAAAGATTAAATGCAGATGCTGAAAAGTTATTTCGTGAAGGTTGATTTTATGGAATAAAGGATAAAGAATAAAGAAGCCTTGTAATCTATGCTAGGAAGCGTAGATAATTGCTACTTCGGCTAAGAACCTTATTCTATCGTTATATATAAAGCAGCTTACTTTTGGTATAACATAGCAACGAAACAAATGTTTCACAGTGACAATGTCAATGAAATTAGCGAACAAAAAAATGTCCAAAGTGAAACAGAGAGAGTATATTAAAAGAAATGTTAAAATTGACTTTGAATTACTGGAGAAAGTTTGGCAAAAAGTTGATGGTAGCATAGGAATGGTGATAACATAATTCCACAGTTGAAGGAGATGTATATTATGAAAGAGAATGTTAATATTGGTTTGGCAAAAACATCATTGAATGAAGTCTCGAAAAACTTGATATACTTTTCTGGGGATAATATAAATAAATTTGATATTAAAGATGAAGCAATGAAGCAACTTTTTTCAGATGCTCGACTCGTAGAGGTGTTAAGAGAGTTATCCAAAGTATAATTTTAATCCCTACCCAATTAATTTTAGGTAGTTTTTTTCTACCATTAATCAAGTATAAATGGTGAAATATTATGGCTTTTTAACAAGTGGTACTGATAAATTAAATATTTAGTTTTTACAATAAATTGGTATAGCTTATCTAGCTGTCTACTCTTAATTAGAGTGGGCAGCTTTTTGTAGCTGATTTTTATAATTCAAACTCAAAAAGTTATTTTTGGCGACCAATGAATAATATTCTGAGACGAAAAATAGCAAAGGTTCTAAATCTATAGTCTGTTTTTTAATATCTTGAATTGTCAACTATTTGCTAAATTTCATCATCTATCTTGACATCTATACTTTGCCCTTTGGAGTGAATAACGTAAGAGTCCATGGTGTTTTCATTTGACCTGCGTTGATATGTTATCAGCTTTCTAATGACCAAATTCAGTTCTTTTATTGGTAACTGCAGGACGTTCATGAATAGTATTAGTGATTGAAATTGTATCACAGTTTTTACTATAACTCTTATTATGACGGGGCTTATCTCGATGATGTAATTTATGGATAGCCACTGCTTAAGCTAAATTTATCAAATAAACTTGCATAAATTCTACAATAAATGGTGATGAAGCTGATAAGTTGTTTACTTGTTTCAAACAGTAAACATTGTGAAATTTCCTTTGGTGACTGCGTACAATACAAAAAAAGGGGTTTAATCCTTTGGAAAGGGATGGATTCTCAATCAGTCTAGATTTGTATCCACATGTACCCACTTGAAAATGAGAAATTTTCTCAAATTATTGATTGTGCTTAGCTTTTGCTTTAATATAGTGTTGAGGTGATGAATATGTTGCATCAATTTACTTTTAAAAACTTTAAATCATTTAAAAATGAAGTTACTTTAGATTTACTAGCGTCTTCAATTAAAGAACACCCGTCTGATGTTGTTAATGATATTTTCGATGAAAAGGTATTAAAAGTCGCAGCAATTTATGGTGCAAATGCATCAGGTAAAAGTAATGTATTGAATGCTTTTGAAACAATGAGATTTCTAGTTGTAAATTCCTTTAAAAATAACTTTCTCAATAATAAGGATATTGAGCCATATTGGTTCGAAGATAAGGCTGTTCCAACCGAATTTAATGTCCTTTTTTCTGTTGATAAGCAAATCTATCAATATGGTTTTTCTTTTTTAAAAGATAAAATTATAGAAGAATTCCTTTATATGCGAGATCATGCATTGAAAAAAGAGAACTATATAGAATTATTTAAGAGAACTGGGAACCATGTATCTGGCTCAATTCTGGATATTGCGGAAACACAAGTAATATCAAAAATGTTATCTGAAGATACTTTGTTAATTTCTGTAATGTCAAAATTAAATATAAACCATCTAAAAAATGTTTACGATTGGTTCAAGGAAGTCAGAATTGTTGATTATGGAAATCCACGACGGGAATTGCAAAGTATTCATTACTTAAATAGTAATTTCTTTCCAAATAAATTAATCCAATTACTTGAAAATCAGGAAGAAAAGGAACAATTAGAAAACTTTATTAAAGCTATTGATGTTGGAATTGCAAAATTGGGGATAGTAGAAGATGTTTTTCAGATTTCCGATGAAGAAAGTAATGTTCGAAAAAGAGTTGTAAGTTATCATCGAAATCCAAATACAGGTAAATTGTTTATGACACCTATGAGTAGTGAATCAAGTGGGACGCTAAAAATGATACTACTTTATACAGATTTAAAACGTATTATGGATAGTGGCGGCACAATATTTATTGATGAGCTAGATGCTAAGTTACATCCACTTTTACTTCGCTATGTCATCATTATGTTTCATAATAAAAATATAAATAAAAAAAATGCGCAACTCATTTTTTCAACGCAAGAAGTTTTTACTTTAGATAAGAGTAATTTTAGAAGAGATGAAATATGGTTTACTGATAAAAATAAGGATGGTATTTCTGATCTATATTCATTAGACTCTTATACTGATAATAATGAGAAAAAAGTTCGTAATGATGCGAGCTATGGTAAAGACTATATTCTTGGAAGATATAAATCTATTCCATCACTAAAAAGGATGGAGGATACAGATGACTAAAATTGGCAAAAAGAAAAAACGTATCAAGAAAGCCCTTGAACCAGAAAGTTACTTCATTGGAAGTGAAGGAATAAAAACTGAAGTGATCTATTTTAATGGTTGGGCAAATAATCTTAAGAAGGCTTATTCAGGTTTTGAAAACAGAATTATTGTTCCAACTTTGAAGGTTCAAGGTATCGGGACAAGCAATCAAAGACTGATAAATGATATAGAAGAATATCTACGAAATGATCCGCGAATCTTTGAAAATGTATGGGTCATTTTTGATAGAGATGATGTTCCCAAAGATTACTTTGATGACGCAATTTTTTCGGCAGAGAAAAGAGGATGGCATGTTGGTTGGTCAAATGATTCTTTTGAATTATGGTACCTACTCCACTTTGAGTATTTAAATAGTGCAATTTCAAGACAGCAGTATAAAGAAAAATTAAGTAAGTATTTGAGGAAATTTGGAATCTTAAAATATCAGAAAAATAATGCAGCTATATTTTCTGCTTTATATCCTTTAACAAAGACGGCTATTAAAAATGCAAATAATTTAGAAAAAGAGTATAAATCTTCTTCAAAGAAACCGCATGAAGAAAATCCATGTACAACTGTTCAACATTTAGTTCAAAGATTCATTGATTTAGAAAACAAAATAGAACATCTGAAACAAACCAACCGTTGATCCTATAAACTTTAATATGAGAAACTAAGGGTTGAAAGTACAATAAGTATGAATCGTGTCATCTAACAGTTAGGAGACTATTTGTATTCAAACTAGCTTCACACATGTTGCCTAGTAATCGATTTAGATTACTGGGCAATGTTTGTTAAAGGCAGAAAAGAGATTATTAACTCTTTGATACATCAAGTATTTTTAGCTAGACCATTAATTTGTTTGATCAACCAGATTAATGCTTCGACAACTTGAACGTCAGGTAAAGAATTCACTAATATAGTAAAATAAGTTACTCAAAGTATGTTTGCTAATACTTTCTTGTTGATTTAAAGCTAAGATATCATACTATGTGAGTGATTATTCATCTAAAGAGAAGAATCTAGATGATAAGACAGACGATGAAGTTCAGGAAATAGTTAATAAATTACATTTCTGTTTCAAAAAGGCGTTTGAATTGGTAAACACCATGTGAGGTCCATTTCGGTAAAGTGTTCCACGCAAATTGACAATTCAAGAGCAAGAACATTAATTTTTATTTTTTTAAAGTACACTATAAAAATAAATTTTTCTCCAATAACTAGCTTAACTAAGCCACAGTCAACTTGGATAAAGTATATATTTAGCAAAGAAACTAATATAATTAGTCTACTGGTACTCACTATATGTAAGCGTATGCTATTTTTTTGTAAATATGAAATATTAAGAACCGCCTACATGCTAAGTGTGTTTTATAATCATTCTAGATGAAAGTAATATGCACTAGTATTCCAATTATACAGTAGCGAGTCAACAAGGCTTGCAGCAAAGATACTAAGAGCAAAGTTATTGGGTAGTGATTAAAGCATTTAGGGATTGCTTTGGTCAAATTTTATTTTGCAGCTTATTTAATTTCGTCTAGTTATTAGGTAACATTTGTTCAATGTATATCGCAGTATATTTAAAATTAAAAAAGGGGATTTATTTTATGAATAGAGCAAAGCATTTTAATATTAAACCAAATCAGAGGGTTTCACGCAAAGTAAAAGCTACTTTACTTGCAACAACTGTTTTAGCAGGTATGTCTTTAACCTCAAACTTTTCAGCAAATGCAGCATCTGTAAAAAGTGATTGGGTAGCAAATACTACTACTGAAATCGCACAAAATATTGGGGATGTTAAAGCTGTTTATACCATCAAAAAAGGGGACACACTTTGGGGCATAACACAAGCTTTAGCAACTAAAGGATATCAAACAAGTGTTGATCAATTAGCAAAAATCAATAATATTGTCAATGTTAATTTAATTATTGCTGGTAACACGATGAAATTTAGCGAAGTTGGCAATAATACTGTCGTAGAGGTTCAAGGGGCTAATGGTAACGTGAAGGGTACATATAGTATAGGATCTAACAAGAATACTAATACTGTAAGAAATAACACAACTACCGCTAACTCAACTTCAACTACTACAAATAACACAGCAAATGGTAACAACAATAATGGTCAAAATAGTAATAACAACAACCAAAACAACAATAATACACCAGCCAATCCAAATGCTGTCAATAAAGATGTTTTACAATCAGTGATTACACAAGCGCAAAGCTTAGTTACACAAACTGATGTATACACGATTGATTCCATTATTAAATTACAAGCAGCTCTAGCTAGTGGTTTGTCCAAGAATAATGATAATTCAGCTACACAAGTGGATGTTGATAATGCAACAGCAGCTATTAACAATGCTATTGGTGGATTAGTAAAATTGACTGACATCAAAAAAGATGCTTTACAAGCAGCAATTACCAAAGCACAAAGTCTTGTAACACAAACTTCTGTATACACAGCAGATTCTATTGCTGGCTTACAAAAGGCTCTTGACAATGGTAGATCTGTAAATAGTCACAATGCAGCAACACAAAATGATGTTGATGCTGCAACAACGGCTATCAACGATGCTATTGCGGGATTAGTAAAACAAGACGTAAACTAAGCATTAGTTATTGTAATGTGGCACAAAAAGTGTAATTAGACTAGTGGTTTAATTTTAAATGAACAATGTAGTAACTTAACAGTTAAACCAGTTAATCTAAGTGTAAAACACATATATTTTTTTAAAGCACACAAATTTTGTTTTTCTGAAAATTTGGGTTCTATAATATATGGTATTGATAGAGAAAATATTCTATCAATACCATTTTTTGTTTAATACATGCGAATAAACCACAAGTTTTACTTGTGGGGGTGAAAAAAGCTTTAGCGTAAAAAACTCCCTTTCGATATAATAATTTCGGCTACCAACCAAAACTATATCGAAGGGAGTTTTTATCTTGCCACAAGATGGTAATAGCTTATCACATACAAGATGGAATTGTAAGTATCACATTGTTTTTACACCAAAATATCGACGGAAAAATATTTATGGTGAATTAAAGAAAGACATTGGCCGAATTCTACGTCGATTGTGTGAATTGAAAGATGTTGAAATTATATAGGCTCATGCAATGCCAGACCATATTCATATGTTAGTGCGTATTCCACCTAAGATGAGTGTTTCAAGTTTTATGGGATATTTGAAAGGTAGAAGCGCAGTTATTATTCATGAGAGACATGCAAATTTAAAATATAACTATGGTAATCGAAGCTTTTGGGCGCGTGGTTATTATGTTAGTACAGTTGGTTTAAATCAAAAAACAATTCAAAAATATATTCGAGAGCAAGAAGCAGAGGATCAACTCAATGATAGTATTAGCAAAAGAGAGTATATAGATCCATTTAAAAGATCAAAGAAAAAGTAAATAAACGAGTTAGCGGTTGGTAGTGTTTTGTTGGGCCCCTAAGGGGCTATTTGCGTTGGCCCAAGCCCTTCTAGGGCTATAAAAAAGCCACCAGCTATGCTGGTGGATGCTTACTTTATATTGAATTGTCAAATTAAGTGCAACACTTTGCCGAAATAAACCTCATATGGAGTGCGCCAATCCAAACATTTTTTTGGACGGAAATTTAATTTGTCGACTATTTCCTGAACTTCATCATTTGTCTTTTCATCTAGGCTTTGCCCTTTAGGTGAGTATTCACGCAAGAGCCCATTGGTATTTTCATTTGATCCACGTTGCCATGTTGCATGTGGATCAGGAAAATAAAACGGTACACCAAGCAAATCTGTTATCTGACCATGTTTTGAAAATTCTTTTCCTCGATCCGGTGTGATGGTTTTAAGCTTGCTTTTACCAATTTTTTCAAACATAGCCATCAACTCGGTTGTCACCGATTCTGAACTTTTTTAGTTGCTTTACTAGCAATTAAAAAACGCGATTTACGGTCAACCAAAGTTACTAAACAAGATTTTCCTATTTTTCCTGCCACAGTATCGGCTTCCCAATGACCAAATTCAGTTCTTTTATTGGCAGTTTCAGGACGTTCATAAATAGTATTAGTGATTGGAATTTTACCACGTTTTTCGATATAATCCTTGTTGTGACGAGGCTTACCTCGATGACGTAATTTACGAATATCGCCACGATTTCCTTGACTTAAACTAGGTTTGTCAAATAAGCCAGCATAAATTCCACGATAAATAGTGATAAAATTTATTATTGTTTCACCTGTTTCAGGCAGTAAGCGTTGTGAAATTTCTTCTGGTGACCACTGGCAATCTAAGAAAAGATGTTTAATTTTTTGAAACAAGGATGTATCTTCAAGGAGCCTCGGTTTGCGTCCACATTTTCTTTTAGAAAATTTATAATCACTCTGTGCTTTATCTGGTGAGTATCTTCCAATATTTCGACGCTTATGCCGTTTAATTTCACGAGAAATTGTAGAAGGAGCAAGTTTTAAATTTCGGGCTATCTCACGGATAGTTTTACTTTGAGCAAGACCCTCCAATATCATTTCACGGTCATTTATAGTAAGATGTTGATAGTGGCTCATAATAGAAATCCTCCTTCTTTAAGTTGTTGACAAACTTATTATATTCGGATTTCTTTTATGAGTCCTTTATTTTGTTTTAGTGTTGCACTTAAAGTGTAAATTCATCATACTAAAAAAAGATGAAGTCTCACCACTTCACCTTCGAATAGAACTTGTCTTTTCACAAGTTAAGAAAGAATGTTTTCTCATGAATTATTTTACTAGAATTTCACTTGGAATTAAAGACCTTGGACTCGATTTTTAAATTTGCTGATTCACCTATTTATGACGGTGTTTATCATCACCATAAAGCTCATAGCATTCGTCTTTTTGTATTATATTGTTGTATAAAAATATTTTGTAATTTTGTAGATAAAAATTTTGAATTGAAAAGTATATAATCCAGTGGGATACTAAGTTTATTGAAAGTAATTAAGGGAAAAGAAATTTCTCTTTTAAAATGATCTTCAAAAGTAAGAGACAGCAAGTGAAATTTCAGAAAATCTTGTGTTAAGTATAAATATAGCATAGAAAAATATAGAATTGAGCTATACAAAGTCTGCTGCAGCTTGCTATGAGATTTTTTGGGTTTATTAGCTGATAGTAGAATTAACGATGGGATAAGACTACTGCGAGATGTGGATTGATTTTTTAAATATTAAATTTATAGATTAGGTATGGTGTTTAGAACGTGAAAAAAGTACTGGAGAAAGAGAATCTAGTTTTATTATTCTCAACGCTAGTTTTAGGTATTATTGTTGGTATAAGTTCATTATTACTAAGTTTGTTATTAGATGTTGTTGAGCGGGTATTTCTTAGTTTTCAAGAAAGTGCCAGCTATCCTGCATCTTTAGCGGTATCGCCAATACATAGAGTCATTTCAGTGTTTATTGGAGGTATTATTGCGGCAGTTATTTGGTGGAAGATAAGACCTGCTAAAAGATCGACTACGACAATTGCACAAGCATTAGACGGCCAGAAAATGGCACCTTTTCAAACGATTATCCATGTAATGAATCAGATTTTTTATGTAGGTACAGGTGGTTCTGTTGGACGAGAATTGGCACCACGAGAAGCAGGTTCAATGTTTGCACAAGGTTGGACAGGCTTTTTAAAAAAATGGCATTTGGAACTAACGGCAGAAAACAAAAAATTGTTGATTGCTGCTGCCGCTGGTGCTGGTTTTGCTGGTGTTTATAGTGCGCCATTGACAGGCATGTTGTTTTGCGTTGAGATTTTATTAAAAAAAGTAACTAAAAAAACAGTCATTGTTAGTTTAACTATGTCGTCTATCGCAATGGTAATAGGAACGATTGTCAAGGGCATAGGTCCTTACTATATAGTAGGTAAGCAACGTTTTTCATTTATGATCCTATTTGCAGTTATTGTAGTTGCACCAATTTGTGGCTTCATTGGAGCAATTTTTCGAAAATCTTTTAAGTGGGCTGAAAAAAATCAAACGCGAGATAAAAAAATTCTCTGGCAATTACCAATAGCTGGATTACTTACTGGGGTTATTGCTGCATTTTTCCCGCAAATTATGGGAAATGGACGTGCTTTAGCACAATTATCAATTGATACAATAAGTTATAAAATTCTAGGAGTTATTTTACTAGGTGCCTTTTTGAAAGCTATAATTACAGTTATAACGATTAAAAATGGAGCTGCTGGTGGAACTTTAACACCATCAATTTCAATTGGTGCAGTTATCGGAACTATAATAGGTGTTATATTTCACTCGTTTTTCATAAGTATTCCTATTTGGCAATTTAGTTTACTAGGAGCATGTAGTCTTTTGGCAGCATCACAACAAGCTCCTTTAATGGCATTGATGATGATTATTGAAATATGTCATTTAAATTATTCAGCGATTTTGCCACTTGGTGTCGGTGTTTCATTAGCAATAATTGTGTCAAAATTAGCTTTAAAAGATAAATAAGATAGAAAGGATTTCTTATCAAGTTGAATGTGAGGAATCCTTTTTTGTGTGCTGGCAGATACTAATGTGAATATCAGTGGTTGTATGCGAGAGTCAAAGTCAGCGGTTGCAAGCAATAGTAAAGAATAGTAAAATAACAGTATGAATAGTAAAGAATAGTAAAGCACTATTAAAAATAGTAAAATAGTGCCATAGTAGTATAGATTTTAGGAGGTATGATTAATGCTGGAAAATCCTTATAATCCTGCTTTTGGAGCAGTTCCAACATATTATGTTACTAATGGTTGGATTAGTGAGAGATTTCTAAACGGGTTAAATAATTTAACAGATAACTGGCGAGAAACTATTGTAACAGGGATTCGAGGCTCCGGTAAAACAACAGTCATCTCTGATGTAATAGAAAAGTCAGTGGATAGAAACGATGTCGTTGTTATTTCCGTTAATGCAGGATCTAGCGAAATGTTAGCAGAAATTGTAGCAGGAATGCAGCGAAAGATTCCACGATTACCTAGAATAAAATCTTTGGGTATAAAGTTACCAGCAATATTTGATTTGAATTATGAAATGCCCATAAAAACAGCATCTTTTAGGTATGATATTGAAGATATGCTGATGTTTGCTGATAAACAGGGGATTACTGTTGTAATTGCAATTGATGAAATACAAAAACATTCAGAGGCACTACGTGATTATGTGGCAGCGTACCAACAATGGAAAATGCAAAAATTGCCAGTAGCAACATTAATGGCCGGTTTACCGAGTGCGATTAACAACATGCTTAACGATGCAGTATTAACCTTTTTCAAACGAGCGAATCAAGTTCATCTAGATGATTTGAATGAGCAAGATATATTAATAAACTATCAGCAGGTTTTTGGTGAGCGGATAGATTTTCGCTTAATCAATAACATGGCAGAGCATACGTTTAACTATGCCTTTATGTTTCAACTGCTTGGATTCAACGTTTGGTTAATGAACAAAAAAAGCTATACACAAGTTGATATAGACAACGCAATAGAAGTATCTAAGCGTAGATTGTTTAAAGAAGTTTATGAACCAATGATTAATGATTTATCTAAGAATGATCAGCTAGTAATTAGGGCCTCTATTAAGGCTATAAAGGATAATGTGATTGTATATGCACGTCTGAAAGAAATAGCGAAAATGAATGATAATAGTATTTCAACCTATCGCGCAAGATTGATTAATGCAGAATTATTCAAAGGCGCAGGACATGGTTTATTGAAGTATAAACAACCATTTTTCAAAGAATTTTTAGAAAAATATTATTGGAATTAAGATTCAGACTGAATTTAAGAAATTTACTTTTTACCAACATTTATAAAATAAAAACGTTAGACAAATTATAATTAGCGAATGATAATAGGTTTATAGCAACACATATTCAAGTAAACTCATCCGAAAGAAGGAGATTATAATTTCAATTAAGTTAGTAGCTATCGATATTGATGGAACTTTAGTTAATTCAGCTAAAAAGTTAACACCTGCCGTCAAAACAGCAATTGCAGCAGCAAAAAAACTGGGAGTTAAAGTGGTTATCTGTTCAGGAAGACCCTTTTCGGGAGTTAAGCCACTTTTAAAAGAATTAGATTTAGACAATCAAGCTGACCAATATGTCATTTGTTTTGGCGGGGCAATGGTTCAAGCAACAGATGGAAAAATCATTGATTTAAAAGGCATTTCTTATGAAAATTATCAAGACTTAGAATTACTTGCGCGCAAAAAAGATTTGCATTTTCATGCGATTAGCCAAGATAAAATTTTCACAGCTAATCGTGATATCGGTCATTATACGGTTTATGAGAGCAAGTTAGTTAATTTAGAAATATTCTATCGTACACCAGAAGAATTGCGCGAAGAAAAATTAATTAAGGCGATGTTTATTGATGACTCAGAGAAGTTGGATTATGCAATGAAAGATTGGGCACCTTTTGCTAAACTTGAAGATGAAGTGGTTTTTACTAAGAGTTCCCCCTTTTATTTAGAAGCGAATGCCAAGGGGGTAAATAAAGCAGCTGCAGTTGATATTTTGGCTAAGCAACTGCATTTGAAATCAGCTGAGATTATGGCTATTGGTGATGAAAACAATGATCTAAGCATGATTGAATATGCTGGCTTGGGTGTCGCGATGGGTAATGCAATTGATACTGTAAAAGCTGCAGCAGATGTACAAACAAGTGACAATGACCATGATGGTGTTGCGGCTGCAATTAAGCAATATGTTTTGAAGGCTAATTAAATATAGCACAGTTAATTAATCACAAAGCTATTGAGAGTAAGAATTACAAACAGCTATACTAAAAAATCATCTTCTATCCACTGGAATTGTTTCAGCAGATAGAAGATGATTTTATTTTTAATTAAGTAATTACAGTCGTTAGCGCACTAGTTCTCCCAGCCAAGCAGAAGTGCCACCATTGATGTTGACAACGTTAAAGCCGTTGCTGCTTAAAAACTGGCAAGCATAGGCAGAACGTGAACCGGATTGGCAGACGACATAATATTCTTTGTCTTTTGCCAAACTTTGGTATTTTTCAGCTAATTCACTTAATGGCAGATTTGTAGCATGTGGAATATGACCAAATGCAAATTCATCTGACTCGCGGACATCGATAACGGTTAATCTATTGTTGTTATATTTTTGAAAAAAGTCTTGCATTGAAATTGATTTAAACATATTTTAACTCCTCTGGTAAGACAGTATGATAAAGAGCAAAAGCACCATCTAGATTTTTAACAGTAAACCCATGCTGTTTTAACTGGCGTTCGGCAATGTAACTGCGTAGTCCACTTTGACAACTAACAATATATTCTTTGCTAGCATCTAGTTCTTTAATCCGTTCACGTAGTTCACTTAATGGAATATTGATAGAATTTGGGAAAGTTCCTTGGGCTAATTCATCTGGGTTACGCACATCCAAGAGGATTTTTCCTTTACTTAATTGATCTTTAACTTCATACCATTGAACTGATTCGCTTAAACCTTCTGCGATATTCATGGCAACATAACCCAACATATTGACGGGATCTTTAGCTGAACCAAAAGGTGGAGCATAGGTGAGTTCTAGTTCAGGCAAATCAAAAATGGTAAGCTTACCTTTAATGGCAGTTGCTAAAATATCAATACGTTTATCAACCCCTTTTTTACCGATGCCTTGCGCACCGTAAATTTTGCCAGTTATTGGATTGAAAACAAGTTTTAAAGTAATATCGGACGCCCCTGGGTAGTAACTTGCATGGTCTTTACCAGAAGTATGAACAACGGCAACTGGTAGTTTAGCTAGTTTAGCACTACGTTCGCTTAGACCAGTAGAAGCTGCTGCTAAATCGAAGACGCGAACGATAGCTGTTCCGATACTTCCACGATTCAGTTGCTTTTTGCCTGCAATGGCATCAGCAACTTGGCGTCCTTGACGGTTGGCGGGTGAGGCTAAGGAGATGAGTCCATCTTGCTGATTAATTTGTTGTTTAACGATGATGGCATCTCCGACAGCATAGATATCAGAATTACTTGTTTGATAGTTTTCATTGACAACAATACCGCCACGTAAGCCCAATTCAAGTCCGGCAGCCTTAGCTAATGAACTTTCTGGTTGAACTCCGACTGATAAAATCGTAAGATCACTGGTTAACTTCGTCCCGCTTTCTAGAACAATTTTTTTACCAGCATCAGCAAAGCTAATGGCTGAATCTGAAGTATAGACATGGATTCCTACGCGAAGTAATTCATTTTTGACATAAGCGGCCATTTCTTCATCTAACGGGGGTAAAACATGCGGTGCCTTTTCAATAATTGTGACGTCTAAGCCGCGCTTCTTTAGATTTTCAGCCATTTCAAGCCCGATAAAACCTGCACCAATTACAACAGCTTGTTGAGTGTCAGCAGTAATACCAGTCATAATCTTATCTAAATCAGGGACGTTTCTTAATGAATATACGTTTTTAGCTTCGACTAGTCCGGTAATAGGTGGTGTAAAAGGTTTTGCACCAGGAGATAAAATTAACTTGTCATAGGTTTCAGTTTGTTCTTGTCCATTGAATTGAACGGTAATAGTGTGTGTTGCTGGTGAAATAGCTGTGACTTCATGGAAGGGACGAACGTCTAAATTAAAACGTGCTTTTAGACTTTCAGGAGTTTGTACTAATAGAGCATCGCGTTGGCTAATTTCACCTGATACAAAATAAGGTAGGCCACAATTAGCAAATGAAACAAATGGACCTTTTTCAAAAACGATAATTTCAGCGTCATCCATTAAACGACGTAAGCGGGTTGCTGCTGACATACCGCCAGCCACACCACCTATAATAACAATTTTCATTTATTTTCCTCCTACAATGCGACCGGACCATTGATTCATGCCACCGCGGACATTAACGACTTGATAACCTTTTTTTAGTAGTACCTTACTAGCTTGCTTACTGCGCATACCAGATTGGCAAATAACGAAAACCTCCTTTGCTTTAGTTGAATAATTTGCAATCTTATTCAAAGGAACGTTCTTAGAACCACTAATATGCCCTGAACGGTATTCTTGTGGGGTGCGAACATCTAACAAAGTAATATTATTAGCTAGTTTATCAGCTAATTCACGTGTTGTAATTGATGGAATCTTTTGAAAAAATGAAAACATGGTTTTCCTCCTTTGGATATACCTTATAGGGTATATTAAATACCATGATAACAAAGATGTCAAATGAAAAGTTTGCAGTTTGTGTAATAAATCATTTGACTGTTATACCCATATAGGTATAATGAAAGTGCAAACAAAATTTATTAACTAGAGGAGAAGACCATGACTAAAAAAATATTGATTATCGGTGGAGTTGCTGGTGGTGCAACGGCAGCAACTAGATTACGCAGATTGAGTGAAGATGATGAGATTATTTTGTTTGAAAAAGGAGAATATATTTCTTTCGCTAACTGTGGTTTGCCATATCATATTGGTGGCGTGATTAAAGAACGTGAAAACTTGCTTTTACAAACAGTTGAGGGTATGCAAGCACAATATGGCTTAGATATTCGTAATTTTTCGGAAGTAACGGCCATCCATCCCAAAGAACATTATGTCGAAGTGGTTAATCATCAAACAAATAAAAGGTATCAAGAGACGTTTGATAAGTTGATTATCTCGACAGGCGCTAAGGCAATTACACCTAAGATTACAGGGTTAGACACTGCTGAAAATGTCTTTTCATTACGGAATATTCCTGATATGGACAAGATCAAGGCTTATATTCAAAAAAACAACGTCCAAGCAGCTTCAATTATTGGCGGTGGTTTTATCGGACTTGAAATGATGGAAAATCTAACTAAGCTAGGCATTAACGTTCAGTTAGTTGAGATGTCACCTCAAGTAATGCCTAATATTGATTTTGAGATGGCACAACAAATTCATGCTCAAATTAAATTGCATAAAGTACAATTATATTTAAATGATGGGCTAAAAGAATTTCGTGAAAATGGTAAAGAATTAATTTTAACTAGCGGAACAAAACTTCAATCCGACCTAACTGTCTTGTCAATTGGAGTATTACCAGACAGCACCTTAGCTAAAGAGTGTGGGATAGAATTGGGATTCAAGCAAGGCATTAAAGTTGATGCACAAATGAAAACTAACTATGCTGATATTTATGCAATTGGTGATGTAATTGAAGTTCCTGATTTTGTGGGGCATACAGCAACTAATATTCCTTTGGCTTGGCCAGCAAATCGGCAAGGACGTTTAGTAGCTGATGTGATTAATGGAATCTCGGCAAGTTATGATGCAACACAGGGAACATCTGTCGCTAAGGTATTTGAATTGACGGTGGCAGCTACAGGAAATAATGAACAGGCTTTACGTAGAAAAAAACTTGATTTTCAAGTTATTCATATTCATCCTAATTCACATGCGGGTTATTACCCAGATGCAGGGCCACTGCATTTAAAACTGCTTTTTGGAAAAAAAGGAGAAATTTATGGTGCGCAAGGGATTGGAGTTGAAGGGGTTGAAAAACGTATTGATGTGATCGCAACAGCAATGAAACTAGGAGCGACAGCAGCTCAATTAGCCGGACTTGAACTTTCATATGCACCACCATATTCTAGTGCTAAAGATCCAGTAAATATGCTAGGTTATACAGCTGACAATGTTTTGGCGCATAAAGTAGCAACTATTCAATGGTCACAAGTAGATGAATTATTAGCAGCGCATGCTTACTTCTTAGATGTACGTGAAGAATTTGAGCTGAGTTTAGGTACATTACCAGGCAGCCATTTGATTCCTTTAAGTACACTACGGCACCGACTAACAGAGTTACCCAAAGATCAGCCGATATATGTTTATTGTCAGGTTGGACAGCGTGGATATAATGTGGCACGTATTTTAATGCAAGCTGGGTTTGATGTTAAGAATCTAGATGGTGGTTTTAAAACTTATAAAATCGGGCACTATCAAATAAAAAACACTCCATTTAAAAATAGTAAACCAGTTATTTCAAAGGATGTTCAAGAAATAGATAATGCAGCAGGAAAAACAGCACAATTTGAACTGGATGCATGTGGCCTTCAATGTCCAGGCCCTATTCTAAAGGTAAAAGAGCAGATGGACAAAATGCAAAATGGTGATCAATTAGTGGTTACTGCTAGTGATTTTGGCTTTAGTTCAGATATTGAATCTTGGGCTAAAAACACCAGTAATACAGTTTTGACTAATGATATTAAGGGTAATAAAGTCCAAGCAACATTGCAAAAAGGAAAAACCGGCGTTCAATTAAGCCAGGCTAGTCTTGCCAATCTTAAAGAAGGTCAGCTTATTGAAACTAAAGATGGGGCAACAATGGTTGTTTTCAGTGGTAATTATGATAAAGCATTAGCTGCCATGATTATTGCTACTGGTGCTGCTGCAATGGGTAAGAAAGTAACACTCTTCTTTACATTTTGGGGATTAAGTATTCTCAAAAAACATTTAATCCAGAAATCAGGAATTGCAAAAATGTTTGATGTGATGCTACCCAAAGATGCAGATCATTTAAAGATTTCTTCAATGAATATGGCCGGCTTAGGTCGTAAGATGATTAAGAAAGTAATGAAACAAAAAAATGTTGATCCATTGCCAGAAATGATTGACAGAGCACAAAAATTAGGGATAAAATTTGTTGCCTGCACAATGAGTATGGATATTATGGGAGTCCAAAAAGAAGAGCTATTTGACTTTGTAGAATATGGTGGAGTAGCAACGTATCTTGGTGATAGTGAACAAGCCAATCTGAACTTGTTTATTTAATTTTTGCTTGTTTTAGGCTATGATTAATTAAAAGTAGAAAAAGGAGCATATATATGATTGAAGAAGACAATCAAAAGAAGATTATAAACCGTCTGCGGCGTACTGAAGGACAGTTGCGTGGTGTGCAAAAGATGATTGATGACCAAAAAGAATGCATTGATATTATAACTCAACTAAGTGCGGTACGTTCTAGTATTGATCGAACAATGGGTATTATCGTTGCTGAAAATTTACAAAACTGTCTAGAAAATCCAAGTAATAATGTGGATGAACAATCAAAGAAACTGCAAGAAGCAATTCAGATGATTATTAAAAAATAAATAACTGTCTAAAACAAATCCCCCCTCTAAAGGTAATCATCTACTTTTAAAGGGGTGATTTTGGTATCAATTATTTGAAGATGAAAAGAGCCTAGAACAAAAGTTCCGGGCTCAGAAAGCTTAATATTTGGCGTAGTGCAGAAAATACGGTTTTCCTCCAACATCTACCAGTAAGTTATACCTAAAGAAATGCTAACTATGCTTATTTTGAATAGGTAAGCAGTAGAGATTAGATTTTTGTTTCGGAAATAAGTGTTTCGTGGTCCATGATTTTACCCAATCGTTCTCGATCTTCAGCAATTAAGAGTAAGAAGATAGTTTCAATAACAGTCATTGCAGCAATTCTTGAAAAATAATATTCGGACTGCAATACACGTTGCCTAACGGCTGTACGTAAGTGATAATCAGCTTTTAGCGCAATTGGCGAATCACTGCGATTTGTAATTGCGATGACTTTCATGCCTTGCTTTTGAGCGATATTAATTTGAGCTAATAATGATTTTGACTCGCCAGAATTTGAAATGACCAGCAAAAGATCATTCTTAGTTAGATTAAGGGTTTGTCCAATTGAAGTCTGCCACGATTCTGAACAAATAGCTAAAATTCCGATTTGGTTAAAACGATAAGCCGCATCTTCAACAACTGGGAAAGTATTTCCCTCAGCAGCGATTTGAACCACTCTTGAATCCTTAATTAATTTCATAATCTTTTTTATAGTTGTAGTGGTAATGCTAGATAACGTATTTGTAATTTCAGCATTTTTATTATCTTTGATATTAGCAAGTGCTTGTTGGATATTATCGATGTTGACAGATTTGTAATAGCTAGACTCTTCACCAGAAACTTTTGCTAATTCGATTTTTAATTGATGAAAGCCGGCTAGTTGCAGATTTTTACAAAAACGCGAAACTGATGCTTCACTAACAGCTGCTTTTGCTGCAAGTTCAGAGATTGTGTAATTAACTGCTTCGCCAGGGTTCTTCAAAATGACTTGAGCAATTTTTTTGTCATTTTGTGTCATAGTATTTAGATTACTATAGATTGTATCAATAACATTTCCGGTATTCATTAATTCAGCCTCCAGATAACCGTACAAAATTGAATTACTTATATCATAGCATCTATTTACTAAAAAGCGTTATCTTTTTTTGGTTTCCAAATACCATAGATTGTGCCAGCTATAAGAGCTCCAATTATTAATGCAAGTATGAAATACAGAGGATTATGCATTAGTAAAACAACCCAAAGGCCACCGTGTGGAGCAGGAACACTAACATTCCACAATTGAGCTAAGCCACCACCAATGGCAGAACCAACTATACAAGAACCGATTACGCGCATCGGATCAGCAATTGCGAATGGAATAGCTCCTTCAGTAATGAATGAAATTCCAAGAATGTAATTGCTAAGGCCAGCTTTGCGTTCATCTTCAGTAAATTTATTTTTCCAAATTGTTGTTGCAATAGCAATTGCTAATGGCGGAATCATACCACCAACCATCACAGAAGCCATCATGCTACCATTTCCAGTTGCTGTTAAAACACCGATTGCGGTTGTGTAGGCAGCTTTATTTACCGGGCCGCCTAAATCAACAGCTTGCATCCCACCGAGAATAGCACCTAACAAAATAGCATTTGCAGTTCCCATATGTGTCAGGAAGTTAACTAAGGAGAGGTTAACAACGGAAAAAATAGGATCAATTAGAAAGTACATGAGCGTACCAACTAGAAACAAGCCAATTACAGGGAAAATAATCATAGGTTTCAAGCCGTCTAATGACTTAGGTAATTTAGCAAATAGTTTTTTTAGTAATAACATTAAGTAGCCTGCAATAAATCCGGCGATTATCCCACCAATGAAACCAGCGCTGCCACTTGACTTAATGATACTAGCACTAGATTGGGTAGCCATATAACCACCAACAAAACCAGGCATCATTGCTGGACGATCAGCAATTGAAAAGGCAATAAATCCAGCTAGAATTGGTATTAAAAAGCTAAAAGCATTTGATCCAAGTGAATTTAGGTAGATAAATGCTGTTGATGTTTTACCGAATGATTGCTCTAACAAGAAGGAAATTGCCATTAAAATACCACCGCCGACAACAAAAGGCAGCATATTTGAAATGCCACTCATCAAGTCTTGGTAAACATTGTGCCAAATGCTGCCACGTTCATCCGATTCACTTGAATTTGTGCTGTCTTTGCCACCTTTAAAAGTAGCTAAATTACCATCTAAGACACGTTGAATAAGTTCTTCAGGTTTCTTAATACCATCAACAACAGCTGTTTGTAAGACTTTTTTACCTGAAAAGCGATTTATCTCGACCTTCTTGTCTGCTGCAACAATTACACCCACAGCATTATTAATTTCTTCAGAGCTTAGCCGATGCTTGACACCTTCGGAGCCGTTTGTTTCAACGCGCATTCGAACGTTCATTTTCTTCCCAGCATCAAGTAAGGCTGATTCAGCCATATATGTATGGGCAATTCCAGTTGGACATGCAGTTACTGCAACAACTAAAGGTAGATCTTTTTCTGTATTGTCTTGAAGATTGCTATCTTTTTTAACACTTGCTTCTTTGAATAGCTGCTGAACTTCTGTCGGTGTTTTTGCTAATTTTAATTTCGCAATTAAGGTGGAATCTAATAGCAGTGATGAAAGACTTGCTAAAGCTTGTAAATGCATGTTGTCAGCATTAGCTGGTGCGGCAATCATAAAAAACAGATAGACTGGATTACCATCAAGTGCATTATATTCAATTCCATTTGCGCTTTTGGCAAAGAGAATAGCAGGTGTCTTAACAGCTTTATTACGTGCATGTGGAATTGCAATACCATCACCAATTCCTGTGGTTGCTTCTTGTTCACGTTTAAAGATATCTTGGATAAAAAGTTCTTTATCGTCGATTAAACCGTTTACAAAAAATGAATTAGCCATTTCACGGAGGGCTTCATCTTTGGATGTTGCTTGTAAATTCATAATCATAATATCTTTTTTTAGTATATTTGATATATCCATAATGAAAACTTCTTTCGTTTATATTTTTTTTATGAAATAAATTACAAAATAAATGTAACTTGTATTTTAAAAAAAGTCAACAATAAACTTAATATGTTGACAAAATAATTTTCGTATACTATGATTTGTTTGTAAATTATTTTCATTAACAAAAATAAAAAATTAGATTATTAAAGAGGTGACTGATTTGGATGCGTTAATAAAAGAAGCTGTAAAACTTATTAAACCTAATATGAAGATAAGTTTAGGTGGTGGGAGTAATGTGGCTAAACTTGCTTCTGCATTGGCGAAAGAAAATAATTTAAATCTAACGATTTGCACACCTTCTGAAATTACAAAAAAGTATTGCAATTTGCTAGGTATGCAAATTACAAGTATTGCTGAAATGACGCAAATTGATTTGGCATTTGATGGTTGTGATTCATTAGATATGGAGCTTAATGCTCTAAAAAGTAACGGTGGGATCCATCTTTTTGAAAAAGTAGTGGCAAAATTAGCAGATAGGTATATTATTTTGACACCCTTAGAAAGAGTGACCGAGGTGCTTAATCCTAAAGTTCCCCTAACAATCGAGATAACTGATGTTTCCAAAAAAGTAATTCAACATAAACTTGAAGAACTAGCACTGACATATACTATTAGGACAGCGCAAAATATTGCAGGATATGCCAGAACACCAAGCGGAAATTTATTGATAGATTGTTATGCAGAGAATTGGAATGATATTGCAAGCATTAATGCAACTATTGCACAGCAAAATGGAGTTGTTGCAACATCGTTTTTTGAAAATATGGTTACAGGCGCTTTAACTTTTGATAAAAATGGTAAAATACGTAAATTTAGAAAGGAAGATTAATTATGACAAAATATAATTGGGGTATGGTTGGAACAGGTTGGATTGCTCATGAAATGGCAGATGCTTTAAATGATGTTAATGGAGAAGTATATGCTGTTGCTGATATTAACGAAGAAATGTTACAAAAGTTTGCAACAGAAAAAAATGTAACTAAGACATACACTGATGCAAAGCAGATGATTAATGATCCTGCAGTAGATATAATCTATATCGCAACTCCTCATACTTATCACTACGACTATATTAAAGCTGCGCTAGAAGCTGGAAAGCATGTCTTTTGTGAAAAGGCAATTACTGTTAATGCTAAGCAATTTGATGAAGTAGCTGCATTGGCTAAGGAAAAAGGTCTAATCTTAACTGAAGGATTAACGCTATACCATATGCCAGTCTTCGACCAAGTTAAAAAAATAATTGCTGATGGAAAATTAGGTGATATAAAGTTAGTTCAAGTTAACTTTGGTAGTTTAAAGGATTATGACCCTAAGAATCGTTTCTTCAATAAGGATCTTGCAGGAGGAGCATTATTAGATATTGGCGGATATGCAACTGCATTTGCTAGAACATTTCTAGCAAGTAAGCCAAACACAGTACTTACTACAGTTAAATTTTTTGAGACAGGTGTTGATGAACAATCAGGAATCATCTTAAAAAATAACGAAGAACAATTAGCAGTTATGGCTCTGTCAATGCGAGCAAAACAACCAAAGCGTGGGGTGGTTTCTGGAACAAAGGGTTATGTGGAAATTAACAACTATCCACGTGCTACAACAGCTGAAATCACATATACAGCAGATGCTCATGAGCAAAAATCTGAAACATTAAGCGCTGGAGATGATTCACAGGCTTTAAGATATGAAGTACGCGACATGCAACGCTATATTGATAATGGTCAAGATGATGGACAATTGGCTATTTCTCATGATGTTGCCCATATTTTAGATAGTGTTCGTAATGCATGGGGAATGAAATATCCATTTGATTAAGGATATTTACAAATAAGTGACTATTTAAGAACTGTACTTCAAAGCAGATGTTTTATAGCGAATAGTGTTTTCTTTTACAATAAAAAGCAGAGGTAAAAAATCGATTTTTGATTTTTTACCTCTGCTTTTTTATGATTATATATATGTTAATGAAGATTTACTGTTAATAAGCGGTATTTACCAAATGCCCAAAATCTTAGTCCAAATGGTACCGACTGATAACCAAATAACAAGGTAGACTAAACCTAAGATAAAGTTCATGCGCCACCAATCAGTTTGTTTTACATAACCTGATCCAAAATAGATTGGAGCGGGACCAGACGAATAATGAGTTGTTGAAGCAAATAAATTACCAAAGAAACCAAGCATCAAAGCGGCTAATGTACCTGGTACACCGGCAGCTAAAGCAACACCTAACATGGCAGCATACATGGCACTAACGTGTGCGGTTGAACTAGCGAATAAATAATGACTATAAAAATAAGTTATAATTAAAATTACTAAAACGACAAACCAATTTAATCCGTGTAATTCACTTGCGATAGTGTTACTTAACCAAGGGATAAAACCTAATTTATTTAACTCAGTTGCCATCATTACTAAAACGGAGAACCAAGTTAATGTATTCCAAGCACCTGTTTCATGTAAAACATCTTGCCATTCTAGAACACCAGTTATCAATAAAAGGCCTAACGCGATAAATGCTGTAAGTGTGGCATCAATTCCAGTAAGTGTTCCAGTAATCCAGAGTAATAGAGCGACTAAGAAGATACAAGTCATCATTTTTTCTGCAAGGGATATTTTACCCATCTTTGCGAGTTCTTGATCAGCCCACTTTTTGGCGTTGGGCGTTTCTTTGATTTCAGGTGGATACATTTTATAAATAAGAAATGGAATTAAGATTAACGAGATAATTCCAGGGACTAAAGCGGCTAAAAACCAAGTCATCCAACTTAACTCAATATGTTTAGCGGCTGCGAAGGTTTGCGCTAAGGGGTTAGCTGCCATCCCAGTTAAAAACATTGCAGCAGTAATCGCATCACCATGAAACTCTGAAAATATTAAGAATGAGCCAATTTTACGTTCGGTTCCTTTTTGGGGATCAGAATCAAATGTTTGGGCTAAAGACTCAATAATTGGATAGATAACACCACCAGCACGAGCAGTATTACTTGGTGTAGCGGGTGCTAAAATCAAATCAACACCTATAATTGAATAAGCTAAGGTTAATGTTTTTTTACCAAATAACTGGACAAATTTCAAGGCAATCCGCCGGCCTAAACCAGTTTTAATAAAGCCACGCGAGATGAAAAAAGCCATCGCAATTAACCAAATACTACCATTACCAAAACCTGCAACTGCAGTATCAATATCGACTGTTCCTGTGAGGGTTGCGGCCACAAAGCCAAGGATTGCTACCGCTCCGATTGGTAACGGCTGAACAATACAACCTACAATTGTAGCAACGAAAAGTGCAAACATGTGCCAAGCAGCTAAGGAAAGTGCTGCTGGACGCAAAGGAGCGCTAAACCAGAGAATTAGACCAACGACAATCGGCCAGATAAACTTCCGATAATCAATCTTTTTTAGCGTCATTTAATTCCATCTCCTAGTATATATTTATAAGCTTGTTGACCAGCCTGACGACCGAAAACAACTGTTTCTGAAATTGAATTACCACCAATTCGATTGTTGCCATGAAGGCCACCGGCAACTTCACCACCAGCAAACAAACCAGCTAAGGCGGTTCCATCTTCGCTTAGAACTTCTGCTTTAGCATTAATTTTAATACCACCCATGGTGTAGTGAACTGCTGGAGCAATATGAATTGCAAAGAATGGGCCGACTGAGATGTCACGTTCCATCCCAGTTGAACGATTAAAGTCAGTGTCTTTTTTAGTGGCTACATATTGATTCCAACTAGTTATCGTAGCGGCTAGTTGCTTAGAATCAACGTCGATTGTTTGAGCTAGTTCTTCAAGAGTAGCTCCATGTTTAACTAATCCAATTTTGTCATAAAAATCAACAGCTTTAACGTGTTGTCTGATATGACTGTCGAGGATTAGGTAAGCACTTTTAGCGGGTAATTGATTAATAGCATTCGTTACGTTTTTGCGCGTATCTAGTTCATTCACAAATCGTTTGCCGTTAGCGGCCACCAAAATGGCACCTTCACCTCGGACTGCTTCACCAATTAAGTAAGCATGATCTGTATCTTGTTGAACGGTAGGATGAACTTGAACTTGATCCATGTCAACTAAACCACTGCCAGCAGCTTGGGCAAGCAAAATACCATCACCCGTTGCACCTGGTTGATTGGTTGTTTCATAGCCAGCTAAATCTGGACGAAACTTTTGGAGCAGTTGTTTATTAGCCCCAAAACCACCTGTTGCTAAAATGACGGCTTTAGCAGCAATATCGGTAGTTGTCCCATCTGGTAGGCTAATTGTTGCACCAGTAACTGCTTTTGTCGCTGTTTGTAATAACTTATCAACATGAACATTAGTAAATAATGGAATCTTTTGTTCAGCAACTTTTTTTAATAAGCCAGTAACTAAAAAGCCGCCAATTGGTGCCATATTAGTAGGACGATGCGTTCTTTTCAATTTCATTCCGCCAGTGATTGTTAGATCATCTAAGACGATATCTTTTGAGGCTAACCAGTCGACGGCTAAAGCAGCATGAGAAGCAAAATATTGCAATAAGTCGGTATCATTTAACTTGCCGCCACCACGATAAGTATCTTGATAGAATTCTTGATAACTGTCAACAATTCCATGTTGCAGTTGAACATCTGTTTCCGCTGCATTCATCCCGGAAGATGCACGGGTAGTGTTACCGCCGATTTTATCCATTTTCTCAAAAATAGCGACAGAAGCCCCTAATTCTTTAGCTTGCAGTGCGGCGGTTAAGCCAGTTGCACCAGAACCGACGATTAGGATGTCATACTGCTTAGCTAAATCAGCCACAGACGTTGCTTGGAAGGTAAATTTATTTGGCATTGCTTTTTCTCCTTTGATTATTATTGGATAACAAAACTAATCAATATTAGTCATTTTCAATGGATCAACCCATTCATCGAATTGTTCTGCAGTGACTTTACCCGATTTGATAGCAGCTTCACGTAAAGTAGTTCCAGCCTTATCAGCTGCTTGCGCAATTACAGCACTATCATGATAGCCGATGTGTGGTGAAAGTGCAGTAACTGTCATTAAGGAGTTATTCACTAAATCTTCCATACGTTGTGCATTAACAGTTAAACCATGAACCATCTTATCAGCAAAGCCGGTCATTGTCCCAGCTAATAAGTCAGCAGATTCTAAAAAGGCGTCAATTAGTACTGGTTTATAAACATTCATCTCAAAGTTACCTTGTGATGAAGCTAAGTCGACGACAACATCATTTCCCATTACACGAACTGCGGCCATGGTGATGGCTTCAGATTGTGTAGGGTTGACTTTACCAGGCATAATAGAAGAACCTGGTTCATTAGCTGGAATGTTTAATTCATCATAACCAGCACGTGGACCACTGGCTAAGAAGCGGACATCGTTAGCAATCTTCATTAAGTCAGCAGCTAAAGTTTTTAGAGCGCCATGGACAACGTTTAAACCAGAATGGGCTGCTAAACCTGCAAACTTATTGGTTTTAGCGGTAAAGTTTAAGCCATAAACACTGCTCATTTTATCTGCAATGTCATCAGCAAAGTGGGGAGCAGCATTTAAACCAGTTCCGACTGCCGTGCCACCCATAGCTAGTTCTAGCAGGGTTCCTTCTAGTTGTTCTAGGTAGTGGACATCATGTTCTAACATGCTGACCCAACCGCTAACTTCTTGGCCAAATGTTAGTGGTGTTGCATCTTGGAGGTGTGTCCGTCCGATTTTAACTGTGCGCCAATATTTAGTTTGTTTGATTTTTAGTTCAGAAATTAGATGTTCAGCAGCTTTCTTAACTTGTAAGATAGCTTCGCTTGCTGTGATATTCATTGCGGTTGGAAAGATATCGTTTGAACTTTGCCCGCGGTTAACATCATCATTAGGTAAAATTTTAATTTTACTGTTAATTTGAGATGCTTTGTAGGCAACGACTTCATTAACATTCATATTAGTTTGAGTACCTGAACCAGTTTGATAGACTTTCAAAGGAAAATCTTTACGTAATTCTTCATCTGGTAAGGCTAGTAGTTGATCAATAGTGGTAGCAATTAATTCACTTTTTGCTTGTTCCATATTTCCTTCGGCTAAGTTTGCTTGTGCAGCTGCCTTTTTTAGTTGTAACAATGCCTTAATAATTGGTAATGGCATATAGTTACCAGTTGGAAAATTATTGCGACTCCGTTCTGTTTGGGGTCCCCATAAAGCTGTTGCTGGAATCTTAACTTCACCAAGTGTATCTGCTTCAATTCTAAAATCTTTTTCTGACATGAAAGTCCCTCCTAAAATTAAATCAAAGTTTCTAAACTATTGTTAAAAAAATCACAATCAACTACAACCAAATAATATGCTTATAATCACCTTATAGTCAAATTCCCATCAGCTAATTAATAATATTAATGTATGCGCGATAAATGTTATTAAATTGGCAAATAAAAAGTTAACTAACAAAACAGAGATTAGCATTGTGATAATATAAAAGCAAAAAATATTTAATTTTTGCTAATTGAATGCTAAAATAAGTTATTAACTTCACATATCAAAAAGGAGTATAGCAATGAAATTACATGATTTAGCTTATTTTTGCAGCCTATACAATTTGAGAACTTTTACCGCTGTTGCCAAGCACTTCAATGTGGAACAGCCAACGGTAACATTAGCAATCAAGCGTTTGGAAAATTCCGTGCAAGCAAAACTTGTATTTCGTGATCGTTCAAAAGGGATGATTCAAGTCACACCAGCTGGCGAAATACTGTATCGGCATGCCGTTAAAATGTTGGAAGATGCTAACTTAGCTGAAATAGAGATTAGGCAATATGCAAACAGTAAAATTCGGTTTGGGTTACCGCCAATTATTGGCAGTTTATATTTTCCAAAGATTATTAATGAAATTACAGATGCAGAATTATTAAAGAATCTAGAAATTGACGAGTCTGGCTCACAACAGTTATTAACAGATCTGATGACAGGAAAAGTTGATATTGCGTTACTAGCTACATTGCTACCAGTTCAAAATAGTAATATTAGTGTCAACTTTTTGGGTAGTCGTGATTTTTACATCATTTCAGCGACGAATCATTGGTTAGCACAACAAGAAGAAATTGATTTTAGCGAGTTAAAAAATGAACCTTTTATCACACTCAATGGAAAGTTTATTCATCAACACTTGTTGAAACTATATGGTCATCAGGCGCATTTCAAACCGCGAGTAGTTTTTGAAACGCAAAGTATTTCTACCTTAAAAAAGCTAGTTGCTAAAAATGCAGGGATTGGTCTTTTAGTCGGGGATGCTGTTAATTCACATGATCAACTCTCTTTGACGAAGATAACTCCCGCGTTACCTGAAAGATTTAATATTTCAATTGCAACACGCAAAGATTACTTGTTTGATGAACAAGAAGAAAGTTTTATTAACAAGTTGTTGCTTTTGCAAGATAGGATAAATAATTAGTAACTAAAACGTGTTCTTAAGAAGGCAGCTTGAGCTTCAAAAGAACACGTTTTTAAAACAAGTATCTAATAAGTAGTAACATCAATAAATTTGAACTTATCCCATGGTTTAATGAAGTCAATAAACTCGGTGTTGCTAGAGCAGACTTTGGCAACTACATTTTTATGTTTATCCGTATTCGGCATGCTTTGTTTGACGATACTTACTTCACCTTTATATTGACCAAAGCTGTTATTTCCAAGCGTTACATCGCCTTTTTCTAATTTGTATAAAGCATTATTAATGGGAATATCGCTATTAGCGTACTTGAGTTTTACAAAAGTTGAGCGAATAGAATAGCTATTAATATCGCCACGATTGAAATGTAAATTATCTAGAATAATTTCTTTTTCGAGGTCAGTTGTACCTGGGAGAAAAGCAATAAAAAATTGAGCTAGCTCTAAGTTTAATTTAGCAACATCTTTTAATTCTTTTTCTGAAGCAAAGGCATTTCCAATGATAATATCATCAATTAATTTAGTATTAATTAGATACTGTGCTTGTTGGACTAAGCTACTATGGCGATGGATTTCTAAAGTAGGCAAGCCGTCATTATAAGCATGCGGGCCTTGAGTAGCAGCTTCTGATGAGATAAAGGCGGCTGTTCGCAAGCCCATTTGTTTATATTTCGCAGTGGTTTTCAGAAAGTAATCTGTGTCTAACCCGGTAAATGGTTGAGGATAAAAATTATGACAACCAATAATCTTATTTTTGAGCGGACTGTAGCTAAAGGTATTAGCTATATTGCCAGTATCATTACTAATATTAACCTCTAACAAAAGCCCGGATTTATCGTAAGTCATGATAGATTCAGATAGGCCATCGAAGTTCATATCTAAGCGGATAATATCAGCACCTAAATCTTTAAAAAAGCTAAGATTATCGTAATCAATGTTAAGCAATTTAAATAAGTGCGGATTAATATCAAGACTAACCCACATTTTTTTAGTTTTTGCATGATGCAATACTTTTTTGAACGCAGCAACTGTTTGGTCTATATTTTCGGGCTGCAATTCTAATAGACTGGTAAAGAGGCGTTTATAGCCTAATCTAGCTGCTTTATTAATATAGTCATTACATTCTTCTACGGTACTTTTATTTGGATACACGGAAATTCCGAGCATAAGAAAACACCTGCACTTTCTATTTTGATGTTAAATTGAAATTATTTAACTAGATTGCTAGTATTTCTAATAAGGTATTTATTAATCATTTTGTTCAAAGCCATTATGGTCAATTAAATCGCGATACCAGAACCCACTTTTTTTAATAGTTCGTTTGTAATTATTATCCAAATCGAGACTAACCAATCCATAACGATTACGATAGCCATTTAGCCAAGACCAACAGTCAACAAAGGTCCAAAGATGATAACCGCAACAGTTACTTCCTTGCGTGATCCCCTTATGTAGTTGCACTAAGTGTTCTTTGATAAAATCAATGCGATATTGGTCGTTAATCTGGCCGTCTTTGTTAGCATAACGCAGTTCATCAGCAACTCCCATACCGTTTTCACTGACATACCACGGAATATTGCTATACTGTGTTTTCATTATCATGGCAATATCATAGAGAGCTTCGGGATAGATTTCCCAACCACGGTAGGGATTAATTCTTCTTTCAGGCCATTCATATTGTTCAAATAAAT
Source organism: Ligilactobacillus ubinensis (assembly GCF_024160875.1). Taxonomy (GTDB): domain Bacteria; phylum Bacillota; class Bacilli; order Lactobacillales; family Lactobacillaceae; genus Ligilactobacillus; species Ligilactobacillus ubinensis. The sequence continues at coordinate 39,527 of NZ_JAIULA010000012.1, read as the reverse complement.
CAGTTGTATCTTTAGCCGGAAAGCGAGGATTACTTGGTGCCTTGACACGCAATGGCTGATAATAATTGATTCCAATAAAATCGACAGTATTTTGTTGGATTAAATCGAGATCCTTTTTTCTTGTCTCTGGTAATAGCTGATGTTTTTTGAGCAGTTGGATTAATTCTTCAGGAATAACACCGTGAACAGCAGGGTCTAGAAAACTTTTACTTAGCAATAAATCGGCTACATTTTGGGCAGTTTGATCTTGTGGATCATTACTTCGTGCATAAGCAGGAGTAACATTTAGGATTATCCCAATCCGACTATGTCTAATGTTTGATTCACGATATGCTTTAACTGCCATTACGTGTGCCATTAAAGTGTTGTAACCAACCTGAACTGCTTTTTTGAAATCAACAATAGCAGGGTAATGATAATGAGATAGATATCCCATTTCAATGTGGACAAGTGGTTCATTAAAGGTCACCCAATCTGTAACAAGATCACCAAATTGGGCGAAGGCAGTCTGAGCATAGAAATAAAATTTAGTAATAGCTTCTTTATTTTCCCAGCCGCCTTTTTCCATTAACCACCAAGGCATATCAAAATGAAATAAATTTACAGTAGGTCTAATCCCATTATTAAGCATTTCCTGAAAATAATTGCGATAAAAAGTAACGGCTTCTTGATTTAGATGTTCACCGTCTGGTAATAAACGTGCCCATGAGATTGAGGTACGGTAAGAAGTTATATGCAGCTTTTTCATCAATTTGATATCTTCAGGGTACATCTCATACGTATTATTAGTAGTTGCAGGGCCTTGATTTTCATTAAATATTTCAGGTTTTAATGAAAACCACTTGTCCCAAGTTGTAGCAGATTTGCCATTTTCTAAACTATGTCCTTCTGTTTGTGGTGCTGAAGTAGCAACACCCCATAAAAAGCCTTTTGGAAATTTCATTAATTTTCATCCTATCTATTTGAGAGTAGTGAGTGTTTCAATTTTTTAAAAATGGATATTGTAAAAATTTTAACGGTTAGTCTTTTTTAGTTGGAAACAATGTTTCAGCTGCGGCGTAGATCAGTTCAGATTCAGCATCTAGTGAAAGCTCCCAAAGCATTAACCCACCTAGATTATTTTGGTGAACAAATTCAGCTTTGCTAGCAATAGATTTTGTGTCTTCAAATGACATAAACACTTCACCATCGAAATAATAAGGGGCAAGAGCATTGTTGTCCCAATGACAGTTGGTGGGGTGTTTTTTTAATATTAATTTCAAGTCATTGTAGTCAGTAGTATGAGTTCCATTTGAGTGAGCAGTTTTTCCAATAATGGGTTGTGTATTTGGCTCATCAAATGTGTACCAGTCACGACTATATGCAGCTGCACCAACAACGATTTTACTTGCTGGGACATGATGTGAAAGTAACTGTTTGACTGCTTGATTAGCACTTAATGCACCATTTTCTTGTGGATATGCATATAGATTAGCATGATGTCCAGTAATATTCGTCCAACTGCCACGTAAATCATAAGTCATAACATTAATAAAATCTAAATACTGGGTATAACTGTACTGACCATCCACCGCCAAAGAATCGATTAAATCAGCATCTGCACCAATCGCTGCTGATAAGATATATTCTTTAGTTTCAGCATGTAATTTTGTATGAAGTAGCTTTAAAAACGCTGTATAGTTTTTGGCATCTTCTGTGCGGGCTTTAATTCCTCCGAGTGCTGATCCGGGGTATTCCCAGTCGATATCAACGCCATCAAAATTATATTTTTTGATGAATTTAACAATTTCTGAGGAAAAGGTTTCTCGATTTCGCTGTGAAACAGCGGCATCTGAAAAACAATCTGCTGCCCAGCCACCAATACTGATATTGATTTTTAAATGTGGATATAAAGTGCGTATCTCAGAAATCTTTTGAATGTTAGGGACATCTTCTCCCAAGGATAATCCTTTAATTTTGGCAAAAGAGTAATTTAAACAAGTTATTTTATCGCCTGGAATCTGTGCGGGAGTCCAGTTTTTTCTACCATGCAGGTAGGCAATTAATTCAGTCATAAAAAAATCCTCCTAAAAAAATAAAAAAACGGTTGCAAAAAAACCTTTCTTTAGTCATAATATAATTGAACCGGTTCAAAAGCAAGCTTAATCTTTATTTTTTAGGAAATTATCTGTGGAATATCCGCAGTTATTTGGTTAAATGCGTGAATTTTTATAATCTATACAAGTTACAGGGGGAAAAATGAAAAAAATTCGGCAAGATATCGTTGAAAATGAAACAACCAGTAATGAGGCGTATGGACAGTTAACTAAAGAGCAACAAGAACAATTAGAGTGGTTTCAAGATCAAAAGCTAGGAGTGATTTTTCACTGGGGGTTGTATTCAGCTGCAGGAATAGTTGAGTCATGGCAACTATCTAAAGAGGATAGTTGGGCGAGAAAAAAGCCATGGCGAAAAGATTTGGCCACCCTAAGACATGATTATTGGCAGTTGGCAGAACAGTTTAATCCACAAAACTTTGATGCGGATACATGGGCTAAAGAAGCCAAAAAAGCAGGCTTTAAGTATGCTTTATTTACGACTAAGCATCACGATGGTTTTAATATGTTTGATACAAGACAATCTGACTATAGCGTAACCCACTATACGCGAAAAGATCTTTTTGGTGAATTTGCGAATAGATTTAGAAAACAAGATATTTCGGTAGGGGCGTATTATTCAAAAGCAGATTGGCATTCACCATATTATTGGCCACCACAATCAGATCCTAAAGGACGATATGCAGCTTATGATCCTAAAAAGCAACCTGAACTCTGGCACAAATTCAATAATTTTGTAGCACAACAATTATTAGAGATAAGTCAGAACTACGGTAAGATTGATATTTTATGGTTAGATGGTGGTTGGGTCAACAAAGAAAATCATGAATTTTTAGATATGGATAATATTGTCGCAAATATTCGCGAAAAACAACCCAAGATGTTAGTCGTGGATCGAACGATTGGTGGAAAATATGAAGATTATGTAACCCCTGAACGTAAGGTTCCCGCCATAGTACCCAAAAAGGCATGGGAGAGCAATATACCTCTAGCTAAGAATTGGGGTTATGTTGAAAATGATATTTATAAGCCATTTTCGCAAATACTTACAACGATTGTTGAGATTGTTTCTTTGGGAGGAAATATTATATTAGGGGTTGGACCAAAACCAGACGGGACTTTGCCTAAAGAGGCACTGAACATTATGGGGCGGTTGGGTAATTGGTTAAAAATATATGGTGAAGGAATATACAATACACGAGCAATTCCAGCGTTAAAACAAACTGGTTGGTATTTCACGGTAAAGCAAAAGACACTATATGCTTTTGCTAAAAGAGATTGTTTTGATTTGAATAATTTGGATTTAACAGCAATTACACCATGGATTGTGAGCAAAGAAATTATTAATCAAGGCGTAACAGCTAGTGAAATATTATGCGCTAAAATCAATTGCACTAAAAATATTCGAGACATCATAAAATGAAAATTTGCATAAAAAAGGAGTAACTACGTAATGAGTTTAACAGATAAAATTTCGGCTAAGTTAGTACCCGTGGCAGCAAAGTTAAATGGACAACGACATTTAACAGCAATTAGGGATAGTTTTATCGTGACTATGCCATTGATTATGGCAGCATCGGTTTTTATTTTATTAAACGCTTTATTGTTTAGTAATGCAGCAGTCAATAAAATAATTGATTTAAGCAAGTTAGCTGATTTAGCAACGATGACTAATAATGCAACTTTAGGGATCTTAGCTATTTTAGTAGCGTACAATATAGGGATTAATTTGGCTACATGGTATGAGGCTAATGGCAACATTAATTCAAAAGCCTTTACACCTAATCATGCCGGTGGATTATCCGTATGTTTAATGTTTTTAATGATGCCAATTCAAACAACAGTAACATTAACATCTGGAAAAACAGCTGCTGTTACAGGGATTTACTCACAAGATTTAACATCATCATCAGGTTTGTTTTTAGCAATGTTTGCAGGTATCTTAGGAACTGAAATCTTTGTTAGATTATCTAAGGTTGAAAAACTACGGATCAAAATGCCAGACTCAGTGCCACCAGCAGTTGCATCTACGTTTAATTCGTTGATTCCAGAAGTCTTAGTTATCATCATGGTTGCAATACCAATTTACTTAATAAAGGCTTTTACTGGTATGAGCATTCCCGATATTATCACGATAGTTATTCAAACACCGCTTAAAGGGTTAGTTTTATCTGGCGTGGGAATGATCGTCATTCAATTTATTTCAGATACACTTTGGGTGTTTGGATTACATGGCTCAAGTATTTTATCGCCAATAACGGTTGCGCCACAGTTAGAATCTATTCAAGAAAATATGCAAGCATTTGCCGCACATAAGACAATTCCCAACATTGTAAATGCGCCTTTTCTTGGTTCATACGGGATGCTTGGCGGTGGAGGTTGTGTTCTTGCATTATTAATAGCCATCTTTTTAGTTTCAAAGAGAAAAGAGCAAAAAGATATTGCAAAATTAGCAATTGGACCAAGTTTATTCAATATTGCTGAACCAGTTATGTTTGGCTTGCCAGTTGTTATGAATCCGATCTTTATGATACCAACAGCAATTATTCCATCAATAAACTTATCATTGGCATATATGTTAACCAAAATCGGGATTCTAGGTAAAATGGTTGCAATTTCTCCATGGATAACACCACCTGTGTTACAAACATGGATTTCAACTGCTGGTAACATTCCAGCTACTGTATTTACGATATTGTTATTGATTATGGACATTTTAATCTATATACCATTTGTTATTGCAAGTAACAAAGTTAATCAAAGCGAGGACTAAAAATGCGTTATCCATATCAAAATGCTAATCTAACGATTAGAGAGCGCGTGGCGGATTTATTGTCACGAATGAGCATCCAAGAAAAAATTGGACAAGTTAATCAACATCTATATGGGTGGGAATCTTTTACAGATGAAAAACGACAAGAATTCACAGAAAAGTTTAAAAACCATGTTGAATGGGGCGGTGGTTTAGGCGCGCTATATGGCCTTTTTAGAGCTGATCCGTGGTCGAAAGTTAATTATAGCAACGGTGTTTTAGCTAAGGACAGTTGGAAAGTAGCAAATCGTGTCCAAAAATATGTGATTGAACATTCGCGGTGGCAAATTCCAGCACTGATTGTGGAAGAATGTCCCCATGGTCATCAAGGACTAGACGGAATTTCATATCCTACAAATATTGGGCGGGGGAATTCATTTAACACTGATTTAATGCAACAATCAGCCCAGTTAATGAAACAAGAACTTGCTTTAAAAGGAGTCAACTTAGCTTTAGTATCAACCTTAGATCTAGTAAAAGATCCAAGGTGGGGGCGCTCAGAGGAATGTTTTGGTGAAGATCCAAAATTAGCAGCAAAAATGACGGAGGCTATAGTAGCAGGATTTCAGGAAGATCTAATTCAAAAAGATGTAAATTATTTAGATCAAACGGTAAGTTTACGAGAGAATAAAGCCGTTGGAGTAGTTTTAAAACACTGTATTGCGCAAGGGGAGGCATTAGGTGGTCATAATTCTGGAACGGTAACTATAGGTATGCGAGAATACAGTGATATTTACCGCCCACTACTAAGTAGTGTTAAGCAAGCTGCTGGTGTTATGGCTGCTTATAATGATGTTGATGGTGTTCCGTGTCATATAAACCAAGAATTACTAAAAACGCAATTGCGTCAAGAAGTTGGTTTTCAAGGGATTGTTATGGCAGATGGAGTAGCTTTAGATCGGTTAGAGGACGTTTTTGATAGTAAGGCAACAGCAGCGGCAGCAGCTTTAAAAGCAGGTGTTGATTTGAGTTTATGGGATCAAACCTATATGCAAATCAATGAGGCTATTCAAGAAAAATTAGTTGATTTAAAGGCATTAGATCAGGCAGTAGCCCACGTTTTAGGCTTGAAATTTTTATTAGGTTTGTTTGACGATCCTTATCTAGAGGAGCCAGAACAAGAATTAACGCAGGTACTAAAACAATCTGAAGAACTTAACCTAAAAGTTGCACAAGAAAGCATAACGCTAGTTAAAAATAGTGGGATTTTACCATTGAATCAGACAAAGAAAAAAATAGCAGTTATTGGTCCGAATGCAGATAATATCTATCATTTACTAGGTGATTATACGGCGCCACAAAGCTCTCAACGGCAACAAGAAACGATTTATCAACAAATTAAGCAAACATTTCCGAATGCGCAGGTAACTTATGCACAGGGGTGTGAGGTTCGTGCAGTTGATTCAAGTTATGCACAGATTGAACACGCAATGGCACTTGCAAAAGATGCTGATATAATTGTTGTGGTTTTAGGAGGGTCCAGTGCACGTAATTTTGATATGGAATTTTTAAGTAATGGTGCAGTTAGTTCTAAGGGAATCAATATGGATTCAGGGGAAAATGTCGATGTCGCTTCATTGAAGTTAGGCGGACAACAGTTGTCTTTATTGACAGCTCTTAAGCAGCTAAAAAAGCCAATTATTTCTATTCTTATTCAGGGACGCCCATATGAACTAACAACCGTACAAGAAGTTTCAGATGCTGTCTTAATTGGTTGGTTTCCTGGACAAAAGGGGGCACAAGCAATTGCTGACACTTTAAGTGGAAACAACAATCCTAGTGGTCGGTTAAGTATCTCATATCCATTAAACAGTCAACAATTGCCAGTGTATTACTATCAAAGGGACGCTAGCAAACAAGAAAATTACTATGATCAACCAGGGGCTCCCTTGTATTCTTTTGGAACAGGATTAAGTTACACCACGTTTGAGTACGATAATTTACAAGTGAAAACAGCTGTTGACAAAATAGTGATAACTGTTAACATGAAAAATAATGGCGTATGTGCAGGTCAAGAAAGTACATTGTTGTTTGCTAAACTAAAGGGTGGACATGTTATCCAACGAACTAAGTTATTAAAGGCATTTCAAAAGAATTGGCTAGAACCAAAGCAACAACAAAAATTGACATTTGTATTGCCAAAATCGGAATTTGAGTATATGGATATAGACCATAAAATCAAACAGGCAAGTAAAGTAACCTTTATGATTGATAAATTAACCATAGATATAGCATGGTAGTTTAAGTGAGGAAGAATAATGGCATCTGTTAAAGAAGTAGCAGAGTTGGCGGGTGTTTCTGTAGGAACCGTTTCTCGTTATTTGAATGGCTACAAGTTAAAAGCAGCAAACATGGATAGGATTGCTGCTGCAATTAAACAACTAGATTATAAGCAAAACATTATTGCTAAAGGTTTAAAAAACAATCGCAGTTTTTCGATTGGATTGTTAATGAATAGTATCTCTAGTCGTTTTGGTGCGGAAGTTGTTTCAGGAATTGAACAGCTATTTGAGGCGCAAGGATATAGCTTAATATTAAGTGGTTTTAACGGTGATGCGCAACAAGTAGATCAGAAACTAGACTATTTGATGAGTCGTTCAATTGATGGATTAATTGTTTTTTTAACGGGAGAAGAATGGAATAGTATTGAAAAATTAGCGGATTTGAAGATACCTATTGTCTTTATCAATAGACCTAATAACCTACAAAATGCGGATGCCATTGTTGTGAATGATCGTGAGAGTGTTAAACAAGCAATTCAACGTATTATTGAGCTCGGACATAAGAAAATCGGGATGATTACACCTCAACAAGCAGACTATTCTGCTAAGGAACGCTATGGTGGCGCAAAAGAAGCCGTGTTGGGGTTAACGGATGTTGATTTGAAGATATATGAGGGCGACTATTCTAGGTTTAGTGGATATCAGGGAGCAAAAGAGTTGATTCAAGAAGGAATTACTGCGCTTTTTGTAAGTAACTACACCATGTCTATCGGTGCTTTGGAGTATTTAAATGTTGCAGGAATACGAATTGGTAAGGATATTTTCTTTGGACATTATGATTACGATGATCAAATTAAGAATGAAGAAATTCCAATGCTGATTATACAGCCGCCAACTAAAGCAATGGGACTAAAATGTGCTGAAATTCTATTAGAACATTTAAATAATAATACGACCACAACAGGTCAAACGATTGTGATGAAGAATCAAATTGATTGTTTTAATTGAAGTAAGTGAAATTAGAAGATTTAGATTGATATAGTAATGAAAATTAATTCTATAAAAATAAGCTAAAATTAGTTCTGATGATGAAACGCTAAAAAGAGTTTCATCATCAGAACTTTTTTATTTCCACTAAAAGAGAAGTTAAAACCAGCTGTAGATTATGGGACAACATGAGGTATATCCCCAAAGTTAAGTGATTTTTACTTTAACTTTTGGGGTATACCAAAAGGCAAGCACTTAACTTTAATTGCACACCATTTTTCTTTATCTAATAGTTCAACATAATGTTGAGCTATAGTTTTGCGCACTCATCTAGAATATGTGTTTTAATCAGACAAACCTTAATTGAAGAAAAAAATCTATGCCCCTTTTGGTATAGCTGAAAAATTGGCTGAATATGATAAAAAAACGAAGAGTCAAGCAAGAAAGAAATTACTTGCGGAACTCCAAAAGAGGTTTGAGAATAGTTATTATTAATAGTCTATTGAATCTTACAAATACATTTTTGTGTTGACTATTAGCGATAATTTGAGATAATATAGTCATATTTAGTATTTAGTAACGAAAAAACGTTTTTAAGGGAGAATAATATGTTAGTAGAATTCAAAATATCCAACTATAGATCTTTTAAAAATGAACAAGTCTTTTCTATGCAAACTGGGAAAAGACTAACCAAGTATCAAAAATCCAATACGATAATAATGGGAAAAGAGAAATTATTAAAATCATCCTTACTTTTTGGAGCAAATGCCAATGGAAAAACAAATTTACTCACTGCTCTATTAATGCTTAAGAATTTGATTATTCATCCAACAACAGATGAAATTCAAAAATTGCATACTGATTCATTTGGTTATAATAAAAGAAATACAACTTTTGAGATTACATTTATAAAAAACAAGAATGAGTATAATTATGCTTTAGAGTATAATTCAAAAGAAATTGTTAAAGAAGTTTTGACTTTAAATAAAAAAATTGTGTTTAGTCGTAATAGACAAAAAGTTGAGCATATTCCAAATCAATTGGTTCAACTAACTGCTAACGTTAGAAAAAACCAGTTACTTTTATACTTTGCGCAACAAAACAATGAAAAGTACTCCAAAGAGGCATATAGCTGGTTTGTTGAGGATTTAGTATTTGTTAATACAGATAGAATTCAAAATATCAAGTTTAAATCGTTGAAAAATGAAAGATTTAAAAAAAGGTTTCTCCACTTTTTACAAGCAGCCGACTTCAATATCAATGATGTTGAAGTCAAGGAACGTGTAGAAAATGTACCCAATCCTAAATTTATATTAAAAAAAATAAACGCAGATGATGACGATTCTGGTGAAATTGATGAATTAATTCCATCTACTTTTTACGATATTTATTGTACACATAAATCTGAAGAAGGATCTTTTTCGGTTTATTTCAATAATGAAAGTACTGGTACTAAAGTATTTATGTTTCTGGCCTTATATATTTTAAGTAATAGTAAAAAAACTTTATTGATTGATGAATTTGATCGATCTTACCACTTAGAATTAGCGCAGGCATTACTAGTATTGATAAACAGTGCAACGCAAACAAATCAATTCGTTTTAACTACACATGAGCTTTCCCTCATGGATTGTAACTTACGACAAGATCAAATTTGGTTTGCTGAAAAAAATAGATTTGGTGAAAGTGAATTATTTAGTCTTTTTGATTTTGATGATCCTGCATTAAAGAGAAGTGACTTTAATTATAAAAAAAGGTATTTAGAAGGCCGATATGGTGCAACACAAATAGTTAATAAAAAATTATTATTGGAGGCTCTCGAAGAAAATGAGTAGATCTAAGAAGAAAAGAAAACTCAAACCTAGAATTCTTTTTTTTGTTGAAGGGGAAACCGAAGAAGCTTTCTTTGATTCTTTATCACAGAATTATGGAATGTCAGCAGCCAAGACTATTAAAATTTTAAACAATAGTGGGGGGGATTGGATCGATAAAGCCAAAAATATGATGGCTAACAACACGGCATTAAAACCCGATTCCAAAACTAAAGTTTTTATTATTTTTGATAAAAATAATAATACTGAAAGAGAAATTACAGAAATGTTTAAAAAAGCTGAAAAATTAAATTTAAACAATGCTACATGTAAAATAGGTTTTTCTAACAGTTCTTTTGAAGTATGGTTGCTTGCTCACTATCAAAAAATAAGCTCAACAGTTAAAAGCCAGAAAGAGTTATATATGGCCTTAACTAAATATTTAAATCAAGAATATATTAAAGCTAATCGAAGACAAATTGAAAATATTTTGAAAGGTGATAAAGTTTATACTGCAATTGAAAATACAAAAAATGTTTCTACTATTTCAGTTAGTAAACAATCAACAAACATTGGTAATATTGTAACTGAGGTTATTTTATCCAATCAATAATGCTTATGACCAAGCAGTTCAACTTCAGGGTATATATATCAAATATCCCCTCTAAAACATTGTTTAAATAGCTCTCGGTATCTATGCCGCAGATATTGGGAGCTATGGATGTAGTATGAAACTTGAGACAACTTTTTATAGAGGTTATACTCGTTAAAGAGCCAGTTATATTAAACTTTTGAGAACACGTTTTTACTGATATACTGAGTTGTAATTTGAATCGGAATTTAGTATAACAAATGGTTATAAAGTTGAGATAATCGCTAAAATTAATTGAACATATGGTGTTTTTGGTATATATTGAGCATGAGCACTAAGTGTGTAGCTATTAAGTGGAAATTATAATATTTAATTGGAATCAAAAAATGGTTATATTTTTAAAGTAGCTAGAAATATAGGTCATTAGAGGAGGCTAATTATGATAATTTATAAACTTATTTTTTTGTTTTTAGTGATAGAAGGAATCGTGAGAACTTTTTTCCCACCCCAATATACAAAGTTAGGGAATCACTGGGGCTATAGAACTCCTACGTCAAAGAAAAATAAAGAAAACTGGTATTTGGGACAAAAGTTTAGCGCCATTTATTCAATAATTACAGGCTTAATCTGTTTTTTAATTTTGCTTAGATATAATACAAGCACAGTAGCAAACATATTAGTTGTTTTTGAAGTGATTTCGATAATTGTGTTCACGGAATTAGTATTATTTATCTATGAACATTTTTATAAACAAAATCAGCATACTATTAAATAATTAGCAAAATAGTTGATAAGCTCCTATTTGAAGTAAATATATTTATAAAGTCTGGGATAAAATTTTCAGACTTTTTTAGTATTAGAAATTGAAGATAAACGATAAATTTTACTTACACAGAATTTGAATGAGAGTATATACTTAATAGTGATTGTAAACGTAGTTTTTGTATTTGTATTACAAATGATACAAGTAGTTATTGAAACTGGAAGGGAAGAAATTAACGTTTTATGGAAGAGTTGTTTTTACGCACACCAGTACCTAAAGCATATTTTAAATTAGCTTTACCTGTGGTCTTGGGGATGGTTGCTAGTATGATTTATAATTTAGCAGACACCTTTTTTATCGCAAAAACGCAAAATGCAGCTTTAGTCGCAGGGGTGACAATTTGTACACCGCTTTTTTCATTAATGTTAGCGTTAGGTGATATTTTTGGGTTAGGCGGTAGTGCCTTGATTTCACGATTGCTAGGAAAAAAAGAGCAAGAAGCTGCACGAAAAACAAGCAGTTTTTGTTTTTATGCAGCTCTAGTTGTTGGGGTAGTAGTCAGTGTTTTAATGTTGCTTAATGAACATCCTATTTTAAAAATGCTAGGCACAACAAATGCTACATATCACTACGCAGCAGAATTTTATCGAATAATGGTTGCTGGATCTGCACTTATAATTGTTTCATTGGTGCCAGGTAATTTATTGCGCACAGAAGGATTAGCAATGGAATCTATGCTTGGAACGATGAGCGGAACCATTTTGACAATAATCTTGGATCCACTATTTATTCTCTACTTTCATTTAGGGGCAACTGGAGCAGCATTAGCAACTGTAATTGGTTATGCTTTTTCAGACACGGTATTACTTTATTATGTTTGCCGGCGAGCACGCTTTTTAACCATTGAGCTAAGTAGCATGAAAGTAAGTCGGCAAACGATAGCTGCGATTTTAGTAATTGGAATTCCAGCTTCTATAACAAATTTGATGCAAAGTTTTGGAACGGCACTTTTAAATAACTATTTAGCAAGTTATGGAGCTGCAACAGTTGCCGCTTTAGGAATTGCGCTTAAGATATATCTGATTGTAATGTTAGTAATGGTTGGTTTTGCTTTTGGGGCACAACCATTAATTGGCTATAACTATGGTGCTAAACAGCGAGAGCGTTTGAAAAAGGTAATACATTTTGATTTATTGATTGAAGTTGTTGCTGCTTTTAGCCTAAGTATTGTGTTAATGATATTTGCACCTGTGATTGTGGGATGGTTTATGCAAAATCCGACAGTTGTTCGTGATGGCGCACAGATGTTGCGTTATTTATTGCTGACAACACCGTTTGTTGGTGCCATTTTAGTATTTACAACACTATTTCAATCTGTGGGTCAAGCGCTGGGGGCATTTGCAATGTCTATTTCACGTCAAGGAGTATTGTTGTTACTTGTTTTAGTGATAATTGTTCCAATTTGGGGATATACAGGAATTATTATAGCGCAACCTTTGGCAGACTTAGGAACTCTCTTGATTGGTTTGCTATTTTACCAAGGATTTAGAAAGAAATTAGTGAAATTATAATCTTTATTGGATAATTCAAAAAAGATAACATTATGATGGCAACTTACATAGTAGGTTTAATGCATTCAAGAAACTTAAGCGACAGTTAATTAACAAGCATAATAAGAGAAATATTGTGTAACGGCTGTAAAGGCTTTATTATTATGGTTAGGAGCACAAATGTTAAGTTACTAACCCTAAAATCTTTAGGGGTATGCTTTGGGTGTCATTATTATCAGCGATAAATGCAGCTTTACTTGCTTGATAAAATTAATGGCAATAGTCCGAAAGGGGAAAAAGAAATGTTACCTATTATTTTGGATATGGATCCTGGAATTGATGATGCGGCAGCGATTGCAGTTGCAGTTAATCATCCTAAATTAGATGTAAAATTAATTACGACAGTTGCTGGAAATGTGACAGTTGATAAGACAACAAAAAATACACTTAAGTTACTAGATTTTTTTGATAAAGATATTCCTGTTGCAATGGGTGCAAAAGCTCCACTTAAGAAAAAGTTTGTTGATGCATCAGCAATACATGGTAGTTCAGGGATGCCAGGGTATGATTTTCCAGAACCGCAAAGAAAGCCACTATCATTATCGGCAGTTGAAGCTATGCATCAAGTGATTTGCGAATCTAAAGAAAAAATTACTTTAATCGCAACTGGGTCATATACTAATATTGCACAGTTAATGGAGAAATATCCCAAAGATCTGGATCAAGTTAATAATTTGATTCTTATGGGTGGTAGTATTTCAGGGGGGAATTGCAGTTCCGTAGCGGAGTTCAATGTCTTTACTGATCCAGATGCAGCAAAAATCGTTTTTGACTTTCCAATTGAAAAAACAATGATAGGTTTAGATGTTACATTAAAAGCGCTCATTACACCTCAAACATTGGACAAAATTAAAAAGATGGGTAAATCAGGGGATATGCTCTACAGTATTATTTTAGCTTATGGAGATGTACATGTTGGTGGAAAGCCAATGCATGATGTAAATACGATTTTATATGCACTTAATCCAGAATTGATTACTACTAAAAAGTTGAATATTGAAGTTGCAACGAAAGGACCTGCAATTGGTGCTACTGTTGCTGATATACAAAATAGATGGCACAAAGCAGGAACATACAATGCAAATGTAGGTATTGATATTAACGCTGAGTTGTTTAATGAATGGTTTATTGATCAGGTATCAAAAATGCCAAAGTGATTTGTATTATATTAAAACTTATGTGACAATCCTCATATAATGTACAATCTTAGATGTATTCAACGGTTCCTTGCTATAATAAGAAATATTTAGTTAATATAATTTTTTAATACTCTTTTTGATTTTCAATGTTGGGTTCTGAAAATCATGGGGGTGTTTTAGTATAACTCCATAAGAAAAATAACTGAATCTTTAAATGATAGATAAAAAACTATAGTATTTGATATCTATTTTAGATAAATAATTTTGATTTACATCTAATGTATTCTACGATATATTAAGTAACATGAATTGTAGACAATGTATTTGGTTTTGTGAGGTGAGTTGAATGAGTGTAACAATATTTGATGTTTTAAAGCTTTCTTCTATGCGTGGAGCCAAGGTTTTAACCCATAAAAGCAGTTTGGAACAAATAGTAACGTCAGTTACAGTTTTAGAATATTCTGAAACAAACGAGACACAAAGAGAGCTTAAAAATAATATTCATTTTAGAGGAAATGAAATTGTTTTAACATCTTTTTCTGCAATTAAAAATGATGTAGATGCACAGTGTCGAAATCTAGAGTATCAAGCAGATCTTGGTGAAGTTGCTGTTGTATTATTTTATGTAGGTATTGTAATGCCTAAGGTTCATCAGCGTTTAATTGATTTAGCTGATGAGTTAGGGATGGTTCTTGTTTGTATGCCTCAAAATGATCCTACTTTAGCGTATAGTGATATTATAACTGAAACTTTAAATTCAATTTTCAATGATCAACTGAAGCATCCCAATCTAGTAGTTGAAGTACTAAAAAACTTTTCTAATATGCCGGATAGAGGGAAAAACATTGAAACAATAATGCAAATTGTCAGTAATCGTTTAAAAGTGTCATTAGCAATTTTTGACAGTAAAAATATTTTGTTGCATGAAGCTAATTGGCCACGAAGTGAAAAAATAAATTGGATAGCAGTTTATAAAAAAGATAGAGACAAAGATTTTCAGAAATTAAATAATGAAAATATAGTCTTAAAAAATAGTATTCAAGATTTTATGCTTTTAATTTTACCAAGTAGTAAAAATATTAGCGAAGTTAAAGAACGTCAGATTGTCCAAATAATGGAAATTGCTTTGAGAATATGGCAAGAAAGCAAAACATATATTGGTAGAGCAGATTTGATTGAAACATTGATAATGGGTCAAAGAGGAAAAGCAAGACAAATTGCGGAACGCTTAAATGTTAAAATGGAAAGTTTAAAAAATGCTTGGATTATAAAAAATGTGCTAAAGCAAGATAATAGTCAGCAAATAGAAGTCGTACGCGAAATATCAAAAATATTTGCAAATAATGTAATTTGTGAATACTACAATGATAATATTATTATTTTATATACTAAGAAACTGAAATTATATGATATTCTTCAGTGGGGTAAGCAGTTGAAGGAGTGTTTAAGTGGAAAACGGTTTAAAGCAAGTATTAGTTACTATATTAACTTGGCTGATATAAATGAAATAAGTGAAATATTTTCACTAACTGAAATGGTAAAAAAAGATTTACAAGTTGTTTTTCCGCAAAAACAAATATTTAATTTACAGGATTTTACTTTTGTAAAAGAATGTCGGGAATTACAAAGAAAAAGAAATAATCAATCAATTCAAGTGAAAAATATTATTCATCCTTTAGTTTCAAAGCAGGAGTTAATGAGAACATTAGCTACTTATTTATTAGATACACAGGCTAATGTTATAAAAACTGCAAATTTAGAATATGTTCATCGTAATACTATAAAATATCGATTACGTCGCATTAATGATTTATTAGGTATTTCGATTGATAATCCAATAATGATAGGTTATTTAACCCAAGAAGTAGCAATCTATCGTTTAAATAAATTAAAATAAAAAAATAATTAAATTAGTAAAGAGTTAGCATTTGTTAATTTTAACAAATGAAACTCTTATTTTTTTGTCATTTTAACAATGTTAAAAATTCAATAATTGCTGTATGTTATAAAACAAGACATATTGTAAAAGGGTTAACTGTATAGAAAAGAGAGGTTACTTGTTATGAGAGAAAAAGAGATAGTTGCAAAAACAGCAGAGCTTAATGATGACTATTCATTAAGTCGTGTCCCAGAAGAACAAAGAGATCCTATGTGGAAAATTTTATTAATTCGAATTGGAAATTTAACATGCGTTTCTCAGTTTATGATTGGGGCAGAGTTAGGATATGGATTAACCTTTGCGCAAGCATTTTGGGCAACCATGATTGGAAGTGTTTTTTTACAATTTATTTCGTATGGATTAGGAGTTGCTGGACAAAGAGAAGGATTGTCAACTAGCTTATTGTCAAAATGGGCAGGTTTTGGAACATATGGTTCGGCATTAGTTGGTCTAGCATTTGCAATCAGTCTAACAGGATGGTTTGGAATACAAAATTCAGTTTTTGCACAAGGAATTGTGTCGATTTTAGGAAATAATTTGAATTTTGCGGTAGTTGCAGCCTTTACTGGATTAGCAGTTACTTTAGTAGTTCTTTTTGGATTTAAGAGTATGAGTTGGACTGCTAATATTGCTGTTCCAGGTTTTTTGATTGTAATGGGAATTGGTACATTTAATATGTTGCGGACACATTCGCTGGGAAGTCTTATTACAATGGCAGCACCTAGTCAGTCATTGACATTTACAGCTGCAATAACGGTTGTAACAGGTGGATTTATTGTTGGATGTATTATAACTCCAGACATTACCAGATTTGCTAAAAGTTCAAGAGATGTTTTTTGGGCTACTTTAATTGGGACAATGTTGGGAGAATTGGGAGTTAACTTATTAGGAGTTTTAATGGCGCATGCTGTTGGAACAGAGGCAATAATGCCAATTATTTATCAATTAACAGGAATATTAGGTGTTTTTATAGTTATCTTCTCAACTTTAAAAGTAAACGATGTAAATTTATATTCTTCAAGTTTAGGTATCGTTAATTTCATTAAACAAGTTTTTAAGATAAATGTTAATAGGGCATTAATGACAATTATAATTGGTATTTTAGGAACAATTCTTTCAATGATGGGCATTATTGACAAATTTGAATCATTCTTAAGTTTTTTGGGTATTGTATTTCCACCAATAGCTGGAATTATGTTCATTGACTATTTTGTTTTGAAAAGAAGCAGAAGAATTCTGGATGAATCTCGAAAATTAGGAAAGTTACCAGATCAGGCAGAAAAGCTTCATCCAGTGACATTGATTTCGTGGATTGTAGGCAGTATGGCAGGTTTCTTTATTACAATTGGAATTCAATCAATTACTTCGATAGTAGTTGCTGCCATAGTTTATTATATGGGAATGAAAATTTTTAGTAAGGAGAAATAGTTGATGAGAAAACTATCTGTTAACAGCATTAAAAATATAGCGATTGGTGCAGCTTTACTTGGTGCAGGAGGTGGTGGTAACCCCTATATAGGAGAATTGATGGCTGTTAGTGCTACGCGAAAATATGGTGAGGTAACATTGCTTAATGTGGATGAAGTGGAATCGGAGGCTTTGGTTGTACCTGCTTCAATGATGGGAGCTCCATCTGTTCAATTAGAAAAATTTCCCAATGGACAAGAATTTTATAAAGCTTTTGATCTACTGGAAAAGCGACTTAATAAAAAAATAGCAGCTACATTTCCTATAGAGGCAGGAGGAGTTAATTCGATGATTCCAATTATGGTGGCTGCTAAAACGGGTTTACCTCTTGTTGACGTTGATAGTATGGGCCGTGCTTTACCAGAATTGCAAATGTCAACTTTCACTCTATATGGGCATACAGCGACACCTATGGCAATTGTAGATGAAAAAGGCAATGGTGCTTTGTTAGAAACAATCGATAATGTTTGGACTGAAAAAATTGCTAGGTCTATTGCAGTTGATATGGGGGCAACAGCAACAGTTGCTAGTTATCCTTTGACTGGGAAAGACTTACTTGAATCAGGTGTTAAAGGGGTTATTACATTATGTGAAAAAATAGGCGAGATAATCACTAATGTTAATTCTTATTCTACTGTAGCTCAAGCGTTAGTTGCACTGCTTGATTTAACAAATGGTTTTTGTTTTATGGAGGCAAAGATTGTTGACATTAAACATACAACAAAAGATGGCTTTAATTTTGGAAAAGTTGAGCTTGAAGGATTAGGAAATTCAAGAAATAAAAATGGAGAAGTGGAGTTTCAAAATGAAAATATAATCTTTAAATTAAATGGAGAAGTTGCAATCACAGCACCAGATATTATTACTTTCTTAGATATTGAGAGCCTGAATCCGATAACAAATGAAGAGTTGAAATATGGAAAACGTATTTATGTTTTAGGTGTACCATGTTCTGATAAATGGAGAACACCAGCAGGTATTAAATTAGTTGGACCACGCTATTTTCACTATGATGTAGATTATCAGCCTGTGGAAGACTTATTTAAGAAAGTAAAGGAGCTGAATTAAAATGAAACGATTGGGAATTGATGTTGGCGGAACTAATACAGATGCAGTTTTATTAGATGAACAATCTAGAGTTATTGCTTCAGTTAAAACGCATACAACAGTAGATATTCAGACTGGAATTAATAATGCAATAAATGATGTTTTAAAGAAAAGTAAAGTAGATCCTAAGACAATAAAGCAAGCAATGCTTGGAACGACACAATGCACTAATGCAATAGTTGAAAGAAAAGGATTGGCTAAAGTAGGAGTTATTCGTTTGGGTTATCCAGCAACAACTTCTGTAGAACCGTATGCAGAATGGCCGATAGATATTGTCAATGAACTGTCAGGCAAATTTAAAATTGTTAAGGGAGGCTATGAATTTGATGGGCAAGAGTTAACGCAATTAGATTTTGAAGAACTAAAAGAGACATTACTTTCATGGAAGGGACATATAGAAAGTATTGCAATTATAGGCGTATTTTCTGCTATTAATAATGAACAAGAGGAAAAGGTAGCTATTTTTGTAAAAAAAGTACTTGGTAATAAGATTCCTATTTCTTTATCGGCAAAAGTTGGATCGCTAGGACTGATAACTAGAGAAAATGCTACAATTTTAAACTCAGCACTTTTTAACGTTATTCATAAAGTTAGTACAGGATTTACTAAGGCATTAGAAAAACAAGCGATTACAGATGCTGCAATTTTTTTATGCCAAAATGATGGGACATTAATGTCAACAAAATATGCAGAGAAATACCCAATTTTAACAATAGGCAGTGGTCCAACTAATAGTATTCGTGGAGCAGCTTATTTAGCCAAAAAGAAAAATGCTTTAGTGTTAGATATTGGAGGGACTACATCAGATATTGGGGTATTAAGTAACGGATTTCCACGTGAATCTTCAATTGCTGAAACAGTAGGTGGCGTTAAGACTAATTTTCGAATGCCGGATATTTTATCAATCGGCTTAGGTGGCGGTAGTATTGTAAGGCAACAAGCAGATGGAACTGTAACAGTTGGTCCAGATAGTGTTGGATACAAAATTGAAGAAAAAGCAATTGTTTTTGGCGGAAATATTATTACGACGACGGATATTGCAGTTAAACTTGGTATGGTTGAAGTTGGTAATGTAAATTTAGTTGATAAAATTGATATAAAATTTGCACAACAAGCTTTTATAGTTATTCAAGATATGCTAACAGATGCCTTAGATAAAATGAAAACAAGTTCTCAACAAGTTGAGTTGATCTTAGTTGGTGGTGGAGCCATAATTGCACCAAAGCAAATATCAGGCATTTCAAATATTTGGAGAAGTAACTATGGTAGTGTCGCAAATGCTATTGGAGCAACAATAGCACAGGTAAGTGGTGAATTTGAAAAAATTTATCAATATGATATTATTAAACGTGCTCAAGCTTTAGAAGATTCTAAGTCCAAAGCTATTAAACAAGCTTTAGAAGCTGGTGCGGAAGATAAAAGTATTAAAGTAGTTGAAATAGAAGAGATACCTTTAGCGTACGCGCCAAACGACACAACTCGTGTAAAAGTAAAAGTTGTTGGTGAAATTAAGTGATGAGTGGATATTTTAGAATGATCAAAATATTTAGAAATCAATAATGCGAGAAGTGTTTTTTAGTGGTTGGTAAAATAAAATGAGTTAATATGTCTTGTTACTATTTAGACTGTCTGTTTTATAACAGATAGTCTTTTTTAGCTACAAAGTAATTTTAAAATCTAAATTACTAAAAAGAAATTAAATTTCATTATTTTTTATTTTTTATAGTTTAATTTGTAATTTAGTAACATAGATGCTATACTCTAACTGTAAACGATTCCATATGCAAGGAGGAGATTAGATGTTAGGGTTCTCGGTGTTTTTAAATAAGAAACTGACGGTTCCTGAACAAAAACGAATAGAACTGATGAAAAGCTCTGGTTTTGAAGGAATATTTACATCGTTAAATATTCCTGAAGACAATGTTAGTGAATCACTACAACGCTTAAAAGATTTGGGGGGGATTTGTAAAAAATTAAACTTCTACTTAACAGTAGATGTGTCAATTAAGGGGCTAAATCGTTTAAATATTGGAATTAAGGATATTTATAAATTAATAGATTTAGGTGTAACAGCACTAAGAATTGATGATGGTTTTTCTATGGAAGAAGTTGCGTGCCTTTCAAATGAAATGAACATCGCTTTGAATGCAAGTACTATCAGTGATTTGGATATCGAATGTCTAAAAGATAATCATGCAAATTTTGATAATTTAGAAGCTTGGCATAATTACTATCCACGTCCAGAAACAGGATTAGATAATAATTGGTTTATTCATAAAAATGAATGGCTTAAGAAACAAGGTTTTACCACAATGGCCTTTATAGCAAGCGATACTGAATTAAGGGGACCAATCTTTGCAGGCTTGCCAACATTAGAATGTGATAGATATACTAATCCATTAGTTGCAACAATAAAGCTATTGAATGACTGCAATATTGACAAAGTTTATGTTGGTGATGGAACTTTGAGTGAGAAGATGTGCAGAAAATTTGAAATGTTCTTTTCAAAAAATGTTCTGCAATTGAGCATCCAATCAGATGCGGAGTTTTTGTATAAATCTATTTGGCATAATAGACCAGATATTTCTCGTGATGTAGTAAGACTGATAGAGGGGCGCGAGAGAAATACAGAAAAAATAGTTCCACACGAAACAAGAACACGACTTGCAGGTGCAATTACAATCGACAACTGCCGCTATAAGCGATACTGTGGCGAATTGCAAATAGTTAAAAAGCAACTTAATGCAGATACAAAAGTTAATGTTATCGGGCAAGTAGTTGCATCAGAAGTACCATTATTACAATGGATAGGCAGCAATCAAGCTATTCGTTTTGTTAAAGGGGATTAACGAAAGTGAATTTAGAAAATTTAACAACAGAAAAACGTAATGAAAAGACAATGTTATTGGATACTTTATCAACGAGAGAAATTTTAGAACTAATGAATGAAGAAGACCAAAAAGTACCTTTAGTAATCAAAAAACAAATACCTAGAATTGAAGAAGCAGTCACAGAAGTAATTAAACACTTCAACATTAATGGTCGGCTGATATATATGGGGGCTGGGACTAGTGGACGATTAGGGGTGCTAGATGCAGCAGAATGTGTACCAACATTTGGAACAGATCCTAAAATGGTTCAAGGAATTATAGCTGGGGGCATGTCGGCTATGACGGTTGCGGTCGAAGGAGCTGAAGATTCAAAACTACTCGGCAAACAAGATTTGGTGAAATTGAATTTAACTTCTAATGATGTTGTTGTAGGGATTGCAGCTAGTGGGAGAACACCATATGTTGTTGGGGCATTAGATTATGCTGATGAAGTTGGAGCGGTTACGATTAGTATTTCTTGTAATGACAATGCGATAATTAGTAAGCATGCACAGATTCCAATTGAAGTTGAAGTTGGTTCTGAGGTTTTAACAGGCTCAACACGTTTAAAATCAGGGACTGCTCAAAAATTGGTTTTAAATATGATTTCAACGGCAGCAATGATTGGAATTGGGAAAGTATATAAGAACTTAATGGTTGATGTAAAACCGACTAATGAAAAATTAATCGAACGTGCAAAACGTATTATTATGCAAGCAACTGATTGTTCAGAATTAGATGCAGTTAGAGCTTTTAATCAAGCTAAGCAAGATGTTAAAGTTGCAATTATTATGATTTTAACAAATCTAAGTAGAGATGAAGCTATTAAATCTTTAAAGGATGCCAATGGTTTTGTACGTCAAGTAGTTAAATAAACATGGGGGGATATGAGATGAGTACAGATAAATATACACGTATTGCAAATGAAATTTACAGTCATGTTGGGGGACCACAGAATGTTGAAAAATTAATTCATTGTATGACTAGAGTTCGGATGACAATTAGAGATGAAGCGCTAGTTGATATTGATGGATTAAAAGCAATTGATGGGGTAATGGGAGTTGTTCAAGAGGATACCTTACAGGTGATTGTTGGCCCAGGAACTGTTAATAAGGTTGCAGATATAATGGTAAAGCAAGTTGGAGTTGAACTGGGGGAAAAATTTCCAGAGGCTAGTACTATCGCGGCAGCTAGTGATGAAATATCAAAATCAGATTATGAACGTGATAAAGAAATGGTTCAAGCTAAGGCTAAAGAGATGCATGCAGCACAAAAATCTAAAATTAAGCAGACACCTGTACGAAAAGTATTAGAAGCTATCTCTAGTATTTTTATCCCTTTAATTCCGGTATTTGTAGGGGCTGGGTTAATATCTGGGATTGCTGCGATTCTGTCTAATTTGATGGTAGCAGGGGATATTGGTAAAAATTGGACAGAATTCATTGCAATTTTAAAAATTATTAATAGTGGCTTATTCTCTTATCTTGTAATATATGTAGGTATTAATAGTGCTACGGTATTTGGTGCAACTGCCGGATTAGGTGGTGTTATAGGGGCTGTGACTTTATTAACAGGAGTTACGCCGCAAGCTCCTATCCATAATATTTTTAATGGGCAAGCACTGTCAGCTGGACAAGGTGGAATTATAGGTGTTATTTTTGCCGTTTGGGTATTATCAATAGTTGAAAAAAGTTTACGTAAGGTAATTCCAGATTCAATTGATATTATTGTGACACCGACAATTTCACTATTAATCGTTGGCGTATTTACGATCTTTTTGGTTATGCCAGTTGCAGGAGTTGTCTCAACCAGTTTAGTTGGAGTTATTGAATGGATTTTAAATGTTGGTGGAGCAGTTGCAGGTTTCTTATTGGGCTTATTCTTCTTGCCAATGGTTATGTTTGGGTTACATCAGATCTTAACACCAATTCATATCGAAATGATTAATAAACTAGGAATGACACCACTATTACCTATCTTAGCTATGGCTGGTGGTGGTCAAGTTGGAGCTGCTTGTGCATTATGGGTACGTTGCAGAAAGAATAAACAATTGGTCAATATGATTAAAGGAGCTTTACCAGTTGGAATTTTAGGTGTGGGTGAACCCTTAATTTATGGGGTTACATTGCCACTTGGAAAACCATTTATTACTGCCTGTGTTGGTGGTGGTATTGGTGGTGCAGTTATCGGAGCTTTGGGTAATATTGGAGCGACGGCAATTGGACCATCAGGAATTGCATTAATCCCGTTAATAAATAATGGACATTGGTTAGGTTATATTTTGGGATTATTAGCTGCATATATTGGCGGTTTCATAGCAACATATTTCTTTGGAATCCCAAAAGATGCCAGAATGTCTAAGGATGTAAAGGGAAATCTTATTAAGGACTAAACTTAAACTATGACAAACATTTTATTTGAAATTTCTAACAAATTAAATAAGTTTTCACGATCAGAACAAAAAATTGGTCGTTATATTTTAGCGCATGTTACAGAAGTTACAAAAATGAGTACTGCTGAATTAGCAACTGCTTCTGGTGTAAGTACAGCTACAGTTACGAGATTTGGAAAACTAATAGTTCCAGATGGTGGCTATCCAGAATTAAAAATGAAGTTAGCTTTAGAAAAAAATATTGATAAAACCTTATATGATGAAATAAATCCTAAAGATAGCATCGAATCAATAAAAGATAAGTTGGCATTAAGAATAAATCATACAATTGAAGCAACTAATGCTTTATTGAAAGAGGATATTTTAAGCCAAGCTAGTCATTATATTTTTGAAAAAAAGAGTATATATGTCTACGGCTTAGGGGCATCAGATGTTGCTGCACGGGATTTCACACAGAAATTCATGCGTATAGGTAAATCAATAATTCATTCGCAAGATACACATTTACTAGCTGCTGGATTAACGACACAGAGTGAAGATGCAGGTTTAGTTTTATTCTCCAATTCGGGTGAAAAGTTAGAAAGTATCAAATTAGCAGAAGTTGCACGTTCCTTAAAGATTCCAGTAATTTCAGTAAGTAGCAATAGATACAGCACATTAGGTAAATTATCAGATGTTGTAGTAGTAAACGATGATAGTGAGGAAAATCAAACGGCACGTTCAGCTGCAACAACATCATTAATGGCCCAACTATATGTTGTGGATATGCTATATTACACTTTTATTACTAATGACTACCAAAGAAATATCAAGCAGTTAGTAGAATCGCAAAAAACAATAAAAAAACATTTTTCGTAATAGGTGGTGAATATTTTGTTTGGTTTTAAAAATAAGAATAAAAAAGTAGAATTTAAAGCAATGGCTAGTGGCGTTTTGATTCCAATTACGAAGGTAGCTGATGACGTGTTCTCACAAAAGATGATGGGCGATGGATTTGCTATTCAGCCAAATAAAGGTGAAATTTTGGCTCCAATTTCAGGGGAAATTAAGATGGTAGCAGATACAAAACACGCAATAATGCTAGTAACTGACACTGGTTTAGAAATTTTACTTCATCTAGGAATAGATACAGTAGAATTGCAAGGGGCACCTTTTAAAATCCATGTTAGTGTAGGTGATCAGGTTTCAGTAGGGGATAAGTTAGCTGATATGGATTTAGACTTTATAAGGGAACATGAAAAAAAGACAACAGCAATTACAGTAATTACTAATATGGATAAAGTAAGTACCGTAGATGTAAAAAAAGTGGAAAATGTAACACCAGCAGACGTTGTCGCAGATGTAACTCTTAGTTAGATGTTGTCATAGTCGTAATTATCTTTTTGGGGGAGATATTATGAAAAAAAAGTATTTGATTTTTGCAGCGGTTGGTGTTGCTATTTTAACGGGATGTACAAAGAGTTCTACTTTATCAAAAAAGAGCACAGCAAGTGTTATTCGGTATTCCAAAAGTGAACCTAAAGGTGATTTTCAAAGTACAGCAACATTTTCAGAAAAAGCGAGTGCAACTAATGATGATTTTGATTCCTATGCGTTATTAAATAATCAAGAACAACAATTCAAGGGATTTAAAGGTCAAGGGTATTTATGGCTTAAAGCTAAAAATAATAAGGACTTAAAGGTTTTTATTAACAGTCATAAGCTTAATGTGGGGAGCATAAAGCAAAACTATTGGAATAAAATCAGTATTAAGGACTTAACTAAAAA
The DNA here is from genome assembly GCF_024160875.1 of Ligilactobacillus ubinensis. Classification (GTDB taxonomy): domain Bacteria; phylum Bacillota; class Bacilli; order Lactobacillales; family Lactobacillaceae; genus Ligilactobacillus; species Ligilactobacillus ubinensis. Next base: position 13,953 of record NZ_JAIULA010000012.1, on the reverse strand, counting down.
TGGAGCTAATATTTTGCAGGTAGATACGCTTAAAAATAAGAATGTTAAAATTAAAATACCATATCCAACATTAAAAAATAAAGCGAATGATGCTAAGTATAAAAATAATGACTCCTTTAAGTTACTGGATGCAGTTATAAAGGCAGAAATAAAGAATGGTTTTTCATCAGCACAATTAGTAGTAGTGCATAATGGTAAAATTATCAAACAGTCTTCTTATGGTATGGTGAATAGTTATAGCAAAGATGGAAAAAGATTAAATGGTCAAAAAGCAGTTACTAATAATACCTTATATGATTTAGCCAGCAACACGAAAATGTATGCAACTAATTATGCAATTCAAAGATTAGTATCTGAAGGTAAACTAAATATTGATTCTAAGGTTAGTGATATTTTACCTAACTTCAAAGATCAAGCTACAGATACAATTAAAGGTAAGAGTGATTTAACTGTCAGAGAAATTCTAGAACATCAAGCAGGATTTCCAGCTGATCCACAATATCATAATCAAAACTACAACAGTGATAATCCATTGAAACCAGAGAAAAATAAGAATATTGCATTATATACACAAAACAGAAATGAAGTTTTGGATAAAATAATCGCAACACCACTAGACTATACACCAGGTACAAAAACGGTATATTCAGATGTTGATTATATGCTATTAGGTTTTATTATTGAAAAAATAACAAATACGCGCTTAGATCAATATGTTAACAAAGAAATATACAAACCATTGGCACTAAAGCATATCACCTTTAATCCACTTGAAAATGGCTTTTCTAAAAACGATACGGCTGCAACTGAATTAGATGGTAATACAAGAGGTGGAGCAGTATCATTTAACAACATTAGAAAAAATACATTACAAGGACAAGTTCATGATGAAAAGGCATATTATTCAATGAAAGGTGTAAGTGGTCATGCTGGCTTGTTTAGTAATGCAACGGATTTAGCAAAATTAGCGCAAATTGTTGTAAATGGTGGAGGCTATGGAAATTATAAATTATGCAATGAAGAAACACTGCAAGAATTTATTAAACCTAAGTCAACAGATCCTAGTTATGGTCTAGGATGGCGCAGAAATGCTACAGGAACTGTAAATTATAACTGGGCATTTTCAAAACAAACAGATTCTAGCACTGTGGGGCATACGGGTTGGACAGGTACACTAACAGTAATTGATCCAAAGAATAACAATGTGATAATTCTGTTGACTAATGAAAGAAATACACCACTGGTTGATGCTAAAAAAGATCCTAATGATTTTGCTGGGGGGCATTATCTGTTAGCTAAATACGGCGATGTTGTGAATTTAGCGGTATCTGGCATTAATAACGATAGCAAAAATGCTAATGATCAAAAAATTATAAGTTTAGTTTCGCAAAGATATGCTGAAATTAAAGAAAATAAAGCGGATAATAGCAAATACGACAAAGCTGATTTGCGTGCACTATTTGAAACTTTAAAAGACAGAGATACGACGACTACAAACAATTTCCTAAAAACAACAACTGCTAAGAATATAACAAGCTATTTAAAAGGTTCTAAGGTAAATGTTGAGTAGAAAATAAGGTACACAAAATAAAAAGTTGTATTTTGGTTACTATAAATTATCTAGTATGTATAGTCAGTTAATGTTTTTTATATGTTTCTGGGTTGAAAATAGTAAAGCAGCTATATTAATCTAGGGGTAATAATTATGCTGTTAGCTAACTAATAATGCGTGCATGACTGTGACGTCAAAAGCCAAAGAGATTAGATTCTTTTTGGTTTTTTTATTGCACTTTATATAACTTTTATACATATATTATGCTTGTAAAATAATATAGCAGAGAAGTTATATTGAAGGATATAAATAAGATGCATGAAATAGAAGTTTACGAAGATAGAAATGGCTAAAGTGAGATTAGGGTAGGTAGCTTGAATGAGAGCAAACAAAAAGATGACTAAAAAGTGCTGAAAAAGGTATGTTATCAGCTAGAAACTTTAGAAAAACTATTAGGTTATCACATGCAAATGTACTAAAGAGTTATAAATATCCAATCATGGAGTTAAGACCACAATCGGAAAGAATTTTCTATGCGAGCTATGCTGGCGAAAGGTTTGTGTTGTTAAGTCACTATACGAAAAAACAGAGTAAGACTGATACGAAACAGGTTGAACACGCAATGACGCTATTAGAAGGTTGGTTTGCAAGAAAGCAAGAGTCTGTTTTGTATTTGACTTTTATATCTTTTAGATATATATTGTTTATATCTAAAAGATATAAAAGGACGGTTGATATTGAAATGATGAATGAATTGTACGTTTTGGGTGAGTTGATGGAGAAGCCTAAGACAGCCTATCGTTTGCGACAATCAATGCAGGTCTCGCTTGGGCGTCACCGAAAAACTAGTTTTGGCGTTATTTATCCGCTATTCGAGCGCTTAGAAAAAGAGGGCTATATTACACTAACCATACAAGACGATGACAAAAGATCGACAAGATTGGCTGCGATTACAAAGAAGGGTGAAGCACGCTTTTTTAACCTGATGCATGAACCGGTTCCAGAGGGTGCCCACACGGATGATATTTTCCAAATTAAGTTGGATTCAATGCAGCATTTACCGCTATCTAAACAGCAGGATTTGTTGGATCAATATATGAATGAACAAGTGGCTATTGTGGATGACTGCCAAGCAGAGCTCGAGCATTTAAAGAAACATGAAAAAAAGGATCACTGGTATGCGATGCAAAAAATGCAATTACGCTTGAAACAGGCACAGGTGACGCAGCAGTGGATTCAAGAATTTAAAGCAGCTTTGAAGAAGAATGGTGGCTTTCAATCGAATGACTAAAGAAATCAAAATTGCGTTATTAATGGCTGCAAGTCTCTTCATGGAAATCATGGATGGGACGATTGTCACAACAGCGTTACCAAGCATGGCGAAATATTTTCGGACTGGATCGTCCACTGTTGCACTACTTGTTAGTATTTATCTAATTACTGTTGCCATTTTTATTCCTCTAAGTGGCTGGCTTGCTGATCGGTTTGGTAAGAAAAAGATGTGGATACTGGCGGTTGGATTATTTACGTTAAGTTCTCTTGGTAGTGCATTAGCACCGACGTTTGGAGTTTTATTAGGGATGCGCGTAATTCAGGGAATGTCGGGTGCAATGATGACACCGACGGCTCGGCTGATTGTGTTGGAAAAAACAATTCCTGAACAATTATTAAGGATGACAAGCTATCTAGTTTGGCCAGCTTTGCTTGCCCCAGCAATTGCTCCTTTAATTGGTGGCCTAATTGTGACGTGGTGGAACTGGCGTTGGATATTTATGATCAATTTACCAATTGGAATCATCATTATTCTATACGGCCTCTTCTTAATCGATCACGATAATCGAACAGTGATTCATCGCCGGTTTGATGTTATGGGGTTTATTGCAATTGCGATTGCTTCAGGGCTGATTTTAGCTGGTGCGGAATTGGCGACACATGGGCGAGCTGAATGGTTATTGGCAGCACTGATGGTTATTATTGGTGCAGGGATGTTAGTTTTTTCTTACTTTCACTTGTGTAAAGTCGAAAATCCATTATTTTCTGTTTCATCATTGCAAATTGAATCATTTCGGTTCACACAAATAGGTTGTAGTGTACTATGGCTATCAGTTGGCGCGATGCCATACTTGATGACTGTGTATTTGCAAACAGTTTTTCAATGGTCACCCGTTAAAGCATCGAGTTTTGTAATTTTTATTTTTCTAGGCAATATAGGGATTAAACCATTCACAACGGTGATTATCAAAACGCTCAAATATTGTGGCGCGCTCCTTAGTGCCTTTCTAATGGTGATGATCAGTTCGCTTTGTTTGGCCATGATTACGACGGAAACATTTCCATGGATTATTGCCTTGCTAGCGTTTATCTCTGGTGTTGGGCGCTCATTAGCATTAACTGCATACAACGGGTTGACATTTGCTGATGTACCTTTGGCTGAACGAAATAGTGCTAATACGTTAACGGCAGTGATTATGACCCTAGCACAAGGGTTGGGTGTATCCTTAATTACGGTGATTGTTTCAATTCTTAGCCACACAATGCCTTTGGAACATGCTTATCAGTTTGGTTTTGCTTTTTTAGGTTTGCTCATGTTATGGCCAATGTTTGAGTTGACGACGGTCAGTCGAAATATTGGTAAAAGTACGATTTAGTTAAAATACTCTTCTGGATTCTAGTACAGAAAATTTAAATTTGATTTATAGTTAGCCTAGAAACAAGGTAGCTATGGCGAAGAATTAAGTTAAATTAAAGTTCATTATTTCTAGAAAGATATTTTTAGTAGCCATTGCCTATTCTTTTTAGGCTCTTATTGAGCCACTGTGGTATTGTTGAAGTTTTACATGATTGTGGATTGCCATTCATCATACAAGTGTTATGCGATGGATTTACTATTATATCAAAAGCTGGACTACGAAAACTTCCAAGTTTTCACAGTCCAGCTTTTTGATATAAGTAGTATGTTTCAATTTTGGCGACAACATCAGGAACTCTTAATGAAAAATTTTTATTGGAATCAAGGATACTACGGATTATAAAAATAAAAAAGAAATTTTGTGAAGCTACTACTCCTTGACTATATACCTGGGTGGGTATATTATAAAAGCATAAACTAGTTTTTAATTACGTAAAGAACAGTGCGTACGACAGAGATCTAACCAACTTTTGGTGAATTAAACGAATATTTTGGATGAAAAAGCAGGAGTGATGTAATTGCCCCTGTATATTAAAATTATCATTTGTGAAATAATAGACAAGGAGAAAATATGGCTAAAAAAATAGTAATTATTGGTGGAGTTGCTGGTGGGGCAACAGCGGCAACTCGGTTACGACGGTTAAGTGAAGAAGATGAAATTATCCTACTAGAAAAAGGAGAATATATCTCTTTTGCAAATTGTGGATTGCCCTACCATGTAGGTGAAGTAATAAAAGAGCGTGAAAGTCTGTTACTGCAAACTGTTGCAGGGATGAGTAGTCAGTATGGTTTAGATGTACGAAATTTTTCTGAAGTTACGGCGATTCATCCAACCGAAAAAACGGTCACAGTCACCAATCACAAAACAGGTAAGGTATATGATGAAAGTTTCGATGAATTGATTATATCAACAGGAGCCAAGGCAATAGTGCCAGCGATTGATGGTTTAGAAAATGCTAAGAACGTATTTAGTCTACGTAATATACCGGATATGGATTTAATAAAAACATATATTACTAGAAACAAAGTCAAGACGGCTACAGTTATTGGTGGCGGATTTATTGGACTAGAAATGATGGAAAACCTTTCTGAGCTTGGTATAAATGTTCAATTAGTTGAGATGGCGCCACAAGTAATGCCAAATATTGATTTTGAAATGGCACAGATGTTACACGCTCAAATTAATATGCACGGAGTTAAGTTAATTCTTAACGATGGTTTAAAAGAATTGCGCAATAATGGTCATGAGTTAGTTTTGACAAGTGGACAAGTACTGGCAACAGACATGACAATTCTATCAATTGGGGTTTTACCAGAAAACACATTGGCCAAACAATGTGGAATAGAGTTAGGATTCAAAGGTGGCATTAAAGTAGATACTCAGATGAGAACAAACTTTGCGCATATTTACGCTATTGGTGATGTTATTGAGGTGACCGATAGCGTTAGTGGTGAAGCTACCAATATTCCACTAGCATGGCCTGCAAATCGGCAAGGTCGTTTAGTTGCAGATATAATAAATGGACTTCCAGCTAAATATCCAGGTACACAAGGGACATCAGTTGCTAAAGTATTTGAATTGACGGCAGCAAGCACCGGAAATAGTGAACGTATCTTGAAAAAGCAAGGAATTGAGTATCAAGCAATTCATATTCATCCCAATTCACATGCAGGTTACTATCCTGGTGCGGCACCAATAGCATTGAAACTTTTGTTTGCACAAAATGGGAAAATTTTAGGTGCGCAAGCAATTGGGACTGAAGGTGTTGCCAAAAGAATTGATGTTATTTCTACGGCAATGAAATTTGGCGCTAAAGCCCCTGATTTAGCGGCGATTGAGTTGGCATATGCACCGCCGTATTCATCCGCTAAAGATCCGGTAAATATGTTAGGTTATACAGCTGATAATATAGTGAATGGTAAAGTTAAAACCTTCCAATGGTCTGAAGTGGATAGCTTAAAAGAACAAGGAGCATATTTTCTTGATGTCCGGGAAGACTTTGAATTATTAACAGGCAGAATTGGTGGTAGTGTTGAAATTCCATTAAATCAGTTACGCCAACATTTAGTTGAAGTGCCTAAAGATCAGACAATCTATGTTTATTGCCAAGTTGGTTTGCGTGGCTATAATGCAGCGAGAATTTTGATGCAACATGGTTACAGTGTGAAAAACCTTGATGGAGGCTATAAAACATATAAAAATTCAAAGTATCAGTTGCATCAGGTTGAGTTTACAAAAATCAAAAAAGATGTTGTGAAAAATGATTATGCCAAAGATACGTTAGAAAATATTGAATTAGATGCGTGCGGTTTACAATGCCCAGGGCCTATCTTGAAGGTTAAAGAAAATATCGACAGGATGAAGCCAGGCCAAAAAATTGAAGTTCAAGCAAGTGATTTTGGATTTAGCAATGATATTGAGGTTTGGTGTCAGAATACAGGTAATACAGTTATTGATAATAAAATAAAAGATAATAAGGTTTTTGCAACGATTGTAAAGGGAAAAGAACTGCCCCAAAAATCAGAACCAAAGATGCCAACTACATTACCTCCTGAAGGTCAATTACTTGAAACCAAAGATGGAGCAACAATGGTGGTATTTAGTGGCGATTTAGATAAGGCCCTTGCTTCAATGATAATTGCATCTGGAGCAGCCGCATATGGTAAAAAAGTAACAATGTTCTTTACCTTCTGGGGGCTATCTATTTTAAAGAAACAGACCGTTAAAAAATCCGGATTGGCAAAAATGTTCGATATAATGTTACCTGCAGGTGCAGATAAACTTAAGATTTCTCAAATGAATATGGGTGGTCTTGGTGCAAAAATGATCAAAAAAGTAATGAAGCAAAAAAATGTAGCACCTTTGCCAGAAATGATTCAACAAGCACATCAATTGGGTGTTAAGTTTGTAGCATGTACGATGAGCATGGATTTAATGGGTATTGAAAAAGAAGAGTTATTTGACTTTGTAGAATATGGTGGAGTCGCTACCTTTATAGGCGATAGCGAAAAAGCTAATATGCAGCTGTTTATATAGAGGTAGAGGTTTAAATTAAGTTTTAAGAGAATAGATATATTTGAGGAGACATTGTAAATATAGCCTGAAATAACTCAGAAAATGGTTTATTTGTGATGTTGCATTATGGTAGATAAAGAATTTAGTCTGTTTAACACCGAAGATGTTTAAGTTTTCGGTGTTTTTAGTGTAGTTATTATAAAAAATGTTATATTGAAACATGTAAATTTTCTATAAATATAAGATTTATAAGACAGACTAATAAAATAGAATTAATGGTATAAAATACAATTTATCTAATCAACTTACAAAGATGGCATCAAACTATTTTTAAATTAATTGAGCTTACGGCTAGATATTGTTAGAATAAAAGAAGTTGGCGCATAGAATTCGTACTAACTATTCAATGACGCAAGGAGAAATATTTAATGGCAACAATTGAAGATATTGCAAAATTAGCTGGTGTTGCAAAAAGCACAGTATCTCGTTATTTGAATGGGGGATATGTAAGCGAAAAAACTAAATTTAAAATTGAACGTATTATACAAGAACAACATTATACACCAAATGCATTTGCGCGTAGCTTAAAGGCTAAAAAAACATATATCATTGGAACAATAATTGCACGATTAGATTCAAGTTCATTATCGCAAGTTTTAAGGGGATTAGATCAGCAATTACAGGATGCAAAATATCAATTGATAATTGCTAATACAAATGAAAGTCAAACTCGTGAAATTCAAAGCATGATTAATTTAGCACATCAAAAAGTTGATGGCATTGTACTATTAGCAACTAGAATAACACCTAAACACTTAAAAATAATTAAGGAGATTGATGTCCCTGTTTTAGTTGTGGGACAAGAGTGTGATACAACATATAATTTACTCAATGCAAATGAAGAAGCTGCCTTTGCGTTAAGTAAGTCAATTTTAATGCATAATTATAAAAATATAGCGTACATAGGCGTATCTGAAGATGACCATGCAGTTGGTAGAGATCGAAAAATGGGATTTCAAAGAGCGTTAAAAAAATTTAGAAGTTGCAATGTTGAATATTATGAAACAAGTTTTAATGCAAATGATGCTAAAAAAGTAGCATTAGAAAATTTTTCTTCAAAATGGCCAGATTTAGTGGTCTGTGCAACAGATAACATTGCTTTTGGAATAATAACAGCTGCTCAAGAAATGGGAGTAGCAGTACCTAAAAAGGTCTCTGTTACAGGATTTGGTGGATATCAGATTGGGCAACTATTGCATCCTAAATTGGTAACAGTAGACCTTCATTTTTTTGAAACAGGCCGTAAAGCCGGTGAAATGATGATAAATATTTTACAGAATAAACAAGAGGAGAAAAAAGTTATAATGGCGTACTCAATTATATATGGTGAAAGCGTTGACAAAAAGTTTTAAATGATTTATTCTAGTTTAAGGAACCGGTTCCTTATAAATTAATGGAGGCTTATGCTATAAAGAATGAAAAATTAGCACAAGATATTGTTCAAAAAGTTGGAGGACGTGAGAACGTTAAATATTTAACTCACTGTGCTACACGATTACGTTTCAGATTGAAGGATCCAAACAAGGCTGATATGGATGCTCTGAAGGCACTAAATGTTTTGCAGGTTGTTAATGCGTCAGGTCAATTGCAAGTAGTAATAGGACCTAATGTAGGTGATGTTTATGATGATGTAATAAAAGTAGGAAAGTTTGATTTTGATTCTAATAATTCTACAGATGATAATAGTGATAAAAACACTGGTATAGTATCCAAAGTATTTGACATCTTATCAGGGAGTTTTACACCATGGATTCCTGTTTTTTGTGGATCAGGGCTAATTAAAGCCTTTTTATCTATTATGACAATGGTAGGCTGGATGTCAGCCAAAAGTGGAACGTATGCGATTTTAGCTGCTGCTGGGAATGCTGTATTTTATTTCTTACCAATTTTGTTGGGAACAACATTAGCCAAAAAATTAAATGTGAGCCCTTATATTGCAGCAACAATAGGAGCCGCTTTACTAGAACCGAATTTTACTGCGCTCATTAAAGGAATCGGTTCCACAATTGATTTTGCTGGTATTCCAGTAGTTTTAATGAATTATTCTACAACAGTAATTCCAATTCTAGTTGCAATTGTTATTTATTCATTTTTAGAAAAATTTCTTAAAAAATATATTCCAAGCCAATTACATTTACTATTTTTACCACTACTTTCACTTATTATTATGGTCCCGTTAACAGTAATGATTTTTGGACCGTTTGGTGTATATGTTGGTAAAGGTATTGCAACTGCAACGACATGGATTATTGCAAAAAGTCCGATTATTGCAGGGTTATTGATTGGAGGATTTTGGATTCCTATTGTTGTTTTTGGTTTACATTGGGCAGTTATCCCTATCATATTATCTAATATAGCTACAAATGGAAGTGATCCAATTTTAGCGATTGCAATGGGAAGTGTATGGGCAGCATCTGGTGCCGGATTAGGTGTGTTATTTAAAACAAAAAATGCACAATTGAAAGAAATAGCTGCTTCCGGTTTAATCCCAGGATTGCTGTCAGGTGTTACAGAGCCTATCATCTATGGTATTTTCTTTAGATATAAACGTTCATTTGCATATGCAATTGCAATGAGTGCTATCTCGGGCGCAATTGCTGGTTCTCTTGATGTTAAAGCAACACAATTAGCAGGAGGTATATTTACGATTCCTACCTTTAAACCAATATGGGGTTATGCATTAATTGCAGCAATTGCATTTTTTGGGACTGCTATTTTACATTGGGTTTTTGGCTTTGGTGAGGATGAAAAACTTGTAGATACAACAACTGAAACTAAAAAAGAGAATAATCAATATACTAATGAAATAGATACAGTAATTAATAGTCCGGTAGAAGGTGATGTAGTATCCTTGAAAGATATTAATGATACTGTATTTAGTTCAGAAGCAATGGGTGCAACCATTGCGGTTGATCCAAGTTCAACAAGTATTAGAGCTCCTTTTTCAGGAAAAGTAATCAAGGTATTTCCAACATTACATGCAATTGGCTTAGTGTCTAATGAAGGAGTTGAAGTCTTAATTCATATTGGGTTGGACACAGTAAACTTACAAGGAGAAGGTTTTACTGCATATGTAAAAGATAATCAGTCTATTGTCGTAGGACAAAAACTTATTAGTTTTGATATTGAAAATATTAGAGCTAAAGGCTACGATCCTGTTGTATTAACTATTATTACAAATCAAGCTGATGTACAACAATTAAAAAAACATGCTAATCTACAGCAACATGTAACTACAGAGACTAAGTTATTTGAAATATCAAGTAAATGATAGTTAGCAAGTAGGAGGAGAAGAGAATTATGATAGAAGTTACTCGACGTTTGAATGATCGGGCATCTTTAACCTTATATATGTTAGATCAGGAAATTTCTTATCAAGTAATTAAAGAGCATCCAACTTTAATTATTTGTCCAGGTGGTTCTTATTTATTTAGAGCTAAAAAAGAAAGTGAACCCGTAGCATTAACCTTTTTAGCACGAGGATATAATGTTGTTTTGTTGAATTATACAACTTATTTTGAAGAGAGGGTTGATTTAAAAATAGATGTACCAAAAGTAGACTCAAATTCTCATTATCCTCAGCAATTAAGTGAATTGGTACAAACTTTAAAAATTTTAAAAGAATTATCTGTAGAATATAAATTAGATTTAACAAGACTATTTTTATTAGGCTTTTCTGCTGGAGGACATATAGCTGCATCATATGCTGTTCACTGGAATGATTATGAGTATTTAAATAAAATTGGAATTGATGGTAGAGATTGTTTAAAATTACGAGGAATCTTACTAGCATACCCAATGTTGACTGGCGATTTGGGTGATATGATTAGTAAAGCCAAAAAAGATACTAGTATTAAAGAACAGTTACCATATTTGAATAATGCAATTTATGGTACTGAACAACCAACGTTAGTTCAAAAGGAGGAGTTAAATTTAATTCATCAAATAAATAAAACAATTCCTCCCACTTTTTTATGGCAATCGTTGCAAGATGAAGTGACGCCCGTTTCGGATTCACTAAAATGGATGGTAAAATTAACAGAATTGAATATTGAATGTGAGAGTCATTTCTTCGGTTCAGGAAAACATGGCATGGGTTTAGCAAATAGTATAGCAGCGAAAAATAGTTCAGATGAAGATATAGCATGCTCAAAATGGGTAGAACTTGCTGATCTTTGGATGAAACGACATGATTATATTAATATTGTAGAGGAGGCTTAATCAATGGCGTTAGACAATCGCTTATTGCGTGATTTAGCTTCCAATGAAAAAAAGTTGTGGTATAAAGAAATTGAAAAGATAAAAAATAATAGTAGTTTGCGGCAATTATTTCATATTGAAGCACCAATTGGTTTTTTAGGTGATCCAAATGGATTTAGTTTTTTTCAAGGCTCCTGGTATCTATTTCATCAATGGATTCCAAGAAAAACAAAGCGTAAGATGGTTTATTGGCGAGGATTACGATCAAAGGATTTAGTTCATTGGGAAAGTCTGCCATATACAATAGATCCTGATACAAAATATGATAGCGATGGGGTATATTCAGGAAGTGCGTGGGTTGATAAAGGAAAACTAGAATTTTTTTACACGGGAAATGTTAGAAATAACGATAATGAACGTGAAGCTTATCAAATGCGTGCAACTTTATCTGAAAATAAGATAAGTAAGGAAATAATTCCAGCCATTAAGGAGCCACCTCATGGCTATACAATGAATTTTCGTGATCCTAAGGTGTGGCAACAAAATGGCAAAAATTATGTAGTCATAGGTGCACAAACTAAAGAAGAAAAAGGATGTGCAATTATATATGAAGCATCGGCTAATCTAAAAAAATGGCAATTTAAATCAGTATTACAGCCTTTTGATCATAGTATTGGTTACATGTGGGAATGCCCTAATTTTTTTGAACTTGATGGGCATCAAGTGTTTATTTTTTGTCCACAAGGAGCAGAAGAAAAAGATTTAAAGTATGAAACACAATTTCCAAATGCAGTTGTGATTGGTCCTAAGTGGACAGATAATAATCTTGAGTGGCAGTTAAATAAGCCAAAACTTAGCTTAATAGATGAAGGATTCGAGAGCTATGCAGCACAAATTGTTCAAGTTGAATCTAGGACAATTATTGTTAGTTGGATGGGACCAAATAAAACAATATTACCAACTGAAGCATTAGGATGGAATGGTTGTCTAAGCCTTCCACGGGAGTTATCTATTCAAAATGGTAAACTTTATCAAAAACCAGTACAAGAACTAAAAAGTCTATATGGTACAAAACACGTGATCAATTTTGAGCAGATGGCTAAGTTTAAAACAGGGTTAACTAGTCAATTTAAAGTGAGTTTTAAAGGACAAGGACAAGTAGTGTGGAATCTTAGAGCTGGAAATGATAATTTAGGTTTATTAATTAAAGCTGATTTAGAAAATAATACTTTAGAAGTTGACAGACAATCAGTTTTTGAAAAAGAAATTAATGATAGAGTAAAGGGTGATACAAGTAGAAAGATTAAACTTGAATTAGATAATGATGAATTAGAACTAGAAGTATGGATTGATCACACATCTTTTGAAATCTTTATAGATCAAGGTAAATATATATTAAGTGGTCGCATTTTTACTAGTGAAGAGAATCAGAATTGTATTTTTAAAATTAATGGACCAGTAGAAGTTAAAGGAACCTGGCACGAGATAAAATATTAGTTAAATATAAATTGTATTTATAAAAATAGTGATGTTAGGCTGAGCGATTACGCTACCTAGCATCACTATTTTATATGAAGAAATAATAATACTATTGTAAATTAGTCTCAAGAAAAGGATAATTTTTAGGAACATGTGTCTTGATTGTTTTGGGGCAATCAGTAAGTGCAGGTGCAAATTTAAAGGATAGTTTTGGAAAAACAACTGAGAAAAATTGATTTTATATTACTTTTTCGTGGGGGTGTTGCTGTAACAATGGCGATTTATGTTGCAGGATCATTAGGATACTTGAATCTAGCGATAACAGTTTCATATGCATTGTTTGGTTTATTCGTATGGGAAAAAGTATTATCATATTTAACAGGACAGGTTTTAGATGCTTTTTTAGGAACCGTCATTGTAATGATATATTTTTATCCACAGTTTAAGAAAACAACTTCAGTTGAATCTAGAAATTCCGTTTCTATTTTCGCAACAATGCCAGCAATAGAAAATAAAATATTTAATTTTTAAGTTAGTTTATCGCAACTTTTTTTATCTTGAATTGTCAAATTAAATGTAACACTTTATCAAAATAAACCTCATACGGTGTTCGCCAATCCAACCGCGATAAATGGTGATAAAACTTATGATTGTTTCGCCTGTTTCAAGCAATAAGCGTTGTGAAATTTCTTCTGGTGACCACTGACAATCTAGGAACAGATGTTTAATTCTTTGAAACAAAGATGGATCCTCAATAAACTTTGTTTTACGTCCACACTTACTTTTAGAAAATATATAATCATTCTGTGCTTTATCTGGTGAGTATTTTCCAGTATTTTTACTCTTATGTCGTTTAATTTCGCGAGAAATTGTAGCAAGGTGCACTACGCCCTGTCAAGTTGACAAATGAAATAATATAAAATTGAATCTATCTCTAAGCGGCTTCATTACAGTATT
>NZ_JAIULA010000011.1 GCF_024160875.1 Ligilactobacillus ubinensis | reverse complement strand
AAGCAAATAGAGCGAGAAACCCAAATTCGGTTTCTCGCCCTATTTATTTGTGTAGAGACTAGTTATGTCACAGCCTCTTTTTACATATTCTAATTTCGCTTTTTACCTTTTAATGCTTTACGCTTAGCTTTAGCCAATTTTCTTTCTTGATCTTTTTTCACCCTAATTTTTTCTTCTCTTTCTCGATTAATCTTAAAGGGATTATTAATTAGCAATGTTTGACCGGCAGAAAAAGCATTGGTGATAACCCAGTACAAAGATAATGCAGCTGGCACATTGATAGCCATAACAAAAATCATCACTGGCATCCCATAGGTCATTGTGCTTGTCATCATGTTTTGCTCTGGTTGCGACATCATACTTAACTTTGAAGTAACAAATGTAAAGACAGCAGCTAAAATAGGTAAGATATAATATGGATCTTTATCTCCCAATTCCATCCACATAAAGTGACCTGCCTTTAAAGTTTCTGATCTAAAAATAGCTTGATATAAAGCAATCAATATCGGCATTTGCACGAGTAATGGTAAACATCCAGCAACAGGATTTACTCCAGCTTCTTTATAAAGCTTTTGTTGCTCTTCACGAAGTTTAGTCATTGACTCAGTGTCACGTCCTGGATATTTCGCTTGCAGTTTCTTTAACTGCGGTTGCAACTCACTTGTCTTCCGTGCACTTTTTGTTTGATAAATCATCAAAGGCAAAATGATAATACGAACGATAACTGTAAAGATAACAATTCCCCAGCCATAATTATGGCCAAAGATGCCACTTAATCCTTCAATTGCTCGAATGAAGTTCCAGATAATATAATGATCCCAAAAACCGGTACTCTTCGAGGTAATTGGTGTCGTACTGCTACAACCTGCTAGCACGAACACGAGGGATAGGGCACCCAAAAGTGCTACTATTCGTTTTCCTCGTTTCACAGCGTTGTCCTCTCTTCTATTTAATTTCGTCAACTAAAACATTAGCAAGACGTAAAACATGAATTAAATGTTCTTTAACAGCACTTGTTTGCATCCATGCTACTCCAGGACGAGCAATTACGATAAAATCGCAATCTTGTTTTAATTGTGGTTTTAATTCTGTTAAGCTTTGACGTATTCTCCGTTTAACCCAATTTCGAGCTACTGCATTGCCAATTTTCTTTCCGACTGAAATACCAACGCGAAAGTGCACTTGTTCTGGTTTTTCAATCATGTAAACGACAAACTGACGATTTGCGCACGATTTTCCTTGAGTAAAAACAGTTTGAAATTCTGTCTCTTTCTTAACACGATATGACTTTCTCATCATACATCTCCAACATCATGTTCTGCATATATAAAGAAAAAGACCACTGACGGTCCAGTGGCCTATGCAGACAATACTTTTCTACCTTTACGACGTCTACGTGCTAACACATTACGACCGTTGCTTGTACTCATACGTTTACGAAAACCATGCACACGTTGACGGTGGCGTTTCTTTGGTTGGTAAGTTCTTTTCATGGGTGATAACACCTCCTTACTAAAGTACATCATATTTAACAATGATACTTGATATTTTACTAAACAATAAACTCAATGTCAAGTTCAGACTTACTAGCTAATATTAGCATACTTCACTTTAAAATTAAAGAAATTTTTCTATAGAGAATATTTAATTTACTTTCGGGCTCTCTGACAAAAATTAAAGCTCTTTAAAAGTTATCCACTGGCTAAGAAAGGTTATCAACTTTTTAGCTTTTTTCCTGTGTATTAGCTTTTCATCTTTTTAAAGTTATCCACAAAGTAATCAACCGTTTATTTTTTATGAACAGCCTTTTTATAACTTGTGCATAACTTTGTGCATAACAGTTCAAATCCTTTACATATAAACAATAGTTATCCACAGGTATTCTGTTAATAACTGGTTTGCTTTTAAAAAAAATCAACAGAATAAACACCTTCTTTCTATCTTTTATCCACAGGTTGTTTATTTATTTTTTTTATTTCTCCCCAACCTGTGGAAAAGAAAATCTAAACATGCTAAACTGAAATTACATTAATTTAAAAAAGGAGGTTTTTTTTTGTGCCAGATCTTGATGCTTTATGGCAATTTATTTGTGACAAGTTTCATGTGACACTTTCTCAAGTTACATATAATACTTGGATAGCAGCTGCCAAACCGATTCAATTTACAGATAATACTTTTGTTCTTGAAGTTCCTTCTGTTCTCCACCAAGATTACTGGAAACAACGCTTAGTTGCTCAGGTATTACAACTGATTGAAGATAATTTTCAGCAACAAATCACTTTTCTTGTGATGACACCAGATCAAGAAAATCCTTTAGCAAGTGCTGATTTAACTAAAACAGCTGAAGCTGAAGAATCATCATTGTTGCGCAATTCACCTTTAAATAAGTCATATACTTTTGAGTCATTCGTCGTTGGTGATGGTAACCAAATGGCACATGCTGCTGCCTTAGCTGTATCTGAAGAACTCGGTACTTTATATAACCCACTTTATTTTTATGGTGGCGTTGGCTTAGGCAAAACACACTTAATGCATGCAATTGGAAACCAGTTACTTAAAAATCGTCCCAAGGCTAAAGTCAAATACGTTTCTAGCGAAACCTTTACAAATGACTTCGTTAATTCTATTAAAAATAAGCAACAAGAAGAATTTCGTCGAGCATATCGTAATGTTGATTTGTTGCTTGTAGATGATGTCCAATTCTTTGCCAAAAAACCCGGAACAATTGATGAATTTTTCCATACTTTTAATGACTTATATGATGATAAAAAACAAATTGTTTTATCATCAGATCGTTTACCAAACATGATCGAAAATTTAGGCGATAGATTAATCTCTCGGTTTAAATGGGGCTTACCTGTTGAGATAACGCCACCCGATTACGAAACTAGAATTGCCATTTTAGAGACAAAAGCAACATCCGAAAAACTTGCCGTTCCAAATGATGTCCTAAAGTATATTGCTGGGCAGTTTGAAACTAATGTCCGTGAATTAGAAGGTGGCCTAACTAGTGTAAAAGCTTATGCGCAGATGAAAAAAGAACCGATAACAATCAAACTTGCTGATGAAGCTTTAAAAAGTCTTACTGGTTCACCACAAGATCGCGTTATTAATATTAGTCAAATTCAAATGTTAGTTGCAAAGTATTACAATGTTTCATTAGCAGATATTAAAGGAAAAAAACGTGTAAAACGGATTGTTATTCCACGTCAAGTTGCTATGTATCTCTCTCGAGAAGCTACAGATGCATCTTTACCTAAAATTGGCCGTGAATTTGGTGGAAAAGACCACACCACAGTATTGCATGCTTGCGATAAGATAACAGCGGCGCTTTCATCTGATTCAAAATTACGTCGCGATATTTCTGATTTAAAAAAGCAGCTCAACGGAGAGGCTGTGAATTAATGTGAATAAGCCAAAAAGTTATCCACAGGATATCCACAGGCGTTTTTGCCTAACTAGCAATATTTCAACGAACTTATCCACAGTATAAACAGGCCCTATTACTACTACTACTTTTTTAATAATAAATAATATAATAAACAGGAGGTATTTCTTCTTTATGAAATTTAGTGTTCAACGTGCAGCATTTATTCGCTATTTAGCAGATGTTCAAAGAGCCATTTCATCAAAAACAACAATTGAAATTCTAAAAGGGTTAAAACTAGATCTATTTGAGGATGGGTTAACTTTAACAGGAAGTAATGCTGATATTTCAATTGAATCAATTATTTCAATTGCAGATGAAGAAGCTAACTTAGAAATTAAAGAACCTGGAAGTGTTGTTTTACCTGCTCGTTTCTTTAATGAAATAATAAAAAAACTACCAGCTGATACCTTAACAATCGAAACAGATAATCAACGATTTTTAACTAAAATAACATCAGGGCCCGCTGAATTTATGATTAACGGTATTGATGCGGCTAATTTTCCACATTTACCCGAAGTGGGAGTTAATACAACTCTTGCAATTCCAAGTGATATTTTACGTCAAATTATAAATCAAACAGTAATTGCAATTTCTAATCAAGAAAGTCGCCCAATGCTAACAGGTGTACATATTCTTATTGATAACGGAGAATTACTAGCGGTTGCTACCGATTCACATCGCTTAAGTCAACGCCGGATTAAGATTTCAGGGTTAGAAAGTGCCCACTATAATATTATTGTTCCAGGGAAAGCATTAAATGAATTAGCTAGAATGTTAGATGAATCTAGTAAAGATGTTGAAATTCAAATTGCTGAAAACCAGATTTTATTTATTTTAGGTCATACATCCTTTTATTCACGTTTGCTTGAAGGCAATTATCCAGATACAGAGCGTCTGATTCCGAAAAACTCTGAAACAACTATTGAATTTAATGCGCCAGAATTATTACATGCAATCGAAAGAGCTTCATTGTTATCACATGAAGGAAGAAGTAATGTTGTTAAATTAACTTTAGATGTTAAAGAACAACGTGCTGTTATCTCAGGCAATTCTCCAGAAATTGGAAATGTTGAAGAAGCACTGAACTTTTCTAATTTAACAGGTGAAGACTTGGAGATTTCATTTAATCCAGATTATATGAAAGATGCACTTCGTTCTTTTGGACAAACACAAACAACCTTGTCGTTTACAATGGCATTGCGTCCATTTACGTTAGTACCTACAGAATCAGAAGGTGATTTTGTGCAATTAATCACACCAATGCGAACAGCTAACTAAAAGTTTTATGAAATAGTAGATAAAGAAATTTAAGAACAGTTCTGATATGAAACGCTAAAATAGTTTTATATCAGAACTTTTTTGTTTAGCTAATTGCGCTAAAATTTAATTTACGCTATAAAAAGATGATTACAGTATCTTACCATTAAGTAGAGTAAAAAACGCTGAAAACGGCAAAATTTGGCGTCAAAATTGTTTTTACCTTCAAAAAAGGGTATAATTAGAAGGTAAAATGAAAAAAGTGAGGATTATCTCTTGGAACAAGAAATAAAGTTAAATACACCATATATTACTTTAGGACAACTATTGAAAATTGCTAATATCATTTCTTCTGGTGGTCAAGCAAAGATATTCTTACAAGAATATGCTGATGAAATTTTTATTAATGGAGAAGCGGACAATCGTCGCGGCCGGAAACTTTATCCATCTGATAAAATTAAAATCTCAGATTTTGGGACATACATTATGAAAGCGTAATTTAATGTATCTCAAAGAGTTGCAACTAAAAAACTTTCGCAACTATAACGAAGCTAATATCACTTTTTCTCCAGCAGTTAATGTTTTAATTGGGGAAAATGCTCAAGGCAAGACTAATTTACTAGAAGCAATTTATGTTTTAGCAATGGCTAGTAGTCATCGAACGGCTAAAGATAAAGAACTGATTGGTTTTAATCAACAATATGCCCAATTAAAAGGGGAAATCATCCGTCGTCTAGGACCATTAACTCTTGAATTGGAACTTAGTAAAAAAGGTAAAAAGGTAAAAGTTAATCATATAGAACGAGCAAAACTATCAGAGTATATTGGTCAACTTAATGTTATCTTATTTGCGCCTGAAGATTTGGCTTTAGTTAAAGGTGCTCCGGCCGAACGGCGTCGCTTTATAGATATGGAATTCAGTCAAATTGATGGATTATATCTCCATGACTTATCTCAGTATCGTACAGTTTTACGACAACGTAACAAATACTTGAAAGATTTACAATTGCAAAAGACAAAAGATCAATTGTATCTAGATGTTCTATCTGAACAATTAGCTAGTCTAGGTGGCAAGATTATTGTTAAACGTCTTGAATATTTACAGGAATTAGAGAGCTATGCGCGGATATTACATGCTGAAATAACACAAAAAAAAGAAACGTTGACGTTATCATATGAAGCTCCATTACGGGATGCGACGACAAAAACTGCAATGCAGCTAAGTAATGAATTATTACAAAAAATGAACGATATTCGAAAAAAAGAGATTTTTCAAGGGACAACTTTAATTGGACCACATCGCGATGATATTAAGTTCTTTATAAATGATAATAATGTTCAGATATATGGATCACAAGGACAGCAACGAACTGCCGCGTTATCAATAAAGCTTGCAGAGATTGAAGTAATGAAAGAGCAAACAGGAGAATACCCTATTTTGTTACTTGATGATGTTTTATCCGAGTTAGATGGAAATCGACAAACGCATTTATTAAAAACGATTCAAGATAAAGTGCAAACATTTTTGACAACACCGGGTTTAAA
This sequence comes from Ligilactobacillus ubinensis, assembly GCF_024160875.1. Lineage (GTDB taxonomy): Bacteria > Bacillota > Bacilli > Lactobacillales > Lactobacillaceae > Ligilactobacillus > Ligilactobacillus ubinensis. The sequence goes on along the minus strand of NZ_JAIULA010000011.1, from coordinate 74,016 downwards.
TGATATTGCAAGACAATTAATTAAAGAACCTAAGATTTTTAATATTCATGCCGGTGAAATTAACCTAAAGCTATAGTTAGTGTATTGATTCTCACAATTAGAAGAGCAGCAACAATATTCACAGTTAAAAGATTGCTAAGTGCAATTTGGACAAATAAGGAGGAATAAACGCGTGACTGATAATGAAAAGCAAGAAGAACTTGAAGAACGCAAAGAAGAAAAAGCAAAAGAATATGATGCTAGTCAGATTCAAGTTCTAGAAGGCTTAGAAGCTGTACGTAAGCGACCAGGAATGTACATAGGTTCTACTAGTTCACAAGGGTTACATCACTTGGTTTGGGAAATAATCGATAACGGAATTGATGAAGCCTTAGCTGGATTTGCCAACGAGATTAATGTAACCGTTGAAAAAGATAACAGTATTACAGTTATTGATAATGGTCGAGGAATTCCAGTTGATATTCAAACTAAAACGGGCAGACCTGCCTTAGAGACTGTTTTTACCGTTCTTCATGCTGGTGGTAAGTTTGGCGGTGGCGGTTATAAAGTTTCTGGTGGTTTACATGGTGTTGGTGCTTCTGTAGTTAATGCACTATCAACTAGTCTTGATGTTGAAGTAAGACGTGATGGCAAAATATATGGCATGAATTTTAAAGTTGGTAAAGTAGCACAACAAATGCAAGTTATTGGTACTTGTGGTGAACATGAACATGGAACAAAAGTTCATTTTATTCCAGATCCAGATATTTTTACAGAAACAACAACGTATGATATTAAAATTTTAACTACTCGGATTCGTGAACTTGCATTTTTAAATAAAGGTTTGCGAATTACAATAGCGGATAACCGACCTGAAAAACCAACGCGCGAAGAATTTCATTATGCAGGTGGAATTAAGCACTATATTGAATTCTTAAATAAGGGAAAAGAAGTCTTATTTGAAGAACCAATTTATGTTGAAGGTGAACAAAAGGGGATAACAGTTGAAGTAGCGTTACAATATACCGACGATTTCAGCTCAACTTTATTAACCTTTACAAATAATATTCATACGTACGAAGGTGGAACGCATGAGGCTGGTTTTAAAACAGCTTTAACGCGTGTCATCAATGATTATGCGCGAAAAACAGGTTTGTTAAAGGAAAATGATACGAATTTAAGTGGTGAAGATGTTCGAGAAGGCCTAACAGCGGTCGTTTCAATTAAACACCCAGACCCACAGTTTGAAGGTCAAACGAAGACCAAGCTGGGTAACTCAGATGCACGGACAGTTACTGATAAGATGTTTTCGGAGACATTTAGCAAGTTTATGTTAGAAAATCCAAACGTTGCTAAAAAGGTTGTTGAAAAGGGCTTGATTGCAGCAAAAGCGCGTGTTGCAGCTAAGCGTGCCCGTGAAATGACACGTAAGAAAAATGGTTTAGAAATCTCTAATTTACCTGGAAAATTAGCAGATAATACAAGTAAAGATCCTGAAATCTCAGAATTATTTATTGTCGAGGGTGATTCAGCCGGCGGTTCTGCTAAACAAGGTCGTTCTCGCTTAACGCAGGCTATTTTACCAATTCGTGGGAAAATTTTGAATGTGGAAAAAGCAAGTTTAGATCGTATTTTAGCTAATGAGGAAATTCGTTCATTATTTACAGCACTAGGAACAGGGTTTGGTCAAGAATTTGATGTTGATAAAGCTAAATATCATAAATTAATAATAATGACAGATGCTGATGTTGATGGTGCCCATATCAGGACTTTATTATTAACGCTATTTTATCGTTTTATGCGTCCAATGATAGATTCTGGCTATGTGTATATTGCACAGCCACCTCTATATCAAATTCGTCAAGGTAAAATGATTAGATACATTGATTCTGACATTGAATTGAATGACGTTTTAGGCCAATTACCACCATCACCTAAGCCATCAATTCAACGATATAAAGGATTAGGTGAGATGGATGCTTCTCAATTATGGGAAACAACAATGGATCCTGAAAAAAGAAGATTATTACGTGTCGATTTGGCAGATGCAAAAGAAGCAAACGATGTTTTTGAGATGTTGATGGGGGATCATGTCGGTCCAAGACGTCAATTTATTGAAGAAAATGCAACCTTTGTAGAAAACTTAGATGCATAATTTTGAAGTGAGAGACAATAATTAAGGAGGTAAAAATTAGTGGTAGACTTACCTGAGCGAATTAAAAACGTCGATTTATCTAAAGTAATGCGGACGTCATTTTTAGATTATGCGATGAGTGTTATTGTGGCAAGGGCACTTCCAGATGTCCGTGATGGTTTAAAACCCGTTCATCGTCGCATTTTATATGGGATGAATGAATTAGGGGTTACACCAGATAAGGCATATAAAAAATCGGCCAGAATTGTGGGAGAAGTTATGGGGAAATTTCACCCCCATGGTGACTCTGCAATTTATGAATCAATGGTTAGAATGGCACAGGATTTCAGTTATCGTTATATGTTAGTGGATGGTCATGGGAACTTTGGTTCTGTTGATGGCGATGGAGCTGCGGCGATGCGTTATACTGAAGCTAAAATGAGCAAAATCACTTTAGAAATGCTGCGTGATATTAATAAAGATACAATTGACTTTCAAGATAATTATGATGGTAATGAGAGAGAACCTAAAGTTTTGCCTGCCCGTTTTCCTAATTTATTAGTTAATGGAGCAACAGGTATTGCTGTCGGAATGACAACGAATATTCCGCCCCACAATCTTGGAGAGGTTATCTCAGGATTACATATTTTGATGAAAAATCCTGATGCGACAACGGCTGATTTGATGGAAGCAATTCCAGGCCCGGATTTTCCAACTGGCGGAATTGTTATGGGAAAATCGGGAATTCGTAAGGCATATGAGACTGGTCGTGGACAAGTAATCTTACGTGCTAAGGTTGATATTGAGGAAATGAGCAATGGTCGTCAGCAGATAGTTGTTGATGAATTGCCATATATGGTTAATAAAGCCAGATTGATTGAACGAATTGCTGAATTAGCACGAGAAAAGAAAATAGAAGGTATTACAGATATAAAAGATGAATCTGATCGTGAAGGTATGCGAATCACGATTGATATTCGCCGAGATATTAGTGCATCAGTTGTTTTGAATAATTTATATAAATTAACATTGATGCAAACTTCATTTGGCTTTAATATGTTGGCAATTGTGGATGGAACCCCGAAAGTTCTTGGCTTAAAACAAATACTTGAATATTATTTGAAACATCAAGAAACTGTTATTCGGCGCAGAACAGAGTTTGAATTGAAAAAAGCTAAGGCAAGAGCGCATATTTTAGAAGGTTTGCGCATTGCTTTAGACCATATTCAAGCAATTATTGATATTATTCGTAAGTCTCCAAGTGGCGAAGTGGCTAAAGATCGCTTAATTAACGAATATAATTTAAGTGATAAGCAGGCACAAGCTATTCTTGATATGCGTTTAGTCCGGTTAACCGGTTTGGAACGTGAAAAAGTTGAAGCTGAATACAAAAAAACAGTTGAAGCTATTGCTGATTATGAAGATATTCTAGCTAAACCAGAAAGAATTCATCAAATTATCTATGAAGAATTATTAGATATTCAAGAACGTTTTGGTGATGAACGTAGAACTGAATTGATGGTTGGCGAAGTTTTAAGCATTGAAGATGAGGATTTAATTGAAGAAGAAAACATCGTATTGACCTTAACACATAATGGTTATATCAAACGATTACCAACAAGTGATTTTAAGCAACAACATCGTGGTGGTCGTGGTGTTCAAGGAATGGGTGTCCATGATGATGATTTCATTGAACATCTGATTACGGCTTCAACCCATGACAAAATTCTCTTTTTCACAAATATAGGTAAAGTTTACAGCATGAAAGGTTATGAAGTGCCAGAGTATGGTCGTGCTGCCAAGGGAATACCAGTGATAAATTTGCTTAATATTAGTGGTGAAGAGAAAATAACAACAATTATTGATGTGCCTGCAAAACAAAAAGAAGAGAATAATGTAGAAGATTTAACCTTGTTCTTTACAACCAAAAAAGGTGTTGTTAAACGAACTGAAGTTTCTGAATTTACTAATATTCGCAAGAACGGTTTAAGAGCATTATCATTACGTGATGACGATGAATTAATTAATGTAGCTGTTACCAACAAGCAAAATAACATTATCATTGGGACACACTTAGGCTATACGGTTTCATTTTCAGAAGAAGCTGTTCGGATTATGGGTCGTGGTGCGGCAGGTGTCAGAGGAATAAGATTGCGAGAAAATGATTATGTTGTTGGAGCTGATATTCTTGAACCAGAGAGTAAAGTTTTTGTTATCTCTGAAAAAGGTTATGGTAAACAAACGTTATCAAGTGAATATCCGATTAAAGGCCGTGGCGGAAAAGGAATTAAAACAGCAAATATCACAACTAAAAATGGTCCTCTGGTTGGCTTGACTACTGTAAAGGGTAATGAAGATATTATGGTTATCACTAATAAAGGTGTGATGATTCGCTTTAATATTGAGACCGTTTCTCAGACTGGTCGAGCTACAATGGGTGTTCATTTAATTAATTTAGATGAAGATGCATTTGTTTCAACAATGACTAAAGTAGAACCAGAAGAAATTGAGACAGAAGAAGTAGAATCGCAAGAAGAAGAAAATAAATAAAAATAATGTAAAATAATGCGTTGTTTTTGCGTATTTATATATGTGAAACGTATTTAGGATTCTACTTGTATTTAAAGAAAAAAAATGTTATAATTTTAACCCGTGAGTATCTAAATAACAATTAGTTTAGATTCTCCTTGTTCTCAATTAGATTAAGAACCAATAGTCCATAAGGAGGTGCAAACAGTCATGACAAATTACGAAATTACTTACATCATCAATCCATCACTTGATGAAGCAGCTAAAAACGAAGTAGTTGAACGCTTTGATAATGTTTTGAAAAATGATGGTGCAGAGATTGTAGATTCAAAAGACTGGTCTAAGCGTCGTTTTGCTTACGAAATTGCTGGTTATACGGAAGGTGTATACCACATCGTAAACATTAAAGCCGACAATGCAGAAGCAATTAACGAGTTTGATCGTCTTGCTAAGATTAATGACGGTATCTTACGTCATCTGATCGTTAAACGTGAAGCTTAATAATTATATAAATAAGAACTAAACAAAAGGAGGAGTAGACTTTGATTAACAATGTCGTGCTTGTAGGTCGTTTGACCAAGGATCCTGATTTACGTTTCACACCGTCTGGCGTTGCAGTTGCTAATTTTACAATTGCTATTGATCGTCGGTTTACAAATCAACAAGGTGAGCGTGAAGCTGATTTTATTAACTGCGTAATGTGGCGTAAACCAGCTGAAAATTTTGCTAACTTTACCCATAAAGGCTCGTTGGTTGGTATTGAAGGCCGTATTCAGACACGTAATTACGAAAACCAGCAAGGTAGTCGTGTTTATGTAACAGAGGTATTGGCAGAAAACTTTAGTTTACTAGAGTCACGCAACCAATCAGAAAGTTATCGCGGCAGCAATCAAGGTAACAACACTCCTAATCAAGGTTCATCATATCCAAGCAATGGTAATCCATACGGAGATCCTGCAGCAAATAATCAGCAACCTACTGGTTTTTCAAACAATGGTGCTAATAACACTAATAATGCCGGTAAAGTTGCAGATCCTTTTGCTAACGATGGCGATAAGATAGATATTGCTGATGATGATTTACCATTCTAAAGGTTAGAGGAGGGAATACAATGGCACAACAACGTAGAGGCGGCGGTCGTCGTCGTCGTAAAGTTGACTTTATCGCTGCTAATCATATTGAATATATTGATTACAAAGACACAGATTTACTAAAACGTTTCGTTTCAGAACGTGGTAAGATTTTACCTCGTCGAGTAACTGGAACTAGCGCTAAAAATCAACGTAAATTAACGATTGCTATTAAGCGTGCACGTATTATGGGCTTGTTACCATTCGTCGCAGAAGACTAATAGACAATTAATATTTTTAAAACCCGATACTTGCTAGACTTTTATCTGTCTAACAAGTATCGGGTTTTTCTGTATACTAAAAAAATTTTAATAAGTTAATTAAGCGATTATGAGTGACTTTAAAATGGGTGTAGACAACGATTCTAATCTGAAGAGAAGTATCTTTTGACAAAAATAATTGAATTGGTTATAATAACCAACATTATATACCAACCGGTCTATATATATAGGAGAGATGAATATGAATAAAAAAAATAGCATTATTGCTAGTGCAGCACAATTGTTTCAGCAACAAGGGATAAATGCGATAGGTATTAAAGAAATCTTAATTGCTAGTCAGGTTCCCAAAGGATCGCTATATTATTATTTTCCAAATGGTAAACGTGAAATTATCATTGAAGCTATTAAATATGTCGGAAATGATTTGTGCAATAACGTTAAAACACAATTAAACTCAGCAGCTAACTTTGAAACTAGCCTGCATAACCTAATTAGCGGGATGATTGAGTCTCTTAAACATGCTAATTGTGTTGGTACCTGGTCATTGAGTTTGATGGTCTTAGAGACAGTACAGGATAAGGAATTAAATGAACTGTGCCAGCAAATTGTTTCAACGCTAAGTAACTTATATACTGAAAAATTAAAAAGTTTTGCTTTGCCAGATGAGACAGCACAACAGTTAGGTTTAACTATTCAAAGTAATATTGAAGGAGCACTACTTACGTGTGTTGCTTTAAATAATACGCAACAATTAGAAATCGTCGAAAAGCAGATTGCCCAGTTAGTTAGGAGCGCTGTAGATGCAAAATAGGAAGAAATATGTTGGTATGTTAATCGTTTTATTGCTAGGGGGGTTTTTATCTCTATTTAATGAAACTATTTTGAATATTGCATTAACTGATTTAATGCAAGTTATGCATGTTAATGCTAGTACAGTACAATGGCTAGCTACAGGCTATATGTTAATTGTCGTTATTATGGTGCCACTGTCAGCTTTGTTATTACGAAAGTTTTCTGTTAAGTGGCTGTATATAGGTGCAATGAGTTTATTCTTATTAGGAACAATTGTTGCTGCTAGTGCGATAAACTTTCCTATTTTACTAATTGCTAGAATGGTTCAAGCTTTAGGGACCGGATTATTAGCTCCAATTATGATGTCAGCAGCTGTTGCAACAACACCCTTAGAAAAAAGAGGTGGCGTAATGGCTCTCTGTACAAGCATAATTTTAGTTGGTCCATCTTTTGGTCCAATTATTTCAGGTTTGATTTTAGAAGTAACAACTTGGCGTATGTTATTTATTTTGTTGATTCCATTAATTGTTATTTGCATTGTTGGAGCATATTATTTATTGGGAAGTCCATTACAGTTAACACAACCTAAAATTGATGTTGTATCTGTAGCATTAATTGCCAGTGGATTAGCATCTACTGTTTACGCAATTAGCATTTTAGATACAGCAATTTTTTGGGGATTTAAATTAGGTCTGTTCGTCTTTGGAATACTATTGCTAATAGGATTTTATTATCGACAACAGTCATTGGTGCATCCTCTATTAAATTTGAAGGTTTTCAAAGAAAAGGCATTTTTATTGGCCACACTGCTAATAATTTTAATTCAAATGATTCAATTTTCAATGAACATTATTTTGCCAATGATTTTAGAAGGTGGCAAGGATTTATCACCGTTACAGTCTGCTTTGGTGTTGTTTCCAGCCGCTATAATTTGTGCTATTATCACAATAATGGCTGGGAGAGTTTATGATGAATATGGTGGAAAATGGTTGATATTTGGCGGACTTTTAATAATGTTATTGGGAATCTGTCTGCAATTAACGATAAACTTGAGTAGTAGTATAATACTAATAACTATTTTTAATAGTTTGCTTTATGCAGGCATTGGTTTTATGTGGTCTCCAAATCAGAGCGATGCTTTGAGCTTATTAGCAGAACGTGATCAAACTGATGGTGTGGCAATTATCAATACTTCAATTCAATTAGGATCAGCGCTTGGAACACCAGTCTTTGTAGTGTTACTTTCTTTAGGAGAAAAACAGACTTTATCTTCAAGTATAAACAAAGGAAAAGCATTGTTTTCAGGATTTCATTGGACTATGTGGTTGGCATTTGTTCTGATTGTTGTCTGTTTAGTATTTGCCAATTTTAAATTTAGACAGATGTCACGTAAATTAAAGTAATAACCAATCATATGAAAATATGTATTGTAACTGAATAGGGCAAGAATTTATTTTCTAGAACGAACGTTTAATGGCAGAAACTTGCTTCTATAAACTTTGTGAGATGAAATAGATTTTAAAAAGTCTGAGCTACTAATAACAAAATTTTGCTGAATGAAAGTAACGAAAAAAGTATTATCACTTGGTCATCTAAGATGATGGAGTAATAATACTTTTTTTTGAGTAAAACAATATTAAGAATCAGAGATTTGACGAATATTATCTACTAGTAGCTGATTAGTTTGAGGAACTATTTCCCAGACTTCAGTAAATCTTGAAATAAAAGCATCGTCATGTTGAGTTTGATTAAAGTCAGCAGATTTTGCTGGATATTCAAACCAATCACGCGCTTGAGCAGTTACCACGATTTTTGGGCGTTCTTTGGAATCATTGCTTTCGCGCTTTAAAGAAACAATTGCAATACTTTCAAGCCGATTTATTTTACCACGGGCACGCCAATTATCAATGATTTTTGCTTGCTTCGTATAATATTGTGGTGTCATTAATTGAGCTAAGGTAGATTTGTCAGTTTGTGTCCATGCATTTTCAACTTGGTAAAATAGTTCAGAAAATTGATCGGCTAATTGATCATCAATTGGATAAGTACCATGAAGTGCCAACTCTTTTTGCCGTTGATTGCGAAAACGTGTAAAGAATTGATAACCAACAAGGCCTACAAAAATAGATGCGAAAATAAAATCACTAATGGGGCTTGGGCGTCCATAGTAATAACCACCGCGATAACGGCCATAATCGCTAGTTGTAGTCCCAGTTCCGCCACCTCCCGTAGTATTACCACCGCCAGTTGCTCCACCAGCACGTGCATAAACTGATGGTATTGGAAAAAAGAATAAGCAGCAGACAGTGAGGATGATAACAACAATTTTTCGTTTCATTACGTTTCTCCGGAATAATAGATAGTAGTATAAAGCTGATTTAGGTGTTTGAAATGTAGCTAACCTTTTTTCTTTATTTTAGCATAAAGATGCTATTAATTGATTAGATAGGAGAGAAGCGTACAAAATAATTAAGACTATAACAATGAAGGCTCAATGACTAAAATTAAAATTAAATTGTTATTAATAAAAAGTGCTTGTTAAATATTGTTAGTCCCGTTAAGATAGCTATTGGATATCTGTAGAGGGGGGAGTTATTGTAATGACTTTGAAGCAAGTAAAAATAGTAACATTCGGCCTGTTATTAGCTAGTGTTATTGCTGGGTTGGATGGGACGATTATTAATACGGCATTGCCAGCAATTATTAGTGATTTACAAGGTATTGAATACATGGGATGGATTGTAGCTGTTTTTTTGTTAGGAATGTCAATTTTTACTCCATTATGGAGTAAGTTGGGCGAAATTATTGGTAACAAAAAAGCGTTTCAACTTTCAGTACTTCTTTTTTTACTAGGAGCATTGTTAGAAGCAACGGCACGCAACATTTTCTTTTTTATTGGGGCACGTACATTAATGGGAATTGGTGCAGGCGGAATGGGTGCTTTACCCTATATCATTATAGGTTATATTTACCAGAACATTAATCAGAGAGCCCGCGTGTTGGGATTGATCTCAGCGAGTTTTAGTATAGGGTCAATTGTAGGTCCATTACTAGGTGGTTGGATTGTAGATGTATTTAGTTGGCACTGGATCTTTTATATTAATATTCCAATTGGATTGATAACTGTTTTTTTGATACAGTTTTCTTATCGAGAGGAAAAAGTAGTTTCAAATACAAAATTTGATTATCTTGGGGCAACACTATTGGTGACAGGGCTGATGTTGCTACTGATTGGTGTACAGTCAGTCGGTTCACTTTCTTGGTATTATGTTCTAATATTATTATTAATTGGCATAATACTACTGATTTGGTTATTTAAAGTGGAAAAACAAGTTGCGACGCCAATTATTCCAGGTCACTTATTTAAAAATACAGCATTAGTAGTTGATTTTTTGCTTTTTTGTTTAGCTTGGGGAGCATCAATTGCATTTAATACGTATGTGCCAATGTGGTCGCAAGGATTATTGGGAGTAGCTGCCCTTGCAGGTGGACTGACTCAAATCCCAGGAGCAATAACTGATTTTGCAGGGGCAAATACTGTGCCGTTTTTGCAGCGAAAATTTCAAGATTTAACAATTGTACAATTTGGATTAATCGGAATTCTGATTTCAATTGTTGGCTTATTGGGAGATGTGAAAACGCCCTATGTTTGGTTATTAGCAATGGGGGCTTTTTATGGATTTGGGGTAGGATTAGTCTTTGTAACTTTACAAATAAGAGTGCAACAAGATGTCGCTTTGAAAGATATGCCAGCTGCAACGTCATTAAGCTATCTCTTAAGAATCTTAGCACAAACATTTATGGCATCTGTTTATGGGGTAGTATTAAATATAAAGTTAGTTCAAGGTGTTGCCAGAGCTGATGGACGCGTGACGATGAGTATGATGAATAAATTAAGTAATGCAGATACAAATAAAAATTTACCAGTTAACTTATTACCGCAATTACGGAATATTTTACATTCCGGAATGCATACAATTATGTTAGTAGCAGCAAGTTTATTAATATTGGCACTTCTTTTTTCTTTCTGGGCTAAGCGTAAACTAATTGTAAAGAAGAATTAAAGTTGGTTTTGCAAATTTATCTATTTTTAAACGATAAAGTTTCACAAAAAGTTCATAAATTCTAAGTACTATATAAACATACCTAATAACAAAAACAATTTTTCATTTACTTTTCTCCCCCTAAAGAAAGTAAATAATTTGTAAAATGTCTTCCCCGAGATATTTTACATAGGTTATAAGAGTTCCCCGACTCATATAACCTAAACATAACTCCTTTTTTCTCTACGGCAAATAACCGTAGGGTTTTTTTTAGAGATAATTAATTAGGAAAACAATGGAAACATTGAAGAAAAAAGATAGTTATTTTGAAAAAGCAACAAAAAATAAGAAAATGTTAAAAAAAGACTTGCAATTTTAATCTAATTTGGTATGATATATTCATCAAAGAAAAAATTAATCTATTTCTAATTTATTATTAAGAAGGGAGTCGGTCGCTATGATGCGTTATATAAGTAGTAGCAACACAGTTGAATCTATTTTAAGCCTAGTCATTATTAGCATGCGTGTTGTGCGATCGAATGTCTCGGTTTATTAAATTAGAGCATTTTAATCCACAGCATGCAGCTTTAAAAAGTTAGCAGCGGTGGATAAAGTATTTAGGAAAGCATCCACCGTAATGAAAGCGGCGGATGCTTTTTTCTTTTTCAATGTTGTCTTACTAATTATATTTTCAAAAGGAGCTAAAATTTATGGAACAAACAACTACAACTACAGCGACTTCAACATCTTCGATGGAGGGTGCTATAAAAAAACAAAAAACGACGGTAAAGGAATATGCATATAACATTTCTGCTGCAATTGCCAATGCAATTTTAGTTACATTAGGAATGGGCTTACTAATGCAAACAATTGCTGGTTTTATAAATTGGCAACCGCTATATCAAGCAGGTACTTTAGCACAAGATCTTTTAGCACCTGCTTTAGGGCTTGCAGTGGCATCACAATTAAATGTTACTACTTTGGTAATGTTTAGTTCTATGATAGCTGCAACAGTTGGTTCAAATGCAGTTCATTTTGTTACAGCAGCAAAGGGAGTCGCAACAGTTACAGCGACAGGTCAAACGGCAGTACAAGCAGCTGGTACAGGTATCTTTACAACTGGGCAACCAGTTTCAGCTGTCGCTGCAGGACTTATTGCAGCTTTGATAGGAAAGTATTTATCTGGTAAGACACCGCTCGATATGGTTTTGGTTCCATTTGGAGCAACTGTGATTGGAACAATCTCAGGATTAGGCTTGGCAGCTGTTGTTACTCCAGCTTTATTGAGCGTAAGTGCATTTATTGCTGAATCTATGAAAGTTAATCCTTTATTAGGTTCGATGTGTATCTCAATGGTGTGGGCACTGTTCTTAATGACACCAGCATCATCGGCAGCATTATCAGTGGCTTTGATGCTTGATCCAATTTCAGCAGCAGCTGCTGCAATTGGTACAACGGCACAGTTTGTTGGTTTTACAGCAATGTCATATAAGCAAAATACTATTGGAGCAAATGTAGCTCAATTTGTTGTAACGCCGAAACTACAATTTCCTAATTTAATCATTAATCCATGGCAATTGTTACCACCAATGGTTTCAGCTATTGTATGTGCACCTCTTGCTACAGTAATGTTAGGATTTAGAGCAACATATACAGTTGGTGGTTTAGGATTAAATTCATTTATTGCACCTATTTATTTCTGGGGTCAAGGAATGGGCACGTTCTTGACTTATGTAGCTTGTGGAATGGTATTGCCAGCAGTTATTTCGGTTGTTGGTTTCAAAGTTATGAAAAAGATGGGCATAGTTCGCGATAACGAATTACATTTGAATATTTTATAATTTTATGAAGTACAATTATAAATTTAATTAAGTAAAAAGCACAGTAACTTTCATTCACTAAGAAAATAACTGAAAAGTTTGATTTCTTGGCGGATAAGGATACTATGCTTTTTTATAAGCATTTGTTTAGAATGACAATAACAGAAGCTTAAGTAGAATAGGAAATATATACTAATTGGTAGTAAATGGTGCTTTCAGAACCAAGTGCTGTTTAAGAAATTAAGGTAACATTCAAAAAATAATTAATTTTTATTTTAGCCTTATTTTAGTTTTGTGTTAGGAACAAACGGAATACATAGAAAATTAAAAGAATAAAAATAGAGAGTAGTACTAGTTCTGTAAATATTTCGAATTACTAATAGTTATCAAAACTAAAAATAAAGAGCGCTTAAAAAACATACTGTAGATTTTTAAGTTTTGTGAAAGTAACAGGACTTTAAGGGCTGTTAACTAGGGTATATTATGGAACCTAAAAAAATAAAGTGTACAATCATCAATAATAATGGAAATATATATAATGGTAATCAAAGAATCCTTTATTATAAGGGGTAGTTAATGCAACTTAAATTGTATTTTGATGTAAAAAGATATTTTGTTTAGTTTTATTTTAGTAAAAATGTTTTGACAATCCACTAAAGTTAATGATATTTTTAACTTGTTTAAGGAAACGTTTACAGAATGCGCATTCAAAAACTTTCTTTATTTTCAAATAAAATTGAAGCATATTGGACAATTTTATTTGAACTAGATTTTCTTTTTTAGTGAAATTTTTGAGTTGAATATCGAAAGTAAATTAGATTTAATGCAAGTTGATTAAAACAATAGGAGGATTTGTAATGACAAAAGTGGTTACACACAAAAAAGGATTACTAAAATTTGGAATTTTATCTATTTCTACAATGTTACAAGATGCAGGTGCAATTTCAGTTGCGGTTGTTGGAATGGTGGGTGCATTTTCTGATCATAGTACAGCATCAGTTCAAGCATTGGTAACTATTCCTTCATTTTCGATGATGTTGTTTATATTACTTAATAGTCTAGTTGTAAAATATATCGGAAAAAGAAATACAGTTATTATTAGTTTATTATTGGCATTAATTGGAGGAGTTGGCCCAGCATTTACTTCTAGTTTTACAGCAATTCAAGTGTTGCGTTTTATTTATGGTGCAGGGACAGGATTATATACCCCGCTTGCGGTTAGTCTTCTTGGAGACTTTTTTTCAGGAGATGAATTACGAAATTTACTAGGTATTCAAGCTGCGGTATCATCTTTTGGTTCTAGTGCAATGACATTTGTTGCTGGTTTATTAGTTGGAATTAAATGGGAAGCATCATTTTGGGTTTATTTTTTGGTTGTTCCAGTACTTATTACTTTTGTTCTTACTTTTCCTAAGAACGCAAATAATGAGCAAAATACTGCAGATAATGAGCAGCAAGTTAAACAACAGTCTATTGCTAAAAGTGAAAATAAAAAATTGCCAGCATTAGTAATTGTTGGAATGTTAATGTTATTTGTTTACTTTAGTACGATAATGGCATTATATACAGATAGTGGTTTAGCAATTAAGCAACTAGCTTTGAGTAATCAAGGATTTTTAGGAACTTCTCTTTCTATTGCTGGTTTATTGAGTGCAGTGCTTTCTATCGCTTATGGACAAATATATAAGTTATTTAAACATTATACACCAGTCATTTTTTTAGTAATTAGTTCTTTAGGTTTTGTTGGTATGATGCATGTTTCTAATATGTTAATGTTCACTGTTTTTGCTGTTATGATTAGTTCTTCTGCACTTCTTATTCCATACGTTTATAGTACAGTACTTGATAGTGCACCAGATTCTTCGAAAAATCTTACAATTTCGCTTGCAATGGTTTTAAATAATCTTGGAGCATATGTTTCACCTTACGTGTTAGCATTTATTGGAAAAACTATTGGGAAAACAGATCCAGTTTCAGCATTTGGAATTTGTACAGTTTTAATGTTGATTTTAGCTACCGTATTCTTTGTTTTAGCTATTAGTCGTAAAAAAGATAAAGTAGCTATAAAAGATTAAGCAAGGATTATATTCTTTTAAAATACTGTCTAGTGATTTATGTAGATTGCTAGGCAGTATTTATATGATTAAATTAAAAATGAAATCCCACTAATGTTATCTTTTTGCAATTTAAACAAAAAGTTTTTTATATTCGCTGTAGCCTTCTTTGTCTAAATCAGCTACTGCAATAAAGCGTAGTGAAGCAGAATTAATGCAGTACCGAAGCCCACCCTTAGCACTAGGTCCATCTGTGAAGATATGGCCTAAATGCGAAGCTGCGTTATGACTTCTTACTTCCGTACGGTGCATTCCAAGCGACCAGTCTGTTTTTTTGGTGATAGCATTTTGCGCAATTGGCTTAGTGAAAGAGGGCCAGCCACAACCGGCATCATATTTATCAAGGGAGCTAAATAAAGGTTCACCACTAACGATATCAACGTAGATGCCATCTTCATAAAAAGCATCATATATGCCACTAAATGGTTTTTCAGTAGCAGCATTTTGAGTAACGTCGAATTGTTCTGGTGATAAGCGTTTTTTGAGCGAGTCTTGTTTTTCCATATCAAAAATGCCTCCATATAATTGTTGGAGCTAATGATACCAATTAATAAAAATAAAGTAAATGATTTAGCTCCATAAAAAACAGCATTATTCCACTTTTCTAAAAGTAAGAATAATGCTGTTTTTATTTAGCTTAGAAATAACTTTTGATTGCTTCTTTGCCAGCAGCGTAACGTAAAATTTCATCAGCACACCGTAAAGAAGATTCTTTGAGAACTTCAATAGAACTTGCTCCAATATGTGGTGTAAGAATTATATTGGAAAGTTTTTGAAAATCTGTTAGCGAATAGGTTGAGCCAGCATCTAAAACATCGAGAGCAGCACCAGCAATTTGTCCATCACGTAAAGCGAGATATAAAGAATCGCTATTTACTAATGCACCACGTGCGGTATTGATAAGATAGGCGGTGCTTTTCATTTTATGAAAGAAGTCTTCAGAAATTATCTCACGAGTTTCAGTTGTTGCAGGAATATGCAAACTAACAATATCAGCTGCAGCAGCAATTTCTGAAAGAGTAGTTTGTTTTCCATACAGTAAATCTTTAGGACGATGGTTATAAACCAGCAGGTTAACGTTAAATGGTTTTAGGAGTTCACTGAATCTTTGAGCAATCTTTCCATATCCTAATAACCCGATGGTTTTATTTTGTAAAAGTTCACCGTCAGGAAAAGCGCCAAGTTGATTGACAGGAAACTGTTTTAATAAGGATAGACAAAAAGTTAATGTTAATTCAGCAACTGAACTAGCGTTTAAACCAGGTGTATAGGTTAAGCGGATATTAGCTTCCTTAATAGCTGCTAAGGGCAGGTTATCAACCCCAACTCCATGACGTGCAATAATTTTAAGGTTAGTAAAAG
Source organism: Ligilactobacillus ubinensis (assembly GCF_024160875.1). Classification (GTDB taxonomy): domain Bacteria; phylum Bacillota; class Bacilli; order Lactobacillales; family Lactobacillaceae; genus Ligilactobacillus; species Ligilactobacillus ubinensis. Next base: position 57,892 of record NZ_JAIULA010000011.1, on the reverse strand, counting down.
CAGTTAGGTTAGCTGTTGTTAACTTAGTGGCACGAATAATTAAGGCATACACTTTAGAGAAATCAACTAGTTTTTGTGTAGCTGCAATTGACATTCCTGCAGGGCGAATAAAGATGTGGTAACCTTGCTTTTTTAAAACTTCAATGCCAATATCATTCATTGGATCAACAATATATATAATAGGCATACGCAATCCTCTTTCTTTTCATTTTCAAGATATTATAACATAAGAAAAGATGGACTAGCAGTTAATTAGCTCTTTTGAAAATAATTATAAGGTTTACCATCTTTCAACTAGAAAATTAACTTCGGATTTTTCAGAACCAGTATCATTCTTTTCAGCTTGTGAGATTAATTTACTAATATCTAAGAGTAACTTATTACGAGCATCTTTTGAAAGATTGACAGTGCTATATAAACCACCAACTTTTGTTTCAGTAAGATAATTAGCGTTTTGTTTAGCTTTAGCAATATCTGAAGTAGCAGAATCTAAAAATAGTTGGGTTTTATATAAAAATAATTTAATGAAATCGTTGTCGTGTTTTGCAATCCATTCGCTAGAAATATTTAGATTTTCTTCATGATGCATAAAATCAGTTATAGAAGAATGATCATTTAATTTATAACTGGAATAGTAATATTCTTGTAAATTTTTAACTTGTTTAATAGCAACTAATTCAAGGATATCAACTTCAACTAGCTTCTTTATGGGATAATATAATTGACTAACAGGTACTTTCAATTCTTGGGCAATTTCTTTAATTGTAATTCCTTTTTTGGTATTGGTCACTTTTATAATTGTAATATTTCTTTTGTCTGCTAGAATTTTAGCAAGTTCTGAAACCTCTTTTTCAGACATATAATCACCTCTACAAAACAATAGTAATTTATTGACAAATTTAAATCAAATGATTAGTATTTGTTTAACAATAAAATAATTTTTAGCATTAAATAAAAACAAAAGAAGGATTGTTATGAAAGAAGAGCCATTATTTGAAATTACAGATAAAGCATCAAATATTCAAATTCTAAAAGACGTAGCTAGCAATTTAATTAGTACACTATCAGGGAGTATGTTTAATTTTGCATTAGGTTTGATGCTTTTAAATAATACACATTCTCCATTGAGCTTTGGTTTAGAGATGATTATTATGCCGATAGTTAATATGCTTTTTGTAATTCCAGTGGGCAATCTGGTTGATACATATCCGCATAAGAAAATCATTGTACTGTCGCTTATCTTACGATTAATCGCGCTAGCAAGTTTAGTTATGGTAATTGATTTTTTTCATAATGATGCTCTTTTTATTCCAATTATCGTTTTTGTTTTTATTAATTCAATTACTAATCTAGTTAATACAACAACCTATTCGGCGGCAATTCATGAACTTGTTAATGTTGGAAAAATTCAAACACTTAGCTCATACACACAAGCAGCTAGTGCACTTTCATCAATTGTAGCGCCTGCACTGGGGATGGCTTTGTATGCAATCTTTGGTTTTAGATGGATGATTGTTTTTGAGATAGGAGCAACAAGCGTTTCGTTGTTAATAATCATGAGTATGCGCTTTTTCTATGTTAAACAAAAAAAGATTAAGAAAGATGGTAGTCAAAAAAAGCAGCTTGAAAATTTCAAAGTGGGTATTAATTATATTAAACAACAAAAATTAATTTTAGAAATGATAACAATTGGTGTTTTCGTAAATTTCTTTTTTACAGCATTAAGTATCGGAATGCCTTACATAATTTCTGACCAATTGCATTTAGGAAACGCGCCAATTAGTTATTTAGAAAGTGGTAATGCACTGGGAATGTTGATAGGCAGCTTATTAGTTGGAACTTTTTTAAAGAAAGTGAGTTTTAAAAATAAAATGATTAGCTCTCTTTTGGTAACGATTTTTTCGGTTATGCTATTGGGAATACTATTTGCTTTTTCGATAAATGTTTTTGTAATTAGTACAGTAGGAACGCTAATTATGATGATTTTAGGTTGTTCAATTATAGTATTAAATATCATTACACAAGTTTTTTTACAGATGAAGGTCCCGAGTGAAATTTTAGGTAGAGTTATGTCAACAATCATTACAATAAATACTTCTGCTATGCCAATCGGAACACTAATCTTTACGATTATTTTTGAGAAAGTTAACTCAGGAGCAAGTGTTCTAATTATCTGTGCAGTGATAATGCTAGTATATGTTTTATGGAGAATTCCAACAATAATTAAAATTGCACCAGAAAATGAATGAAAATTATTTTCAACACTATATAGACTAATTGCGATAGACATTTTTCTCTGAGATAGGTTATTATAGTATGGTATAACGAAATTAACAGGGAATGTAAAAAGAGGTTATTAGCTATGGAAAAAATATTGATTGTTGAAGACGAAGAGTCAATTGCGATGATTGAAAAAGATTATTTAGAATTAAGCAACTATAAAACAGAGGTTGTTAAAGATGGAAAAACGGCAATCCAAAAGATTTTAACAGAAAAGTATGATTTAATCTTGCTAGATTTGATGCTTCCTGGGGGAGTAAGCGGACATGAGGTTTGCAAGCAAGTTCGTGATAAGACAGATATCCCTATTATTATGGTAACAGCACGCAAACAATCTTTAGATAAAGTATTAGGTCTCGAAATTGGTGCGGATGACTATATAGCTAAGCCGTTTGATCCGGCTGAACTTGTAGCTCGTGTAAAGGCAAACTTGAAGCAATATGCACGATTAAAAGGTGATAAATCAGATGAAGATATTAAAGAAAAAGAACTAACAGTTGGCAATAATATAGTGATGTATCCAGAAAGTTATCGGGTGTTACAAAATGGCCAAGAGTTGAAATTTCCTAATAAAGAGTTTGAATTATTAAAATTTTTAGTTCAAAATCCTAACTATGTTTTTTCAAAAGAGCAACTTTTTGAACGCATCTGGGGATATGATTATATAGGTGATCCAGCAACGGTGGCAGTGCATATTAATCGAATTCGAGAGAAAGTTGAACAAGATAGTAATAATCCACAAATTATTGAAACAGTTTGGGGGGTTGGCTATCGTTTCAATGGAGGAATGAAATGAGCCTAAAGAGAAGAATCACAACTTCTTATGTAATAATTACCTTAGTAGCATTACTAACATTACTGGGCATCGGCGGAATAGCAATGTTAGGCTATTATGCTAATTATAATGATTCAACGGATATTAGTTATTATCAAGTTGAAAAGAATAGTACCAATGTGAAAAATCTCTTGAGTAATTACACCTATTCTAAGCAAACATATCCGCAATTGGTGAAAAAATTACATCAATATAAGTATCGAGTACGTATTTTTTATCAAAATAGTAATAAAAATATTCATGTAGATAATTTTAGTTCGGATGAATGGTATTTTTTAGATTCTATGACATCACAAGATTATGTGTATACTAAAGCCACGCAATATCAGTGGGGAAGTTCAGCTTTTATTGCACGTGCTTTCAAAGTAAATGGGAAAAAAATTTGTATTGTTACGACAAGGGTAGAAAAATATCGTCAAAAAAAATATTATCGCCATTTAACTAAAATTGATTTACGAAACCGAATTATTTTTACACTTATTGCCGGTGTTTTAATAATTGCGATTGTATTGGCAACGATTTTCTTCTTTAGTCGGCGAACGTTGAGTCGAATTATGCGTCCGTTAGATAAATTAGTTAGTGCATCAAAGAGAATTGAAAAAGGTAAAGAGTTTGTACCGATTGTGTATAATGGTGGCGATTATGAAATGGAAGTTTTAATTAAATCGTTCAATGACATGCAAGAAAGTATTAAACGTTATATGGAAAAAAATTCTGCATATGAAAGAGCACGAACTAAAATGATCTCAGGAATTTCGCATGATTTGAATACGCCATTAACGTCGATTAAAGGGTGTTTGAAGGGGATTTTAGATGGAGTAGCGCGAACCCCGCAAAGACGAGATCAATATATTCAAATCGCATATAACAAAGTTGGTGAAATGGAAACTTTATTACAGCAACTGTTCTATTTGTCCAAACTAGAAACAGGTAATATGCCGATTAATATCCAAACGATAGATTTAGTAGATTTTATAAGGCATATTAATGAAATTAATAAATTAACTTGGGGAGAACGAAATGCACAAGTTAATTTGAACTATGATAAAAAATCACATCAAGTAAAAGTTGATGCCGATCAATTACAGCGCGTATTTATTAATATTATAGAAAACAGTATAAAATATAACGACAAAAAGCAAACCTTTGTTAATATTAGAATAGAAGAAAGTGGTCAATATGAATTATTGGAAATTCTAGATAATGGCCCAGGAGTTCCTGAAAATAAATTAAATGAAGTTTTCAGTGAGTTTTATCGCGTAGATGAGTCACGTAATACTAATACAGAGGGTAGTGGCTTAGGTTTATATATTGCAAAAACGATTATAATGCAGTCAGGTGGAAAGATAACAGCAACTAATGATAATGGATTAAAAATTTCTATTTACCTACCTAGAGTAAATTAATCGTAGTATATCTGATGTAACAGTAAGAACTGTAACAAGTTAGAAAAGCACAATTAATTCCAAAATAAAACAGCACTTTCAAGCCAAATCATTTCAAGCTTGAAGGTGCTGTTTTGCTATTAATATTTTAGCGAATTGGATAAGAATAAAAAAATATTATTCTTCACTACCCAATAAACGACCAGCAAAGGCGGCAATGGCTGCTCCTAAAGTTGGTGCAATTAAGTATACCCAATAATGCGCTAGACCTGAACCACCAGCGAATAAAGCGGGGCCTAAACTACGAGCAGCATTTAATGAGGCGCCCGTTAAGTTAAGTAAAACCATAATCATTAAGGAAAGTGTTACCCCGATAGCAATAGGAGCTAAGTCGGCATTGCCATACTTATTGCTTGTAACCATTAGAATAACTAAAACAAAAATAAAGGTTGCTAATGTTTCAATACCAAAAGCTTGCATAGCAGTTAACTTTGTAAAGTCTGTTTGCCCAAAGCCATTTTTAGTAAGGTTCAGTGCATGAATATAAATTGATAAAATAGCTGAAGCGACAATTGAACCTAATGCTTGTGCAACAATATAAAAAATTCCGTCTTTAATATCAAGACGTTTATTGATAACCATAGCAACCGTAACACCTGGATTAAAATGGCCACCTGAGATACCACCAACGGCAAATGCCATAACAGTAACGGCAAGACCAAACGCAAGAGCAATGGCCAACAAGTCACCTTTACCAACCACAACTGTTCCGGTTCCAACAAAAACTAAGACAAAAGTGCCAATAAATTCTGCAAAATACTTTCTCATATTTTCTCCTCTTTTCATAATTCAATCCTATCCCACTAAAAGTATATAAAAATATATATTTTGTGTAAAGTAATATGTCTTTACGTAAGCGCCATATAGCAAGGTGGTTGGAAAATTCATTTAACAAAGAAGATTTATATATTATTGAATGATTAAATAAAGATAATGTATTTAGTCTTAAAAAATAATATCTTTAGAAATTCTTAAGGGCATTAAAAAATTTGAAATGTGTTTGTAATTTGTTTAAATTTATGTGATATAATTCCAACAAGTTTTGATACAAGAAAATAATATAGAACTGTAACTACTGTAGATTCAGGGAATTTTGAATACTGCTACAGCTATATTAGCAAGGGGCGATTGTTAATATATTATTAACTTGTTTTTGTTGTTAGCTAAGGAGTATTTATTAAGAAGGGGAATAAAATATGTGTGGTTTTGTCGGTTGTCTTACAGCAACGCCGAATACAAGCATCTGTAACGATCAGGAACTTGTAAAGAAAATGAATGCGATGATTGTTCATCGAGGTCCCGATGATTCTGGTTATTTTGAAGATGAAGATATAACAATGGGATTCAGAAGATTGAGTATTATAGATCTTGCAGGTGGTCATCAACCTCTTTCGTATGCAAAAGAACGTTATTGGATGACTTTTAATGGTGAAATTTATAACTATATTGAAATACGTAATAGATTAAAGCAAGAAGGCTATGCATTTGAAACTGATTCGGATTCTGAAGTTATTTTAGCATTGTATGCTAAGTATAAGGAAAAGTGTGTTGAACATCTACGAGGGATGTTTGCTTTTGTTATTTGGGATAAGGAAACAAGGACAATGTTTGCGGCTAGAGATCATTTTGGAATTAAGCCGCTATATTATGCAGAACAAGAGGATAAATTTTATTATGCATCTGAGGGAAAAGCTATTTACAAAGTTTTAGAAAATAAGCATTTTGACGAGCAAACATTGCAAGATTATATGACTTTTCAATTTGTGCCAGAACCTAAAACTTTGACAAAGGAAATACAGATGTTGTTGCCGGGGTCCTATTTGATTAAAGAATATGGAAAGAAAGCTGTTGTAAAGCGATATTTTACTCCGCAATTTACACCGATTATTCGTCCCGAAGCTGAGTACATTAAAAAAGTACGTAACGTTTTAATTGATTCAGTTTCAAAACATATGCGTGCCGATGTTCCTGTGGGTTCTTTTTTATCAGGTGGTATTGATTCATCGATTGTTGTCGCATTAGCTAGTCAAATTAATGCTAATATTAAGACTTTTTCAGTTGGCTTTGAGCGCAGTGGTTACAACGAAATAGATGTTGCTAAAGAAACAGCTGCAAGATTAGGTGTGGAAAATTTCAGTTCGATTATAACTCCTAAAAGCTTTGTTGAGGCTTTTCCGCATTTTATTTGGAATATGGATGATCCTTTGGCAGATCCAGCAGCGGTGCCTCAGTATTTTGTTGCTAAAGAAGCTCATAAACAAGTAAAAGTTGCTTTGACAGGAGAAGGTGCAGATGAATTATTTGGTGGATATGCGATTTATCACGAGCCAAAATCATTAGAAGTGTTTAATCATACAAAAAAAATCAATGGAATTTTAAATGCTTTGGCAAAAATTATGCCAGAAGGAATCAAAGGACGTGGTTTTTTATTACGTGGGACAACGCCTCTAGAGGATAGGTACGTCGGGAATGCATTTATCTTTGATGAACAAGAAAAGCAGTGCTTTTTAAAATGTTATGATTCAAATAATGAATTTAAGAAAGTTACAGCTCCATACTATCAACAAGCAAAAGATTGTGATCCAATAACACAGATGCAGTTTGTAGATATGAATCAGTGGTTAAATGGGGATTTGCTGCATAATGCTGATCGAACAACGTTGGCACATAGTTTGGAACTTCGCACACCTTTTCTTGATAAGGAAGTTTTTGCTGTGGCTAGTGAAATACCAGCAGATTTGCGTATTATTCATCATACTACTAAGCATATCTTGCGCCAGGCTGTAAGAGGAATAGTTCCAGATCATGTTTTATTTCGAAAAAAATTAGGTTTTCCAGTTCCATTACGTTTTTGGCTTCGCGATGAACTTTATGATTGGGCTAAAAATATTATTTTAGAATCAAAGACAGATGAATATTTGAATAAAGCGTATTTTTTGAAACTGCTAGATTGTCATCGTAGTAAAAAGAAAGATTATTCACGTAAATTATGGACAGCAATCTCATTTATGATGTGGCATAAAATTTATGTTGAAAATACTGAATTGCTAGATTCAGTTAGTATGTAAAAAGACGTATTCTACATTTAGACATAGGCTACGTCTTTGAAGTTTAATGAATTTTTTGCGAATATTTAATGATTAAAAACCAACTAATTAAATAATTAACTTTGAATTAGATGTGATAAAGGGTTTCTTGTGGTATAGTTAATTACTGTAAGAAAATAGGGAGGTTATTAATGTGATTATTTCATATCTCGCCTTAAACTATGCGAATGTCTTATTCATATACGTTGTTTTGATTGCAGTTGCACTTATTGCGCTCCATTTTTTCAAAAAGATGGTTCAAGCTTTTAAGCAAACAGATGCATATAAGGGTTTAACTTCAGAGGATGTTAACGAATTTCGTAAGTTAAAGGAAGCTGACAAATCCTTTACCAAATTAACATTGGTTGTATTAGGTGCTGTTTTAGCGATTGTTATTATAACATTTTTCTTGGGAGTTTCTTCAATTAGTCAAGTTCTAATGGAAGTATTCTTCTATGCTGTAGCATTTGCAGCATTGGTGGTATATTACCGTAAAGATGAAAACATAAAAAAACGCGCTGAATTACTTGGAATCGATAAAGAAAAAGATTTTAAGCAGCATTTAAATGTGTTAAAATTACGCGGTTTAAGCTGTAGTGTTGGGATTGTTATTGCCCTTGCGGGTATTGTAACAGCATATTCTATGATACCAGCAATCTTTTCATATTTTTCTATCTAAAGAACAGAAAAGAGTTTAATAAGAAGCAGAACAGTTCATAGCTATAGTAAAAGCTCCTCTAAATGGAAATTGAATCCAATTTAGAGGAGCTTTTTACTGGTTAAATACAACTTTATAAAAATTAAAGAGATAGTACAGATGATGCACTGGAAAGAGTGAATGATTTAACCTGACCATTATTGTGGACATAAACTTTTGAAGTCCCGTTTAAACCCTTAGTGGATAAAGCAATAGTATTGCCATTACGTGTAGCAGTAACGTGACCGACAGGCTTACCCTTTTCGTTAACGATCCGAGTAGTTTCCTTAGAGCTGTCTGTAAATTCATATAAGTGGATATCAGGAGCGTTTGAGTAATCATATTCAGCATGCTCTGCGTTTGGATTTCGTAGGATAATACTATTTTCGCGCGCTAAGAGTGGCAAGGTAAGATTATCGTAAATTTCACTAAACCATTCGCCATTTGCCACATCGTAGGTTTTTTCAGTGAGAATATTGGTCCACTTGCCAGCTGGTAAATAATATTTCACAGAACCTTCAGCGTTAAAAATTGGAGCAACTAGTAGTTTACTACCAAGCATGTACTCACGTTCAAGGTAGTAGGTATTGCGATCGTTAGTATATTCTAAAAAGATAGGACGCATTAATGGTGTTCCAGTTTCATGAGTGTTCACGGCTTCATTAAATAGGTATGGCATCAAAGAAAGCTTTAAGTCAACGAATTTCTTTGTATTAGCTACAGCTTCTTCATCAAAGACCCAAGGTACCTTATATTGTCCACTACCATGGTAACGGGAATGAGAAGATAGTAACCCAAATTGAGTCCAACGTTTATATAGATCTGGAGTTGCTTGTTCCTCAAATCCACTGATGTCGTGAGCCCAGAAACCAAAACCAGATAGTAAGAATGAAAGGCCTCCACGAAGAGAGTCAGCCATTGATTTATAACGTGATAGGCAGTCGCCTCCCCAATGAACTGGGAATTTTTGTGAGCCAACAGTTGCAGAACGAGCAAAAACGGTTGCTTGTTGGTCACCTTTTTCTTGTTTAATCAAATCAAAAACGCTTTGATTATACTGATATGTGTAATAATTATGTTCACGTTTTGGATCAGAGCCATCATAGAAAACAGCATCATCAACAGGGATGCGTTCACCAAAATCCGTTTTGAAGCAATCAACCCCCATGTCAAGAAGGGCTTTTAATTTAGCTTGATACCACTTAACAGCATCTGGATTAGTAAAATCGACAAAACCATTGCCAGCTTGCCAGAGATCCCATTGCCAAATATTACCGTCTTTTCTTTTAATGAAGTAACCTTTTTCTTGGCCTTCTTTAAATAGCTGTGATTTTTGGGCGATGTATGGATTAATCCATACGCAGACTTTGATACCACGGTTGTGAATTTTTTTGATTAATCCTTTAGGGTCGGGGAATTGTTCTTTATCCCAGAGCAGAGTACACCATTCAAAGCCTTTTTGCCAGAAGCAATCAAAGTGAAAGACATCTAACGGTATTTTACGCTCGTGCATGCCATCAATAAACTTCAGGACAGTTTCTTCGCTATAATTAGTAGTAAATGAGGTTGAAAGCCAAAGCCCAAACGACCATGCTGGTGGAAGGGCTACAGGGCCAGTTAAACGAGTATATTTATTTAGGACATCTTTAGGAGTTGGTCCATCAATAATAAAGTATTGAAGACTTTCACCTTCAACGCTGAATTGAGTTCTATCAACGTTTTCGGAAGCGATTTCAAAAGAGACTGTTTCAGGTTGATTAACAAAGACCCCATAACCTTCGCTACTAAGGTAGAAAGGTATATTTTTGTAGGCCTGTTCACTGCCCGTTCCACCATCTTTATTAATGATATCAACAGTCTGTCCGTTCTTTACGAATGCAGTGAAGCGTTCACCTAATCCGTAGATTAATTCATCAACACCCATAGACAATTGTTCACGCATATAATGTTTACCAGTTGACTTATCATAGATAACACCTTCAGCGTTTTCCATGGACTTGGTAATTTCTTTATTTTTATGCAAAAAATTAAGTTCAAAATGTGATTTGAATGGTACCTTGGCTGTTAAATCTCCTGACTTAAAGGAAAGAGAGTTATCGTTTGTAGTAATTTCAATTTTTGGATGTTCATTTTCTAATTCATACGAAGGAGTTTTAGCATTTTGATCAAAGTGAATAAGTTTAACACCAATGACGCCTTCAAGAGGAGACGTTAGTTCAATTGTTGACATTCCAAGATTTAATTCATCGCCCCGTTCGTTGACATATTTAAACGGTGCATAAAGGACTAATTTATCGTTTGATTTACGATAATCGAAAACCTCTTTTGGTGATTGAATCTCGAATTGAGGTTGGTTGAGCCAATAGCCATCAGTAAATTTCATAAAAAACACCTCGGGTTAATAATATTAGGAAATTGAATTAATTAATTATCACAAATAGTGTAAGACGGTTAGTTTGTTTTGTCAACTATTTCATTACACAGTTATTTTTTTGCTCAAAAAGGCAGGCGAAATCCACTTATTTAAACATTTCAAAAGTTGGTTGTATAAATAAACAATTCTCGTTGACAAAAGAAAGCGCTTACCATAAAATGGACGATAGGAAGTTGAACTAATTAATGATCATAATATTTTAAGCGAGAGGTGTTTTTTTATGAATGAAAATGATTCACATAACGAGCATGTTAAAGCTATAACACCTGAACAACAGAATCAGGTGCCATGGAAAGAACGCTTTTCTTATAGTTTAAGTGATTTTGCTTGTAATCTATCCTTTCAGATGATAGGAACGTACCTAATGATTTTTTATACGGATACATTTGGTATCAGTGCTGCTGCAGTTGGGACTTTATTTTTTGTTGCTCGCTTTTTTGATGCTGTCGATGGACCATTTTGGGGAATAATGATTGATCATACCCATACTAAGTGGGGAAAGAGCAGACCATATTGGTTATGGTTTTCGATTCCGTTTGCTGTTTTTTGTGTTTTGGTCTTTACTACGCCAAATTTAAGTTTGACGGGTAAACTAATTTGGGCTTACATCACTTATATTGGTGTTGATGTATTGTATTCGGCAGTTAACATTCCAATTACGTCAATTTTGCCATCATTAACAAGTAATCCTCAAGAAAGGGTTACTCTTTCAACAATTCGGCAATTTATGGGCACTGCTGGTGCTGCTATTATTACTGGGATCACATTGAGTATGGTTGCATTTTTTGGTAATGGTTCAACTACTAGCAAACGTGGTTGGTTTATTTGGGCGCTAATTGTTGGTATTATTGTTGTGATTATTTTTGCAATAGTTTTTAAAAATACTAACGAACGAGTTCAAACCAAGAGTTCTCGCCAATCTATTCCAATTAAGGAATCTTTTAAAGCTTTAAAGAGAAATTGGCCATGGGCTATTATTATATTCATTAATTTTATTTATTGGTTAGGAATGCAAACACGGTCTCAAGTGACGGTTTATTTCTTCAAGTATAATATGCATGATGCAACGCTATCATCATTTATTCTAAGTTTGCAATTTGTTTCATTAATTGCTGTTGTCTTGACTCCGTGGACTTCTAGACATATTGGAAAGCGAAATACTATGCTTGGTGGGATGATTCTTGCTTGTGTTGGTCAACTATTATTGAGTTGGGGAGCTAGTTCCCTTAATGTACCAATTATTGTGGGTGCTACTATTGTCGGCTATATGGGTACAGGGTATGTTTCAGGGCTAATTGCTGTTATGTTAGCTGATGCTGTTGACTATGGTGAATGGAAAAATGGAGTTCGTGCTGAAGGAATAGTGACGTCATTCTCAAGCTTTTCTGCTAAGCTAGGAATGGGTTTTGGTGGTGTTATTACAGGTTGGATTCTGACGGAAACAGGCTATATCGCCAATCATGCACAAACTAGTGCTGCTCTTCATGGAATTGAATTAAACTATATTTGGGTACCACTTTTTGGATTTGCACTTTCAGGAATTTCACTTTTGTTCTATCATGTTGATAGGATTGAAAAAAAGATGCAAAGCGATCTTGCAATAAAGCATACAAAGGAAAATGCTGAGCAATAAACCGTGGAAAGTGAGTGTACAAGGAACATGATTATTAATAAAGATGTGATGCGTGACTATAACGAACGCTCGGTACTTCAAGCTATTGTGAACTATGGTCCAATTTCGCGAAATGAGATTTCAAAGAAGCTAGGGTTAAATAAAGTTTCTGTTTCAGATATTGTGGGTTCATTTGCTGATCGAAAGTTGGTTTATAGTTTAGGCGAAGCTAAGTCTTCAAGTACTAGTGGTCGGAAACCAGAGTTAATTGAATATAATTCTGCATATGGATATGTGATTAATTTTAGTTTAAATGGTATGATGCTAGAAATGTTAGTAACTAAATTGGATGGACGCTCATTGGATTACAACACCACATCTATTAATAGTCAGTCTATTTCTGAAATAGTTAGTAAAATGGAGGAAATGATTGTACAGCTGCCAAACTTTGAAACTGAATTTGGACTGCAAGCTATTTCTATTGCAATCTTTGGTATGGTATATCAAGGAGAGGTCGTAACATCGCCCTTTGTCGATATTGATGACTTTGATTTAGTCGGTCATTTTCAAAACAAGTATAATGTTCCGGTTATTGTTGAAAATGAAGCTAATTTAGCTGCTATTTTTGAACAGGATTTTAGTAAACAAGAGCTTCAAAATATTGTTACTGTTAGTATTCATGATGGAATAGGGGCTGGTATTATTATCAATACACAGTTGTATACCGGTAACTATGGTCAAGCAGGGGAAATTGGTCGAGTTATTGTCCAAGATGAAAGAGCCAAAAAACGTCGGTTGTCCAAACTTCCAAACTTTGATTCAGAGTGGTCACAAAAAGCATTGCTTTATAAAGCCACTAAACTTAAAAATAATCCGAATTATGCACTAGATCAGCTAGTCGCCGATTATAATAGTCAAGATGAGGCTATTACTGGATTAATTGAAGATTTTTGTTATCATCTAGCTGTAATTGTAAATAATTTGATAGCTCTCTATGATCCACAAATGATTTTTTTCAATGCTCCTTTGATTGATAAACTGCCAGAGATTTTGAAGAATATTCAAATGAAGCTAGGATTTATGCCACTAGTGCCACCATTGGTTATGTCAAAGGATGTAACCTATGCAACGTTGCTTGGTGGAGCATCGCAGGCAATTCATCGTGTATTGCACATGGAAGGTGCTAGATTGATTTTCCACCACTAATTAGGTGAGAACTTATGTAATAATATGAATTAATATAATTCTACTAACAAGTCTAAATAATACTAGAGCCTTTGGTATTATTTGGACTTATTGCGTTACTTATAAGCGTGAAAACATAAATACCAATGTTTAAAGTTAAAAGGTGTCTATATTCTACTATTGCCTTTTTAACATAGTTATCTATATATTATTTAATGGAAAGTTTTGGTGCGATATTTTTTAGATGGCTATATCTATATCTTTTTTATCTAATAAGGTATTTTAAGAGAAGATTCTCGATTTGAATTCAAAACTATATTTTGTCATAAAAATAACAGCTGTTTTTACGAAAAAAAGACAAGAGCTTTACATAATAAAAACAAAAACTTCTTTTTTATCTGTAGAATTGAATTAAGGATAAGAAAGGATGAGGCTATTGAACTTTACCAAAGAAGAAAAAAGTTGGATGTTGTACGATTGTGCTAATTCAGCTTATTCGTTGATTATTGTAACGGCTATCTTACCTGTGTATTTCAAGTATGTTGCTGGTAATGGTGGACTTTCTGAACAAACAACAACTGTATATTGGGGATATGTAAGTTCATTTTCAACTTTTATTATTTCGGTTTTAGCTCCTTTATTAGGAACACTTGCTGATTATATGGGAAACAAAAAGCGTTTTTTTAATTACTCGGTGTTAATAGGAGTAATTATGACAGGAATGTTAGCATTCATCCCGCAAAATCAATGGGAGATATTATTGATTGTATATACTTTATCGCATATTGGTTATCAGGCGGCTAATCTTTTTTATGATGCATTCATTACAGACATAACAGATAATAAACGTAATGATATGGTATCTTCATATGGTTTTGGAATAGGTTATATTGGAAGTGCAACTTTATTTGTTGTAGTTATGTTATTGATAACAACTTCTGGCTTTGGAATGTTAAATTCAGTTTTAGCAATACGACTATCATTTTTATTGACAACAATCTGGTGGCTCCTTTTTTCAATTCCGATGTTAAGAAATGTAAAACAACACTATGGAATAGATGCTGTTCAAAATCCAATACAGAATAGTTTAAAAAGAATAGTAAAAACAGTAAAGAAAATACAGCAGTACAAAAGAGTACTAGGATTTATGGTAGCTTATTTCTTCTTTATTGATGGAGTAGATACCATTATAACGATGGCTACTGCTTTTGGTGTTGATATGGGAATTAAAACAAGTAATCTATTATTGATTTTGTTGATTTTAAATATTATAGCTTTTCCATGTACTATTATATATGGTAAATTAGCACAGAAATTTGGTACAAAAAAGATGATTCTTATAGCTATTTTTGTATATATAATGATTTGTTTTTACGCTATTTTTATGAAAACAGTATTAGATTTTTGGATTTTAGGAATTTTAGTAGGCTCCTCACAAGGTGGGATACAGGCATTAAGCCGTTCTTATTTTGCTAGAATAATTCCTAGAGAACAAGCAAATGAATTCTTTGGATTTTATAATATTTTTGGGAAGTTTTCAGCGGTTTTAGGGCCATTACTGTTTTCTGTTACAACACAGATGACTGGAAAATCACAGTTTGGAATTGCTAGTTTAGCTTTACTTTTCATTTTAGGAGCGTACTTCTTGATACGCTTAAAAGAAAATGAACCTGTTAACGAGATATAACTAAGAAATATAATAGTAATGAAACATAGAGAAGTCTGGGACAAAAGTTCAAGACTTTTTTTATTTTCCAATGTAACTATTAGCCCTGTAATTCAGATAATACAAGTTTTTGATAATTCGATTTACGATGTTAATTTATCTATAGATAATAGCCGTTTTCACGAGTTAAACTAATTTCAATGATATTTATATAATTAATTATGCTCAATTGCTTATTTTTACCTATTGAAAACACTTAAATTAAGGAATATAATAAAGGGAGTTTTTTTAACAATGGGGGTTTACAGATGGTGATGACTAGAAGTCGTATAAAAGACGATAATAATGATTATGTGGCATACACGCAGAGTCTATTAGCGGAAAAATTTCCAACCAAAGAAGCAGTGATCACAGAAATAATGAACCTTGAGGCAATTTTACATCTACCTAAAGGAACAGAGCACTTTGTTAGTGATTTACATGGAGAATATGGTGCATTTGACCATATTTTACGTAATGGATCGGGTAATGTGAAACAAAAGATTAAAGAAACCTTTGAAGGACGACTAACGGAAAAAAATTTACAAGATTTTGCAATATTAATCTATTATCCAGAAGATAAGTTGGATTATCAAAAAAAGCAGTTAAAAAATAACGAAGATTTGCAACAATGGTATTTAGATACAATTTCGCATTTGTTGGAGCTTTTACAAGTTGTGGCAACTAAGTATACGCGTTCAAAAGTTAGAAAAGCAATGGACCCGAATTTTGTATACATAACAGAAGAATTACTCTATACTGATCCGCATGAATTGGATAAAAGAAACTATGTTGATCAATTAATGAAAAACTTAGTAACAATGGGTGTAACAGATGAATTTATCATTGCAACTTGTTACACTATTCAGCGTTTAGTTGTTGACCACTTACATGTTATTGGTGATATTTATGATCGTGGGGAACATCCAGACATGATTATGGATAAATTAATGAATTATCATTCTGTTGATATTCAATGGGGAAATCATGATATGTTATGGATTGGCGCAGCAGCTGGTTCACAATTGTGTATGTTAAATTTATTGCGAATTTGTGCACGCTACAATAATTTAGCAATTGTAGAAGATGCATATGGTATCAGTTTGCGGCATTTATCGAAATTTGCAGAGGAGAATTATACAGAAAATCCAGCTTTTACACCTAAGTTAGTCAAAGGTGATACGTATAATTTTCAAGGAGAACAACTACAATTAACGCAAATCCAACAAGCTGTTGCAGTTATGCAATTCAAGTTAGAAGGGCAAGTTATTGCACGGGAACCAGATTTTAAAATGGATGAGCAAGCACTATTAGGAAAAATTGATTATCAAAAGAAATCGATTCAGTTACATGGAAAAGTATATTTATTAGATAATACTTGTTTTAAAACGATTGATCCGCAAGATCCATATAGTTTGACGATAGAAGAAAAACAAATTTTAAGTGGTTTAACGCAATCATTCATTAATTCAAAAGCACTGCGACATCACCTTGACTTTTTGATGGAAAAGGGCAGTATGTATTTATGTTATAACGGAAATTTATTGGTTCATGGTTGTTTACCAGTTGATGTTAAGGGGAATTTCTTGGCATTTACCTATGCAGGCAAAAAGTATGCAGGCAAAGAATTACTAGATTTCTTCGAAAACCAAGTTAGAAAAGCATATACTACTCCTTTTTGTGAAGACGAACATCCTGCAGATATTGTATGGTATCTATGGCAAGGACCAGTTTCACCATTGTTTGGCAAACAAGAAATGACTACATTTGAACGTTATTTTATTAAAGATAAAAAAACGCATGAAGAAAAAAGAAATCCATACTTTGCATTACGTAAGAATGAAGCATTTTGTGATAAATTACTCGAAGAATTTGGCTTGGATCATAATGGACATGTAATCAATGGACATACTCCTGTTAAAAGAGGCCATGACGCTATTCAAGCAAATGGAAAGATGTTAGTTATTGATGGCGGTTATTCTAAGGCATATCAACCAACTACTGGTTTTGGAGGTTATACATTATTGTATAATTCATATGGTTTACAATTAGTGGCACATCATCCATTTACATCTAAAGAAGATTCTATAAAAAATGGACAAGATATTATTTCTACAACAAGAGTTGTCAATAATGAATTAAACCGTAAACTAGTAGCAGACACAGATATCGGCAAGCATTTACAAAAAAATGTTGTATTATTGCGAGCACTACTTGAGAAGCAAAAGGATTAGGAAAATAATCTGTGAGAGGGTTCATAAAATTAGATAAAGTAATATCATGATAAAATAATAAAACAGTTTAAAGACTTGTTTAATTTTAATAATATATAGTATAATGTGTCCTATCTTAAAATTAAGGGGGATATTATTAAGATGACAGCTTTTTTAGATAAGCATAAAAAGATGACAACTTTTGATTTGAAAGTTATTGGCTTAATATTAATGGTTTTAGACCATGTGCATGAAATATTTTCTGGTGCAGGGGTACCTTTTTGGTTTGATTGGTTTGGTAGACCAGTAGCAACTATTTTTTTCTTCGTTAGTGTGGAGGGGTTTACACATACAAGGAATAAAAAGAAGTATTTATGGCGTTTATTAATCGGTTTTTGGATTATGGGTATTGGTGATGCAATAATTCAGCAATTCTTTAGTGTAAGTAATGTTTCGCTGATGAATAATATATTTGCAGATTTATTTATTGGTGTTTCAGCAATGTATGGAATAGAAAAAGTAAAGACAGCATTTAGCAAGCATAGCTTTAAAGACGGTCTAATAGGAACTATACTATTAGTTAGTCCAATTCTAATGTCAATATATATTCAATATGCACTTCAAGTTCCAGGTATAATACAAATATCAGGACTTGCTGCGGGATTTATATATCCAGCAACAGTAACTGCTGAAAACTCATTCTTTTGTTATCTAGCTGTATTTTTATATTTAGCAAAAGATAACCGGATGTTGCAATGTATCTTCATTGCTATTACGGCATTTTTGTACACTGGATATACTTCAGGAAATCAATTTAACAATTTATTTACAGTTAATACACAATGGATGATGATTCTAGCAATAATTCCAATTATTTTCTATAATGGGCAACGTGGCAGAAGCATGAAATCATTTTTCTACGTGTTCTATCCAGGCCACATTTGGTTTCTCTATATTTTAGCTAGTCTATTAGGTATAAAATAGCTAACTAAATTTAAACAATAAAATGAACTTGCCGCTTTTAGTAGTTATTAAAAGCGGCAAGTTCATTTTATTGTTAATAAATATTTTAGTTTTTATCTTATACAAACAAATGGATCTTATGGTCTAGCTATTAAAATTTTTACTAAATGAGCTAATCCAATAATTCCAATTATTAATAATATTTGTGCGCTCAATTTGAGACATACAAGGTACATATGTTGAAGTATATGTTTGACAAACAGGTAATTGAGAGCTGCTATTAAGAGTAGTTCCTAAGGCACTAAGTTCTGAAATAGCAGAAATATCAATTTTTCGATTACTAATATCGCTTAAAAACTGCATTAAGTAACGATTATTTACCATACCACCATCAACATGGATTTCAGATTCCAATTGAGGACAGATTTTTTTAAACTCATGTAAGATATCGTTGATTTGAAAAGCAATCGAATTTAGAGCAGCACGAACAATTTCCTTTTTAGTCGTTGTTCGTGACATACCAACAAAGGCTGCTTTTAAATTAGGTTTCCAGTAAGGTGCACCTAAACCACTAAAAGCTGGAATAAGTACAGTTTTATCATCTTTATTGGCACTAAAAGCTAATTGCTCAGTATCGGATGCAGAGTTGATAATTTGTAGCTCATTTTGTAACCAACTAATAATAGCGCCAGCATAGTTGATATTGCCTTCGACAACATAGTTAACTTTTCCTGAGCGTTTCCAAGCAATTGAAGTATTTAGTTTGTCATCTAGTACATTAGGAAGTTTATCTCCGATATTAAGCATGACAGAAGAGCCTGTCCCAAAAGTAACTTTAAAAGAACCTTTAGTAAAGCAGTTTTGAGCAAATAAAGCGGCTTGAGAATCGCCTAGAATGCTTGTAATAGGTACCTTATGCGAAAGAAGACCCCAAAAATCAGTTTCTCCAAACAAGGAATTGGAATCAGTAATTTCTGCTAATGCAAAGCGAGGTATCTTGAAATAAGAACAAAGTTTTGTATCCCAAGTTAGCTGAGCAATATTCATTAATTGTGTCCGACAAGCATTAGAAGGCTCTGTTTTGAAGGACTTTCCACTAGTTAATGTAAAAAGAAGCCAACTATCTATAGTTCCTAAGCATAAATCTTGCTGTTGCATAGCTTTTTTAACAGCAGTTTCATTTTGTAAGAACCAAGCAAATTTAGCTGCTGAAAAATAAGGGGATAATTCAAGTCCACTTGTTTTTTTGACATATTTTTTTAAATCAGGAGAATCTAATTTAGCTATAATCGTCTTTGCTCTATTGCACTGCCAAACAATAGCATGACAAAGAGGTTTTCCTGTTGATTTTTGCCAAGCAGCAGCTGTTTCACGTTGATTAGTTAAAGCAATATTTTTAAGATTAACATCTGGGTACTTTTTTAATAAATCTTGAACTAAATCATGAATATTAGTTTGAATTTCCACTAAATTATGACTAATCCAGCCTTGCTTATTAACAATTTGAGTATGCTTTTTGATAGCTTTGTAAACAGGACAGTTATTTGAGTCTAACAAAATAATTTTAGTACCCTGAGTACTTTGGTCGATTGCAAGTGTATAGCTTTTCATAAAATCACCCTTTTAGAGATAAAATAGCTTTTTGAGCAATACTTTCAGCATCTAAACCGTAGTAAGCAAAAACTTCATCTTGTGTTCCAGAAATAGCTGGTTCATCTGGAAAACCTAATATTTTTAATTTAGCGTGTGCATGTTGTGCAATAATTGTAGCAATTTGTGCACCAATGCCATTGATAATAGAATGTTCTTCGACACTTAGAATTAAATTGAACTTTTGTGCTAATTTATGCAGTAACTCAGTATCTAAAGGTTTAATTGAAACTAAATCAACAACAGTCGCTTCAATTCCTTTAGTAGCAAGGATAGAAGCAGCTTGAAGGGTCGGAAAAAGTGTTTCACCTGCACTGATAAGACAAATATCAGCTCCATTACGCAAGATGTTTGCTTTACCAGGAACAAATGTAGACCAGTCCTTTGGATAACAGTTATCCAGTTTACGTTTGCCAACACGAACATAGGCAGGTTTCTTAGAATGGATTAAATAATTTAATAAAGCACGCGTTTCAAATTGATCAGCAGGGGTGTAGACTTCTAGGTTAGGAATTGCACAGGTTATAGCTAAATCTTGCAAAGAGTGGTGAGTGGTACCTAAATTGCTGTAACTATTACCGCCACTAATTCCGATAAGTTTAACATTTGTTTTAGAATAAGCAACGTCAACTTTGACTTGTTCAACACTGCGCATTGTCAGAAAAGCTGCAGGTGAAAAAACAAAGGGACGTTTATGTGCATGCGCAAGTCCAGCGGCGACGGTTACTAAATTTTGTTCAGCAATCCCAGTTTCAATAGAATTTGCAGGATTATCACTTATAAAAGAAGTCATACCAGCAGAACCGCGTGAATCACTGGTTAAAACAACAAGATCAGGTGTAGTTTTAACAGCATCACTTAGAGTAGCACAAATTACTTCATTAGCAGTTTTAGATTCAATGGAATTAGTCATTTTCAAGTGCCTCCTTTTGAGCCTTTAATTCGTTTAATCCTTCTAGATATTGGCTTTCAGAAGGAACTTTATGATGCCAGTTAGCTTGATTTTCCATAAAACTGATACCTTTTCCTTTGATAGTATTAGCTAATATTAGACGGGGTTTGGAAGTTAGATTATCTTGATGTAGTGCATCTAGTAAATCTGTCATATCGTTACCATTTATTTCAATAACATCCCAACCAAAAGCTGTATATTTGGAAGCTAAAGATTCAGAATTCATAACAGATGTTGTGCTACCAGAAATTTGTAATTTGTTATGGTCAATAATTCCAATTAAATTATCCAAATGATAATTTCCAGCAGCCATAGCAGCTTCCCAAATTGAGCCTTCGGCTTGCTCACCATCACCCATTAAAACAAAAGTCTTTTTAGTTAACTTATCCATTTTAGCAGCTAAAGCAACACCAACACCAAGACCGAGACCGTGACCTAAAGATCCTGTATTCATTTCAATTCCATGAATGTCATTAGTGGGATGACCAATATAGTGGGTTTTAAAGCCTGAAAAATTGTTCAAATCAGTTTTTGGAAAATAACCGCGAAGAGCAAGTGTTTCATACAATGCTTCAACAGCATGTCCTTTACTTTGGATATAAGTGTCAGTTTCGGGTTTTCCAAAAGTATCAGGTGTTTGTTGTAAAACGTCAAAATACAGAGCTGTCAGAATATCAATACAGGAAAAATCAGAGCCTGTATGTCCTGTTTTAGCTGAATAGATTAGTTCCCAAACTGCCTCACGAATTGTTAGTGCCTTTTTTTGAAGTTCTATAGTATTCATTAGAAAACTCCTTTCGTTTTTTAAATAAATGTAAATGCTTTCTGAAAAGTATGTTATCATCTAACATAAGGATATACAATAATTTTACTAGAATTATATTTTAGTTTAGTTTTATTCTAGTTA
Source organism: Ligilactobacillus ubinensis (assembly GCF_024160875.1). Taxonomy (GTDB): domain Bacteria; phylum Bacillota; class Bacilli; order Lactobacillales; family Lactobacillaceae; genus Ligilactobacillus; species Ligilactobacillus ubinensis. Next base: position 35,928 of record NZ_JAIULA010000011.1, on the reverse strand, counting down.
GGATTGAGATGCAGGAGGAAGATAATATGAGTTTAAAAATGGATGATATAGCAAAGATGGCCAATGTATCAAGATCTGCAGTGTCATTGGCTTTGAATGGAAAAGAAGGAATTAGTCAGGCGACACGTGAAAAAATATTTAAAATAATTAATAAGGAAGGGTATAAGCCATTAAGAAAGAGCAAAAATGGAAATTCACATCAATTATCCAAGATTTGTTTATTAGTAATTAGTAATAAAGATGGGTTGGTAAATTCTAATTATCGTTCACTTCCTTTTTTTGATCGATTGGTATCTTCAATATCAATAAGTGTGAGTAACTTTGGTGGTAGCTTGCAAATTGAAACAATTGATATAAGTGAAATAGAAAGTGGAATTAACAAATTAGTAGAAGACGGGAAAGTTTTACCAACAATTGTATTAGGAACGGATTTACATGCTAAAGATATTGGAATAATTCAAACAAAGCTTCCAGATGTTGTTTTCGTAGATACGTATTTTCCTGAAATATCTGCCGATTTTGTAACAATGGATAACTATCAGGGGGCGCACAGTGCGGCTAAATTAATATTAAGTAAAGGCTATAAAAATATTGGATATGTAGCATCAAATAAATGGATTTCTAATTTTCAAGAACGAAGAAGAGGTTTTTATCAAGCGTTGTTTGAGGTGGGGATGGATGTTGCACCAGAACATTTTTATACAATATCACCAACTAAATTAACTCCAGATAAAGATGAATTGCCAGAGATGTTAAAAGATAAGTTGCCGGAAGCTTTATTTTGTGAAGATGACTATATAGCGATTAGATTAATAAAGGAATGTACTAATCATGGAATTAAGATACCTGAAAAAGTTGCAATTATGGGATTTGATGATATTTACGGAGGAACATTAGTAATGCCAGAGTTAACAACAATCCATGTTCCAATTGATCAAATTGTCAATCAAGCCTTACATCAATTGAAAACGAAGGTTGCCTGGCCTAAAAAGTGGCAACCACAAAAATGTTTAGTGGCAACATGTGTAGTAGAAAGAAGTTCACTCTAGATTTAGATTTTATTCTAGTTCTATTTTAGTAGAATTGTATTGTTTACATAAATTCCTTGTGTTAATTTATAAATGTAAAGAAAGCGAATACAAAATTTGCTAAGGAGGAATTTTTATAATGACAACTTTACTAAAAAAAGTTAAATTGGGTTTTGCACCAACGCGACGGAACATTTTTTCAGCAGATGCTGCTATTGAATATGCAGACTATACACGCGCTAAACTAGATGAGTTGGACATTAATTATGTTGATATTAAAGATATTAATGAGGATGGATTACTCTATGATGATATAGGGATGGAAAAAATTGCAGCAAAGTTTAAAGCAGCTAAAATTGATGGTTTATTTTTAGCTAATGAAAATTTTGGGACAGAGTATGAATGTGCTCGTTTGGCAAAAAAATTAGATGTGCCTGTTTTATTATGGGGACCAAAAGATGAAGCTCCAGCACCTGATGGATCACGGTTGCGAGACACACAATGTGGTTTATTTGCCATTGGAAAAGTTTTGCGACGTTTCCAGATACCATTTACATATATTAAGAACTGTGATTTAGATGATCCTGCTTTTAAGCAAGGAATTATTGATTTTATCAAAGTATGTAATGTAGTAAAAACATTTAAAAATACACGGATTTTACAAGTTGGACCACGGCCATTTGATTTTTGGTCAACAATGGTGAATGAAGGGGAATTACTGGAAAGATTCAATATTTCGTTATCACCAATTCCCTTAGGTGAATTAACGCAGCTTATCCATGAGTTAATAGCTACAAAGGATCAGGAAATTAGTCAAACAAAAGAATATTTACATGAAATTGCGGATATTCAAATTGCAGATAAAGATTTAGAAATGGTAGCAGCTTTGAAAGTAGCTTTGAAACGTAAAATGCTAGAGTATGGTTGTAATTCAGGTGCCATCCAGTGCTGGACTGAACTTCAAGATGAAATAGGTATTTTACCGTATGCATCAGAAGCATTACTGCAAGATGAAGGGTACCCTGTTACATGTGAAACGGATATTCATGGGGTGATTTCAGAATTATTAATTGAAGCGGCAACTTTAGATGAGCACAAAGCTATTTTTGCAGATGTAAACTGTCGCCATCCTACAAACAATAATGGAGAGTTACTCCAACATTTAGGTGTTTATCCATTCTCAACAGCCAAGAGTAAACCAGTATTACCGCCATCACATTTTGTATTTGATTATCCTGGGTCTATTGCATTTGAATCGCAACCAGGAAATTATACCTTGTGTCGTTTTGATGGAGATAATGGTGAATATTCAATGCTTCTGGGAAATGCTAAAACGTGTGAAGGGCCATTTGAACAAGGAGTATACACATGGCTAGAGTTTAAAAATCTTAACCGATTTGAAGCAAAGCTAGTGTATGGACCATATATTCATCACATTGCTGCGGTTAAAGATGATGTTGTGCCAGTATTAGCAGAGGCTTGCAAATACCTTAATGTGCAAGTAGATTACTATGATCCTATTGAAGAAGACGTGGCGGCATATCTTCGCGGTGATATAAATACGATATTGAATACCGATATTTGATTAATTAAGCAGCAAAATTTTATAAGTTCTTTATTTTTTATTAATAATATATGTTATTGGATTTAGTAATCTATTAAGAACACTGATATTTTAGGAGAAACGTAATGAAATAGAAAAATGAATCTTAAAAATTATCAGAAAGGAAGACAGATAGAGATGCAAAAAGTTGAAAAATGGAAACGCTATGAAATGACCTTAGATGGTCCGGTGGATGGAAACCCTTATACAGAAGTGTCTTTAATAGCAGAATTTGTAAATAATGGTACAAAAATAAGTGTAAAGGGCTTTTATGATGGTAAGGGCAAATATAAAGTTAGGTATATGCCTCAAAAAGAAGGTATGTGGGAAGTAAAGACAAGATCAAATGTTGCAGAACTGAATGAAAAAACTGATATATTTGAATGTACGGAGGCTAATAAAGAAAATCATGGTCCAGTTGTTGTTAGTGGAAAAACGCATTTTAGTTACGCGGATGGTAAAGGATATATTCCATTTGGTACGACTGCATATGCATGGACTGTTCAGCCGGAAAACATACGACAAGAAACCCTAGCTACATTGAAACAAAATAAATTTAACAAAATTAGGATGACGGTTTTTCCTAAAAATTATAGTTATAATACTGAAGAACCTGAACTATACCCTTATGAAGGGGGACCTAAGAAAACAGCAGATACCTTTGATTTTGATGACTGGATGGTATCTTCTGAAGATATAGGTTTTGATTTTAGCAGATTCATTCCTGAGTATTTTAAAAATTTAGAACGCTATATAGATGAGTTAGATAACTTAGGGATTGAGGCGGATTTAATAATTTTTCATCCCTATGACCATTGGGGATTTGCAAGAATGGGCAAAAAATATAACAAACTATATATTCAGTATTTAGTTGCTAGACTTGCAAGTTTTAAAAATGTTTGGTGGTCTTTAGCAAATGAATATGATTTGATGGATTTGTGTGGACAAATCAGGCTAGATGAGTGGGATAGTATTGGAAAACTAGTTCAAGATGAAGATCCATCTGGACATTTGCTATCGATTCATAATTGGTATGATCCGCCTCAGCATAAAGATAATACAAAGAATTGGTATGACTATAGTAAACCATGGATTACGCATTTAAGCGTACAAAATGATAATGTTTTTAATGTTCCTAAATGGGTTAGTGAATATCGTAAGCCTGTAATAATAGATGAATGTAGATATGAAGGAAATATTGAATTTGGTTGGGGAGATAACACAGCTAAAGGAATGATGGACTTCTTTTGGAGAATTATCCTACGTGGTGGTGGAGCTACTCACGGGGAAACCTATATTGATAAACCAAACACAAAACGACCTATATGGTGGGCACATGGTGGAAAATTATATGGAGATAGTCAAAAACGAATTAATTATTTCAAAGATATCTTAGATAAAAATGGCTTTTCATATATAGTTGCACAAGCTACAGAAGGACCTCATTGGGAATTGGCAGCAGGATCAACACCTGATTTGAAGAAATTTATAGTATATTTTGGAGAGAATCAACCAGAGTTTGAAATTTTAGATTTTTTACCAAAAGAGAAAAAATATTCAGCTCAATTAATTAATGCTTGGGATATGACAGAATCTAAGTTAAATCAAAAAGTTACGGCGAACGAAGTAACGTATTTACCAAGAAATGAATTTAATGTACTAATCTTAACAGAAGATAATTAATTTATGAGGTGAATAATATTGGCTAAAGAATACTTGAGTATTGATGTTGGAGGAACAAACATCAAGTATGGTCTATTAAATGCTGCTGGCAAAATAATAGAACACGGAGAAACAACAACTCCTACAGAAGATTTAGATATTTTTTTAGATGTAGTATATAAAATAATCGAAAAATATTTAGGTAGAATCAGAGGTGTTGCATTTAGTGTACCGGGAAAAGTTGATGTAAGTAAAGGTATAGTTTATTTAGGTGGGTCGTTACCTTTTTTAGATGGTATTTGTCTAAAAGATGTAGTTAATAAAAAACATCCAAAGTTAATGGTATCAGTTGTGAATGATGGAAAGGCAGCTGCTATGGCAGAAATGTGGCTTGGAAATTTAAAAAATATTGATAACGGAGCTGCAATTGTATTAGGAACTGGTGTTGGCGGTGGAATTGTCGTTAATAATAGATTATTGCAAGGAACTAATTTTCAAGCAGGTGAGCTAAGCTTTATGTTAAATGATATTACTGCAACTGGATTTAAAGGTATGGTCGGAATGAATTGTTCGGCAGTAGGAATGATTGAAGATATAGCAACTGCGCTAAGTTTAGCAAATAAAAAGGATGGAAGAAAAGCCTTTGAATTAATAAAAAATGGAAATGTAGTAGCAAAGGGTATTTTTGAAGAATATTGTAGAAAAGTGGCATTGCTTATATTAAATGTTCAAACGGTTGTTGATTTACGACGTTATGTACTAGGTGGTGGAATAAGTGCACAACCTATTGTGACAAGAGAAATTAATAGGCAGTACGAATTATATTTAAGTAATAATAGTTTAGTTGATAAAACTTTGAAAAAGCCAGAGATTGTAAAGGCAAAATTTGAAAATGAAGCAAATCTTTATGGTGCCTTATATGGATTGCTATTAAAAGTAGACGAAGAAAAAATATATAGTTAATTGGAAAAGATATAGATTAAAATACACTATATAATTAAAAAACAGGTTCAAGGTAATATACAAAGCATGTATTATGCGATGTATAAAATTACTTTGAATCTGTATTTTTTTTATGAAATATAAAAACCTGAGTAGTGACAGATAATATATATTTTATAAAGTGAGAGAAAAGTAGCATGTAATTTCCCAAAGCGTGTGAAAGAATCAACACTTTCAAAAAAGTAAGCGTTCGCATAATATATAGACGTGGGGGTGATAAAAATGCGCGATAAGTTAATTCGGGTATTGGAATTGACAAGTGAGTGGAATGAATTGAAACTGAAAGATTTAGCGAATCAACTAGGAGTAACTACCAAAACTATTCGTAATGATATTAGGCAACTTAATGAATTGCTGGCCAGCAAAAAATTTGATCAGATATTTATTAGTAAAGGTATAATTTATAACCCATTCCCATCAAAAAAAATAAAAAATATTATTCATATTGTAGATGAAAATGAACAAGATGATTTATATTTGCCCCCCAAACAAAGAATTGTATTTCTATTGATGGAATTTATGGTTGCTAAAAAGCCGGTATTTTTAATTGACTTACAAGAAAAAATGCAGATTAGTAAAAGTACGATGGATAATGATATGCGTGATTTGAGAAAATTAGTGCAGTCATATGGATTACAAATTGTGACTAGTCACACAAATGGTGTGAATGTACGAGGTAGTGAACGTGCAATTCGAATGATGTTTACTGATATGTTTACTCGACAGCCAAATATTTTAGATCTAGTTCTTGATGGATTTAAATGGCCGGTAATTTTAGTAAAAGAAGCAAGAAAAATTTTTGATATAAACGATATTATCTATTTAAAAAAGATTTTACAAGATGTTTTCTACGATTCCCATCTAGGAGAAAATGATAATTATCAGCAACAAGCAATTGTTTTAACAATGGTTTGGGTTTCTCGTATACAGAATGGTCATAGCGTTGATAGAGATACCGATGTAAGCGAACTTAATACACATCAATTAAAATTCGTGAATCTAGTGATAGAACATTTTAATTTGAAACTTGTTAGTAAATCAGAGATGAGTTACCTTGCCTTTGTAATAAGCAGTTTTGATTCTAGTGAGACTTCTGAACTGGAGAATTGGGCAAAATCTCAAATTATATGTTTAGCGTTAATCGAATGGATGGAAGAAAAATTGGAATTTCCATTTTCAAAGAGTGAAAGTCTATTTGAACGAGTATATAAGCATATTTCAGCATTAATTAGACGACAAAATAGGAATATAAATGCATATAATCCATTAAAAAAAACAATTATGCAAAGCTATCCTCAAATCTTTGATGCAGTTAAACATTTTTTTGATAAAAAGAATCAGAAATATAAAATGATTCTTTCTGATGATGAAATTGGATATCTTGCTATCTATTTTTCAACTGCTCAGGTAGAGATTCGTCAAGAACAAGTTTACAAATACAGAATTGCAGTTATATGTAACTACGGATTAGCAACAGGACGTTTATTGGCAGCAAGTCTTGAGGAAAATTTTAACGTTGATGTTTTAGCGATTTTAAGTATATCTGAATTAGATGTTTTGAATAAGATACCTATAGGATTGGTTTTTAAAACAGTTGATGTTGATGTTGAGGGATTTCCAAGTTTAAAAGTAAGTCCAATATTGTCTACTAAAGATATACAAATAACAACTAAGTTTTTGAAAAAGCACTCTAATTTAGCAAAGCATGAAAAAAGACATCTAGAGCCCACACGATTATTTAATAGCATATTAATTGCACTTAAGAGTAGCAATATCAATATTGATAATAATTTGATTTTTGAATTGCAGCGAGTGTTTGAAAAAAATAAGTTAAAAATAAATGAGAGAGAGGTTCAACCGATGTTAAAAGATATCATTAATAACAATCAAATTCAGCTAAAGGTAACTGCTAATGGATGGAAAGATGCGATTACGAAATCATCGCAACCTTTGCTAGATGAAGGATACATTAAACCTGAATATATAAAGGCTATGATAGACTCAGTTGAAGATTACGGCCCGTATATAGTTATAGGACCATCAATTGCATTAGCGCATGCAAGGCCAGAAGATGGTGCAAAAAAACTTGGCGTATCAATAATGACATTAGCACATCCAATTAATTTTGGTAATTCTGAAAATGATCCTGTTAAAATAATATTTTGCTTAGCTGCAGTTGATAATTATTCACATTTGAATGTGATGAAAACTATTGTTCAGTTGATTAATAATCAAGACAAAGTTGAAAAATTAATCGGTATTTCTGATATTAATGAATTTCGTAAAGTATTATTTGATCCTAGTTAATTTAAGGAGATGACTTTAAAATGAACAAGAAATTGAAGATTTATTTTATTTGTGGTAATGGATTAGGTAGCTCTTTAGCATGCCAGATGGTAGCAGAAGATGTATTAAATGATGAAAAACTTGAAGCAAATATGGAGCATGAATCTATATCATCAGCACCGGGTTTAAAAACAGATATCATTGTTTCAGCGGAGAACTTTAAAATGCAATTTGAAAAATTTGAAATGGATCCAGGGATACAGTTTGTGTTCTTACACAATATTGTTAGTAAAGAAGAAATTAAGGAAAAACTTGTCCCAGTTATTAGAAAATTGTCAGAATAAAAATCAATAATTTGGTCTGGAGGTAAGACGACATGGTTGTTATTAATTTTATTATCCACAATATTTTGACTCAATCGGCTGTTATTATTGCACTTATTGCATTGTTAGGCTTGGTTTTACAAAAAAAATCATTTGGTACAGTGCTTACAGGAACTTTTAAAACGCTATTAGGCTTTGAAGTCTTGAGTGCAGGATCAGCTGTTATCGTTGCTAGTTTGACTTATTTTGGTAAAATTTTCCAGCATGCATTTCATTTAAATGGAGTTGTTCCTAGTATTGAAGCAATTAATGGTCAAGCTATGAATACATTAGGTTTAGGTAATGAGATAGCTTTTACTTTTCTAGGTATTTTTATCGTTAATATTATTATTGCACGCTTTTCTCCTTGGAAATATATTTTTTTAACAGGTCAAGCATTATTATGGATGTCAACAATGACGGTTATTGGAGGAAAAATATGTGGTTTTAATACAATGGTAACCGTTGTTTTAGGAAGTATTGTCGGTGGTATATTTGCTGTTGCAATGCCTGCATTAGCGCAGCCATTTGTTCGTAAAATTACAGGAAATGATGCAATAGCTTTGGGACATTTTTGTACAATAGGTTATTTATTTGAAGCAGGTGCTGCTTGGATTTTTGGTGAGCGTGGTGAAAATAAACATTCTGTTGAAGATATTAAATTACCTAAAGCACTTGAATTTATGCAAGATACCTATTTATCAGTTGCAGTTGTCATGGTTCCGTTATATTTAGTTACTGGAGCATTTGCTGGTCCTAAATGGGCGGGTGTTGGAACTACAAATTACATGGTTGAAGCGTTTTTACAAGCAATTCAATTTGTTGTGGGTGTTTATGTATTACTAGCTGGTGTTCGTCTCTTGTTGGGTGAAATTGTTCCTGCATTTCGTGGGATTGCTATGAAGATCGTACCTAATGCAAAGCCTGCATTAGATTGCCCAGTTCTATTTCCTTATTCACCCAATGCGGTTATTCTTGGATTTGTTACAACTACAATTGGTACAGTTATCGGCATGTTTTTAATGCCAGCAATAGGTTTGGCAGTTATTTTACCAGGTATGTTAACGAATTTTTTTGCAGGTGGTACGGCTGGAATTTTTGGTAATGTTGTAGGCGGACGTCGAGGAGCTATTATTGGCGGTATACTTCATGGATTGTTTATTACGTTGCTACCAGCATTATTGGTTGTTGCTTTGCAAAGTCTTGGTTTTGTAAATGCAAGTGCAACTGATTCTGATACAATCGTTGCGGCATTGATGTATGCTTTTGTGTTTGCACCTATTTTAAAAGCAATTTAGATCTACAAGAATTATTGTTTTCATAGAAGTGCTAGGAGGAAGATGTCATGTTTGGTTTTAATAAAAAGAAAAAAGTTGAAAGTATTGACAACAAAAAATTAACTCCAGAAACAATTGATGTTCTTACAGTTAAACTATCAGAATTGCAAAAGAAGCTTGATATGACTGATGATGAAGATGAAAAGATAAAAGTATATGAAGAACTTGGTGCAGTATATATAAAACTTAATAAAACAGATGAAGCAATTGTAGCCTATGAAACCAGTATTAAGATTAAAGAACAATTTGGTAAAGCATACAACGCATTACTAAACTTATATGAGGAAAAGCGTAAAGCTGCTGCTCTAACTAAAGATGATACAGAAATTCAGAAATGGATAAGAAAAACTGATAATTTGTTGGATATGTCAAAGCGAGTTTTACGAAAAAACATGTTTTAAAAACAGGTATAAATAGGAGGAGATTTATTATGTATAAGAATCTTAAAAGTATGTTGGATGAGGCAGAAAAGCTAGATTATACAGTGGGGGCTTTCAATGCTCATAACCTTGAAATGGTACCTGATATGATAAGAGCAGCTAGAGATGCTGGTGCGCCAATTATAATTCAAACCAGTGAATCTACTGCTAAGTATGTTGGGATGAAAAATTTTGTGGCTATATGTAAGATGATGGCTGAAGATTTACTTGTAGATGTTGATTTACATCTAGATCATGCAAAATCTTTTGACAATATTAAGGAAGCTATTGATGTGGGATATAGTTCAGTTATGTTTGATGGGTCAGCGCTGCCGTTTAGAGAAAATATGGAACGGTCATTGCGTGTTACTGACTACGCGCATAAAAATAATGTTTCAGTTGAATGTGAAATTGGAACAATTGGTGGTACTGAAGAAGGAATAACTGTCGCTGAAGGAGTGTACACTGATCCTAAGCAAGCGTTAGAATTTTTAAACAATGTACCTGTTGATGCTCTTGCGGTTGGTGTTGGCACTCATCATGGTCAGTTTGAGTCTAAAACAAAACTTAATTGGGAGTTAATTGAAGAACTGCATTCTAAAATATCTACGCCTTTGGTAATTCATGGAGGTACAGGTGTTAATGAAGATGATTATCATCGTTTAACTGAAAATGGTATTCGGAAGTTTAATGTGGGAACTGAGCTATTAGTAGCTTGGACTCGGACAGCCAAAAAATATTTTAATGAAACAGAAGTTAATAACTCTTTGAGAAATAATATAATGCCATGTAATAAAGAAGTATATGAAGTGGTTAAACATAAGATAGGATTATTTTTGAACAAATAGTAAATGTGACTAATAGTAGGATTGAAAGATCATTGAATTGTTCTTTCAATTTTTTACGTAGCAACTAGTTGTTGGGATATAGGTGATAGTATGGAACCCAAAAAAACTTTAATTTTATTAGCTGGAGCTCCTGGTACAGGGAAAAGCTATACTGGACAAATTATAAGACAAGCATTTCCAAGTTTGATGTACACGCCTTTAGATATGTTCAAAGAACATATTTATGATGAAATAGGTTTTGATAATTTAAGTCAGAAAAGTATCCTTGATGAAGAGGCACGCCAACGTTTTTATCAAGCAATTGACCTTATGATGGGTTATGGTAAACAGATATTAGGTGATTATCCTTTTAGTTATAAACAAAAACCATATCTTGAAAAAATTGCTAATAAAAATAATTACCAGGTAATTACAATAAGGTTAGAAGCTCCTGTTGAGATCTTGTATCAACGCCAACGTAATAGAGATCAAGAAGAGCAGCGTCATTTAGGTCATTTGATGAATCATTATCATCGAGATGATGTGATTACGTCAGATGTAGAGCTTGATGGAATGCCAACTATGGAAGTGTTTAAAAAACGAATGAAAGAACGAAAATATTCGAATTTTAGTTTAGGGAAATTATTGCGTATTGATGTGAGTGACTATTCGCAAATTAATTATTTGCAATTAATTCGCTCAATTGAAAAAATAGCGGGTATTTCTGCAAACTAGATAGATATGTAATCAAGGAACAAGAGGAAAGAGGTGTTAGTTTTTGAAGTTAAATAAGTATATTGATCACACTTTACTAAAGCCTGAAGCAACAGCAACACAGATTGATAGAGTAATTCGTGAAGCAAAAGAGAATCATTTTGCTTCAGTTATGGTTAATCCATACTGGGTGTCACGAGTGCATAAAGCTTTAATTGGTACAAATGTGCATACTGCAACAGTAATAGGCTTTCCCCTAGGTGCTAATGCAACTAATATTAAATTTCAAGAAACAAAACAAGCTATAAATGATGGTGCTGATGAACTTGATGTTGTTATGAATATTGGTGAATTCAAGTCAGGCAATTATTACATGGTTAAAAACGAAATTATTAAATTAGTAGTATTTGCACATGAAAGGAATAGGATTTTAAAAGTAATTGTTGAAACATCTCTTCTTAATGATGATGAAAAGGTTAAAGTTAGTAAACTAGTAGTTAGCACAGGTGCAGACTTTATAAAAACATCAACAGGTTTTTCTGACAGTGGTGCGTCTATTTATGATGTTAAGTTAATAGTGAAAACTGTTGGAAATCAACTAGCAGTTAAGGCATCTGGTGGAATTCATACAATTAGTGATGCAACTGCTATGATTAATGCTGGTGCTTCACGATTAGGTGTTAGTAATAGTATGCAAATAATTGGTAGAAATTAATAGCAGTATAATAAAAGAATCTGATTATTTTCCAAACTTATGATGTGGATCTTTACAGTTAGATAAATATAGTTAAGCTACTTTCTGAACGGTGAGCTTCCGATAATTATCGGGGACTTACCGTTTAATATTGCTTTAATTCGATATTTTTGTGGAAATCAATCTAATCATTCAAGAATTAAAAAAATTATTTCTTTAAAATGTTTATCCTTAATTTTGGCAAGGTTTTAATGATTTGCATTTTTATTTAATAATCAATTATAATTTTAATTGGTAAACTTTTGAAAATATTTAAAAGTTGCTGGTTTTTAAGGATTTATGAATAGTTCGTAGCTAAAAGGCATAATGAAATAAAACAATATAATTTATACTTTGGGGGGTATGGTTGTATGAAAATAAAGAAATATTCCAGTCAGAAAACACGGGCACAACATACATATCAATTTTTTAAAGATCGGCGCAATGATCCGGCCTGGCAAGAAGATTTTTTTCGTGTTAAAGCAATTCGCCGGCGTAATTTTATACTTAAAGTAGGTTTGATTCTTTGTATATTGTTAATTTGTGTTACTGTTTATAATATTAATCAGACTGATACTGATAAGACAGCGCTAAATAACAATGTAAAACAGAGTTCTAGTTCTATAGAGTCATCGATAGCAAATTCTAATTCTAGTTCTAGGGTAAATCATCAAGTAAACAATCAGAGTAGTAGTACAGGTCAAGGATCTATAATTATTAATGACTATTCTAGATATACTAACTATTCTGGTAATTATGATAGTTCGGATAATTCATATTATTTGGATGTTGAAAAAGGCACACTAACGTATAATGGTCCGGAGAAACAACAAATATATTATTTTGATAAGGTTATTTTACATCCTGACGATAGCTTAGTAATAAATGTACATGGTAATTATCACTATAATGCTTATGATGGGAATGGTGAGCAGTCTAAGTTAATGTATTTGAGTGTTTTGTTGGCACCTGCTAATAAGAAAATTGAAAAAAATTGGCAGACAGGATTAAACATTGAAGATGAGACAGATTTTTCTAAAAATCGCTTAGCCTTTGCTACTTCATATGATAATGGTAAAACTTTTAATATGGAAACGGCGTACACTGTTTTTGAAAAAGGATTAACAACATCCGCAGAAGGAAATTCGGATTTAGAACTATTCTATTCATCGACAGATTAAAATAATAGAACAAAGAAACTGAAAAAACCACTTAATTGTCGCGGAATATCACTGATAATTAAGTGGTTTTTATTAAGTATTAGATTCTTGCAGTCGATGATCCTTTTATTAATTGGGGTTTATGGATAATGGAATCGAATTTTTTTGTATTAATAAGTTGTAAGATTCCGTGCCCAGCTTCCTTGCCAATTGAAATAGTATCGTAATTTAAGGTGGTTAATGTAGGTGTTAAATATTTTGATAATTCATAATTGTCAAAACCAACAATAGAGATGTCACCAGGGATAGAATATCCAGTATTTTTTAAATAGTCCATGATTTTAATAGCAATTTTATCATGATAACAGACAATAGCAGTTGGTCTATTTGTAGATTTAAGATATAACTCCATTTTTTCAATAATTGTTTTAATATCATCACTTGAACGATACATAATAATATTACTTTTAGAAGAATCTGCTCGATATTCTTGGTAGGCAGCGATGAATCCTTGCATGCGGTAAACCCCTTGCAAATCACTGGTTTGGAAAATACCTAGGATTTTTTCATGGCCTAAGTCGAGTAGATATTGGACAACCTCTTTTTCTGCTTCGGAATCTGCATTGGTAATAGATGGAAAAGTGAGTTCAGGATATTCAGCATTTAGAAATAATGCAGGTATATTATTTTGTTTAATTGTACGATAAATATCTAAATTAGGATTGGGTAAGGCACTTTGGCTAGGTTCTATTATTAAACCAGCAACATGAGAGTCAAGCATATTAATAAGACAGTTACGTTCGCTAACAGTATTGTTATGAGTACTACTGATTAAAATAGAGTAGCCCTCCTTACTGAGAATAGTATCTATTTGTGAAATGATTTGTGGAAAAATATAGCTTGCAATATGTGTGCAAATAATCCCGATAGTTTTACTATCAACATGTGCATTCCATTTTTTGTTCCAATCTTCTACGAAAATGCCAGCACCTTGAATTCGATAAATTAGATGTTCGCTTTCTAGATTAGCAAGTGTTTTTCGAATTGTATAGCGTGAAACACTAAAGTATTGCATTAATTCGTTTTCTGTAGGTAGTTTTTCGTTGATATGATATGAGCCAAAAAGAATCTTGTTTTTTAAAGTTTCTTTAACTCGTAAATAGTTATTTTCCATGATTATCCTCAATAATTGATTAGAATTAATATTTATAAATATATATTTGTATGATAAAAAATTACAAATATAGAATACCACATTTTAAATCGTAATAGTACAATATTCAACGATTTTAATGCTGATATTATCGGACTAATCAAATAAAAAGCAAGTTAAAAAAAACAAATTATTTTTTTTTGGAACAGAGTATCCTTAAATGTAAGGATATTTTTTTGATATCATCTTAAAATTAATTCGAATGAATTTTTGAAGGTGTTGAATTGTACGAATGAAAGTATTAATATGAAATCGTTCAAAGAAAGCGCTTTTATTAAACGATTTTTAATCGAGGAGGAAACTTAATGTCGCAAGAAAAAAAGATATCAAGTGGATTTATTTATTTCTTCGGATCATTTGGTGGAATATTATTTGGATATGATATTGGTGTAATGACAGGAGCACTTCCGTTTTTAGAAAATGTATGGCATTTACAAGATAGTGCTACTATTGTCGGATGGATTACATCATCGGTTATGTTTGGTGCTATTTTTGGTGGTGCACTAGCTGGACAACTTTCTGATAAATTTGGTCGGAGAAAAATGATTTTAGCGTCATCACTAATTTTTGTTTTAGGTTCATTGTTATCGGCAATTTCACCTGGTAATGGATATATATATTTGATTTCTGTACGTATTATTCTTGGATTAGCTGTTGGTGCAGCTTCTGCTCTTGTCCCTGCTTATATGTCAGAGATGGCACCAGCAAAATTACGTGGACGGTTATCAGGAATAAATCAAACAATGATTGTTTCAGGAATGTTGATTTCATATATAATTGATTTCTTATTAAAGGACTTATCCGATAATCTAGCTTGGCGTTTGATGTTAGGGCTTGCCGCTGTACCAGCGGTTATCTTATATGCGGGAGTACTAAAACTTCCTGAGTCACCACGATTTTTAGTTAAAAATAATAAATTAGATGAGGCACGTAAAGTTTTATCTTATATTAGACCAGCAGAGCAAATTGATGCTGAATTAACTGATATTAATAAAACTGCAACGGTTGAGAAAAAGGCATATCAAACATCTTCATGGGGTGACTTATTTAGTGGTAAATATCGCTATCTTGTAATTGCTGGAGTGGGTGTTGCTGCTTTTCAACAGTTCCAAGGAGCTAATGCAATTTTCTATTACATTCCATTAATTGTTGAAAAGGCTACAGGTCATGCAGCGAGTTCATCATTAATGTGGCCGATTATTCAAGGCATTATTTTGGTTGTTGGATCTTTAGTCTTTTTAGTGATTGCAGATAAATTCAATCGGAGAACACTTCTAACACTTGGCGGAATGATAATGGGACTATCATTTATACTACCAGCGATTATTAATACTTTGGCACCTAAAACAAATTCAATGATGATTGTAGTCTTTCTATGTATTTATGTAGCTTTCTATTCATTTACATGGGCTCCTCTAACATGGGTTTTGGTAGGAGAAATATTCCCCTTAGCAATTAGAGGACGGGCTTCTGGGTTAGCATCATCTTTTAATTGGATTGGGTCTTTCTTAGTAGGTCTACTTTTTCCAATTATGACAGCATCAATGTCACAGGAAGCTGTATTTTCAATCTTTGGAGTTATTTGTTTGTTTGGGGTAGCTTTTGTACGGATATGTGTCCCAGAAACAAAAGGGCATACCCTTGAGGAAATTGAAACATCTGGAACAAAGAAAAACTTACATGTAAAGGAGCAACACATATGAATGTAAGTCAGACAGCTAAAGTTATAGAAGAAGGAAAAACAGCATTAGGTATTGAGTTAGGATCAACGCAAATTAAAATTGTTTTAGTTGCGGAAGATTTTAGTGTTATTGCTGCGGGAAGCTGTGTTTGGGAAAATAAATTTGAAAACGGTATCTGGACTTATTCTTTAGATGAAGTATGGGATGGAATTCAAAGTAGTTATTCTCAACTAGCAGCAGATATTAAAAGTCGTTATCATGTTACGGTAAAAAAAGTTAGTTCGATTGGTGTTAGTGCAATGATGCATGGCTATTTGGCATTTGACAAAGATGATAAGCTTTTAACACCATTTCGTACTTGGCGTAATAATATAACCAAGCAAGCGGCTGAAGAGTTAACGGCATTATTTGAATTTAACGTTCCACAAAGATGGAGTATTGCGCATTTGTATCAGGCTATTCTAAATAAAGAGGAACATGTTTCAAAAATAACTTATCTAACCACGCTTGCAGGGTATGTTCACTGGCAGCTTACAGGTGAAAAGGTGTTGGGAATTGGTGATGCATCTGGAATGTTTCCTGTAAATGGAAAGAAATTTCGTACAGATCTAATCAATAAATTTATGCAGTTAAAAGAAGTTAAAAATTATACTTGGGAACTAACGGATATTTTGCCAAAAATTTATAGCGCGGGTGAAGTCGCTGGTAAATTGACCGAAAAAGGGGCAAGAAACTTAGATACGAGTGGTAATTTACAAGCAGGAAGTTTGTTAGCGCCCCCAGAAGGTGATGCGGGAACTGGGATGATTAGCACTAATAGTGTGCGTGAAAAAACGGGTAATATCTCAGTCGGAACATCTGCTTTTGCAATGGTTGTTTTGGATAAACCACTGGAAAAAGTGCATAAAGATATTGATGTTGTAACAACACCTGATGGTCAGACAGTAGCAATGGTGCATACAAATAACTGTTCTTCAGATATAAATGCTTGGGCTAAGTTATTTAAGGAATTTGCAGCACGATTAGGAAACAACATTGGATCAAATGAGCTATATGAAACGTTGTTTTTAGATACTACTAAGTCAGATTCCGATGCAGGTGGACTGATTAACTACAGTTATTTATCAGGTGAAAATATTACTGAAATTCAAGCCGGACGTCCTTTATTTGTTAGAACTCCAAACAGCAAGTTTACGTTAGCAAACTTTATGACAGCACAACTTTATTCAGCCTTTGCGCCTTTAAAAATTGGAATGGATATTTTAGTTAAAGAAGAAAAAATTCACACTGATGTCATGATTGCGCAAGGCGGATTATTTAAAACGCCTGTTGTTGGACAACAAGTGTTAGCCAATGCATTAAATATCCCAATAACCATTATGAATAATGCAAGTGTAGGTGGCCCTTGGGGGATGGCAGTTCTTGCTATTTACTTGTTAAAGAAAAAAGAACAAACATTAGCCGATTTCTTGGATACACAAGTTTTCTCTAATCCTGAGAGTATGACACTAAGTCCAGAGCCAGTAGGAGTAGCAGGATACCGTAAATTTATAGAGCGATATCAAAATGGCTTAAAGGTTGAAGAAACAGCAGCTGTAATTCCAGATTAGGAGGAGTAAAAATTGTTAGAAGAATTAAAAAAAGAAGTTTACGAAGCTAATATGCAACTCCCTAAACTTGATTTAGTAACTTTTACATGGGGGAATGTTTCAGGAATTGATCGAAAAAAAGGTCTATTTGTTATAAAACCGTCAGGTGTTGATTATGAAAAATTAACACCTGAAGATATGGTTGTCGTGAATTTAAAAGGAGAAGTCGTTGAAGGACAATTGAATCCATCAAGTGATACGCCTACACACACTGTTTTATACAATGCGTTTCCAGAAATAGGTGGGATTGTGCATACGCATTCTCCATGGGCTGTTTCATTTGCAGCGGCAAACATGGATATCAGTCCTTTAAGTACAACACATGCGGACACATTTTATGGAGAGATACCGGTTTCTGATCCTTTAACAAAAGAAGAGATTGAAACAGATTATGAAGGAAATACTGGCAAAGTAATTATTAGAACTTTTAAAGAACGTAATATTGATCCACAAGCCGTTCCCGCAGTTCTTGTTTCACAACACGGTCCTTTTGCTTGGGGAGCTACACCAGCTAAAGCGGTATACAATGCAAAAGTTCTCGAAGTGGCTGCGCAAATAAATTATCATGCATTAACGTTGACACACGCTAATATCAATGTACCACAATATTTATTAGACAAGCATTATTATCGCAAACATGGAGCAAAAGCCTATTATGGTCAGGATAATGCTGAATCAAAAAATCATGCGATTAGAAAATAAACAGATAAAATTTATTAAGGAGTGAAGTTAAGATGTTAAAAGTACAAGATTATGAATTTTGGTTTGTCACAGGTAGTCAATTTTTATATGGTGAAGAACAGCTACGCAATGTAGAAAATGATGCTAAGAAAATTGTTGCGGGACTAAATGACAGTGGTAGATTACCATACAAAGTAATATTAAAAGGGGTTATGAAAACAGCCGACGATATTACCAGTTTTATGAAAGAAGCAAACTATCAGGATAATGTAGCTGGTGTTATTACTTGGATGCATACATTTTCTCCGGCTAAGAATTGGATTCGGGGAACTAAGTTATTGCAAAAACCATTGTTGCATTTAGCAACTCAATTCTTGAATCATATACCATATGAAACAATTGATTTTGATTATATGAATCTTAATCAAAGTGCACACGGTGATCGTGAATATGGGTATATTAATGCACGTTTGAAGAAAAACAACAAAGTAATTTATGGTTATTGGAATGATGCAGATGTTCAAGCTGAGATTGCACGTTGGGAAGATGTAGCGGTGGCATATGTTGAATCCTTTAAGGTTAAAGTAGCCCGTTTTGGAGACAATATGCGTAACGTTGCTGTAACTGAAGGTGATAAGATTGAGGCGCAGATTTCATTAGGCTGGACAGTTGATTATTATGGAATTGGTGATTTGGTAGATGAAATCAAGCATGTTTCAAAAGAAGATGTTGATAAAGAGTACGCAGATTTAAAGGAACGCTATGAATTAGTAGTTGGTGACAATGCAGCTGATAAGTATGAACATTCAGTTCGTGAACAATTAAAACAATATATAGCAATTAAACGCTTTTTGGATAAGGGGAATTATACAGCATTTACAACTAATTTTGAAGATTTATGGGGAATGGAACAACTTCCTGGGTTAGCAGTTCAACTTTTGATGCGTGAAGGTTATGGTTTTGGTGGTGAAGGTGATTGGAAGACCGCCGCATTGGATCGTGTTTTGAAGGTAATGGCACATAATGAGAAAACAGCATTTATGGAAGACTATACCCTTGATTTACGTAAAGGGCATGAAGCTATTTTAGGTTCACATATGTTAGAAGTAGACCCAACAATTGCTTCTGATAAGCCGCGTGTTGAAGTGCATCCTCTTGATATTGGGGATAAAGAAGATCCAGCTCGATTAGTATTTACAGGTTCTGTTGGAGATGCACTTGATGTTACATTGACAGATTTTAGGGATGGATTGAAATTTATCGGGTATCCAGTTAAAGCCAATAAACCAGAAAAAGAAACACCACATTTACCAGTAGCTAAACAATTATGGACTCCGCTTGTTGGACTTAAAGAAGGATCAACTAAGTGGATTCAAAATGGTGGTGGTCATCATACTGTATTTTCATTTGCAATAACAAAAGAACAGATAGTTGATTTAGCTAAAATGTACGGTATTAAATCCGAAATAATTGACTAAAATAAAAAACATAGAAAGTTAGTGTAATAAAAGTAGGAATATAGCATAATTTTAAAGATGATAAATCTGAAAAAATTCTAAGCTCTTTCTATGATTATGAAGTACAACAAAAAAGTTAGATATTTAAATAAGTTTTAGCTTTTTAAGGCCTGTTTTCGATATTCAATCGAAGATAGGTCTTTTGTAGATGATTAAATTGGTAGCTTTTAAGTGTAAGAGAGAAGGTGCTATATGAGTGAGTACTCTAAGGAGATATTTAAATAGTGTAGATTACGATATAACAGCTCTTGTGGTTAGAATATCTTTTAGAAACGATTTCATAAATTGTGCGAAAGCAATACACTTTTTCCTATAAGTTATATCAAAAAAGCTAGCCAGTAGAATTGTAGATTCTTTTAGGCTAGCTTCTATTTGTAAACTAATGACATAAGTATATAAAACGATATTTTTGATGGGTTTTGTCAATTTAATATATAAATCAGTTACAACATTGTATAATGAAGTAAACACTATTGCTTACTTTACTTTTTTGTCCGTTAAGATTTATATACAAATTTTTATTTAAATACGATATGATTTTTACTATATATAATATCTGCATTTTTAAGAGTTTTTCTGCTAATTAAATTATCAAGCGAAACTATATTGAAGTCATTTTTATGCAAAATATTAATTGCGTCTTCTAGCGCAGCAACATCAGCTTGTTGAGAATCATGCATTAATATTATGTCACCGTCCTTAGCTCTTTGTATATTTTTTAGTACTTTAGATTTACTATGATGATCCCAGCTTTTAGTATCAAGTGACCAAATAATAAATGGTCGAGGTTCGTTTAATTTATTTTCTGTTGTAAATTCACCAAAAGGTGGTCTAACAAATCTTGGTGTTTTATTTATTATTTTTTTAATAACATAATCATTTTCCTTTATGTTATTAATTGCATCAATTAATGGCAATCTAGGTAAATGTGTATGAGTTAAAGTGTGATTTCCAAATTCTAATTTTGAATTTTCAGCTTCACGTTTTAGTATGGAGGGATATTTTAGAGCATGTTCTCCCCAAATCATAAAAGTTGCTGGGACTGCATATTTTTCTAAAATATCAAGAACGTGAGGGGGTAGTTTCTTCCCAAGCGCCGTCATCAAAAGTTAGTGTTATTTATTTTATCATTAATTTTACCTCTACAATGAAATTTTGAAAGGGCGAATAGGTATGTTGTTCTCGTTAAATATACTTGCATGACTATACGGCTGTTGTTGATAATAGACACAAATCGAATCAGATACTTTAATGTTTGAATGAAGTGATATAGTAAGTATATTAATTTTCGATGATATTTTATCAATTATAGTAGTAGTTCCATTCACTTTAACAAATAATACTTTCCGTGTTAGTAACGGATTCAGTTCCAATTGAGTGCAGTTATCAAACATAAGCAAAATATTGTTTTCAATAACTGTGTGTTTTATAATTTTTGAAGTTTGACCATTTTGAATATAGTTATAGATTTTATCTGAAGCAAGTAAGAAAAATCTTTCTGCAGCTAGTGATTTATTTTTAGGGTGAATATCGAATCTAGCACCGTCATCCATTATATTTGTAAGGTATACAGCACTAACAGTATCTGCGATATTTGCCTGCTTTTGTCGTATTTCTGGATAGAATTCTCCTTTAAAACTTCCAAACCAATGTTCAAAAGGTGCTAGTTGCATAATCAAAAATGGTATTTTATAACCCCAAAGAGTTCTCCAATTGTTAATTAGTGCTAAAAGTAGATAATCGTAAGCTTCAGCATGTTGGTCATCTGATTCACCTTGATACCAAAGTATTGCTCTAACTCGATAGCCATATATCGTTGATACCATTGTATCAAATAGTCCATGTGGACGATTTTCAGATTCAGGGCCTAAGACATAATCTACGAATAGTTCATGGTGTTGGTCAAATGCTTTTTGTAAAGTATCGTGGTCAATTTTTCCAGCTAGTACTTTAGACCAAAAAGGTTCTATTTCAGGGTTTTTATTCTGCCTAGCTACGGTTTTTAGAAAGTTTTCATATCCATCTACTGGTCTAGTTGTAAGTAGATGCTCATAGGATTGAATATATGTTTTATTTAAAACTGAATCGCTTGTTAATGCATCTTTTGAGATCCAGGCTGATGCGGTTGTTCCACCATATGTCATCCAAATTAATCCAATTGGACATTTAGGTATTTTATTTGAAAGTTTTATACCAAAATAATAGCCAATTGCTGAAAAAAATTTAGCATTATCTTTATTAAGTTTATGCCATTCACCCGGATGATTTTTCATATCAATTTTAGAATTTAATTTAATTTTTTTTGGAACTTCGAAAAATGATATATCTCCAGCAGTTGTTAAAATAGTAGTAACATGATTGGGATTTTTTTGATAGGTACTATCATATAGTAAATTAAAATCCATATTTGATTGCCCAGCTAGCAACCACACTTCGCCGATTTTTATATTTATTGATTTTAGTATGATATTATTTGATTTAAAAATTAAAGCAATCCCATTATTTGCTGGATGTTGCGAAAGATTAGCTTTGAAAGATCCCTCAGTATCAGTAACAGTAGTTACGGAATCATTTTCAATACTTATTTGAATATTTGTGTTTGGGATATACTTTCCCCAAACGTGAATGGGGGTATCCTTTTGTAGGATCATGCCATCCTGAAAAATTGGGGGTAATTTTAAATTGTTATTAACTTCTTTGTTACTGTTCATAACTACTGATCCTCACTTACATTAAATTCTAGTAACTCTACGTAGTCAGAAGTATTAACTGAGGTACTTGAAATATAAATTCCTCGTACACATCCAGTAAATCCACCAGCAATCTCTGTACTCAAAAATTTAGTATCAACTTTAATATTGAACCAATGATAATCTTGAGAATTACGCAATACATAGCCAAAAGTAGTCTGTTGAGCATTTTGCTTAACAATTAATTTATTTACGGTTATATTTAAAGGCTTTGTCAGTAATATTTGATTTGTGCCATCTCTAAATTTAGCAAGGTTAAGAGAATATCCTATTTTTTCTTTTTTTACAAAAAAATTAAGATTATTTTTGTGATTTTGGTAGATAGTAAGACCTAATTCAGAATCTAGCAAGTGGATTTCACCAAATGATGCTTCAAAGGTTCCGAACATTGAGCATTGTCTAAGTCCAATAAATGTTGGAGAATCTAAGTCGGATAATTTTACATTTGAACTTTTCATGACTAGATTTCCATTAATATTAAATTTATATTTTTCTTCTTTGGGATTACGTAAGAATAGTAGTCTGTTATCAAATTTTTGATTTGAAAAATTAATTGTCTTTCGAGGTTCTGAAATATTATTTTCAGGTAGAAAAATTTTACCATATTTCTCAAGTATTCCCATTCCTGGATTTAGTACAGGCCAATTATTCTCCCAGGAAATATGGCCAAGAAATGTTTCTCTACCAGTATTAACAACATTTTCGCATTTACGGCTTCCTAGACATACAAAGTACCAATCATTTGTAAATGCTTTGACAAAATCACCGTGACCAACATTTGCGACATTGTATTTATTTCCCATATTTCGATGTGTCAATATTGGATTATCAGGATTACTTTCATATGGTCCTGTTAATTCTTTACTTCTTGCGATTGTTATTGAATGGTGACTTTCCGTACCGCCTTCTGCTATTAATAAATAGTAATATCCTCCCTTTTTATAAATATGAGGCCCTTCAGGCCAAACAACATTTCTTAGTGCACCATTCCAGAGGGGAATCACTTTTCCTTTAAATTGAAGAGTAGTTGTATTTAATTCAACAAGGTAGATTTCATTGTCTCCAAAAAACTTAGTTCCTTTTGAATTGTTATGTGTACCTACATAGAATATTTTTTTATTTTCAAAATATAGACTTGGATCAATCCCATCTGCATCCTTAATGAATGTAGGATCAGACCAAGGCCCCTTAGGATTAGTAGCGGTGATAATAAACACACCGCCATGTGCTTCATTCGAAGATATTATATAGAATAACCCGTTGTGAAATCTAATTGTAGGTGCATAGATTCCTTCAGAATCTTCATTATTACTTAAATCTACCTGACTTTTACGAGTAAGAGCATTACCTATTTGCTTCCAGTGTACTAAGTCAGTGCTGTGAAATATTGGAATACCTGGAAAATAAGAGAATGTTGAATTTACAAGATAAAAATTTTTCCCAACTGCACAAATAGATGGGTCTGGATGAAAACCTTTAATGATAGGATTTTTAAAATTAATCGCTTTCATAAAATATTAACTTCTTTCATAAGTTGCTAATCGTTTGAATCATTTTGCATTCTGCGCATCAATTTCTATATTCATCTGATTCATTAACTTATCTGTAATTGGATACATTTGAATTAAACCCATGCTAAGTAGAATTAGCAATGCAGGGATGTAACACATAATCCAAAGAATGCCACTCATTGCATTAGCTGATTGAACACTAAGATTTGCATTAAAGCCAACAGCTTGGAGGATATATCCAGGGATAACACCACCAATAGCTAAACCAATGGCTACTGCAAATTGGTAAGTAGAGCTAATAATTGCATTTTCTCTTTTACCTGTTTTCCATTCGCCATAATTAGTAATTTCAGGGACAAATGCCCACATGTATCCAGTTGTGACAATCATACCTAATGATGCTAATAATTTGCCAAACATAGCTAAAGCAATGTTGTGTGCGTTACTAAATGCAAGAATCATAAGCCCTACAATTAGTAATACACTAAATGTATGCATCATTCCTTTACGCCCCATTTTCTTTTTCATCCAAGGGATTGCAGGTACGATTAGAAATGATGGTAAGGTACCTAAAACATTAAAGTATTTTAGCATATTTGGATTTGCCATATTATAAGTTACATAATATGAAGCACCAGAGTTAACCATTGTCATAAACGTAAATGCAAGTATCATGTAAATAAAGATTAATACATAAGGTTTATTAGCTTTAGCTTGGGTAGCAAAATCTTTAACAGATACTTGTGCGGCATCTGCCTCATCCATGTGATAATGCTCTTTGACTGTTTTAAAGCCAAAGAGTAAGCCAAATAATCCTAAAATAGCAAAAATCCCCATTGTTAAAGACCAACCAATTTGTGATTGAGGACCAGAGTACGAACCTGAAATATTTGTAACTAACAAAGGTACACAGAATGAAACAAGAACTCCACCTGTGTTTGAGCAAAACAAACTATACGAGTTTAGTACGGTGATTTCATCATTATCACGTGTCATAGCTGCAGGAAGTGCCCCATTAATACAAAGACCTACATTAAGTAATGACAAGAATACGTATGTTGTGTAAGCATATACTAATTTGAGCGTATATCCAACATTAGGTGTTATAAAAGCAATAACGGAGAAGAAAGCATAAGGTAGGGCTAAGTAAAGTAAATAACCGCGATATTTACCAAATTTAGTTGTTCTTTTGTCTACAAATGTTCCCCAGAGTGGATTTCCGATGGCGTCGACTACTTTAACAATTAAAAACATTAAAGCGGAATCAGCCGGTCGAAGCCCATATACATTAGTATAAAAGAAAAGCAGATACGTACTTACAACATTGAAAATCAAGTTTACGGCCATGTTTACGAAACCATAACCTAACTTCTCACTAAAGTTTAGTTTAATTTGTTGAACCATAATTTGAATCCTCCTAATTTAAGGCAACAATTGTAATTTTTTATTTTAATTCTTTGTAATCAAACGAATCAAAAGTGGCTGTTTGTTTATATCCTGAGTAGTCAACAGCGGCTACCCCAACAAAAGCACCTGTAAAGAAACCGCCATAAGTTTGTAAGACATAGTCATCAGAGAGAATAGCTGCATCTAGAATGACTGGCGTTGAGAACCATGTTATACCATCAAACGAATATTCATATGAGTATTCTAATTTACGAATTTTGGTACGGAACCAAATGTAATTGACAGTATCGGGTATTTTAATAGAATTATCCTTCAGATAAGATGTGTAGTTATTATTATCATTTTGAGCAATTTCAATAACCTTTCCCTTGTTTTCGTCATGTGTAATATAAATCCACGACCAATGTTTTTCATTATAGAAATTGACTAAACCAGCCATCTGTTGATAATTAAAGGGATTAAATTGCACTTTAGTTTCTGCATCAAAATTAAACGATTGCCACCTTTGTGCCAACATTGAAACATCAAATGTGCTTGCAAGTGAACGTTGACCAATTAGTTTTAATTTGCCATCTCCAAATGAACCCATTTTATGTGAGAAAGGTACACGTAATGTGTTCCAATCTATATTTAAAGATTTTTCATCAAATTCATCGTGACGTGAATGATCCAATGATGAAGTTGTTTGAATTGCATCTTTTGGTGCCTCGACTTCAATTTGACCGCCATGGCCACCAACAATTCGAGGCCAACCTTGATCGTCCCAGTATACTTTTTGAATAGATGTCTCACGTCCTAATGTGCACCATCCCATAGGATCATGTGAAGATTCAGTTGGATGATTTAATGGTCTGCTCATCAATGATGCATAATACCATTCGCCACTTGGAGTACTTGCTAAAGCACCGTGACCTTGTTTTTGTATATAGAAATCAGGAGTATCAAAGTTAGTGATAAATGGCCCATTAGGTTCAGTCTCAAATGAATGAGCTTCAAGGCTCTTTGATCGAGAAACTACTTCTTCATGTGTCCAAACAGTTCCACCTTGTGCAGTGAATAAATAGTATTGACCATTAATTTTGTAGAGATGTGGACCTTCAACTAATTTAACGTCTGTTCCATCATAAATAGTGCGTGCGGTTTCCGGCTTCAAATGCATGTCACTTGTATCAAATTCTGTTAATGTAATTCCATTAAATTCATGATGGTATTCACGGTGATCCCAAGTTTGTTGGACTAAGTATTTACGTCCGTCATCATCATGAAATAAGGAGGCATCGAAACCAACACCATTCACAACAATAGGGTCTGTCCATGGACCGTGGATATCTGTTGAGGTTGTTAAATAATTAGTTGCATCTTTAAATGGACCTTCAGTAACTTTAACGTCGGTATAAATTAGCCAGAATTTTCCATCGGCATATGATAAATCAGGTGCCCAAATACCACCTGAAGAAGGATTGCCTACCATGTTGAGTAATTTAGTTGTTGAAAGTGGAGAAGGCAGTAGTGTCCAATGTATTAAATCTTTTGATTCATGTAGGCGAACTCCAGGGAACCATTCAAAAGTAGAATTAGCAATATAGTATGTGTCACCAACACGAATAAAACTTGGATCAGCATTAAATCCAGGTAAAACAGGATTTTTAATTTTCATAAGAGATTTCCTTTCTTTCAAATAAAATAGTTCGTTATAAGTTGACTAATTTTATTAATTTTTGAATGTAAGTTGATTTATTAAACGAACTTACGTAAGCCTGGCCAGACAAAAAAACAACTTTATTCCCTTTGATTGTATCCGCTTGCATTAACTGTGTCAAGAACTTTATATGAATATTGATTCTGTTTTTTACAAAATTGTATTAATTATTTTTGTATTTTCAATGTTATCGTAACAGCAATTGCTGTAAAAATTATGGATAAAATTGATCGTAAAAAAATGTTAATCTATGGTGCTATTGGGATGGGAGCTTCTCTTTTTATCATGTCGATTGCAATGATTTTATTAAAGGCTGGTAATGGTAATTTAGGTTCATGGATTTGTGTTATTGCATTAACTTTGTATATCGCCTTCTTTTCTGCTACATGGGGCCCGGTTATGTGGGTTATGATTGGTGAAGCTTTCCCACTTAACATTCGTGATTTAGGTAACTCTTTTGGTGCTGTAATTAACTGGGCAGCTAATTTTGCTGTATCTGAATCATTTACGTATTTACTAACAGTGTTTAGTCCAACGAATGTTTCTAACCCTGAAGGTCAAGGGATAGCAAGATTATTTATTGTTTACGGAATTCTTTGTTTTGTAGCTATTTGGTTTGTAGCTAAACATACAATTGAAACACGGAATAAGTCACTTGAATCAATTGAAGCATATTTGCGTACACAAGCGCATAAGAAAGGATACAGTGAAGAAAATTAAAAGCATTTATTAAATCGAATGAAAGGGCTTGCTTTTTTTGAAAATTTAGTTTACAATTTTGGTTGACAAGTTGGTTTTATTAACCAACTAACTTTAAAGGAGGAATTTAACATGAGTAATTATTGGAATGTGGACAAGATACAATATATCGGGAATAAGGATAGCAAATCGCAGCTTGGTTTTCAGTATTATAATCCAGATGAAGTTATTGGCGGTAAAAAAATGCGCGATTGGCTACGTTTTTCAGTAGCATACTGGCATACATTTGACCAACGATTAGTAGATCCATTTGGTGATGGAACAGCTATTAGACCATACGATAAGTATAAAGACCCAATGGATCAAGCATTGGCTAAAGTTGATGCTGCGTTTGAATTTTATGAAAAATTAGGTGTTGACTATCTCTGTTTTCATGATCGTGATTTAGCACCTGAGGGAGCTACTCTAAGAGAAACAAACAAAAATCTTGATAAGATTGTTGATAAAATTGTTGAATATCAAAAAACAACAGGAATGAAGGTATTGTGGAATACAGCTAATATGTTTACCAATCCACGTTTTGTTGCAGGTGCAGCTACATCACCATACGCAGATGTATTTGCATATTCAGCAGCCCAATTAAAACATAGTCTTGAAATTGGTAAGCGAGTTGGCGCTGAAAATTATGTCTTTTGGGGTGGTAGAGAAGGTTATGAATCACTTTGGAATACAGATATGAAACGCGAACAAGAACATGCAGCTAAGTTCTTCCATATGGCTAAAGATTATGCTAATGAAATTGGCTTTGATGCTCAGATGTTGCTAGAACCAAAGCCAAAGGAACCAACAACACATCAATATGATTTTGATGCAGCGACAACAATAGCGTTTATGAAAGAATATGACTTAGACAAAGACTTCAAGCTTAACTTAGAAGGAAATCACGCTAACTTAGCAGGTCATACGTATCAACATGAAATTAGAGTGGCTCGTTCAGCTGGTTTGTTAGGATCATTAGATGCAAATCAAGGAGACAAGTTGATTGGTTGGGATATTGATGAATTTCCATCTGATTTGTATCAAACAACAGCAGCTATGTGTGAGGTTGTTGAAGAAGGAGCTATTGGACCTCGCGGTGGTTTGAATTTTGATTCAAAACCTCGTCGTTCATCATTCGAACCAGAAGATTTATTCTATGGTCATATCGTTGGTATGGATACATTTGCAGCGGGCTTACGTGTAGCAGTTAAGATGAAAGAAGACCATGTTCTTGATGATGTTATTAAGGAACGCTACAGTTCATATGATTCTGGAATCGGGGCAGATATTGAGTCAGGAAAGGCAGATTTCAAGTCGCTTGAAGCATATGCTATTGATAAAACTGCAGAACAGTTACGTGCAGCTACTCACTCAGATCATCTAGAGCAAGTAAAAGACACGATAAATCATTATATTGTTCAAGCTTTGAAATAGAGTAACAGATATTAAAATAGAAAAGACTGGAATGGTACTGACCTTGAATAAAGCTTTATGAAGGGATATAGCAACATTAATAACTTTTCTATTTTAGCATTAATGAAAGTTAAGGAGAGACGGTCATGGATAATTGTGTACTCGGGATAGACTTAGGAACTAGTGCGGTAAAGGTTTCTGCAGTTAATCAAAGTGGCAAGATTATAGCTCAAGAAAAAATGGATTTTCCAATACAACAACCACATCCGGGTTATGCTGAACAAAATCCAGAAGATTGGGTAAATGCAACTACTGTAGCGATTGTTCGATTAATACTGAGTGATAAGTTAAATCCTAAGCAAATAAAGGGAGTTAGCTATTCGGGTCAGATGCATGGCTTGGTTTTATTGGATAAAGATAATCAAGTTTTACGTCCAGCGATGCTTTGGAATGACACACGGTCAAGTAAACAACGCTATGAAATTATGGATCGAATGGGAGAACGTTTTGTTGAAATTACGCATAATCAACCATTAGAAGGGTTCACACTGCCTAAATTGTTATGGGTTAAAGAAAATGAACCTGAGGTCTTTGCAAAAGCACAAACCATGCTATTGCCTAAAGATTATTTACGGTTTAAAATGACGGGTAATTTAGCAATTGATTATTCAGATGCTACCGGAACTGTTATGTTGGATGTAAAAAAACAAGAGTGGAGTCAAGAAATCCTAGATACTTTTGAAATTCCAGCAAGACTGTGTCCACCACTTATAAAGTCAATTGAAAATTCAGGTAGAATAAACCAGTGGTATGCAGATTATTCAGGACTAACAACGGAGACACTAACTTTTGGTGGCGGTGCAGACAATGCATGTGGAGCAGTAGGCGCAGGAATTACTAGTTCAAATAAGGTTCTTTCAAGCATTGGAACATCAGGTGTGATTTTGAAATATGAAGCTGATAAAAATACAAATTATCAAGGTG
Source organism: Ligilactobacillus ubinensis (assembly GCF_024160875.1). Classification (GTDB taxonomy): domain Bacteria; phylum Bacillota; class Bacilli; order Lactobacillales; family Lactobacillaceae; genus Ligilactobacillus; species Ligilactobacillus ubinensis. The sequence goes on along the minus strand of NZ_JAIULA010000011.1, from coordinate 5,551 downwards.
ATTTGCAATATGAGGATCATGCAATACCAAATGCATTCTATTCAATGGGGGTAACTTTAGCAGCTGGTTTTTCATTGAGTTGGTTTAAACAAACATTTGCAAAAAATGAAGATTTTAACGAAATGGTTAATAGTGCGACAAAATCCCCAATTGGAGCTAATGGATTGATGTTTGCTCCATATATTGTTGGAGAGCGTGCTCCATACGCAGATGCCGATATTAGAGGTAGTTTTATAGGGATTGACAGCATCCATAAGCGCTCAGATTTTGTTCGTGCTGTTTTGGAAGGAATAATCTTTTCTTTTGAAGATATTCTTGAAAAGTATCGCGAAAAAGATAATGATTTTGATACGATTGTTGCTATCGGTGGTGGAGCCAAAAATAAATTATGGCAACAAATCCAAGCTGATATCTTTAATGTTAAAGTGGTAACTCTTGAAAACGAACAAGGACCAGGCCTTGGAGCTGCAATGTTAGCAGCAGTTGGTTTAGGTTGGTTTAAAGATTTGCAAGAATGTGCAAAGAGTTTTGTGAATTTTAAGGATGTTTTATTACCGCATAAAGACAATGTAGCAAAATACAAAAAACTACACAAAATATATCAGAAAATATATCCAGCAACTAAAGAAATAACCCATAGTTTGGTTGAGTATAGAAGGGAAAATTAAGTTTAAAGTTTAGCTACTTTAGTTTTGAAAAGTCTGCGCAAAAATATTGTGCAGACTTTTTCTGTTTACATAGGTTTAAGTAATAAATGTAGTATACTTATTAATAGAAGCAACTTTGATAACTGGATGGCGTAGATGAATAACTTAAAGGAATAATTATATGAATGAATTAGAAATGATAAAAAACAATAGTACTAAGTCTATTTTACAAGAACTATTTAATAATAAAGTAACTACAAGAGCGGAGATTTCGCGTTCAGTGGGTTTGAATAAGTCAACTATTTCAAGTATTTATGATACTTTAAAGCAATTAAATCTTGTGGAAGAATTAGGTGAAGGAGAAGCTTCCAATCTAGGCGGGAGAAAACCAACTAAGATTAGGATCAATGCTAACTATGGCTTTACGGTCAGCTTTGATATTTCTTTTCACAACTTGCATTATATGGCCAACTTGCTCAATGGTGAAATTGTTACACAGGGGAAGGTCTCAATTTACGGTGATGAAACAGCGGAAATTTTGAAAATCATTGATGATAAGATTAAGCATTTCCTAGCCACCGTTAAAACAGATAGAGGATTATTGGGAATTTGCTTTTCAGTGCATGGGGTTATTGATGATAATCAGATTATTTATTCTCCATTTGTAGATTTAGAAAATATAGATTTACATAGAATGTTTGCAGAAAAATATGAAGTTCCAGTCCTAATCGAAAATGAATCTAATTTAGTAGCTTTATATGCAAGGGATTTTCTTAATAAGAATACGATTGAAAACTTGATTGTCGTAAGCATCCATAAAGGGATAGGTTCTGGTGTAATAATTAATGGGAATTTATTTCGTGGCTTTCATGGTCAAGCGGGAGAAATAGGCCAGATGCTTGTTAGCAAAAACGGTGGTACCTATGCAGATATTGAACAATTATGGTCAGAAGATGCAATGATTAAATTCTTAGCTAAATCCTTAAATATAGAGACTTTTTCAAGAGAACTACTTATTAAGTATTTGAATGAAAAGAATAATGTAGTAGAAAAAGTTATAGCAGATTTTGTTAGTGAAATAGCGCGTTCGATTTATAATATATCTAAGTTTTGTGCGTCGGATACGGTGTATTTATGCTCACCACTAATGGAAGAAGAACCGCTAATCTTTCAAAAAATTACTAAAGAAGTCGATATTTTAAATAAAAAAAATAAACGAAGTTATGAAATCAAATTGAATTTGATAGAACATTCGAATCAAGCAACATTATTAGGAGCATGTTCATTAATAACGCATCATGTCTTACATTTAGATGATTTTGATTTGAACTTTAATTAATAGTAACAAACATCGCTGGTAAAGACGGATATAAGTGTCTTTGCCAGCGATGTTTTGGTGTTGCAGAAAACATATTAAGAACAATAATGTTTTAATAAATTCAGTCGAAAGAATTAACAGCCTCAAATATTAAATTAGCAAACCACTCTCGATCAAGATGAAAAAGGACATTTGCGTTGGGTTTTCTTTTTGTTATATGGTGATAATCAATGACAGATTCTCCTGTTGTAAAAATACCCTGAGTTTCAACTTCTACATTACATTTTTGTGATACAAATTTACTAGGATCAATGAGCCAGGCTATTGTACATGGATCGTATAAAGGAAGTCCTTTAAAGTCCCAATGTGTATTAAATGATAAACCATAAAAATCAATCAGACCAGCTACTGCTTTTCCAACAGAGTTTTTAACTTTATGTATTTTAGCTTTGTCTTTGTCGAGTAGTTGAGCTTCAAAACCAACATTTAAGGGAGCAAGAACAATTGGTAAACCTGAAGACATAACAATTTTAGCTGCTTCTGGATCGGCTTGGAAATTAAATTCAGTTGTAGGACACCAATTGCCAGTTCCCATTGCACCACCAAAAATTACTAATTGTTTAATATGATTTTTTAAGTTAGGATATACAGTTAAGAATAAAGCGATATTAGTGCAAGGACCAGTAACAACGAGGGTAACTTTTTTCTCGCTTTCTGAGACTAGTTTCGCAATCAGTTCAATTGCAGTTAGAGACTGAACTGCAAAGTTTGGGATAGGCAAATCAGCACCGTCTAGTCCTGTAAGCCCATGCATACTAACGCCAGATATAAGCTCTCTAAGCAAAGGGGTATGATTACCAGAGGCAACAGGAATTGTTTTTTCATTCATTAAAGTTAAAATAGACATGGCATTGCGAAGTGTTTGACTATGTTTTTGATTGCCTGCAGAAGTTGTAACACCGAGTAAATTGATTTTAGAGGAGTATACCGCTAAAATCAAGGCAATAGCATCATCATGTCCAGGATCACAGTCAAGTATAATATTTTCAACATCCATAGTAAAATCTCCTAGCTATTAATATATGTTTAACGTTTTTAGATAGCGGTTACAAAAAATTTAATTATGATATAATCATAGCGCAATAAAATAGTGATTAGCAAGCTAATATTAGCTTTTCTTAGAAGAAAATTCAAAGAATAAAATAAAACTAGTAAATTAATTATTCGTGACTGAGTAGTTAATTTACTAGTTTTATTATAAGGAATCAGAGTGGTAGATTGCTGTAAACTTATTGTTTTTTCAGTAAAAGTTCTTTGTAGGCTAATAATGCACGACAACCGAAGTCATGATCTTCAATGTCAGATAATCCAGAGATAGTTAAGCTACCAATTATACCGGTATCTTTAACGATTATTGGAATGCCACCTCCAACGATGGCAAATTGTGTAGGAGATAAACCTGTTTCTTGATAAAACTTTTCTGGTTTATCCGTGTACAATAATTTCTCATATAACGATGAGTGATCAAACATATCTACAACATTTTCTTTTTTCTTAATCCAAATATTGTTTTCATTAGTAGTTAACTTGCCTGCATGAAAAAAGACAGGACGTTTATTTAATTTGATTAAAACACAGACTTTTTCATAGTTAGTAGAATCTATTTCTTTTAGGATAGATACAAAACTGTTTAAATCTGCTAGTCCAAAGTGCGGTAAGACAATTTCAGTTTCTTGTTTTAAAACTTCTTGCGCTGTTATCAATGTAAGACTCCTTTTTAATACATAAAATAAGCTAATATAGTTGTTAAATCAAAGGATACGAAGCATCTACTTTTTGAGGTAGACCTGTTTCGAGCGATTTTTGTGCAGCACTTGCAGCACGTTGAGCCATAATAACGTCTAATCCTTCAGCGACAACTGGTTTGTTGAGTAATAATGATTTAACAAAAGCTTTCATCTCAGCGATGTAAGCTGGGCGATATCTTTCTTGGAAAACAGGTAATGGGTTACTAAGTTCAGTTCTTTTAGAATTATAAAGTTCAACTGTACTCCCACTAACATTTTCAGCTTTTAGCATACCTTCAGAACCAAAAACTTCTACACGTTGGTCATAACCATAGACAGCACGACGACTGTTATCAATTAAACCGTATGTTCCATTTTCAAATTGTAGAACAAGAGCAAGTGTGTCGATATCGTTAATATCTTTTAATGTAGGATCAATTAATGTTCCGCCTTTAGCGTAAACTTCGGATATATTACTATGCATCATATATCTTGCAATATCAAAATCATGCATAGTGAAGTCAAATAATAAGCCACCAATACGTTTAATTAGTTCATGTGGAAGGACATCGGGATCGCGAGATGTTATCTTGACCATTTGAGGAGTTCCGATTTTACCATTTTGAATATTTTCATGAACAGCTCTAAACTGCGGATCCATACGGCGATTGAAGCCAATTTGTAAAGAAACCCCGGCTTTTTTAACTTCTTGAAGAACCTTTATACTAGCTTGTTCATCAGTGTTCATGCTAAGTGGCTTTTCACAAAAAATATTTTTCCCCGCTTTAGCTGCGGCAGTAACAATTTCTTCGTGAGTATCAGTTGAAGTGAAAATGAAAACGGTATTAATTTTAGGATTACTTAACAGTTCATGATAATCTTTAGTTTGATTTGTTATTCCTAAAGCATTTAGCTTTTCTGAAACGTTTTCAATGAAAACGTCAGCAACTTGAACAATTTCAATATCAGAAATAGTTAGTAAATTCTTTAAATGCATTTGCCCCGCTCTACCTAAACCAATAATACCAGCATATACTTTTTCCATAAAAAACACACCTTTCAAAAATCAATTCATATCTCTGGTTTGAAAAAATTACTTTTATAGTACTTAGCGACTAATTCGCTATAAAATGAATTAGTTTTATATTTACTTATAGAAGAGTAAATTTTTCTTTTTTAAAAGTAAGTTACATATAGCACAAATGTAAGCAACCTTACACAAGACATTATTTCACTATGTATTGTGAATGTCAATACTTTTATAAACATTGAACTTTAAAAAAATATTTTTCGTATCTTTGTTGACAAATGCTAATTTAGTGGTAATCTAATGGTGAAAAGAGTAAGCAAATGCTTTGAGTTTGCTGTTACCTTATTCAAAAAAATATTTAATTCACAAGCATTTGCTCAATAAAAAATGCGTTTACAAAGCGCTGAATAATTATTGAATGCTAAAAAAATCACAATATCTAAATAGATAATGTGTGCTTGTGTCTTATGAGTTTGGTTTTAACTTCATGAAGTGAATTTTTAACAAGTTGTGGTTTGTGGGTAAAGATGGAGGTAAAAATTATGGATTATGATACAAAAAAAGATATAAAGTGGGGAATCGCACCAATCGGTTGGCGTAACGATGATATTCCTTCAATTGGAAAGGATAACAACTTACAACAATTATTAAGTGATATTGTTGTAGCGGGTTTTCAAGGAACTGAAGTCGGAGGCTTTTTCCCTGGACCAGAAAAGTTAAATTATGAACTGAAATTACGTAATTTGAAGATTGCTGGTCAATGGTTTAG
>NZ_JAIULA010000010.1 GCF_024160875.1 Ligilactobacillus ubinensis | reverse complement strand
TGCGAATAAACAATACATTGGCTATACCAGCAGAAGGTAAGGCGGTAGCCTTGACTAGTTTAAAGCCGTTGCGCAACGTCCTAGACTTACAAATTGGACAATAACAAGTATAAGTTTGGATTAAATGAATGATATGGACTTTATGGTGATGATAAATACCGTTATAAATAGGAGAATCATAAAATTTAGGATCAAAATCGAGTCTAAGGTCTTTAATTCCGAGTGAAATTCTAGTAAAATTATTCATGAGAAAACATTCTTTCTTAACTTGTCAAAAGGCAAGTTTTATTTGAAGGTGAAGTGACGAGACTTCATCTTTTTTAGTATAAAACAAAAAATGGTATTGATAGAATATTTTTTCTATCAGTACCATATATTATAGAACCAAAAAAATTGCAAACAATAGCTTTTTAATTGTGACTAGTATCGTATTTTATGCTAAACTAGTATTGTTACAACTCATTCCCGAAAGGATTCATAGTAGTGTGAAGATGCCTTGTAACCAAATAAAAAATATGGGGGAATATATAATTATGTCAGAAAGACGTTTATTTACATCAGAGTCAGTTTCAGAAGGACATCCAGATAAAATTGCTGATCAAATTAGTGATGCAATTTTGGATGCTATGTTAACGCAAGATCCAGACGCACGAGTTGCTGTTGAAACTACTGTTACGACAGGATTAGTGGTAGTTGTTGGTGAAGTTTCAACAAGTGCATATGTTGATATTCAAAAAGTTGTTCGTAACACAATTAAGGAAATTGGTTATACTCATGGTAGGTATGGATTTGATGGAGATAATTGTGCAGTTTTAGTTGCTCTAGATGAGCAATCATCTGATATTGCTCAAGGAGTTGATAACTCTCTTGAAGTAAAAAAAGGCAATGGTGATGTTTTAGATCAAATTGGTGCGGGAGATCAAGGCATGATGTTTGGGTATGCTATTAATGAAACACCGGAATTAATGCCATTACCAATTTCCTTAAGTCATAAACTAATGAGAAAAATTGCAGAGTTACGAAAAGATGGTTCTATTTCTTATCTAGGTCCAGATGCTAAAGCTCAAGTAACAGTTGAATATGATCAAGATAACATAGCTAAAAGAGTTGATACAGTAGTTTTATCAACACAACACAGTGATGAAGTATCATTAGAACAAATACGTAGTGATATAATAAGCAAAGTTATAAAAACGGTAATTCCTGAAAAATATCTTGATGAGGATACTAAATATTTTGTAAATCCAACAGGGCGTTTTGTTATTGGTGGACCGCAAGGTGATGCTGGTTTGACAGGACGGAAAATTATTGTTGATACGTATGGTGGAGCAGCTCATCATGGTGGTGGTGCTTTTTCTGGTAAGGATGCAACAAAAGTTGATCGCTCTGCTAGTTATGCAGCGCGCTATATAGCAAAAAACATAGTTGCTGCTGATATAGCAAGTGAAGTTGAAGTTCAATTAGCTTATGCAATTGGTGTTGCACAGCCAGTATCTATTTCTGTTAATACATTTGATACTAGTAAGTATAGTAATGAAAAAATTGTCAGTGTTATACGAAAAGCTTTTGATCTTCGTCCAGCTGGAATAATTAAAATGTTAAATTTAAAGCAACCTATATATAAAAAAACGGCTGCTTATGGACATTTTGGTCGTACAGACATTGATTTACCATGGGAAAAAACAGACAAAATTGATGAACTTAAAAAATTAATTGAAGAGATATAAGATACTATTTTAATGGAGCAAGATCATTGCTCTATTTTTATGCTTATAAATATTTTTTTACTTTACAGAAACATTACAAGTGATTTAATTTTAACAAAAGTAATAAAAAAATCATTATAATAAAAGAAAAGAGTTATAGTTGTTATTAGGTGTATCGGTGGAGGGATTCGCATGAAAAAAAGAAAAGAACGAATTGAACAACAAAAAACATTTCACATAGTAAATAATTTAAAATCAGTAAAAAAAGCTACCACATATATTGGTACAACTGTTTTAATGGGTACAGCAGGTATTACACTTAGTAAGACAAAGGTTGCAGCTGATACTGTAGTTAATTCTAATATGAATTCTGCCAGTAGTTCATCTACAACAGATAGTGCAGTGTCCGAAACAGAAAGTTCAAGTTCAGTAACTACAACTAGTGTTGATACTGCTTCAAGTTTAGATAGTAGTAGTTCTGATTCAAGTGCAAATCAAAGTTCAGTGCAGACTACAACTAAATCAATAGATAATAATAGCGTAGTTTCGTCAAGTTCAAATACCACATCCTTGGTTACAAGCAATATAGTAAGTGCAAAAGCGGTTACTACATATTCAAGCAATGTATCATCGTTTTTGAGTAGTATAGCTTCTTCTGCTCAAACTATTGCAGAACAAAGAGGATTGTATGCTTCTTTGATGATTGCTCAAGCTGCTCTAGAAAGTGGATGGGGAACTAGTACTTTATCTACATCTGCTTATAATCTTTTTGGAGTAAAATGGAATGGTTCAGGTGCATATGTAACTATGAATACACAGGAGTACTATAACGGTTCTTACCATGTGGTTTCTGCAAAATTTCAAAAGTATTCCAATTATTCTGAATCATTGAATGCATATGCGAATCTAATCATAAATAATTTTCCTAATTCAACAAAAACTAATGCTTCTACACCAGAAATTGCAGCTAAGAATTTAAGCAATGGTGTGTATGGAACATATGCAACTGATCCCAATTATGCGACAATTTTATCTAATTTGATTAAAACTTATAATTTGACACAATATGATTCATCATCAGATAATTCAAATTCAGATAACAATTCAAATAATAATAATTCAGATAATTCAAATACAAGCACAACGACATATACGGTAAAATCAGGCGATAGTCTATGGGCAATAGCCAATAAGTATGGCATATCAGTAGCGACATTGAAGAGCTTAAATAATTTGAGTTCAAATACTATATATGTAGGTCAAACGCTGAAAGTAAGCAGTACAAGTAATAATAATGATAATTCAGATAATAATAATTCAGATAATTCAAACACGAGCACAACGACATATACGGTAAAATCAGGCGATAGTCTATGGGCAATAGCCAATAAGTATGGCATATCAGTAGCGACATTAAAGAGCTTAAATAATTTGAGTTCAAATACTATATATATAGGTCAAACGCTGAAAGTAAGCAGTACAAGTAATAATAATGATAATTCAGATAACAATTCAAATAATAATAATTCAGATAATTCAAATACGAGCACAACGACATATACAGTAAAATCAGGCGATAGTCTATGGGCAATAGCCAATAAGTATGGCATATCAGTAGCGACATTGAAGAGTTTGAATAATTTGAGTTCTGATATAATATATATAGGTCAAAGCTTAAAAGTAAGTGGTACAAATAGTAGTGATGGCAATTCAGATAACAATTCAAATAATAATAATTCGAATAATTCAAACACGAGTACAACAACATATACAGTAAAATCAGGGGATAGTTTATGGGCGGTAGCTAATAAATATGGTATATCAGTAGCAACGTTGAAGAGTTTGAATAATTTGAGTTCTGATATAATATATATAGGTCAAAGTTTAAAAGTAAGTGGTACAAATAGTAGTGATGGTAATTCAAATAATAACTCAAACAATAATAATTCGAATAATTCAAACACGAGTACAACAACATATACAGTAAAATCAGGGGATAGTTTATGGGCAATAGCCAATAAATATGGGTTAACGGTAGCCAAACTGAAAAGCTTGAATAACTTGAGTTCAAATACGATCTATATAAATCAATCGCTAAATGTTACTAATAATAGTTCGGCTACAACGAATCAAAGTTCTAGTTCAACTACGTATACAACAAAATCAGGAGATTCATTGTGGAAAATTGCATCAACTTATGGGACAACTGTTAGTCGATTAAAATCATTAAATAATTTAACTTCAGATATTATATATGTGGGTCAAACATTGAAAATTAATTAGTTAGCTTGCATTTGATGGTACATTTTGCTAAGATAATGACAATAATAGATGCAGACAAGGAGTAGTAGTTAATAAGTTAATTACAGAGAGTGTGTGAATTGTTGAAAACACATATTAACACGTTAATGAACTCACCTTTGAGTTTTCATATTGAATAGTTAAGTAGGTATGAACGTTTTTTCGCGTTATGAAAATGAGCGTCAACATGTACATGTTGGAATATAGGTGGTACCGCGAAGAAAATTCGTCCTATACGAGTCACTGTGTGGGCTTGTATAGGATTTTTTGTATTTAATTTTACAACTACTAAATCTTGGTAAACTGCGAAATACAGAATTTTATTAATGGAAGGAAGAATTAGTAATGTCTTACAATCACAAGGAGATAGAAAGAAAATGGCAACATTACTGGGACGAGCATAAAACGTTTAAAACAACAGAGGATGAAAAGAAATCAAACTATTATGCTTTAGATATGTTTCCATATCCATCAGGACAAGGGTTGCATGTAGGACATCCTGAAGGATATACAGCAACAGATATAATCGCTCGAATGAAAAGAATGCAAGGGTTTAACGTATTACATCCAATGGGATGGGATGCATTTGGGTTACCGGCTGAACAATACGCGCTCAATACAGGACATTCTCCACGTGAGTTTACGAAGAAAAATATTAATAATTTCCGCCGTCAAATTAAATCTCTAGGTCTGTCATATGATTGGGATAGAGAAATTAATACAACAGATCCTTCATATTATAAATGGACACAATGGATTTTTGAACAACTTTATAAACGTGGATTGGCCTATGAAGCCAAAATACCTGTTAACTGGAGTCCAGATTTAGGTACAGTTGTTGCTAATGAAGAAGTTATTGATGGTAAGACTGAACGAGGTGGCTTTCCTGTTATTCGCAAACCAATGCGACAATGGGTGCTAAAAATAACAGCATATGCAGACCGTTTAATTGATGATTTAGATGACTTGGATTGGCCTGAAGCAATTAAGGAACAGCAACGTAATTGGATTGGCCGATCGATTGGTGCAAGTATCAAATTTGCAGTAGATGGTTTTGAAAATGTTGGAATTGAAGTGTTTTCAACACGACCGGATACTATATTTGGGGCTTCCTGTTTGATTTTAGCGCCAGAACACGAACTAGTAAAGAAGTTAACAACTGACGATCAAAGGGAAAATGTTGAGGCATACATAAAGGAAGTATCACATAAATCAGATTTGGAAAGAACTGATTTAGAAAAGAACAAAACAGGTGTATTCACTGGTAGTTATGTAATTAATCCTGTTAATGGTGCAAAGGTTCAAATATGGATTGCTGATTATGTTTTAGCATCATATGGAACTGGAGCAATTATGGTAGTTCCTGCGCATGATGAACGAGATTATGAATTCGCAAAGAAATTTGATTTGCCTATTATTCCAGTTATTGAAGGTGGAGACATTGCACAAGAAGCCTATATAGGTGATGGGAAGCATATCAACTCTGGATTTTTAAATGGTTTGGGCAAAAAAGATGCTATTGAAAAGATTATTTCCTGGTTGGAAGAAAGACAAATTGGAAATAAAAAAATTAATTATCGATTAAGAGATTGGACTTTTTCAAGACAACGTTATTGGGGTGAACCAATTCCTGTTATTCATTGGGAAGACGGAGAAACAACATTGGTTCCTGAAAATGAATTACCATTACGCTTGCCAGTAGCAACAGATATTAAGCCATCTGGTACAGGAGAAAGCCCACTAGCTAATTTAGATGATTGGATGAATGTTGTTGATGAAAATGGCAGAAAAGGCAAACGAGAGACTAATACAATGCCTCAATGGGCAGGTAGTTCTTGGTATTTCCTAAGATATATTGATCCACACAATCATGAAAAAATTGCAGATGCAGAAAAGTTAGAAAAGTGGATGCCGGTAGATCTATATGTAGGCGGTGCAGAACATGCTGTACTACATTTATTATACGCACGTTTCTGGCATAAATTCTTATATGATATAGGTGTTGTTCCAACTAAAGAACCTTTCCAGAAACTAGTCAATCAAGGAATGATTTTAGGAAATAATCATGAGAAAATGTCTAAATCTAAGGGAAATGTTGTAAACCCAGATGATATCGTTGAAAAATATGGTGCTGATACTTTGAGACTATATGAAATGTTTATGGGACCATTAGATGCATCTATTGCTTGGAGTGAAGATGGGTTAAATGGAGCAAATAAATTTATTAATCGTGTTTGGAATTTAATTATTGATGAAGATAATAAATTACGTGATAGAATAACAACTATCAATGATGGGAAACTTGATCGAGTGTATAATCAAACCGTAAAAAAGGTAACGGAAGATTATACAACGTTGCATTTTAATACTGCGATTTCACAAATGATGATTTTTGTAAATGAATGTTATAAAACAGACGCAATACCATTTGAATATATTGAGAACTTTGTAAAAATGTTATCACCATTAACACCACATTTAGCAGAAGAACTATGGATGAAGTTAGGAAACGTAGGCAGTATAACTTATGCAAAATGGCCATCATACGATAAAAATAAATTGGTTGAAAATGTTATTGAAATAGTAGTTCAAGTTAATGGAAAAGTGCGTCAACATTTACAAGTAGAAAAAGGGACATCTAAAGAAAAATTAGAAAAATTAGCTTTAAATGATGAAAAAATTAAAAGTGAATTGAAAGGTAAGACAATTAATAAGGTAATTGCAGTACCTAATAAATTAGTTAGCATCGTAATTAAGTAACTTGAAATTACAATAATAGGAATTGAGTCCGAGACGAAAGTCTTTGGACTCTTTTTATCTCCGAATATTCGATGAAAATTCTACTTTAAAAAGCAGCTAGATATACTTAAATCCGTAAGCAAGACAGCGTAGAACTCAGATTATTCGATATACAATGTTAATGTAATCTAGATGACTTTTGTTTGTTTCACCAGCAAATATGTTTAGAAAAAGTGGAAAATATAATTAGAATATTTTCATAAATACACTTGCTTATTATAAATATTTTTTATAAAATAGTATGTACAGTTAATTTTTGTCTAAAAAGTTAAATTATACAATTTCAAAGGAGTTTTTTACATGAAAAACGAACTATCGCGTTCTTTAACGCATCGTCATGTGCAAATGATTGCAATTGGCGGTGCTATAGGGACAGGTTTGTTCTTAGGCTCAGGTTCAGCTATTCAAAAAGCAGGACCATCATTAATCTTGGCATATCTAATTGCTGGAATTTTCTGTTTTTTCATGATGCGAGCAATTGGAGAATTAGTTTTATCAGATCTTTCAAAAACATCTTTTATTGAATTTATTAGTGAATATATGGGTAAACGTTGGGAATTTATTATTGGATGGACATATTGGCTATGCTGGATTAGTTTGGCAATGGCTGATTTAACAGCTAGCGGAATTTATATTCGTTATTGGTTTCCCAATGTACCTCAATGGTTAACAGCACTAATAATTATTGTAGTATTACTAACTTTCAATTTATTAAGCGTTGGATTATTTGGTGAATTAGAAACATGGTTTTCTAGCATAAAAGTTACTGCAATTTTAGCATTAATAATTACAGGCCTGATTCTGTTAGTTACTTCAGCAGATATAGGTGGACATCATGTAACTATTTCAAATTTGGTTAATTATGGAGGCTTTTTCCCTAAGGGAATAGGCGGTTTGTTAGCAGCTTTTCCGATGGTTATCTTTGCTTTTACAGGAATTGAGATGGTAGGATTAACTTCAGGAGAAACAGCAAATCCTGAGTATGATTTGCCACGAGCAATAAATAGTTTACCTATTAGAATAGGATTATTTTACATAGGTTCAATGTTTGTATTAATGTGTCTATATCCATGGAATGATATTGTAACAACTTCAAGTCCCTTTGTTCAGGTGTTTAAAGGGATTGGAATTAATTTTGCTGCTGCCATTATTAATTTTGTAGTTCTTACAGCGGCATTATCTGCGTGCAATAGTGCTATTTTTAGCACAAGTCGTACTTTGTTTGTATTAGCTAATAGTAAACAAGCGCCTAAAGGTCTAGGCAGTACAAATAATCGTAGTGTTCCGGTAAAAGCTTTATTATTTTCTTCAAGCATTCTTTTTATTATTGTTATATTAAATTATGTATTACCTTCAACAGTATTTGAAATTGTATCAGGTGTGGCAACTGTTAGCTTTGTTTTTGTATGGATTGCTCTAGTATGGTGTCATTACAAGTATCGAAAATTAAATCACAAAAAGAAGATCCTTTTTTCAATGCCATTCTACCCGATGACTAATATTTTAACAATTATTTTCTTTTTTTCTGTATTAGTTTTACTTGCTTTTAGTAAAAGTACATTGATTTCTTTAATATTTTCATTAATATGGTTTGCTGTTTTAGCTATTATATATAGTGGTATTCAAATTAATAAAAGAAAGTAATATTTTTAATATATTGATCTATCAAGAAGATGGACGCTATACAAAAGAGCGACTATCTTTTTTTATATTCAAATTACTTAGCTAATGCTAAAATTGATATAAAAAGAAAAAAAGTGTAAGATTAAATTGTTTAAAATATGAAAGTAGGTTTATCATTGGTTGAAAAATCAGTTCACAAAATAGATAAAGAAGTAAGTTCAAAAGAAAAAATGCTGCGTGGATCAGCATGGATGACATCGGCGAGCATTTTTTCACGTATTTTAGGAGCGATATATATAATACCTTGGTATAGTTGGTTTGGTACACATCGATTACAAGCAAATGCACTGTATGCAAAAGGCTATACGGTTTATGCTGTTTTTTTAATGCTTTCAACAGCAGGTATTCCGTCAGCAGTTTCTAAACAAGTGGCACATTATAATTCATTAAATGAATACGGAATTGGCAGAAGATTATATAAACGTACTTTTATGTTAATGCTACTTTTAGGAATATTAATGGCGATAGTATTATGGTTAGCTGCACCAATATTAGCTGCAGGTGATTCAAGGACTATTCCTGTATTTCGTTCATTGGCTATTGCCTTAGTAATTATTCCATGCATGAGTTTAACGCGTGGCTTTTTTCAAGGATATCAAGATATGGCACCATCAGCTGTATCGCAGCTAGTGGAACAAGTTGTTAGAGTTATATATATGCTTGCGACAGCTTTTCTAATAATGAAAGTTATGAATGGTAATTATGAATTTGGTGTTGTACAATCAACATTTGCTGCTTTTGTTGGCGCAATAGGAGGAATGTTAACTTTAATTATTTATTATTTTCGAAAAAAGAGAAAATTTGATAATTTAAATGTAAATAGCAATAACGTTATTGAAGTATCGAATGGACGACTAATAAAAGAACTATTAGCACAATCTATACCTTTTATTTTTATTGGCATTTCGTCAACATTGTATAATTTAGTCGATCAGTATTCATTTCCTTCTATTATGAAAGCTGTAACAAATTATAGTGACAATTATATTGATGCAATGTATGCATTATTTGCAGCAAATGCTAATAAATTGATTATGATTAGTATTTCTCTAGCGTCAGCAATGGCTGCAACAACAATACCTTTACTAATAGAAGCAATTACAAAAAATGAAAAAAAAATTGCACAAAAACAACTTGTTGATACAATAGAACTTTTCTTTTTTATAATGTTACCAAGTTCGTTAGGCATAGCTGCGGTTGCTCGACCATTGTATGTTGTATTTTATGGATATAGTACATACGGTGTTTATATATTAAAGGTTTCTGCATATACAGCGATAGCTCAAGGATTATTTGTGATATTAGCGAGTTTATTACAAGGAATCTATGAAAATAAGCGAGCGGTGATTTATGCTATTATAGGATTAGTAGTTAAATTGGCTGTTCAGTATCCGTTGACTGTTTCATTAGCAGCTTTTGGGCCATTAATTGCAAGTGCGATTGGAATGCTAGTATCTAGTTTTTTAATGTTTCGTTTTTTAAAGAGAAACTATAGTTTAAATCTCAAACAAATTCAAAAAACCTTTAACTTATTAATGACGTTCACCTTTATAATGTTCTTGATTGTTAGTGTTTTAGTCTGGATACTAGGATTATTGTTTAATCAAGAAAGTCGCATAATTGCTTTAATAGAGATTTTATTTTCTGCAAGTATAGGCGGGTATATATATGTATTATTGTCTTTGAAAACACGAGTAGCTGACCATATATTAGGCGCAAAGGTTGAACGTATTCGAACATTATTACATATAAAATAAAAAGAGGTAAAAATGAGATTAGATAAATATTTAGCATCATGTGGCGTAGGAACACGAACAGAAGTGAAAAAAATATTGAAGCAAAAAAAGGTCAGTATTGCTGGACAAATAGAAATTAATCCTAAATTGCAGATTAATGAAGCAACAACGGCTGTTCGTGTTGCGGGTCAGCAAATTATTTATGCAAAATATCAATATTTTCTTTTAAATAAACCTACAGGAGTAATCACAGCTACTAAAGATAAAAATCAAAAAACAGTTTTAGATTGTATTCACCCAAATGATTGGCAAGAAGACTTATTTCCAGTTGGAAGATTAGATAAAGATACGACCGGGCTAGTATTAATAACTAACGATGGATCATTAGCGCATAAATTATTATCTCCCAAGAAGCATATCAAAAAAGTATATAGTGCGGTGATAAGTGGAGAGGTTAATTCTCAAACAATAAAAAAATTTTCTAAGCCAATGCGTTTAAAAAATGGTGATATTACCAAACCAGCAGATTTAGTATTAAAAGAATATAGTGCAAAAAGAAATATTTCCCAGGTAATAATAGCAATTAGTGAAGGTAAATATCACCAAATAAAAAGAATGTTTGCTGCTAATGGTATGCACGTCGAAGCATTACAGCGGATTAAAATGGGAAATCTAATTTTGCCAAGTGAATTAAAGCAAGGCGAATATCGGAGATTAACAGAAAAAGAAGTAGAAAATCTAAAAGTACAATAAAAAGTCATACTAAAGAGATACCAAAAAAGATTAACTTTTTGGTATCTCTTTATATATCACAAGTGTTTTATTATTTTTTCTGAGATATAAGCATGTAATGTTGCAATTCAGCAATGATATCAGAAGGTAAAACGACATATTTTTGAGTAGCTAAACTGGATGCAACAGCACTATGGATATAGACAGCAGCATCTATTCTATCAGAAGTGGAAACTTGTTTGAATTGGCATAAAAATGCAGCGATAATACCAGTCAATGTATCTCCCATACCACCTGTAGACATATAAGGACCGCCAATTGATAATTGTGAGATAGAGCCATTTGTATGATAGATCTCAGTGTGGTATTTTTTTAGAACAACATTAGCAGAAAGTGATTCTTGTTTACTTTGATTACTTTTTATGTCTTGATTGGGAATTGGAATTCCTGACAAGCGTTGCCATTCCATTTCGTGAGGAGTAAAAATGACATTAGCAATTTTAAGTTGAGATAAAAGATTACGATTTTTTGCTAGAAGAGTTATTGCAGAACCGTCAACGATAATAAAATGATTAGCAGAAAGAGCAGCAATTGTTGTTTTAAGAATGGCTAAGCTTTGCGCAGTAGTCCCAAGGCCTGGACCTATAACAACGACATTGCTTTTTGTTATTGCTTGGTTGAGTTTAGTTGTATCAGTATAGTCAATAAACATGGCTTCGGGTAGCTGTGCATGAAGTGCGGTTACATTGATTTTAGAAGTAGCGCAAGTTACAAGCCCAGCGCCTGCATGTACAGCTGCATTAGTGGCCATAATAATTGCACCACCATATTCTTCATTACCACCAATAGTTATTACACGGCCAAAGGAACCCTTGTAGCTTATAATAGGACGAGATGAAATTACTTTATTTAAAATATCGTCTGCAATTTTTTTCATAAAAACGCATTTCCTTTCTATTATAGTTAAATTATAACGCATTATCATAGAAGTCAAGATTCTTTTTGTATGGTAAAATGAACTAAAGTGATTTAGGAGGAATAAGGATGATAATTAATTGGCAAACTGAAGTATTAAAACGTAAAGAAGACTTATTAAGAGATTTGAAATCAATGTTACAAATTCAAAGCGTAAGAGATGAAACACTTGCAACTAAGAGTGCACCACTAGGGCCAGGCCCCAAAAAAGCACTTGATAACTTTTTAGAAATTGGGAAAAGAGACGGGTTTGAAACTTTAGAATTAGATGGATTAGCTGGACATATAGCGTATGGGCAAGGAGATGAGACACTTGCTATTTTGGGGCATGTCGATGTAATGCCTGCAGGTAAAGGATGGAATACGGATCCTTTTGTACCAACAATAAAAGATGGTCGCTTGTATGCCAGAGGTGCATCTGATGATAAAGGACCTAGCATGGCTGCTTATTATGGACTTAAAATTGTGAAAGAGTTAGGCTTACCAATTAACAAAAAAATTAGATTTATCCTTGGAACAGACGAGGAAAGTCAATGGCGTGGAATGACACATTATTTTGATAAAATGCCAGCACCAGATTTTGGCTTTTCGCCGGATGCTTTTTTTCCAATTATTAATGGAGAAAAGGGAAATGTAACATTTGTTGTAAAATTTAAAGGAGATAATAAGAAAGCACCAACAAAATTACTACACTTTGAAGCTGGATTACGTGAAAATATGGTTCCACGAGATGCATCAGCAATTATTATTGCAGATAATTATAGTGAAATTGCAGATGATTTCAATAAATTTATTCAAAGCAATCCAATTTCAGGGGAAATACATGCTAAAAATGACAAAATAGTGCTTGAATTAATAGGCAAAGCAGCTCATGCACAAGAGCCAAAAAATGGTGAAAATGCTGGAACCTATTTAGCTAAATTTTTACAAAAATATGAATTTGCAGGAGATGCCAAAGATTTTATTGATTTTGCGGCAAATTATTTACATCTTGATTCTAGAATGAAAAAAATGGATGCAGCATTCAGTGATGAAATAATGGGTGATCTGACGATGAACGCTGGGATTTTCAATTTTGATGAAGAATCAACTAATAATACAATTACGTTAAATTTCCGTTTTCCAAAGGGAATGGACGAAAATGATATAAGGAGTAGTATTGATAAAGTTACTTCAAAAATGAATGTTTCATTAGAACAAGGTAGAGTGCAAGTACCGCATTACGTTTCACCTAAAGATCCACTAGTTAAAACATTACTTGATGTTTATCAACGCCAGACAGGTCAAGAAGCCCAAGGAATGGTTGTTGGTGGTGGAACTTATGGTCGACTTATGAAGCGCGGCGTTGCTTTTGGAGCAATGTTTCCAGGTGTTCCGGATACAATGCATCAAGCAAATGAGTTTATTCCGGTAGATGATGTACTAAAGGCAGCAGCAATTTATGCTGAAGCAATTTATGAATTAACAAAATAATTTGATATATTTATTGAGAGATAAGACTAAGAAGTTTTTCTTTTTAGTCTTATTTGTTATCTATTTATAAAATAGTTGATAATGTTCAATTACAAAGAAAGCTAATAGAATACAGAGAAAATGTATTATTGAAGTAGTAAATCGAAATATGAATATAGGCAGTGGTTTGTAATTCTTTGAAAAAATAAGTTAAAAGTTGTAGAATTAAATTATAGTTATGAAAGGAGTTTCAAATATGGTGGAAGTCAATAATAAATTTATTAAGCAGGTTTTAGACAATGTAATTGCAAGTGATAGCAATTCAAAAACATATTCAGTTCCTAGTAGGCGCGAAAATTTAGAAATTCGTATTGATAATAATGTGCTAGATAAACTAATAAGTAATGATCGTTTTGAAAAGATGATCAAAAATTTGCTTCGTACAAAGTCTAAAGCTACTCAAAAAGAAGTAGTCAATATTTCTAAAAGAAACTATCGTATTTTTTTATAAGTTAATTTCTATGTTTTATTTAAAGAAAGGCTTGCTACTTGAGAAGGAGATGAAGAATATGTTAGAAATATTTTATACGGCTGATGGTGAAAAGAAAAGTATGCAATTTAAAGATCCAGCAGCATTTGTTGCAAATTTACAACTTGAGGTGCCTGCTTTACAAGATCACTACAGAGTGGATAATGTTCTGATTAATGGACAGAAAGATATAGACTTTAAAGGTAAAACGGTAGTAGATTTATTCAATTTTTATCTTTAGTGCAAATGAATGTATTTTTAAGTATCAATGTAAAAGAGTAGAAAGTTATTAGAGTTAGCAGGCAAGTAATTGATATATTGTTGAAATAGCAACTGTAGATTGGATATTCTTCTAATCTAGGTGCTTTTTTTTTTAAACTTTTTAATTGGACTGCTAAAAAATGAAATTAGTTACAGAACTTGATCAGTATAAGTTAGATAATAATAAAGTCAATTATATATCTAAAAAAATATTGTGTAATGGTGTAAAAAAATCCGAGAATATATTGTAACTACTCGGATATTTATGTAAATTTATTAGTAATTGAAGTTGAATGTTTTATAATTCAATAACGATTCTGATGGCTTTACCTAATATTCTTGCGGGATTATCCTCATTTATTATAATTGGGCTATAGTCTGAATTATCAGGTATCAAAAAAGTTACACCATTCGATCTTTTAATTCTTTTAAGCGTGGCTTCATTATTATTCATTAATAAAACTGCCGCAATTTCCCCATCTTCGACATCATTTTGTTGTCTAATTAAGACCTTAGAACCATTTGGAATAGTGGGTTTCATGGAAAAGCCTTCTGCTTTTAAATAAAAACATTTTCCCGACGGTAAATAAGTAGATGGTTCATCAATGTAACCATCTATATTTTCTTCAGCTAATATAGAATCGCCACAGGCTATCGTTCCGAGTAATGGGATTTTAACTGTTTTAATTACAGGAATAACATTAGGGAGTTTACGTTCGACTAAATCTATTTTCTCAATGTTGAAATAGTTAGCTAGTAATTCAATTTTATCAATTCGAGGATAGGTTTTGCCATTTATCCAATCACTAACTGTGGTGTATTTTAGATTTAAATCTGCTACAAGCTTATTACGATCAATTCCGCGCGATTTCATATAATATTTAATGTTTTCAGACATTATCTCTTTATTTCCTAAGTCAGACATTAATTCATCTCCTTTACAATTGAATATTATACGATTGAACCGTAAATAATACAATTAAAAGGGTTATTAATTACGGTTTATGTTGAATATGTCATTGACTTTACGGTTAAACCGTTATATCATATTTGTAAAAAGGAGGATTATCTATGAAATTAACGCTAAAAGCATTGCGTGTATTATATGGTATGACACAAAAGGAAGTAGCTGAAAAGATTGGTGTTAGCGTCGATACATGGTCAAGCTATGAAAATGCAAATACTTTTCCAAATACAAAAATACTAAATAAAATCCAGGAAATATTTGGAATAAGTTATAATGATTTAGTTTTTTCTCGTTATATACGGTTAAACCGTGAAAATGAGATAAAAAATCATAAAACTAAGCCGTAAAGAAATAATTTTATGATTTTTATAATATTCAAATTTGAGTTAGTACATAATGTATGGAACAAATAGTAAGAATAGCTTAATTATTTTCTTGTTCTAGCATTTTCTTAATTACAGGAACTTGACCTAATGAGGTTATTTCATCTTTTGAAAGTACAATCAGATTTGTTTTAGATTGAGCTAATTCGCTAAAAGCATGGATACTTTGATCTTTAAAGTAATTTTCAGTAACTGTTTTTAAACTGTCTTGTATTTTATTTATTCGATAGTTTTCAGCATCAGCTTGTGTTCTCGTTGCTTGAGCTTGGGCTTGAGCTGTTTCCACTAAAGCCTTATTATGTGCATCTGTGGTTAATTTAATATTCTGGGCTTCACCTTGAGCTCGCGCAATGGTTGCAATCCGTTCGCGATCAGCTGTTAGTTGTTTATCCATAGCTTCTTGAATGGAGGTAGAAGGTGTCAATTCATCAATATTAACTCGATCAACATTAATACCATAAATATTTGTTAGATCACCGATAGCACTTGCAAGATCTGCATTAATTTTGGACGTCGAACCTAGAGCATCAGTTAACTCAAGTCTACCAATAATATCACGTAAATGTCCACGAACTAATTGGGCCATTGATTTTACTGAATCAGTATTTTCATATACATATTTTTGTGCATCTGTGACATGGTAGTTTAAAGTTACGCTAGCTTTAATATCTGCATTATCTTTTGTAATAACAGAGTATTGTGAAAGCTGTAAAGGCCGCATTGCAAGATTTACAGTTTGAATGTGTTGGATTAGTGGAATATAAAAATGCAATCCAGCATTAATACTGTGACTGTATTTTCCGAGCGTTTCGACTAAGCCTTGACAATTTTGTTGAACAATTTTGATTCCGAACATTGTATTTCCCCCATATAGTTTAATAAGTTTGATGAACTATTTAATTGGTCGTAAAGTAAGAATATTTCCGTTAGCTTCGATTACAATATATTTTTTAGTAGAATCAAAGCTTAAATTGCTTTCAATTAGATACCGATAAAATATGCCATTTACCTGAACAAGACCATTTTTTGAATCAACTTGTGTGTTTGAAACTATTTGACCGATGAATTGTCTATTTTCAAGCGAAGTAGCAGAATCTGGTCGATTAGATAAAAAGTCTTCAATTATATTTTGCAAGAGACTATTTAAGCTACGATTCTGATCTTTTGCAATTGATTCTAGCTGGCTTTTTAGATTCTTGGATATTCGCAATAGAAAACTAGTTGTATCATTCATTTTGGTCACCTCTATTTCTAGATAGTTAGTTAACTGATTGAATGATATCATAATGATATCAAAAAAGCAAAAAATATTGAGTGTTTTTTTAGAAAATGAAATAAAACACGACATTAAAATGAATTTTTTATGGGATTTTAAAATGAAGGCTTGCAAAAGCGCGAAAATCAGTGCAATATAATAGTTATAACTATTATTTGAGGAGTTTTCAAGCATGTCTAAAAGAGGAATGTTAATAGTACTTTCAGGTCCTTCAGGTGTAGGTAAGGGAACAGTTAGAAAGGCTATTTTTTCACAAGATAACAACAAATTTGATTATTCAGTGTCAATGACCACTAGACCGAAGCGTCCAGGAGAAGTCGAAGGAAAAGATTATTATTTCGTATCCAAGGAAGAATTTGAAAGAGAAATTGTAGAAGGCGGCATGCTTGAATATGCGCAATACGTTGACAATTATTATGGTACACCGTTAAAATATGTTAACGAAATGCTAGATGAAGGAAAAGATGTTTTCTTAGAGATTGAAGTCAGAGGTGCAATGCAAGTTAGAGAAAAGGTTCCTGATGGCTTATTTATCTTTTTAACGCCACCTGATTTGATGGAATTACGTCAACGTTTGGTTAATCGTGGTACTGATAATTTAGAGGTCATTGATATGCGCATGAAAAAGGCAGTTGGCGAAATTGAAATGATGCAGAATTATGATTATGCGGTAGTAAATGATGAGGTTGCTGAAGCGGCTGAAAAAATCAAAACAATTATTCGAGCTGAACGTTGGCGTGTAAAGCGTTTCTTGCCAGATTATAAAAAACAAATAGGAGATGTGCTTAAATGATATTATATCCGTCAGTAGATGATTTATTAGAACGTGTTGATTCACGGTACTCGTTAATTATGTTAGCTTCAAAACGTGCTCACGAATTGGATAGTGGAAAAATGCCTATGTTGAATAAGTATCAATCAGTTAAAAGTGTGGGACGCGCATTAGAAGAAGTTGTTGCTGGTGATTTAAAGATTAAAGAATAGGTATCAGCAAAGTCAACTTTAGTGATATAAACACTATAAAGCTAAGAAAAGAAGGTGGCACCAAGATAGCGCCTTTTTTCTTAGCTTTTTTAGCTTGGTATATCTAATAAAAATTGTTACAATGGATTTAAGATTGACTTGAAAGGAAGGCGTTGAATGTGGAACAAAAACGCATTGCAGTATATATTACAGGTGGTATTGCAACATATAAAGCAGTATCTTTAGTCCGTTTATTGATTAAAAACGGTATGTTAGTTCGAGTAGCAATGACAAAAGGAGCACAAAAATTTGTTACCCCCTTAACTTTTGCAACTTTGACAAAACATGATGTATATACGGATGTTTTCAATGTTAACGACAATGAATTTGTACCACATATTGCTTTAGCAGATTGGAGTGATATTGCACTTGTTGTACCAGCAACTGCAAATATAGTTGCTAAAATGACACATGGAATTGCGGATGATATTGTTTCAACGGCTTTATTAGCAACTGATACACCTAAATTTGTAGTTCCTGCAATGAATGAAAAGATGCTACTAAATAAAGCAACTATTCGTAACTTAAAGCAACTTGTAGCCGATGGAGTACATATTCTAGAACCGGCTACAGGCTTTTTGGCAGAGGGATATAGTGGTAAAGGTAGAATGCCAGAACCTGAAGAAATATATGAGTGGTTGCAAGCTAGTTTTAAGATACAACAGGATTTTCTAAATAAGAATATTGTTATAACGGCTGGAGGTACACAAGAAAACTTAGATCCAGTGCGTTATTTGACGAATAGATCAAGTGGAAAAATGGGATATGCTTTAGCTAAAGTGGCTCAAAAAAGAGGAGCTAATGTTACTTTGATTTCTGGAGTAACTAAGCTAAGTCCACCAGTAGGAATAGAAGTTAAAAAAGTAATAACAACCGCTGATATGGCAACTACTGTAAAAATAGCTTTTGAAAAAGCAGATATAATGATTATGGCAGCAGCAGTTTCTGATTATCGTGTTGCTAATCCTGCAAAGCAGAAAGTAAAAAAGGATAATGACCATTGGCTAGTTGATTTAGTAAAAAATGAAGATATTTTAAAAAGTTTAGGTAAGTTAAAGGGAAAGCAAATTTTGGTAGGCTTTGCAGCTGAAACAGAGAATTTAATAGCTAATGCATCTAAAAAAATGTTAGCAAAAAATCTTGATTTATTGGTTGCAAACGATGTTTCGCGAAATGATATTGGCTTTGGAACTGATGAAAATGAAGTTACATTATTACAGCCTAATCAAGATGCAATTCAGCTGAAACGAGCGAATAAAGATAAGATAGCAGATAAAATTCTTGATACAATTCTTAAAATTAAAAATTAAAGAGCGAGGAAATTAAAATGTACGCAGAGGTTATTGTTGATGTAGCAACAATGCAGACCAATCAACCATATACATATGTAATCCCGTCAGAATTTGTTAATCAAATTGAGGTTGGGATGAGAGTTGTTGTTGGATTCGGTCGAGGTAATCGGCGCGTGCAAGGTTTTATTACTAAAATATTAGCAGAGACGACACTTGCTGGACCAATCAAACCAATACTTTCTATTCAAGATATAACACCAGTTTTAAATACCGAAGCAATGTTATTAGCTGATTGGTTGGCGAAATACACTTTTTCTTTTAAAATAAGTTGTTTGCAAGCTTTATTACCTAGTGCAATGCGCGCAAAATATCTTAAAACATTACGTTTAAAAACACAAGATGTTTCACATGAAGTTTTGACTCTTTTTGAAGATAAAGATGAAATTAACTTTGATGATGATAAAATATGCTCAAATTTGCGAGCAGAATTAGTAAGGTTATGTAAAAAAGACAAGTTAGAGATTATTTCGCATGTTAAAGATAAAGTGCAAGTGAAAAAAGTACCAGCTATAATTCGTATTTTGGATGACCATGATTTGCAATTAGAAAAAAGTAAATTACGTCAAACAGCAGCCAAACAGCTAGTTTTGCTAAATTATCTATTGAATATACCTGTCGGAAAAGAAATTTTGCAAGCAGATATACAAGCAAAAACAGGGTTGACGGCTGTTAATTTTAAAAATGGAGCTACTAAGGGGTGGCTAAGGCAAGTAAAAGTTGAAAAGTATCGTAATCCATATATGGATGTAAATATTAAAGCAACAAAGCCCCTAAAATTACTTCCGCAACAACAAGAAGCTACAAAAAAAATTAATGATGAAATTTTGCAGCATAATCATCGGGTATTCTTATTACAAGGTGTAACAGGTAGCGGGAAAACAGAAGTATATTTACAGTCGATAGCCTATGCTTTAAAACAAGGGAAGCAAGCGCTGATGCTTGTCCCAGAAATATCCTTAACTCCACAGATAACCCGACTTGTTAAAAGCCGCTTTGGACAAGATGTTGCAATGCTACATAGTGGATTATCTGAGGGTGAAAAATATGATGAATGGCGGCGAATCGAACGCAAGGAAGCTAATGTTGTTGTTGGAACACGTTCGGCAATTTTTGCGCCATTGACAAATATAGGCATTATTATTGTAGATGAAGAACATGAATCTAGCTATAAACAAGAAGACATGCCACGCTATCATGCGCGCGATGTTGCAATTTGGCGAGGTAAGTATCATGATTGCCCAGTTATTTTAGGAAGTGCAACTCCAAGTTTGGAAACACGAGCAAGAGCACAAAAAAATGTGTATGGTTGGTTACAATTAACGCAGCGGGCAAACGGTAATGCACTTCCACAAGTTAAATTAGTTGATATGCGACAAAAAGCACGCTTTGCACCTGCACCAGATATATCTAGTGATTTATTACAGGTTATTCAAAACAGGTTAAACAAAAAAGAGCAAGTCGTTTTAATGTTAAATAGACGTGGTTATTCATCTTTTGTAATGTGTCGAGAATGTGGATTTGTTTTAAAATGTCCTAACTGTGATATTTCGTTAACTTTGCACATGAATACAAGAAGCATGCGTTGTCATTATTGCGGTCATGAAGAGGCTATTCCTCAAAGTTGTCCAAGTTGTCGCGGAAAACATATTGGATATTATGGAACAGGAACAGAAAAAATTGAAACAGAGTTGCAAGAACTTTTGCCAACTGCGCGAATTTTACGAATGGATGTGGATACAACTAGACGCAAAGGAGCACATGAGCGTTTATTAACTGAATTTGGCGAAAAAAAAGCGGATATTCTGTTAGGAACACAAATGATTGCTAAGGGATTAAATTTTCCAAATGTTACTTTGGTAGGAGTTTTAAATGCTGATACAGCACTTGAGTTACCTGATTTTAGAGCTAGTGAGAAGACATTTCAACTATTAACTCAAGTGAGTGGGAGAGCAGGGAGAGCAGAAAAAAAGGGTGAAGTTTTAGTTCAAACATTTAATCCTGATAATTATGCAATTAAATTGGCACAAGCACAAAACTATGAACAATATTTTAGTAAAGAAATGAGATTGCGCCATCGAGGAGGATATCCGCCATATTATTATACGATTCAAATTACGACGAGTTTTAGTGATGAAGTAACGGCTGCCAAAAAGATTTTTCAAATTGCGGAACAGTTAAAGCAAGTTTTAACAGCAGAGGCACAAATTTTAGGGCCAACACCACGTTCTATTATGCGGATAAATAATCGTTACTACTATCAACTAGTAATTAAATATAAAAATGAACCTAAATTGAATGAGTACTTACAGAAACTACTTATTCATAGCCAAAAAGATGAAAGAAAAGGATTGAAATTGATTATTGACAGAGATCCGAGAAACTTTATTTAAGGACGTGAAAAAGATGACATCAATTGTATTTATGGGGACACCACAGTTTGCAGCTGTAATTCTAGAAGGGTTAATTGAAAAGAATTATGACATTAAAGCGGTGGTGACACAACCAGATAGGCCAGTGGGAAGAAAACATGTTTTAACAGCTTCTCCAGTGAAGAAAATAGCAGTTAAATATGGGATTGAAGTTTTGCAGCCGCAAAAAATGAGTGGCAGTTTTGAAATGCAACGTATAATAGAAATTGCACCAGATTTAATTGTAACAGCTGCATTTGGACAGTTCTTACCTGATAAATTAATAGCAGCGGCTAAACATGCGGCTATTAATGTTCATGGTTCATTATTGCCTAAGTATCGTGGAGGAGCACCTGTACAATATGCAATAATGAATGGAGATAAAAAAACAGGTGTGACAATCATTTATATGATTAAAAAGATGGATGCGGGCGATATGTTAGCCCAAGCAACTCTTCCAATTGAAATTGATGATGATAATGCTTCAATTTTTGCTAAAATGAGTATCTTAGGTCGTGATGTTTTATTAGAAACAATTCCTAAGTTAATGACAGGTAAAATTAATGCGAAAAAGCAAGATGAAACAAAGGTGGTGTTCTCACCTACGATTAAACCGGAAGAAGAAATGTTAACACTTATGATGGATGCCAAACAATTGGATTGGAAGATTAGGGCATTACGTCCAGCGCCTGGTGCATATTTTCCTAATATGAATGGTAAGCGTACGAAGCTTTGGAACATTACCCCGCTGGATGTTAAAACAAAGGATCCAGCTGGAACAGTTGAACTAGTAACCAAGCATGAATTACATGTAGCTGGTGCAAATGGAAGTATATACAAAATAAATGAGCTACAACCAGCTGGCAAGCCACGTTTAAAGGTGACGGATTACTTAAATGGTGTAGGTAAAGAAATAAAACAAGGTCAAAGGATTATTATGGATGAATAAAAATATTAAACAAACACCTCGTTATTTAGCGGTAGAATTATTAACTAATGTTTTGCAACAAGGAACATATTCTAACTTGGGCTTAAATCAAATAATCTTAAAGCAGCGGTTATCTGATCGAGATGCACATCTATTAACCAATATTGTGTATGGTGTGATTCAAAATAGATTAACACTTGAATATTATTTAGCCCCATTTATAAAGAAAACTAAAAAAATAGATTTTTGGGTAGAAATGTTGTTACTTTCGGCAATTTATCAGATGGAATATTTAGATAAAATACCAGTACGAGCTATTTTTAATGAAAGTATAGAAATTGCCAAAGCCCGTGGACATGAAGGAATCCGTAAATATGTAACAGGAATATTGCATAGTTTGAAACGACATGGAGTTCCACCTTTAACAGAGATTAAAAATGAGAAAGATCAACTTAGTATTTCATCAAGCACACCTATGTGGCTAGTGGAAGAATTAATTACGCAAGTGGGGATAAAAAAGACGAGAAACATTTTGGCGACTATCAACCAGGTGCCTCAGCAAAGTGTTCGTGTTAATTTAGCCAAAACAAGCATATCCAAAGTTATACAAGACTTAGCAACAGAGGGTTACGATATAAATCAAAGTACTCTTACACCACTTGCATTGCATTTTAATAAGGGCTTTGCACCAGATAGCAAGGCATTTAAACAAGGCAAGATTATAGTTCAAGATGAAAGTGCAATGCTTGCAGTTGAATCTATGCAAATTTGCGCAAGTGATTATGTGCTAGATGCTTGTGCGGCTCCTGGTGGCAAAACCACTCAAATTGCAATGGAACTTGATGAGAAAAAAGAGGGCTGTGTCTGTGCATTAGATATCCATGCTCATAAAGTAAAATTAATAGAAAAAAATGCCAAAAGATTAGGTGTAGCAACACGAGTTGCAGCACAAAAATTAGATGCACGCAATGTTCAAAGTGAATTTTCTATAGAAAGTTTTGATAAAATACTTGTTGATGCACCATGTTCTGGTATAGGATTAATACGACGCAAACCAGAAATAAAGTATATGAAGACAAAAGAAGATTCGTTGAATCTACAAAAAATTCAAGCAGCCATTTTAGATGCTGTTGCTCCAACCTTAAAAAAAGGGGGATATCTAACATATAGTACTTGCACAATTTTAAATACAGAAAATCAAATGGTAATTGATGCTTTTTTAAAGAGACATTCTGATTTTGAACAGATT
Source organism: Ligilactobacillus ubinensis (assembly GCF_024160875.1). GTDB lineage: Bacteria > Bacillota > Bacilli > Lactobacillales > Lactobacillaceae > Ligilactobacillus > Ligilactobacillus ubinensis. The sequence continues at coordinate 66,799 of NZ_JAIULA010000010.1, read as the reverse complement.
AAAACAAAAACAGCCAATGAAATTAAAGAAACGAGAGAAGAATTAGGATTAACAATATATCCAGATGACTATTTATCAGATGGTTTCTTTATTGCAACTTTACGCAAGAAATAACGATGAGGCTGTTGGTTGGGAGCTAAAAATGGATATAGCATATCAAAGTGATGTTGGACGTGCTCGTGAAAAAAATGAAGATAGTGTAGGCTATTTTAAAAATAAAGCTGGTGTTATTTTTGCAATTGTAGCAGACGGTTTAGGTGGACATCAAGGTGGAGAGGTTGCTTCGGAAATGGCTGTTTCTCACTTGGGATATCAATTTGAACAAACCAATTTTGAAGACTTGCAAAAAGCAATATTCTGGTTAGAAAATAGTGCTAAATACGAAAATGAGATGATTTTAAAGCGTGCGGATCAGTATTATGATTTAAATGGTATGGGAACGACCCTTGTCTGTGTGCTAGTTTTTAAAGATAGCTTTGTATTAGCTAATATTGGTGATAGCCGAGGCTATCTTTTACGAGAAGGCAAGTTGTCACAGTTGACAGAAGATCACTCATTGGTTAATGAATTGGTAAAACGTGGTGAAATTAGTGCTGAAGAAGCACGCAATCATCCTCAAAAAAACATAATTACACGTACATTAGGTATTTCTAATGCTGCAAAATTAGATATTAATAGTTTTGCAATTCAAAAAGATGATTATATATTGCTATGTAGTGATGGTTTAACTAATATGTTGACTAATGATCAACTGCAAGATGTTGTAAAAGATAAGAATCTATCGTTAACTTCAAAGTGTCAGAAACTAATTAAGAGTGCTAATGCAGCTGGTGGGTCGGATAATATTACATTATTGCTAATGCATTTAGATCGCGAGGTGAGTGACTAATGCGAGCTGGATATGTATTAAATGAACGCTACAAAATTATCCGAACGCTTGGAGAAGGTGGGATGGCCACAGTATATCTTGCAAAAGATATATTTTTGAATCGAGAAGTAGCAATTAAAATATTACGGTTAGATTTGCGGGATGACTCTAACGCTTTGAGACGCTTTCACAGAGAAGCACGAGCTCTTACAGAACTATCAAATCCACATATTGTTAATATTTATGATATTAGTGAAAAAAATGGACTACAGTATTTGGTGATGGAGTATGTTCCTGGAACAGATCTAAAAGAATATATCAATAAGAACTTTCCCTTTTCATATCAACGAGTTGTAGAAATTATGCAACAAATTTTAACTGCTGTTAGTGAGGCACATGAACATGGTATTATTCATCGCGATTTAAAACCACAAAACATACTAATTGATAATAATGGTGACGTTAAAATAACAGATTTTGGGATTGCTGTAGCAGTTGCTGAGGATACATTAACAAGAACGAATACTTTAATGGGATCAGTGCACTATATTTCACCAGAACAGGCACGTGGAAGTGTAATAACAAAGCAGTCAGACATCTATTCTTTAGGAATAATTATGTTTGAGATGCTTACGGGCCATGTTCCATATGAAGGAGAAACAGCTGTTTCAATAGCTTTAAAACATTACCAAAGTGAAATGCCTTCAGTGCGTATATATGATGAAAAAGTTCCACAAGCACTGGAAAATGTTATATTATGTGCAACGGCAAAGAACTTACATGATCGCTATCAAGATGTTGATGCAATGGCAAAAGATCTTGCTACTGTGTTAGCGCCAACACGAGCAAATGAGAGTAGATGGCAACCTACTAGTCAAGGCGATAACGATCAAACGATGGTATTGCCAAACTTAAATGAGACAAAAACAGTTGCTACTAAAAATAAGAAAAAATGGACTAAGAAAAGAAAAATAGTTACAGTTGGGATAGCATTGTTATTATTATGTGTTGGTGCTTTTTTGGTGTATCTTTTTAGCACACCAAAAGAAGTGAAAATTCCTGATTTAAGGGGAATGACACAAACAGAAGCAAAAGAAAGTTTGGAAGATGAAAGGTTAAAGATTGGAAAAGTAACTAAAAGATATAGTGATCGCTATTATTATGGTCAGATCATTACTACAGATCCAAGTGCAAATACTGTTGTCAAGCAAAATGGTACGGTTGATATAGTTTTATCTAAAGGTGAACAGAAGGTTAAGTTTGGAGATTATGAAGGTCAGTCTTATGATACCGTGGCTAAAAAGCTTAGGAAAAAAGATGTTAATGTAACTAAAACAAGTAGTTACTCAAATAAAATCGCCAAAGGGCATATTATTTCACAAAGTATATCGGCATCAAAAAAGGTTACTTTAAATAGTACAAATGTTGTTTTTACAGTAAGTGCAGGTGCTAAAAGTGAAAAAATACGTGATTTAACAAACTATACAGAAAAAAGTGTCCAAGATTATGCAAAAGATTTGGGCTTAGAATTAACGGTTACTGAAGAAGAGTCTAGTTCATCAATGTCTGGATTAGTTATCAGTCAAACACCTAGTGCAGGTACGAAAGTTACTTCAGGTGATGCACTAACAGTTGTTATTGCAAAATCCAATAATAGTGATTCATCAAGTACAAGTACTTCGACAACTAGCTCAGGAGCAACAACTTTTAGTTTTGATGTTACAGTTCCATATGCTTCAACGACTAGTTCGACAAACAAAGTTCAAATTTATTTATCAGATGACTCACATTCTTTTAGTGATGTTTATCAAACAGCAAGTATAACGCAAGATACTAATTTTACATTGACGTTTACGTTAAAGCCAAATGAAATTGGTAAATATAAAGTGGTTCGTGATGGTCAAACAATTGCTGAAAATGATAATGTATCTCATTAATATAAACGTAGTTAAGTAAGTGATAAAGAAGTATTTTAATCTCAACTTTAATTTGAAAAATAATTTTTTTAGATTGGTTGAGACAAATACTTCTTTTTTTATAATTTTGGTATTTAACTGGCACAATCGTTAAAATTTTAGTAAACTGTGATGAGAAAGGTAGGTCAATTATTTGGTAAAAGGACAAATTAGGCAATCTCTTAGCGGTTATTACGATGTAATGGGAGAAGATGGTATTGAATATCGAACACGAGCGCGAGGAAACTTTCGAAAGAAAGGAAAAACGCCATTAGTGGGGGATTGGGTAGATTTAAAAGCTGATAAGCCAAAAGAAGGTTATATATTAAAAATATATCCACGTAAAAACGAATTAATTCGGCCTCCAGTTGCTAATGTAGATGCAGCTGTTGTGGTAACAGCGTGTATAGAGCCGACATTTTCTAGTAATCTTTTAGATAGACAACTATTAATGCTAGAGATGAATAACATTAAGCCTATTTTGTATTTTTCAAAATTTGACTTATTGGATGATACAGAGACTTCAAAAATGCAAGTAATTATAGAATATTATAACCAACTGTATCAGACTTTTTGGAATAGCGAGCATTTTGAAGAAACTAGCTATGCTAGGTTATTAGATGCATTAAAAAAACAAATAGTTGTATTTATGGGGCAAACAGGTGCAGGTAAATCAACATTACTTAACAAACTAGATCCAAAATTGAATTTAAATACCGGCGAAATTTCAAAGGCATTAAGCCGCGGAAAACATACAACGAGAAAGACAACTTTATTGCCAATTGCGGAAAGTTTATTAGCTGATACGCCTGGCTTTTCTTCTTTTGATATTCTTGGAATAACTAAAGAAGAATTACCTAAGCTTTATCCTGAGTTTCGAAGACTAGCGGCAAAATGTAAATTTAGAGGTTGCTTACATGTAAATGAACCTAAGTGTGCAGTTAAAGATGCTGTTACTCAGGAGAAGATTCTTGCTAGTCGATATGATAATTACTTACAATTTCATAAAATGATTTTGAACCAAAAACCAAAGTATTAAAGTAAGGAGCGATTGAAAATGAAAATTGCACCATCAATTTTAAGTGCAGATTTTGCAAATTTAGAAACAGATATAAAAAAGGTAGCGAATGCAGAATATCTTCATATTGATATAATGGATGGTCACTTTGTAGATGATTTGACCTTTGGTGCTAATGTTGTACAGGCATTACGTAAGCATTCTGAGCAAGTTTTTGATTGTCATTTAATGGTTGAAAATCCAGACAAGTATATTGATTCATTTGCTCAGGCAGGTGCTGATATTATAGGAGTTCATGTTGAAGCAACACCGCATATTCACCGCGTGTTAAGTCATATAAAAAAAACTAGCGCAAAAGCAGGGGTTGTTATTAACCCGGGGACACCAATCACAGCGATAACAGAAGTTTTAGGTATGGTAGATCAAGTTTTAATAATGACTGTAGATCCAGGAATGGGTGGACAGGCTTTCTTAGAAGAGACAGTTGGTAAAGTAAAAGAACTTGCTCACTTAAAAGCGCAACATGGTTATAAATATGAGATTGAAGTAGATGGAGGAATTAACGACCAAACAATTAAAAAAGTTGCCGCAGTTGGAGCGACAGTAGCTGTGGCGGGATCATTTGTTTTTAATGCACAAGATCCTACTAAGCAGGTAGCCATATTACGTGAGGCGGCACAAATTAATGGAGATTAATATCTTAGTTGGAGGACCGAAAGAACAATTACCAGATAATTTTGCGCAAATTGTATTGTCAACTAAAGCTCCTGATGTGTGGGTAGGCGCAGATTATGGGGCGGTAACACTTTGTAGAATAGGAATAAATCCAAGTTTATCAATTGGAGATTTTGATTCTTCAGATAATGCGGAGCAGTTTTTAGTACAAATTAAGAGTCAAAAAATCATTAGTTCACGTTCTGAAAAAGATGATACGGACACGCAATTAGCTGTGCGATTAAGTAATCAATATTTTCCACATGCATCTGTAATAAGAATCTATGGTGCAACAGGTGGACGCTTAGATCACCTACTGTCTAATATTTTCTTTGTTTTAGCAGATGAATTTAAAAAAATTGCGCCTAAAATTGAGTTAATTGATCGTCAAAATAGCGTTAGATTTTATTTACCAGGAACCTATATTATTGAAAAAGAGCTAGATAAGAAATATCTAGCGTTTATACCACTAACAGCGGTTAAAAGTTTAACGTTAGTAGATGAAAAATATCGACTTACTAAAACTGATTTTAATGAACCTGTTTCGCTTGCTAGTAATGAATTTATGGGAGCAACAGGGACATTTGGCTTCTCATCAGGAGTTGTTTGTGTAATTCAAAGTACTGATTAAAATGAAACATAGAAATAGGGTAGATTGAGAAAATAATAGTCAATCTACCCTATATGTTCATTAAAATAATAGTTAGCAATTAAACGCGAGTAACTTTACCGGATTTTAATGCACGTGTTGAAACCCAAACTCTTTTAGGCTTACCATCAACTAAGATACGAACCTTTTGCAAATTTGGTTTCCAGCTACGGTTTGTTTGGTTTAAAGCGTGTGAACGTTTTTTGCCAAAAGTTGTTTTACGGCCTGTAATGAAATCTTTTGCCATGATTAATTTCCTCCTAATCAAATACAGATTTATTGAGTAATTATTTTACTCACTCACTAAATAAAATTATCATAGATAGCGTGCAAATGCAAGAAAAACCTGTAAAGAAAAAATACTTGTCAGTTAAAAATATTGCTAAATTAAGTAGGTTTGGTATTATTATAATTGAAGTATATATAGTTATAAGATGTCTAGGCAAAAAGCACGTCAGCTTTTTTTTAAATACGGACTATGATAAAATATTAATATGATTATCTGGAAAACTAAGGAGGCTATGTTTAATGGCTGTGAAGATTCAAAATCAATTTGGTAATATTGATATCAGTAACGATGTTATTGCTACTGTTGTGGGCGGTGCTGCTACGGAAATCTTTGGAATTGTTGGAATGGCAAGTAAAAACCAAATCCGAGATAATTTGAATGGAATATTAAAACGTGATAACTATTCCAAGGGGGTTGTTGTGCGCCAAGAAGAAGAAGGTGTAGCAATCGATGTTTATATTATCGCCGGATATGGAACCAAAATTTCAGAAGTTTGTCGTAATGTTCAAGAAAAAGTCAAGTATAATTTGGGATCCATGCTTGGAGTAACAGCAAAATCTGTAAACGTCATTGTGCAAGGCGTGCGGGTGATTGAAGATTAAAATCATGGAGAACCAAGGAGGAAAGTTTGCTTTGAAAGTTACAAAAATTACTGAAACAGAATTTCGCAAGATGATTTCAGTTAGTTCGAAGAGATTAAGTAGTAATGCGGAATTTATTAACTCACTCAATGTATTTCCTGTACCAGATGGAGATACCGGAACGAATATGAGCTTATCATTAGCTAGTGGGGAAAAATACGTATCTGAAGCTACTACAACAAGTGTAGGAAGTTTAGCTAATTTTCTTGCTAAAGGTTTGTTGATGGGGGCCCGAGGTAATTCAGGTGTTATTTTATCTCAAATTTTTCGTGGCTTTAGTAAAAATGTTGCAAAAAAAGATGCGCTTAACGCTAAAGATTTAGCACAGGCTTTATCTGCAGGGGTAGAGACAGCCTATAAAGCTGTTATGAAGCCAACCGAAGGGACAATTCTAACGGTGGCTAGAATGGCAGCTGAAGCAGCAAGAAAAGCTGTTAAAAATAGTGATGATGTAATAGTAGTTATGGAAGCTGCGTATAAGGCTGCTGATGCAGCTTTGCAGACCACACCAGATTTGTTACCTGTTTTAAAAGAAGTTGGTGTGGTCGATTCAGGTGGACAGGGGTTAACATTTGTCTATCAAGGTTTTTATGATGCTTTAACTGGAAATGAGCGAAAAGAAGATATGCATCAACCATCAGTTGTAGAAATGGATGAGATGGTTAATGCTGAACACCATAAAAGTGTCCAGAGCCAATTGAGTACAGAGGATATTAAATATGGTTATTGTACAGAAATTATGGTTCGTTTAGGTGCAGGGCGCCTAGTGGAACATCAATTTGATTATGATAGCTTTCGTGATTATTTAGCACAAAAAGGTGATTCTTTATTAGTAATTGCAGATGATGAAGTTGTTAAAGTGCATGTTCATACAGAACATCCAGGAGAAGTTTTGTCATTTGGGCAAGAATATGGATCTTTAATTAAAGTTAAAGTTGATAATATGCGCTTACAGCATGAAACAATTTTAGAACATGATGAAGATGATAAAGTACAAGTTAATGAAGATTTAACGGGTGATTATGGTGTAATCGCAATCGCTTCTGGAGAAGGTATTTCACAATTATTTAAGAGCTTGGGTGTTACTTATATTTTAAGTGGTGGACAAACAATGAATCCTAGCACACAGGACATAGTAGATGCAATCAAAAAAACAAATGCTAAAAAAGTATTAATTTTACCGAATAATAAAAATATTTTCATGGCTGCAAAACAAGCAGCACAAGTGGCTGAGATGCCAGTAGAAGTTATTCCAACTACAACGATTACGCAAGGTTTATCTGCGATGCTAGGCTTTGATAAAGATGCAGATTTAGCTGCTAATAAAGAAGCAATGCTTTCTGAACTTGATGGAGTTAAATCAGGGCAAGTAACGATAGCCGTGAGAGATACAACTATTGAGGGACGCGAAATCAAAAAAGACGATTATATGGGAATAGTCGATGGAAAAATAGTCGCTACAAATTTGAAGCAAAAAGATGCCGCTATTGAAATGGTTAAGCAAATGTTAGATGAAGATAGTGAGATTATCACAATTATTTATGGCGAAGAAGGTTCTAAGCAAGAGGCTATTGCTATCAAGGATGCAGTTGAAGAAATTGATGAAGATGTTGAAGTTGAAATTCATGCTGGAAACCAACCAGTGTATTCATATCTAATATCAGTTGAATAAATTTTAAATAATAGTAAGCAGATAGCGTTATTTGTCAGCGTCAGAGGTTGGGAATTTATTTTCTCAACCTTTATCTGTAATTATCAATGAATTTTGAAATGTTAATATCAAGCTGGTGTGTAATGGAGGGGATGTAGATGCAACGGCAGCTTATTGATAGTGTAGGCGTACTAAAAGGTGTAGGGCCTAAAAAGGTACAAGCATTAAATAAGTTGGGGATAAGTACGATTGAAGACTTATTAACATATTATCCTTTTCGTTATGATGATTTAGTGGTTAAACAATTAGGCGAAATTGCCGATGGGCAAAAAGTTGCTGTAAAAGGGGTTGTAGCATCTGAACCGGTGTTATCACATTTCGGCAGAGCTAAAAGTCGCCTTAGTTTCAAATTGTTGGTAGAACATGATGTGGTTTTAATAACTTTTTTTAATCAAGCATACTTAAAAAAACAACTATCAACAGGACAAGACATTGCAATATATGGTAAATATGATTCAAAGCGGCAAAGTCTTGCGGGAATGAAAATACTTGCGGTACAAAGCAATGACTTTGTTGGAGTATATCGTGCTTCAAAAGAAATAAAGGCCAGTACTATAAAACAGATAATTCAGCTAGCTTATGTTACTTATGCTGATTTTTTAGAAGATATTGTTCCTGTGACTTTACAACATAAGTATCGTCTTGAATCAAGAAAACAGATGATTTATGATATGCATTTTCCTAAAACAGCGAAAGTAGCACAATTAGCACGTAGATCGGCTATTTTTGAAGAATTCTTCCGTTTTCAAGTTGGAATTCAACTTTTAAAAAAAAGTGAGCATAAAGAAAAGGGTGTGCGTTTACAGTATGACAATACGAAAATACGTGCATTCATCACAAAATTACCGTTTGAATTAACAGCTGCTCAAAAAAGAGTAGTTAATGAAATTTGTTTTGATATGCATAGAGATATGCATATGAATCGTCTGTTGCAAGGAGATGTCGGTTCTGGAAAAACAGTTATTGCTGCGATAGCAATGTATGCAGCAGTGACAGCGGGATATCAAGCTGCATTAATGGTTCCAACGGAAATTTTAGCGCAACAACATGCGGAAAAATTTAGTCAACTATTTGAAAACTTCAATGTTAATCTAGCATTATTAACGGGTGCAACTTCAAGTAGATTAAAGATGCGGCGTGAATTATTAAAACATTTAGCTAATGGCGAAATTGATCTTGTTATAGGTACACATGCTTTGATACAAAATGATGTTGAATTTAGTAAACTAGGTTTAGTAGTTACAGATGAACAGCATCGTTTTGGAGTTGAACAACGGCGTATTTTACGGGAAAAAGGTTTAAAGCCAGATGTATTAACAATGACAGCTACACCAATTCCAAGAACATTAGCCATAACGGCTTATGGGGAAATGGACGTTTCAGTTATTGATGAGTTACCTAAGGGTAGAAAACCGATTAAGACGAACTGGCTAAAAAAAGAACAGATGACTGAAGTATTAAAATTTATTTCTAGCCAAATTAAACAGGGGAGACAGGCATATGTTATCTCTCCGCTGATTGAAGAATCAGAAATGATGGATTTACAAAATGCGCAAGAAGTTTGGCAGAATATGAAAGATTATTTCGCTCCACACTATAAAGTTGGACTTTTGCATGGCAAAATGAAGAGTAAAGAAAAAGATTTAGTTATGCAACAGTTCAAAAATAAAGAGCTTAATGTTTTGGTTTCAACAACTGTAATCGAAGTCGGAGTTGATGTACCTAATGCAACTCTTATGGTTATTTTAGATGCAGATCGGTTCGGATTAGCGCAGTTACACCAACTTCGCGGGCGTGTTGGTAGAGGCCAAAATGAGTCATATTGCTTGTTAGTTGCTAATCCGCAAAATGATTATGGAAAAGCAAGAATGAAAACGATGGTAGAAACAAGTGATGGGTTTGTAATTGCGCAAAAAGATTTAGAATTACGCGGACCAGGTGATGTCTTAGGCTATAAGCAATCAGGTATTCCTGATTTCAAGGTTGGAGATCCAATTGCTGATTTAAAAATATTACAAATTGCTCAAAATGAAGCACATAAAATTATATTTGCAGAAGATTTTGAGAACAATACAGAAAATATAGGGTTGCTGCATTATTTAAACCGGAAATTACGTTTGGAAAAAAATTTCGATTAATGGATATAAAAGAGAAAGGATGATTATTTTGAAAATAGCAATAGATGCAATGGGCGGGGATAATGCACCTGACGCAGTAATTGCGGGTGTAGAGTTAGCACGAGATGAATTCAAAAATGTCGAATTTGTGCTTTTTGGAGATGAAAAAAAAATAACAGCTTTATTGAAAAGTAAAGAAAGAATTATTATTGAACATACAACAGAAGTCATAGATATGAATGATGAACCTGTCCGAGCAGTAAGAAGAAAGAAAGACTCTTCAATGGTAAAAGCAGCCTTAGCGGTTAAAGAAGGCAAGGCAGATGCGCTTTTTTCTTGTGGGAATACAGGTGCGTTATTAGCAGCAGGTTTATTAGTAGTAGGTCGTGTTAAAAGTGTTGCACGACCAGGATTGTTATCAACATTACCAGTATTAGACAGTCCAACTGGTGATGGAACTTTTAACTTACTTGATAGTGGTGCGAATGCAGATAGTAAGCCAGACCAGTTGTATCAGTATGCTCTTTTGGGTAAATATTATGCTGAAAATGTGCGTGGTTTAAAGAATCCGCGAATTGGATTATTGAATAATGGAACCGAACCACATAAGGGAAATAAAGTAACACTTGAAGCACACCAACTAATTGCAGCTGATAAGACAATTAATTTTATTGGTAACATTGAATCTCGCGACTTGTTGAAGGGGTTATGCGATGTTGTTGTAGCAGATGGCTTTACGGGAAATGCAGTTTTGAAATCAATTGAAGGAACTGTTAGCGCAGTAATGTCATTGTTAAAAGAATCAATAATGTCCTCAGGATTAAGTGGTAAAATGGGGGCAATGTTATTAAAGCCGGCATTTAAATCTATTAAATCAAAGATGGATCAATCTCAATATGGTGGTGCGGTATTGTTAGGAACAAAAGCGCCGGTTGTCAAAGCGCATGGTGCAAGTGATGCGAAAACAGTATATTATACAATTAAGCAGATTCGAACAATGATTGAAGGCGAAGTTGTTCCGAAGTTTACAAAGTATTTGGCAGAAAATGAAACAGAGGAGAAAATCTAGCAAATGACTAGACTTTTTTCAATAAAGTGGTTACAATATTTTTGCTGAGTGTTTATATTAAGAAAGATAATATAATGATGAATGTTTGAATACGTTTATTAGGCGGTAAAACAAAAAGAGATCTAATAAAAGCATAAATAACATTTAAGCAAGGAGATATAGAAATGACAGAAGAAGAAATTTTTGCTAAAATTGCACAAATTATTGAAGAACATTTTGAGATTTCAGCAGATAAAGTTACTAAAGAATTAAGTTTTCAAGATGATTTGAATGCTGATTCAATAGACGCAGTTGAATTTGTACTAGAACTTGAAGATACATTTGGTTCAGAGATTTCAGATGAGGATGCTGAAAAAATTGCGACTGTTGGCGATGCAGTTAAATTTATCAAAGTACATCAAAAATAGTAAGCAATTAAAGAGACTGAGAAAATGTTTTTCTCAGTCTCTTATTTGCTTAAAGAAAAAAGCACCGAAGATTGTAGAGCACAGTATTCTTATTGGACAAATTAGAATATCAAGTGTGTATTTGGTATAATTAGTTGATGCAAAAATTATAAAGAGGAGATTTATATATTGATAATCGGATTAGCAAAAATGTTACATAATGATTTTCAAATTGATATTAAGAATAATGATTTGTTTGATGAGGCATTTACGCATGCTTCATACGTTAATGAGCATCCTAAAGAAAAACTGAAGTATTATGAAAGAATAGAATTTTTAGGTGATGCAGTGATGCAGTTGTGTGTTTCTGAATATTTATTTGAACGTTATCCTATGTTACCAGAAGGAAAATTATCTCGCTTAAGAGCCGCAATGGTTTGTGAAGAGAGCTTTAGTCGTTTTGCTAAAGAATGTCATTTCGATGAATATATTCGTTTAGGAAAAGGAGAAGAAAAGGCTAATGCGCGTCAGCGACCATCTTTATTATGTGATATTTTTGAGGCGTTTATTGGAGCCTTGTATTTAGATCAAGGAAGAAAAGTTGTTATTCAATTTATTCACAAGGTTGTTTTTCCAAAACTTGATATGGGATGGTTTGATCATTTGTTGGATCATAAAACGGAATTACAAGAATATTTGCAACAAGATGGTGACTGTGCTATTCAATATGATGTTTTATCTACTGAAGGCCCTGATAACGATAGAGTTTACCAGATGGCCGTTTATGCAGAAGGCAAGCTGATTGGCAAGGGTAGTGGTCATTCAAAAAAGGCAGCGGAACAAATGGCAGCTAAACAGGCTTTAAAAAATATTCGTCAATAGTAGATTAAAAATTGAAGGAGGAGCTACAATTTGAGATTAAAAGCACTGACATTAAATGGCTTTAAATCTTTTGCTGATAAAACAAAAATTGAGTTTCAACCTGGGATTACAGGAATTGTTGGTCCTAATGGTAGTGGGAAAAGCAATATTATTGAAGGCTTACGTTGGGTATTAGGTGAGCAATCAGCTAAAAGCTTGCGTGGAGGTAAGATGCCAGATGTTATTTTTGCAGGGTCGGATACGCGTGCAAAATTAAATCGTGCTGAAGTTGAAATTGAACTAGATAATTCTGATTATTTTTTGAAAAAACAACCAGCACAAATAGTCATTACGCGTAGAATTTTTCGAAATGGTGAAAGTGAATTCTTGATTAATGGTAAAACGGTACGTTTACGCGATATAGTAGATTTATTTTTGGATACGGGATTAGGTAAAGAATCGTTTTCAATAATTTCTCAAGGACGAGTAGAATCTATTTTTAATAGTAAGCCACAAGACAGACGTAGTTTAATCGAGGAAGTTGCAGGTGTATTAAAATACAAAAAAGAAAAAAGCCGTGCGCAAAAAGAACTTGAAGAGACAACATCTCATCTCAATCGAGTTGCTGATATCATTACTGAATTATATCAACAAAGACAGCCATTAGAAGAACAAGCAAGTATCGCACATGATTATTTAGAACAAAAAAAGCAGTATGATCACTTTGATTTAAATAATTTAGTATTAGAGATTAAGTCTAAAAGCGCAGAAAAAGAAAAAATTCAAATAGAACTACAAAAAATTAAGCAAATTGTGGAAAAACATGAGCATAATGCAAGAAAACAAAAAGATTTAACTCAGATGCTGCATGAACAACAGCAGCAGTTAGAAGAACAAATTGATAGTGCTCAAAAGAGATTAGTTGAATTAACGCAACAAAAAGGTTACCTAAGTGGTGAACAAAAAGTTTCCAAGCAAACACATGAATATCAAGATATGCAAAGAAATGATGCTAAACAAAGGATTTCTGAAGATCAACAAAGTTTAACTGATGCAAATCAAGATAAAAAGCAAATTTTGCAACAAATCGCTGAAATAGAAGCAAAGAAAGCTGAATTAGAAGAACAAATCAGTCAGTTGAGATTAGAAGGACAAACTGATGCAAAAACATTGTCAGCACAAATTGAAAAATTGCAACAAGATATTTTTAACGATATCAAAGCGAAAGATGCTTTTGAAAATGAACAAAAATATTTGGAAAAAGAGTATTTGAATCAAGTTGCTGTTCAACAGAATACAAATACAAAACTTAATGATGCAAAAGCAGAATTTTTGAATAATGAAAAGCAAATTAAAGAAGCTGAAAAAAATTTAGCAAGACTCAACAGTCAACTAACAGATTTACAGCAAAAACAAACTGTTGCTAACGAAGATGTGGTTAAATGTACGCGAAGATTGGATAATCAAAAAGAGCGGTGGTACCAAGCAAGCGATATTTTGAAAAAGGCTGAAACGCAATATGACACATTGAAAAATGTGGCTGCTAATTATTCGGGGTACTACCAAGGCGTTAAAAAAGTTTTACAGGCTAAAAGTAAATTATCCGGTATTGTAGGAGCAGTTGCAGAGCTATTTAAAGTGGCACCTGAGTATAGTAAGGCCATTGAAACAACATTAGGTGGTCAGTTACAAAATGTTGTAGTAACAACAGATAGTGCCGCTAAAGAAGCAATTAGATATTTATCAAAAAATCATTATGGAAGAGCAACCTTTCTACCTAGGAATACTGTAAGAAAACGTAGTCTGAATACTAATCAATTGCAAATTCTAAAAGAAACAGTTGGTGTAATTGATGTAGCCAGCAATCTTGTGCAAGTAAATGCTAATGATCAGCCAATTTTGCAACATCTGTTAGGGACAACAGTAGTTGTTGAAAATTTAGATAATGCAACAGTTGTTGCAACACGACTAAACCATGCTGTAAAGATTGTAACGCTTAACGGTGATATTATTAATGCTGGTGGCTCAATGACTGGTGGGAGTACGCAACAAAAACACACAGGCTTGTTAGAACAAAAGCAACAAACAGATAGTTTAGCTCAAAATATAGTAACCATGCGCAAAAAGATGGAAACAGTTGAACTTGAAGGTGCTCAGAATAGAAAGCAGTTAGAAAAAAGCCAACAGTATTTAGAAGAGCTTAAGATACAGATAACGAAGCTAGAAGAAGCAAAGCAACCTGTACAAAAAAAATATGATGTTTTAAAAATCGAAATTGAGCATCAAAAACGCGAAGTCGATATGCATATCCATGCACAAGAAGATGCTAAGAAAAATGAAAGTAACTATCAATTACAAAAAGATGAATTAGCTGTAAAGATAAGTGATTTGGCGCATAAATTAGATAAGCAAAAACAGCAATTAGAGAGTAAAAAAGCCTACTTTAATAATGCAGAACATATGCAACAAAAAAATGAGCATGCACTAAATGAGGCTATTCAGTCTAAAGCAGTTATTGATGAGCGGTTACAGTCGCAAAAGTTACAATTAAAAGAGATAACTAATCAAATAGAACGATTAGAGCAAAACATTTTGAAAACCCAAAATAGGCTAAATAATTTGTTATCAGAACAGCAACAGCATAGTGGGCGAACAGAGGATTTAGAAGCTAAGAAAAAAGCGGTTGATAAAGAACATACTATGTTGAATGTTAAAGTTCAAGAAATGATTAGTCAGCGAAAACAACTGCACAAAGAAGTTACAATTGCAGAAAAAGAGCTAACGCGTGTTAACGAATTACAAAAGGCAGCTTATGATGAGCAAAATGAGAAAACACGTTATGATAGTCATCTCGAAACTTTATTGGAAAATTATTTAAATTCACTTTCTGAACGGCATGAACTTACTTATGAAAAAGCGTTAGAAAAAGAAGATTTAGAAACTGATTTAGAAAATGTCAAACGCCGCTTGAAGCTTTTAAAGTTAGGTTTAGATGATTTAGGTGAAGTTAATTTAGGTGCGATTAGCGAGTTTGAACGTGTTAATGAACGTTATGAGTTTTTAACGAAACAACAAGATGACTTATTGGAAGCCAAAGACCAGCTTACCAATAGCATGGATGAAATGGATGAAGAAGTAAAATTGCGATTTAAACAGACATTTACAAAAGTATCTGAAGCATTTACAGCTATTTTTCCAGCTATTTTTGGCGGTGGACGTGCACAACTTAGTTTAACTGAGCCAGATGATTTATTAACAACGGGAATTGAAATTATGGCGCAACCGCCAGGAAAAAAATTTCAGGCGTTAACATTGCTTTCTGGTGGAGAAAAAGCATTAACAGCTATTGCACTTTTGTTTGCAATTTTAAAAGTACGACCGGTTCCATTTGTTGTTTTGGATGAAGCTGAAGCAGCATTAGACGATGCTAATGTGGTGCGTTACTCACAGTATCTTCAGAATTTTGATATGGAAACACAGTTTATTGTGATTACGCATAGAAAAGGAACGATGATGAATGCAAATACTTTGTATGGAGTAACAATGCAGGAATCTGGAATTTCAAAAATGGTTTCCGTTTCCCTAGAAGAAGTAATGTAATTTTAATTAATTTTTGCTAGAATGAACTAAGCGGAACAATACACAAGAGGGGGTATAGTATGGGTCTCTTTGATAAGTTAAAAAAGGCATTTGGGGTACAAGAAGAAAAGCCTCAATCAGAACAAAGCGAAGCTATAAAAGAAAACCAAGCTGATGAACAAGTAGCAATTAAGCAACCAGAACTTGAAGAAAATCAAGATAAGACAACCTTAAAAAACGAAGAAACCAGTAACCAAGCTGATGTCACTGTAGATGAAGTTAGTGAAGTAGCGACAGAAAAGACAGTAGATACAGTAGAAAATAAGGCAACTGAAGAGGTTACTTCAGTAAACGAGCAGAATCAAGCCCAAAATGTTGCTGAAACACAAAGATATTATCATGGCTTAACTAAAAGTAGAGATGGATTTGGAGCTAAGATTAACGCTTTGCTTGCAAATTTCCGAAGTGTAGATGAAGATTTCTTCGATGATTTAGAAGAGACATTAATTGAAGCGGATGTAGGTTTTGAAATGGCTATGAAGATTAGCGAAGAATTACGCAATGAAGTAAAATTCCAAAATGTTAAGCAAAAAAAAGATGTATCAAATGTAATTATTGAAAAACTAGTTAATATCTATGAAGAAGAAGGCAAAAGCGAAGATAGTCAGTTACATTTTGCTAAGCAAGGTCCAACAATCTATCTGTTTGTAGGCGTTAATGGTGTAGGAAAGACAACGACAATTGGAAAACTGGCACATAGATATCAAACTGAAGGTAAAAAGGTTTTAATGGCAGCTGCGGATACGTTTAGAGCTGGCGCCATTGAGCAATTAGTTGAGTGGGGTCGCCGCGTTAATGTGGAAGTAGTGCATAAAGAGGAGAAAAGTGATCCAGCTGCAGTTGTTTTTGAGGCAGTCCAAAAAGCTAAGAAAGAAAACTATGATATTTTGCTGGTTGACACAGCTGGTAGGTTACAAAATAAAGTCAACTTAATGAATGAATTGGAGAAAATTCAAAGAGTAATAGTTCGCGAGCTTCCTGAGGCGCCGCATGAAGTTATATTAGCATTGGATGCAACAACTGGTCAAAATGCTTTAACTCAAGCTAAGCAATTTGGAGAAGTTACAAAAGTTAGTGGCATTGTGTTGACAAAGCTTGATGGAACAGCACGAGGTGGTATTGTTCTCGCAATCAGAAATGAATTGCATATCCCAGTTAAGCTTGTCGGTTTAGGTGAAAAAATGGATGACTTACGCGATTTTAATTCTGAAGAATTTGTATATGGTCTATTTAAAGGCCTTGTAACGCAAGATTAGTTGGTGAACAAATGGCAATCGAGAAAACAAATCGGATAAATGCTTTATTTGAGTTTTATGAACCACTACTAACAAAAAAACAGATGAATTATATTGAATCATATTATCGTGATGATTACTCTTTAGGCGAAATTGCTGAAAATTATGCTGTTTCACGGCAAGCGGTTTATGATAATATAAAGCGAACAGAAAAAATTTTAGAGGAATATGAAAGTAAGTTACATCTCTATCAACATTTTCAATTAGAGAGTGCACAAACTGATGCTCTCTTAGGCTATGTGCAAGAAAATTACGCAACAGATAAGAAATTATTGGACTTAATCAAGAATTTGGAAAACTTAGAAGAATAAGAAAGATGGTGCTTGACAATGGCGTTTGAAGGATTAACTGAGCGACTTCAAAATGCAATTAGCAAGTTGAAACGTAAAGGCAAGATTAGTGAGTCAGACGTAAAAGAAGTAATGCGTGAGATTCGATTAGCCTTACTGGAAGCTGATGTTAATTTTAAAGTTGTTAAAGATTTTGTAAAAAAAGTAAGAGTTCGTGCTGTTGGTGTAGAAGTGCTAGAAAGCTTAACGCCAGCACAACAAATTGTTAAAATTGTTAATGAAGAGTTAGTTAAAGTAATGGGGGAAAAAGAAAGCCCATTAAATAAAGCGCCTAAAATTCCAACAATCATAATGATGGTTGGTTTGCAAGGTGCAGGGAAGACAACCACTGCGGGTAAATTAGCACTTAAATTAAAAAATGAACAAAAAGCTCGACCAATATTGATAGCAGCGGATGTTTATCGGCCAGCTGCGATTGACCAGTTGCAAATCTTAGGACAAAATATAGATGTTCCCGTTTTTTCTTTAGGCACAGATGTTAATCCGGTTGAAATTGTTCGTCAAGGATTAGCAGAAGCAAAAGAAAAGAAAAATGACTATATTATTATTGATACAGCCGGGCGTTTGCAAATTGATGAAAAACTAATGGATGAGTTACATCAAATTAAGGAATTAGCGCAGCCTAATGAAATATTGTTAACTGTTGATGCAATGACAGGACAAAATGCAGTTGAAGTTGCCGAAGGATTCAATTCGCAACTTGATGTAACTGGGGTAGTTTTAACTAAATTAGATGGTGATACACGTGGTGGAGCAGCTTTATCAATTCGTGCAATTACCAATAAACCGATTAAATTTGTTGGTCAAGGAGAAAAAATGACCGACTTGGATGTTTTCTATCCGGAACGTATGGCTTCGCGAATCCTTGGCATGGGAGACATGCTTACTTTAATCGAAAAAGCACAGCGCGATTTTGATCAGAAAAAGGCAGAAGACATGGCTGAAAAAATGCGTGAGAACAGCTTTGACTTTAACGATTTTTTAGATCAAATGGAGCAAGTGCAAAAAATGGGTCCAATGGAAGACGTAATTAAAATGATTCCAGGAATGGCCAATAATCCGGCTTTAAAAAACATTAATGTTGACCCTAAAGATATTGAACGTACAAAAGCTATTGTATACTCGATGACACTAAAGGAAAGAGAAGATCCAGAACTTTTAAATCCAAGTCGTCGACGTCGAATTGCAGCTGGTTCAGGTCGGCCTGTGCAAGAAGTTAATCGTATGATTAAGCAATTTAAACAGATGCGAGACATGATGAGAAAAATGTCGAATGGTAATTTTTCTGGAATGGAAGGCCTATTAGGTGATGGAGTATCTGGAAAATTAGCTAAAATGTCAATGAATCGAATGGTTCGAAAGAACAAAAAAAGAAAATTACAACGGTTAAGAAAAAGGAAAAAATGATATTAAAAGAATTTTTTTATGCCTGTCAAGAAATTTTCCTTTACACCGAGTCAAATTACTGGTATATTAAGAAGCGTTGAGATGATTTTAGGAGGTGAAAAGATGTCAGTAAAAATTCGTTTAAAGCGTATGGGTTCTAAAAAGAGTCCTTTTTATCGTATTGTTGTAGCTGATTCCCGTTCTCCACGTGATGGCCGTTTTATCGATATGGTAGGAACATATAATCCATTAACAGAACCAGAAACAGTAACACTTAAAGAAGAAGAAATTATTAAGTGGTTAAACAATGGTGCGCAACCTTCAGATACAGTTCGTAATATTCTTTCAAAGAATGGTATTATGAAGAAATTCCATGAAGCAAAATTTGCTAAGAAATAAGGTAGATTAAATGACAGAGAACGATGTGAAGCAATTAATTATAACAATTGTTAAACCACTAGTTGCTAACCCTAATGTTGTAGATGTAGCTATTAAGAGGGATACACATTTTCTGAACTTTAATTTGGCTGTCGCTCCGGAAGATGTTGGCCGCGTAATTGGTAAACATGGGCGAGTTGCACAGGCGATTAGGACACTTATTTATAGTGTCCGGTTAGCTGACACGTCTTTACGAGTTCGCTTAAACATCATGGATGATTAGAAAAAGGTCTCTAAATAAAACAGTAATGTTTTATCTAGAGACCTTTCTTTTTTTAGAAAGGAACGAAAAATGGAATATTATAAAGTGGGAACAATTGTAAATACGCAAGGCATTCATGGGGAGTTACGTGTGATTGCTACAACAGATTTTAGTGCAAAAAGATTTCAACCGGGAACACACCTCTTTATTTTTAGTAACAAAGAGGCTGAACCTAAAGAAGTTGTGGTTAAAACACATAGACAGCATAAGCAGTTTGAAATTTTGTGTTTTAATGATCTTGAAGATATTAACTTGGTAGAAAAATACAAGCAAGCCGATTTAAAAATATTAGCTAGTCAACAAGATAAACTTCCTGAAGGCGAGTACTATTATCGTCAAATTATTGGTTTGAACGTTGTAACGCAGTCAGGAGAGAAAATAGGTATTGTAAAAGAAATTATGACACCTGGAGCAAATGATGTTTGGGTTGTTCAAAGACCAAATAAAAAGGAATTATTATTACCAGCAATTGCTGATGTTGTAAAAGATGTTCAATTAGATAAAAAGCAAGTGATTGTGGAAATGATGGATGGATTAGAATGATGATGAGAATTGATATTTTAAGTCTATTTCCTACGATGTTTCAGCCATTAAAAGAATCAATATTAGGCAAAGCGATTGAAAAAGAACTATTAGATATTGAGATTACTGACTTTAGAGAATATACAACGCAAAAACAACATCATGTTGATGATACTCCATATGGTGGCGGAGCAGGGATGCTACTTCAAGCACAACCTATTTTTGATGCTGTGGCAGCAACGCAGAAAAAAGCAACAAGTAAAGGGCGCATTATCTTATTGGATCCTGCAGGTCGTAAATTTGATCAAGAGGTAGCAACACAACTGGCTAAAGAAGATCACTTAACGTTTATTTGTGGCCACTATGAAGGTTATGATGAAAGAATTAGGTCGTTAGTAACAGATGAACTATCATTGGGAGACTATGTTCTTACAGGAGGAGAACTAGCTGCGATGGTAATGATTGATGCTACAGTCAGATTATTACCAGATGTTTTAGGGAATAGTGAATCGGCGCAGACAGATTCTTTTGCAACAGGACTATTAGAACATCCACAATATACTCGACCAGCAGATTTTCAGGGCATGAAAGTACCAGAAGTACTAATGAGTGGAAATCATGAAAAAATTGCAGAGTGGCGGCATAAGGAATCCCTTAGACGGACTTTTGAACGAAGACCAGATTTGTTAATAGATTATTCATTAACTGCTCAAGAAAAAAAGTGGTTGAGTGAATTTGAAAAAAATAAAAAATAAGAACTATTTACACATATAGAAAGATATGATAAAATAAAAATTGACTGTGGTCATAACAAACAATAATCCGCTGTAAGAAACATGATTATTAGTGAAAGGAAGAAATTTTAATGTCAGTAAATCCATTAATTGCAAAGCTTACAGAATCACAATTACGTGATGATATCCCAGAATTTAGAGCAGGGGATACAGTTCGTGTCCATGCACGTATTGTTGAAGGAACACGTGAACGTATCCAAATTTTTGAAGGTGTCGTTATCAAACGTCATGGTGAAGGAATCTCGGAAACATACACGGTTCGCAAAATGTCAAATGGTGTCGGGGTTGAACGTACATTCCCATTGCATACACCACGTGTTGATAAAATTGAAGTAGTACGTTATGGTAAGGTTCGTCGTGCTAAGTTATATTACTTACGTGCATTACATGGTAAAGCAGCACGTATTCCAGAAAAACGTCGTAAATAAATCATTTGAAAAGCCTTGTGTATCAAGGCTTTTTTTATTTTGCAAGAATAAATTGGCTTTGTAAAAAAACTGTACTTTTATGTTCAAGGGGCACAAAAGGGGCAAACTAGAGTTGGTCGAGGTCATTTCTAAGTTTTTTCTGTGCGTTTTGAGTGACGTGCAAATATATTTTTGAGGTGATCTTACTACTCTCGTGTCCAACTCTTTCTTGGATCACATAAAGTGGTGTTCCAATTTCTGCAAGTTTAGAAATATGCGTGTGCCTAAAGATGTGGCTTGAAAGTGGCTTGTTTATTTTTAGCTCTGTTTTAGCTTTTCTCAAGAAAGAATTTATTGCTGAAATACTTAAAGGCGTTTGATTAGATGTTTCAAATAGATAGTTGCTTGATGGATTAAGCAAACAGAGCTTATCGTATATCTCAACCGCCTTATTAGGCAAAGCAACAGTTCTCATTCCTGCTGCCGTTTTTGTCATCTTAGTTTTTTTCTGATCGTTAATTTTAAGCCCATGGTAATCCAGTGTACCGCTGATGTCAACGTAGTATACGCCTTTATCTTTGAAAATATCCTTCTTATTTAACGCTAGAGCTTCTCCAGCGCGCATGCCAGTTAGATATAGCCATTCGAACAAATATCCGTACATGGCGTTTCTGTGGTAGGTATATTCCAACAGCTTAGCAAGTTCATCACTGTCTAGGAATTTATTCTTAGTATTTGATGTTTCGTTGTTTTTAAATGATATTTCTAAATTATCAACTGGATTATTTTTGGTATAATTTTGTGAAATTGCATATTTAAATAACTTGTTAAGCCTTGATTTAACAAGCGATACGTATTTATTAGATAGCTTATCATCATAGAGCATACTTTCAAGAGCTTGTTTAATTAACTTTGAGTCTATCTTAGAAACCACAACTTCATTACTAATTTTGCCAGCAAAAGTATGTAGATTATAAACGGCAGACATATACGTTGAGTTACGTACTCTTTTTTTATAGAATACAAGCCATTCTTTAATTAGCTCGCCAATTGTAATCTCTATAACCTTTTGGGAGTGTCGGTGCAATTTATCACTTATTTTTCTATCAAGCGTTTGTTGGGCTTGCTTGACTGCATGAGTTGAGTTGCTGTTCATCAGAACGGATACACGCACGTATTTGTCCGTATAGGGATTCTTATACCTTTCTATAAACTTAAACTTTTTATCAGCAAGTTTCTCGTACCACATTGTGTATTTCCTCCTTTTGTTACGCATAGCAACGTTATTTGTGTTGCAAAAATGCATTAATCACTTGTTTTTGCGTAATTATTTTAAATTATACGCACATATGTTCTTATAAAAGCTAAAATAAAAATCCCAAGTGGGATATAAGTATCGCAAATTTAATAAATTCATTAAAAAAACTGCCGAAAATCCTCTTTTTCCTTTGCGATAGTCTTTTCAATTTCAATCTTTTCAAGCCTTTGTATAAAGTTTGTGGGAAGCCTGCAACTTTTTATGAATTTGTAAAATGATGTTTTACTGTGCTGTGATTTTGTATTATTTTTTTCCCATATAGATAGCTGATCAATCATGTATATAGAGTCATACTTGTCCATTAGTAATATTAAAGAAATCAAAAAAGCAAAAAGATCATTTCTTCCAAGACCGTTATTAAAAAACTCTTTTCTAGTGACAGTGTTTTCTTTTATGAAAATATTTAAAGAATTATATTTAAGCGATTGACTAGAGTGAAAGTTTACAATTCTGTTTCCATGGGCAAAGGCATTTCGAAAATCTTTTATTATGGTAATCATATTTCTAGTAGTTTCTATTAGTTGGAGGACAAATTTGTCAATATCTGAATCATTCCTGATATTGCCCATATTTTCATAGGCTACTAATCTTAGCGAAGATTGATAGTCATATTTTTTATTACGATAGTTGTGAATGGGTAATAATTCTGAAACAACATACTTTGTCATTGAATATGGAAAAATAGAAAATAACATTCGGGTTTGTCCAAGAGATAAATTGCTTAGCATAATCCATGGAGGAACATAATCATATTCATCTTTATAATATTTTGTGGGGTTATCATTGCATTTTTCAACTTGCATTAAGATGAAAGAAGTTATACTTTTTGCTTTCCTTTTATTTCGAAAATTTATAGGATCTAAGTATTTTTTAGGTGAAACGCCTAGTTGCTTTGCTAAAATGTAGGACATAGTTTCTTTAAAACGCTGTTCAAAATTTATTGTAAATTTGAATAAAATGTTCCTTAGATCGTCTTCAATACGATGGTAGTAATATAAATCTGTTATGTGAGTATTGGGCTGAAAGTTTTTAGTATTAGGTATAGTAAATTCTTCTTTATACCTGTTTATTAAATTGTAGTATCCACGTGACTTTAAAAGTTCAATAGCTAAATATTCATTATCAATTATCATACCCTTGTCACGAAGCTTGTTGATCATGTGTTTATAATTTTTAAAAGTTATTTCTGAATGTCTTGTATACACGAAAAACACCTCATAGTAACTCTACTATGAGGTGTTTTCACGACCTGAATATGAATACAGGCATTTCAACTTTATCTCATAGTAAAGCATAAAATTAGTTTTGTCAACTTATAAATAAAAGCCCCAAGTGGTGCAGATATCATTTTTTACCGCTGTTTTCTTCTTCGGATTTCAAAAGGGCAATGATATCAAAATTATTAAGTCTATTGATTGAATAAAGCACTTTACCTTCAAGTCCAGATTCTTCAATTTTATTTTTTTCTAATATGAATGGCTTTTTGTCAAGAAATGATGAAAGAGGATGAAATTGATATTCTACCAGACTGAGTTCTTCTACTTTGTAAAGATGAAGAAGAAAATGTTTATCAGTCGATTTAAAAGCAACAATATCTTTATCTTTGATATAGTTAAGCTTGTTTTTCTTAAGTAATGCAATACATACGATGTCTCCAGATTTTAAATAAGGATTATCACTGGTTGTAGTAATGGGGCTATATTCAAAGTTCAAATCAGAATAATCTGGGTCAATTATATGAATCATCATGTCATTTTTGTTCAAGAAACACTCCTCCTTAAGTAGGAATCACAAATTTAAAATTTTTTCTTTGCTTTGAATTCTTCTGAGACAGTTAAGAAGAATTTTCGAAAAGGAAGGTTAAAGGCTAAAAGTTTTAATACATACCAAATCGATATTCAACTAAACTTTTAAGTCGATCTAAATCATCATGATTAATATCAAATAATTCATATATAGTTATATTTATTTTAGACAAAACATCAGTTTCTTCGTGGGAGTTGATGGCAAAAAAATTAATAAATTCATTTAGCGCATTAATCGAAAAAATTGGGATACCAGTCAATAATATCGTGATAGCTATGAAATTCACAATATTAGATAATACTATTCGACCATTAGCATCAAGCTTAAAATAATCCGATAAACCAGCGCTTGTTATGCGGTTTTTACTGATACGTTCTCGTATTTTGATATTTAAAATTCTATTTCCATGAGCGGCTTTATTGCGAACTTCCAGAGAGTAGTTTAGAAAAGACTTGAAAAGTTCCTTTTTATCCTCCAATTTTAAGTTTAATCTTGAAGGCTCATCCATAAAATTTTGTGTAATTTGAGATTTAGGAGCTTCCTTTAGTATGGAGTACCAATTAATAATGCGTCCAAAGGAAAGATGTTGTATTAAATACCATGCAGGGAGACAGCCATTCTTTTCTTTATATTTTTCAAATTTTTCAGCTATATCACTATTAGGATTATTGCAGATATCTTTATTTAATTTACTTAGTATCGAAGAGTTTCTGTTACTATAAAGGGTTGGCCTTAAATACTGTTTAGGACTTTCTCCGTAATTACAAATTATTTTTGAAAGTTCAGATTTTAAGTGTTTTTCAGTTTCAAGTGAATATTTTAGTAGTAAATTGCTTAGAGATGAATCAAGCCAATGGATATGATACAAAATATCAATACTTAAATTGTCCAAAAATTTATTATTACCTGTTTTTAATATTGTTTTTTTATAACCCTTAATCAGATCGAAATAAGATAGGTTTGAAAGATATACCTTTAATGCTTCCTTGTCTGGTTGATTGGCAAATTGAGAAAATGCCTTGTTCAATAACTCAATATCATTTAGTTGTTTTCTGTTTTGCATGCAAAAATGGCCTCAGCTCTAAACTGAGACCATTCGCAGTCGCTAACACGACCAGCCATAATCTCAGTATATATTATATTTTTTCAAGTGTCAACGGTTTTAATTAAAGAAATCTACGATATCTCCAACTTTGATTTGTCTGTCTTTTTCAGTATCTATGGGGGAAAGCTTGTCAACATTAAGTGCAATCTTTTTCTTGGAATTTGTTAGAGCGAAAGTAAGGGGATTTCCATCTTTATATCCATAATTTGTGGCAATAATGAAGTTATCTTGTATGTCAGATATCTCTAGACTTTCTTTGTATATAGTATAAGTTCCTAAAATGTTCTGTGTTTCAGGGTCTTTAATCTCAACCTTTTTTTGAACAATTTTTGCAACGTCTCCTTTACCTACGCCTAAACTTTCTATTTCATCTTTAGCAATGTTAATTGCAACGGAATATCTATCTATGATAGTTGCAACCTTATATTCTTTATTCATTTTTTCATCTCCTAAATTTAGGTTCTTTTTGATTGTGTATTAATTTTTTAGCAGCTGCTAATGATAAGTTATTTATATTCATTCAGTGTCCTCACTATCTATACGAATTTAACATTTATATAAAAACCCCAGAATGGGGCGTGAAATTATTTTCTTAATCCTAGCAACTTTAAAAGGTCTAAGGATGTTTTATTGTAAACAGTATTGTATAGCTTCTTTCTTGGATGCAACCAACCAGTTCCTTTTTTCCCATAACCGGGAATTAGCGCTTTTTTCAAACGTCTTTTGTAAGGAGCTTTATATTTAGCTGCAAGAGATTTTTTCAAAGATGGTTTTCTGATGAATGATCTTGACATAAGCATCAATCCTCTAATTTTTAGTTTTTTAAGCTATGTAGTTGTCCTTGGAAGGGCAATAAACTGTTTTGTTTATCGCAATGATTTTCTGTACCCGGCCGCTTGTGCTTCCGCCTCTGTACTGAAATAGACAGCATTGGCCGAATTCATGTGGTATCCAGCTTGACCAGGAACATGATAAATATGGGATTGCGAGTTTCCGATAATTTTACCAGATGTTCCAGTATAGAGATCATCTCCCGAGTTTGTAGTTGTAGTTGCTTTTGAAACTGCAGCTTTACTACTTGCAGCCGCCGCTACTCTCGAAGAAGATGCTGCATAACTGCTAGACGCTGCTATTGACTCAGCAACAGATTGAGAATTAGAAATTGAAGCAGCAATAGAAGATGATTCTGCAATACTAGAAGCAACTGATTCTGAATCTGCAATTGATTCACTTTCAGATATAGCGGCGGCTCTGCTTTCCGATTCTGCCTTTTTAATAGATTCCTTTTTTGCTTTTTCTTTCTTGGTGGTCTTATTAGCTTTAACAACCTTTGAAGTACTCTTAGCTGAAGAATTAGAATTATTAGAGCTAGAAGTGTTGGCACAACCCGATAATGTCAGTGCACAAAGCACACTTAAAAATAAATACAATTTTTTCATAAATAGTTCCCCCGAACCTAGTATTCAGCTTTTAAAGTCATCAGTATTTGGACAAAAATTATTTACCAACCCATACTTTGCCACAATCTCGGCACTGATATTTGGTTTGTTTATTTTTAGTCCTCAATCCTATGCCAGGTGTAATAGCTGTGAAACCTGCAGTTGAAGCAGCTAGAAGTGCTTTTTTACCAGAAAATTTTTTCTTTTTAATCTTTTTTTCGTGGTGATCAAAAACCGTTAAAGGGTGAAGTGGGTTCAAATCAACAGATGTTGTTCTTTTAGTTTTTGTGTTTATTTCTCGTTCAATTACTTGAATGTTTGCAGACTTACAATGTGGGCAAACCAATGCACCTAAAGGCTTACGAACACGTTTTTCTTTTTGAATAGGTTTGAAAGTACCGTCGATAGGAACCCCACCAATATGTTTTGTGCGATCGGGTAAATTCTGAACAAATTCTTCTGCTTCTTTATACTTAGCGTTTTCTTTGTCTCTTTTATCAGCACGTTCTTTAAATTGCGGTTGCGTACCTTGGAACAACCAAACACCTATAAACACAATAATCCCTATATGCCACCAATGAAGAAATAAAATATTGATTATTCCAGCAACAATGCCAGCCATTAGCCCACTAGCGAATCCACCAACAGGATCGCCTTTCCAAAACTTAGGTTCTTTCTTTTCTTCCATAACTAATCCCTCCTTAGATATAAAAAGAGCGTTATACATAATAGTATAACGCTCGCCTATGGAAGCACATCTGATTTGAGACCTTAATAGGTCGACAGTTTGACCTGCCCATACGTTAATTATACCAAATATTTCAAAAAATATTATAGAAATTTAATTCAGTAGTCCAATTATTGTTATTGATAATCCAGCGACAGTTAAAAGAGCTTTCGTGGCAGATATTTTTATGTCAATGGTTTAAGAATCCCTCCATGTAATCCCCATACAAATCTATTTTTCAATCAAACTATTAATAGCTAATGACAATCATTATTATATGGTAAATATTCTCCTGAGCATGCAATTTCGTGAATAAGCTTATTTAATTTGCCTTTATCCATTAGGATAACATCTGTACCAAACGCAAGTTTCATAGCACTATCTGTAAAGAAATTGTTCGTTATTACCATTGCTTTATCAAGCTTATAAAATGTTTTACCAGCTATCACTTGCTGTACTGCGAAATTTCCAACGGGTGATGAATATAATTTACATTGAATTCCTACTTTTTCGCCGTTTTTTTCAGCAATAACATCTAGTCCTTGGTCGTTGGTGTCTTGAGTTCTTATTATATTAGTGTATCCTAAATACTTGAAAAGATAAGCTATATATTTTTCGAATTCTATGCCATCTATGGAATCAAGCATTGAAATTTCACGGTCATAAATTATTTCTCCAATAACTGTGAAGTATTGCTTCCTTTTCTTATATTTAGAAGAGACAGTATCTAGTTCTTCGTTTAGTTTATCTATGGAGTTGTTTACTTTTACCAAATCATTTTTTCTATTTTTTAGTATTTTTTCTTTTTCGTTAATTGCTGAATCCAACATTTCAACATAGTATATTTTTTTGTTAGTAGAAATCGAATTGCTAATTTCTTCTAACAAAAGTATATGTTGTCGTATCTTTAGCAATAATAATATACGTTGAATATCTTTTTCTCTTTCCCAATTAGTAAAACTATTTAATGCTTTTCTTTTTTTAACTTCAAGTTCTCTTTTTAAATCATTCAATTCAGCATTTTCTTTAATTAATGCTTTTTCCTTTTCTTCGTTAAACCCCTTTTTAATTAAAGAATAGAATTTATGTAATTTATTTAAAAAGGGGGCTAAAGGATTTTTGTTAACTAACTTAAACCCGATAACCAAAAAAGGGATAAATAAAATGACTAAAATTATAGCAAAAGGGGTTTCTAATATTGCCGTTAGCATAAGAAACATTATAAAAAAAGAGTTAATTGTCACTAGTATCCAACCCAGCAATTTTTTTATTAAGTCCAAATTACTACACGCCTTTTCCTTTATATGAATCTCCATTAATAAAATAATCATACGAAACGCCAAATTCGTCGATAGAGAACTTCTCTAACAATCCATTCGCGAACCTATCAGCTTCCGATTCCATCTTCCTTTTAGTAGTTCTGTTCAACAAATAATAATTTTGTATACCATTGTGCAGCACGACATGACCTAGTTCATGCGCGCATACAACGTATTTTTTAGATTCTTCCTCTATTGTATTGGATAAAAGAATAACAGGGGAGCTGTCTAAATAGATAGTATCTCCAAGTGGATTATCAACATTGATGTATTCAATTGGAATCCCCATGTTTTTGCAAATACAAAATGGATTACTCGTATTATATTCCCTAGCTAAAACAACTGCTTCATTCTCGTATTTCCCCATAGCAACACACCTTTAATCTTTTTTATGATACTTCCAGAAAACTTGTGTTAAGGCAATTTTTAGTCGTTCTTTGTCTTCTTCTGTAAGTTCCTTATCCGCATAAGTCATACCTTTTTCAAGATTTTGGTCTAGGAAGTCTTTTAGATCCTTTTCATCTGAATTATTTGATGTTTTATTTTCTCTATCAAGAAGATAATCTGTTGAAACACCAAATAGTTTTGAAATGCCTTGTATCGCTTCAACAGTTGGTTGCCTAGTCCCACGTTCCCAAGCACCTACTGTTTTATAAGAAACGTGCAATATTTTGCCTACATATTCTTGTGTATAATTTTTGTTAAGTCTTAATTCCTTTAATTTTTGTGAGAACATATAGTAGCATCCTTTCTTAATATAATATGATAATACTACTAAAAGTAGATTTTTTTGATAAAAACTACAAAAAGTAGCAAAAAAGTATTGACTAACTACTTTTAGTAGTATATTATAATAAATGTAAATTGCTACTAAAAGTAGTGTTGAAAAGAGGTGAGTTTATGAGTGAATTAGCTAAGTTACGTAAGAATCATAATCTAACACAAAAGAAATTGGCAGAAAGCCTACAAATTAGCCCCAAAAGTATAACTGCTTACGAGAACGGATACCGTACTCCGTCACCACAAGTTATGCAAAAGATAGAGGACTATTTTGGAGTACCTAAAGAGGTTATTTTTAGTACAGCTTTTTGCTACTATAAGTAGTAAACATAAAGGAGATGGATAACGTGGAAAGTCTAGTAATAGTAAAAAACGACCAACCAGTCACAACGAGTTTAGATGTCGCAAAGACATTTGGAAAAGAACATAAAAATATTGTTCGAGATGTTAGGAATCTTATTTTAGAAAGCTCAAAAGTGAGCTCTGTTGATATATCAATGTTTCTGGAAGATAGATACACCGTCAAAAATAATTCTCGAAGTTATCCAATGTACTACATGAATAAAGATGGTTTCACATTGTTGGTCATGGGATTCAACGGGCGTAAGGCGACACAATTCAAGCTTCAATATATCGCACAGTTTAATCGCATGGCAGATGAAATCAAAAATCGTAATCAAGTTTCATTGCCAAGAACTTATGCAGAAGCATTACATCAACTTGTGGAAAAAGTTGACGAAAACGAGAAGCTTAAAGCACAGCTTACACAACCAGATTTTGAAAAAGAAGTTTTGAAACAAAGTAAACCAATAAACGTGTTATACACCACGGAAGAAGTAGCTGAATACTGTGGGCTCACATCTGCAAGATTATTGAACAAAGAACTAAACAAGAAACGGATTATCTACTTTCAAAAAGGACTGTGGCACTTATATTTTCCTTATCAAGGAAGAGGATATAAGGATATGAGTAGCAGACGTAATTCGCAAATGTGGACTGATAAAGGCAGAGAGTTCATTAAAGAAAACGTAAAGGAGTGATTACATGAAATTAACAATCGAAGGCGACACGGAAGAAATAAAAAACGTGCTCCAAGCTATTAGTGGTAGCGAGGAACACGAATTGAAAACAATTACTTTTGATCGTCAGTATTCAAATTTAGATTTCCAGAGAGTGTTACAGCTACAACTTCTTCAACAAAAATCACAAGGCGTTGGAATGTAGTTTTTGTGTTCAATTCAGTTACATCCGAAAGCCATATCGAATTTAATTGAAGATCATCGTGATTGGAAAGAAGTGCCTCATGCACATTGTCTTGCTTAACATATTCTAGCCATGAAGAACCTATTAAATCTTCTTGAAATTTATTTTCTTCTGGAAGATGAATTTTTCCTTCAAAAATTCCGGCAGATGTTACAACAACTAGTTTTAATTCAGAGTTCTCTGCTATTTCTGGAGTATCTAATTCAGTAATTTGTTGCATTGATTGAATCCAAGTTAGAAACAATTTTCGATAGTTTGTCATTATTATTCTCCTTTCAATTACTAGGCAAATGTGTCAGTAACTAGAGAATATCATTTAAATATCAAGTTTTCAAAGTACAGGAGGAACATTTTAACTAAGTTTCTAATTTTATTCTACAGGAAAAACCCGTGTATGGCTGACATCATACACGCAATTAAGAAGGTGAGGATATATCAATTCATATCTTAAAGAATTTAGGAAGAAAAAAGGTCTAAAACAGCAGGAAATGGCAGATGTTTTGCAAATATCATATTCACATTACGTAAAGTTGGAGAACGATTTTGTAAATCCGAGTTTTGAATTGTTAAAGAGAATAAAGGAAAAATATAAAGATTTCAATGTTAATAGATTATTCAAATAAAAAAGCTTGCCCAATCTAGCGCTTGAACAAGCTGCGAAATTTTAAAAGCCTACGGTAATCGCTAGCTTACCTTTAATACTTTGTTGGTATCGCACCCAACACTGCAATTAAAAATAGAGAACATATTTCTTTCATCAACCCCAAACATTTCTTCCGTTCCGGTTAGGGAATTTCAGACCCATCCATGGTTAATTCCATTTTAATGCTGCTGGTCAGCTACGGTGTGGAAAGAGAACGCACATAGGTAAATATCAAACTCTATTGAGGCACAGTTGAGATCAAAAATGTTTCCAAAGCCTATCAGCCCCTTTCACAATTTAAACTCAAAAATATTATATCGAAATATTCTTTTAAAAGGAATGTTTAAAGGAGAGAAGTTACTATGAATTTATCAATAACCTTAGGAAAAGCCATGAAAAGACTAGATTTAACACCCACCGAATTAGGCAGAATGATCCATCTGTCTGGTCAAGCAGTATCAAATTACAAAACTGCATATAGGCATATATCAGTTCAAAAAGCTAAAGAAATGCAAGATGTTTTGCATGATGTGCATTTTGGTAACCATGCAGCAGCAGAATATTTTGGAACGTTGCTAGAACGCACTACTAAAGATTTAAGCCATCCAGAAGATAGCTTTTTAATTCGAGAATTGAGAGATAACGAAGAACTTGAACGTCAACAATTGGATGACAAAGCGTACAAAATATTTATGATTCCATATCAAAAAAGAACAATGTCACAAAACGAGGTTACGGAACGATATTTAAAGGAATTTGCCGAAGAGATGGCAGTTGAAATGCTTTCATTTTTTAAAGCATGTGAAGAAGCTCAAATGGATCCATACGATATTTTACAAGAAGTAAATAAACAAAACGAGGAGTGATGAATATGGTAAGAGCGTGGCTGTCAAAAGATGAATTTAAACGTAAGTATGGCTACAAAGAAAGCAAATATCAAGCTTTCACAAAAGAAATACTCGAATCTGAATACAGAGATGCAATTATCAGGCCTTCAAACAAAGAAGTATGGATTGATGAAGAAATACTTCAGGAATTTCTGATATGGAAGTCACAGAACAGATTTAAAGTGTTAGCAAGATTGTAGTGGGAGGTAAAAACCATGGAAATAACGATATTAGATGACAGATTAACAAAATTAATTAAGGCAAAGTCTCGATATGATACTGAAAAAAACATATTCAGAGAATTTACTGTGGAACAACTTTCAACTTTAGGAGATATTTACAGCGAATTTTTGTTTGAAGATGGTAACAAAATATTTGCAGCATTGGAGGAATTGGAATGAAAGCTAACTTAACAGCAACGTTCATCATCGGCTTTTCAGTGGCTTGGATGATGTTCACTAATCACAACTATATGAGCACTATTTTGTTAGGAATTGGCTTAGCACTAATCACAATTAGATTGATGATGAAGCCATATCCAGATGAGGAGGAAGAATGAAAAGTCTATTGATAATACTAGCTTGCATAGCAATAGCAAGCATATGTACGTTTTTTGAGCACAAAAAAGAGTCGGTTGCAGCCGACTCTAAGAAAAATGTTGAGTAAAAAATTCTATATATGTATTTTAACACGGAGGAATGAAAATGGAAAATCAAGTAGCTAAAAAAGAAAGTTCAGTTTTTAAAGTCGAATACATGGCAAACAATGAACAAGTGAAATTAACGCCACAAACAGTACGTCAAACATTAGTGCGCGGTGAGGGAAAAATTACAGACCAAGAAGTAATGATGTTTATTACGCTTTGCAAATATCAACATTTGAATCCTTTTTTAAATGAAGCCTACATCATCAAATTTGGGACACAACCAGCACAACTTATCACGTCAAAAGAAGCTTTCATGAAGCGAGCTGAATCAAATCCACAATATGACGGAATTAAAGCAGGAATTATTGTTTTGAGAAAAGATGAAATTGTATATAGCAATGGAGCGTTCAAGCTTAAAGATGACGATTTAGTAGGCGCTTGGGCAGAAGTATATCGCAAAGATAGAAAAGAGCCACATAGAGTTGAAATTTCAGTTGATGAATTCAATAAATCACAGTCAACATGGAAAACCATGCCGGCAACCATGATTCGTAAAACTGCAATGGTGAACGCATTACGTGAAGCGTTTCCTGAAGCTTTAGGTGGTCTGTATACGGAGGATGACCGCAACCCTAATGAAACGTCTGCTAAAGATGTAACGCCACAGGTCAACATGGCAAATAACTTACTTAAAAATGCAATTCAAGAGCCTAAAAAAGAAGTAGAAGTTGAACAAATAAAATATGATCCGCGAGATGAAGAAACTGGAGATGTAGATATTTTTAAGGAAGCAATGGAACGTGAACAAGCTGAAAAGGAGGTACTAGAAAATGCCAACAATACAGTTGAATCAAGATAACTACTACACAGCTAACGCTAATAAAGATTATATGTCAGTATCACTTTTTAAAGATTTTCAGAAATGTGAAGCTGCTGCATATGCCAAATTAACAGGTGCTTGGAAGCCTGATGATAATGTTACGGCTCTATTAGCTGGAAATTATGTTCATTCATATTTTGAAAGTGAAGAAGCACACGAAAAATTCATTGAAGCACATCAAGATGAGATGATTTCTAGCCGTGGAGCTTCGAAAGGCAAATTAAAAACTCCGTACAAAATAGCACAGCAAATGACTGAACGTCTTGAATCGGATATAGCTTTTCAAAAACTATATTTGCCCGGTGAAAAAGAAGTAATCGTAACTGGCAAAATAGGTGGCGTTAAATGGCGAGGGAAGATTGATAGCTTAATTTCAGAAGAAAACTATTTCTGTGATATTAAGACTAATCAAGATTTCCATAAAGGATATTGGAATCCTGATGAGCGTCGAAAAGTGTCATTTGTGAAAGCGTACGGATATTACTTGCAAATGGCTATGTACAGAGAACTTATCAAGCAAACATTTGGAGTTGAATGCCAGCCTTTTATCTTTGCGGTTTCCAAGCAAACACCTAGCGACATCATGGCTATTAGCTTTAATAGCGAACAAGACCAACTGGAATTGGAAAGCGCTATGACGACTATTGAAGCATTTCAAGATAAATACAGGGCGATTATTGAAGGCAAAGAAGAGCCTAGTAGGTGTGGGAAATGTGACTATTGCAGGTTAACTAATAAAATTACTGATTTTGTGAACGCGTCTGAAATTGAGGTGGATTGAATGTGAGTTTAACTAATCAAGGCGTAGCAACGTCATATACGAAAGATAAATTGGAAGTGGGACTACTAGACCAAATCAACGTTGAACGGCTTCTAACGATGTATCAAGGCGATTTAAGCAAGGTTGAAGTCGAGGTCATATTCCCCGATCCAAGGCAAGCTACTAAAAAACAAAGAGCATTATATTATGCACTTTTAGGTGATATATACGCTTGGAGCGGTCATAGTGTCGAGTTTCTAGATGAACTATTCAGGACTAAATACACGATTGAAACTTTAGGGGATGTGATTAGCCTATCAGACGCCACAGAATCAACCGTGAGCGACGCAAACAAGCTTTTGGATATAGTTATAGATTTCATGTTCAAGTGGCTTGTACCTTTCAAATATGGCTATGAATTACTACCCAAAGAAGAGAATTGGTATCTATATCGCTGCTGTAAATATCGAATGTGTTGTATATGTGGAAAACATGCAGATATACAACACGTAGATGTTCTAGGAACAGGGCTTAATCGAAACAAAGTTGACCATACTAAAAGGCATGTATTGCCTCTTTGCCGAGAACATCACGGGCAGATTGAACAATATGGGAATGAGAAGTTCGGTGAGTTATATAAGATACCGACAACTGGAATTAAATTAGATGAGCAGACGCTTAAAGAGATTGGAGTGAAAGGGAACTATGAGTGAACAACCAAGCTATTTTTCAATTTTAACTGCAAGCGTGAGATATGACAAAAATCTAAAGCCAAATGAAAAACTACTTTTCAGTGAAATAACAGCTTTATCGAACAAATACGGATATTGCACAGCAAGTAATTCATATTTTGCGAAGCTTTACGAAGTAGACAAGTCAACAATTTCTAGGTGGATAAGCAATTTACAAAAGTACGGATACGTGCACGTGGAACTAATCAAGGAAAATCAACAGGTTAAGCAACGAAAAATATACCCGTCTGCAACACCCCTATTGACGAAAAAATCAATACCCTATGCGCAAAATAATCAATACCCTATTGACGAAAAGATCAAGGAGAATAATACAAGTATTAATAATATAAATATAAATAATAACAACAACAATAACGGAGCAAAAATTAATGCATTTGAAACTCTTCAAAAAGCAGGAATCAGATTAAATGGAATTACAGCTGAACCGTTTTTGAATTATGTAAATGAATTAGGTGATGATGTAGTCGATTTTGCAATAACTAAAATGTGCGAGACGGCAGCACATGCTTCGTGGGGATATTTAGAGAAGATATTGACGTCTTATGAAACCAATGGAGTTAAAACCTTAGTAGAAGCAAAAGCGCTTGAAAACAGATTTAAAAATAAAAGGCAACAACCTAACAGCAGTTTGCCTAACCGAGGAAGTGAGATAAATGGAGTGTCGTTCTGATGATTTTGTAGCAACTTTAGGAATGTTTGTGCCTAAGCGGTCAGATGAATATTGTGAGAAACACGACAGCCCTAAATACGTTGGGAAAAATGGTAAAGCAATTTGCTACCAGTGTGTTAAAGAAAATGTCAGAAGAAAAGATGAAGTTCTAGCTAAAGATTATCTTTTTAAAAAGCGTAAGTATTCTTTGGAAGATAACAGCATATGGGGCGATCCAGCACTGGGCAAAGCAACTTTTGACAGCTACCGAACTAAACCTAACAGTGAGGAAGAATTTAACAAAACTAAAGCTTTGAAACTTGCTAATCAGCTTTTAGATAGAAAACAGGAATTTAATATCATTTTGAGTGGCAACCCTGGCGTTGGGAAAAGTCATCTAGCAGCTTCGATTTTAAGATATGTAATAGAAAATTCAGAGCAGGAATGCCTGTTTATCAACATTGACGAGTGGTATGGGGCTATCAAGGACAGTTGGAATGGTGGAGAAAAGCCTAAAGCTAATGTTCAAAAAATAGTAAATGCTGATTTAGTCGTAATTGATGATTTAGGAACTGAAACTTCAATGAAATCACAGCTCAAAGAAGCTAATGACGATTTGCAAGGACGATTATTTAGCATTTTTGACAGACGAAAACGAACGATAATCACTACTAATATGCAGAGTACGGAGCTCAACAGCATGTACAATGCAAAGCTAATCAGCAGAATGTTTTTAGGAATAAATAAAAGAACGCAAGATGAACGAATTATAGCGTTTAAAAATGCAGTAGACAAGCGAGGGTTTCTGTAATGCAAGAAAAATACAAAGGCGTATATGTATTTGAACCAACAGGCAAATACGAGGGTTCGAGGGATGTGTTAGAGATGTTAGCAGAGCTAAAGGAGGCAAAGAAAAATGGAACAAATGACAAGCTACGAGTTAGAACATTTAACTAAGAAAATTGATGAAATTCAATCTGAATTTGAAAACTTTAGCAGTGGATACAAACGTGCAGGACTGGGTAAACAAGCAGCTAAAGTTGTGAGAGCTTTAAATACGCTATATGAGGAACTGGACGACAAGGCAGATGAAGTTTGGGCTAAAGAACAGGAGTTTCCAATATGACAGATTATGATGTACCAACAAGCATAGCACAGGCGCTCATAGAACTTGAAAAGAGCGCATATAAAGCTGGGTTAGATAATTTATCCATAATAGGATTAAAAAGCCACAGAGAGCATGTTTTGGGCGTTTTAGAGAAAGAAATAAGCAGAGCATACGATAGTGGCTGGAATAGTGCACTAGAAGAGTTAAAGCATAGGAACGAAGCATATGAAGCGTACTGATTTTGGACTAGTTAGTAGTGAGTATGAGTACAGAATGCTTGCTAGATTGAATAAGCAAGTTAAGGCTAAGCCAAAAGTTAAGCAAAAAAGGCAATATACGGTGAACTGGAGGACAAATAATGAGTGAAACCGCAAATATGGCATTAAGCAGACTTGTTGAAGAACATAACTTTCCTTCGGTGGTTCTGAAAGATGTTTTTACAAGAATGCAGAGTAATCAACTTGGAAATAACGATGAAGAAGCTAAAGAGGCATATGTTTGGCAGCAAGTTAGATTTTTAGAAAATTATTTGAAATATATGGAGGTTGAATAATGAAAAAAGGAATAATAACTTTAGTCATAGTAGCTGTAATTATTATATTTGGTATTGGAGGTTGTTCATACTGGTATTTTACCGACACAGCATCTGGAGTTAGAACTGTAAAAAATGTTCAGTCAGAAACCAGCAATGGAATTGAACGAGAAATAACAGTTTACAACGCAGATGGAAAAGCGATAATGCATTTTAAAGGAAAATTTGATATATCACATAGTAGCCGTTCATTGCAATATATAGACCAGCAAAACATGAAACATAATATCTATTTTGGTGATAATACAACAGTTATCGTAAATGAATTGAAATAGGAGATTAGAAAAAAAGCCGTCCATCAGACGACTAAGCTGTTAATTTAACATAGCTACACCAATTGTTAGATATGATGCAAATACAATCCATACAAAATAAGGAACGAACAAGATACTTGCTAATTGGCTTGATTTGAAAAAATTAATGATACAGAGTAAAACAATTAAATCAAGGACAATTATTACAGCAAAGCTAAGCCAATACGCTTCATATTTGAAAAAGATAATACTCCAAATAAAGTTAATAACTAATTGGGATCCAAAGAGTATGTAATTAATAACTTTATCATGTTGGATAGATGGAGTGTAATAAATTAAATATCCTGCTATTCCTATAAGAGCATAGAGTATGGGCCACACAATTCCAAATAAATAGTCTGGCGGTGATAAGACAGGAAGATTTAGGCCATTGTAAATGCTTTTAATATCTCCAGCAAATAGCGCCGATAAACTACCAATAACTTCAATAACGATAATGAATATAAATAAGTAAATCCAATTAAATCTTATACTATTGTTCATTTTCATATTCCCCTTTCTTAAGTGAAGTATAACACTAATATTTTAGTTATTCATTGATAGTGACTTTCGTGGGAGATAATTAGAAAGTGGAGAAAAATTATATGATGGTTTAAGTCGGAGCAGTTGTTTATATTGCAAAAATTGTGGCAGTCAAATTAATTATTGCTCTAAATGTGGCAGAAAGTTAGGAGATGAGTAGATGCACAAAAATATCGAAGTACGCAACGTTGAAACAGGAGCACATGAAATTGTTGAGGTTGAAACGGAATCTGAATTTAACAATTTATGGCATTATCCATACACAGGCACTGGAGCAAGTTTTAATAGCTATCCATGGGTTAACGATTAGGAGACGAGTAGAAAGTGAGGTGATTACGTGGAAGCAACAAAAAAGCACCTACTATCCCTAGTAGATACATCACAATATAATATTAACACAAAGGGGCTGTATGGTGTGAATCTAAGTTTATTTAGGGAAGTTGATACAGAAAAAACTAGACAAAAAGCAGATGATTTGCTATTGCGATACAGAAGCTGTTTAAGAATAGCTTGCGCTGGATATGAACCAAAAGTGACTGCAACATATAGCATTGAACCAATTACGCATAGCAATGTTAATCATAACCGTATTGACGATAATTTGATACTTCAAGAAGAAGCTAGGAATGTTGTTGATGATATTCTTAAAGCTTACAATTCACTAAATGCAGACGAAAGAGCGTTGATTTACGATAAATATTTAAGCAAACGTAGATTAGTTGATTATAAGATTTACATAAAATACAACTGGTCAGAGGCAACGTTTTATCGGGAATTAAAAAAAGTATTAGTGATGTTTGCAGAAGCATATCGAGGTGGAAAGTTACTCGTTTTTGGAAATGACAGAGATTTGATTGATTTTTGATTGAAAAGTGACAGAAAGTTGATTGAATATTGACAGACTATTGATTGAGGAATGTGAGAAAATGATATTGTCCGATGGTGACGGATAGGTATTGATTTTCATAGTAAAACCTCCTTTTTAAGATAAGTGGCCTAGCATGATCTAGGATATATCCCTATAGCAGTAGGGATACACGCAAGTATACTAAGCGGTTCCAGTTAGTCTTGATCGGGTGGCTGGGTTAGAAATATCGTGTGGGGCAGTACCACATGCTTGCATTGGCAGATAGCCAAACAAAATATTTCTTTCAATTTCATTTTCTTTGAAGATATTCCATGTTGATGGAATGAATAACACTAGCTCACTTCGGTGGGCTATTTTTGTTTACAAGATAAATATATCGCGCATTAGCGTGTATGCATGAGAGTGTGCACGCAATTACATGTATCCATAATAATTATTTTTCTAAGCAATCAGTGATGGTTGCTATTTTTGGTGTATAATTTAGGAAATATTTATAGTGGGGAGTATAGAAATATGACAAGAAAAATTAAGAAATGGTGGAATAAAGAGACCAGAAATAGTGATGTGTTAATTCTCAACATAACTATTATTTTTATGGGTATAGTATTGCCACAAACCTCTATCTGGTTCTCCAAAATAGAATGGGGTTCAGTAGCTGATTGGGTAAGTGGTCTCGGAGCTATAGGTGCTATTTTTGCTGTTATTTGGCAGGTTAATAAACAAAAAAATATTGAGAGAGCATTAAACATTATTAATAAAAGGCCAAGATTTAGTCTTACAACAACAACTAGTCCAAATAATGAAACTATTGTATTTGCGAAAGAGAAAAATCTAGAAGGAAGTGGATATAGCCTTAATTTAAAAAAAAAGAATAGTGAAGATGCATATATTTGCATACAGAATATTTCTAATAATGTTATATATAATTTCGATTTGATTTTAAATTACAAATGTGGTAAAGACAAAACTGATTTTGAACACTGGAATTTTAAGGGAGTATATCCAAACCAAATTGTAACTTTTTTACCATCTTATTGGTTTGAAGACGAGAATGATAGTTGCAAAATTAAAAAAATAATTATTAGATTTTATAGTCCGGCAAGTGAAATAGGTTATTTTGAAGTATCAAATAGAAAAGTTAATGAAAAGGGAAGATATAATTTTGATGAAGGCAAATATTACTTTTTAGAAGATGCTATAAAAGAAATAGGAGAATTTTCTAAAGATGAAATGATTGAGGATAACTATGAGCTTTGTCAATTATACAAGGAATATAAAAATGGAGACAAATATGCTACACTTAGTAGCACATTCAAAGAATTAAAAGAAATGAACGAAAGTTTATAATAGTAGCCATTGAGCTGCTTTTTTTGTACGCAAAACAAAACACTTTCAGGAGGTGGTGGATATGAATGCCTAGAAAAAGAAATCCGAAGCGAGAGAAAGCGAGACAAATGTGGCTTGATTCTGGCGGAAAGAAGAAATTAATAGAAATCGCTGATGAACTTGGAATTAATCCAACGCAGATTAGAAAATGGAAATCATTAGACAAATGGA
The DNA here is from genome assembly GCF_024160875.1 of Ligilactobacillus ubinensis. GTDB lineage: Bacteria > Bacillota > Bacilli > Lactobacillales > Lactobacillaceae > Ligilactobacillus > Ligilactobacillus ubinensis. The sequence goes on along the minus strand of NZ_JAIULA010000010.1, from coordinate 25,490 downwards.
GCAACGATTTAAAGGGTAACGTTACTAAAAAAAAGGAACGTTCCTCTATGAAAGGTAATCAGTATGCTAAAGGCAATCCAGGTAACCCACATGCTTCACCACCAAAGGGTAATAAGAATGCAGTAAGCCATGGACTATTTGCTAAATGGTTACCTGAAGATACTCGTGCGCTGGTCCAAGAAATATATACGTCTAAGCCAGAGGATATAATTTGGAATAACATTATGATTCAGTATGCTGCTATCATTCGATCAGTAAAAATCATGAATGTGGCTAGTGAGTTTGATATGACTAGTGATGTTACGGAAATAGACCTGAATCCAGCAATTGTAAGTAAAAAGACCGGTAAGCCAGTTCAGACTAAAGAAGTTAGACAATATCAATACGCCTGGGACAAACAAGCTAATTATCTACAAGCATTATCCAGGGCACAAACGACGCTAGGAAATTTGATAAAGCAATTCGTTAAGATTGCAGATGAAACAGACGAGCGTAGAAAGAAGCTAGCTTTAATGGATCAACAACTTAGTATCCTCGAAGCTAAAGCACGTATTTTGAATGATGATGGTAATGATACAGAAGCTAAAGTGTCTAAGTTATTGGATAAGATAGACGAAACGTTAGGCGGTGATGAAAATGATAAGTGATTTATATACTGACAAGCAGATTCAAGTACTGCAATCATTAAGACGTACGGATTGGCGGTTACTGATCAATTATGGTGCTGTCCGTTCAGGCAAGACTGTTGTGGATAATGATGTGTTCTTGTTTGAACTAAGACGTGTTAGAAAGCTCGCTGATGAATTAGATATCGCAGAACCAATGTATATATTGGCTGGTTATTCTAGTAAGTCATTGCAGAATAATGTGTTGCAAGAATTAACTAACAAGTACGACATGCAATTTAAATTTGATAAGCACAATTCGTTTAAACTATTCGGTGTTAAAGTTATTCAGACGTTCACCGGTAGCATTGCTGGTTTGGGTGCTATTCGTGGTAGTACGGCTTTTGGTGCATATGTTAATGAAGCTAGTTTAGCCAATGAAGAAGTGTTTAATGAAATCCTTAATCGCTGTTCAGCGCCACACGCTCGAATAGTATGTGATACTAATCCGGATGTTCCTACTCATTATCTCAAGAAAGATTACATCGATAACAAAGATACACAAGCAGGCATTATTAGCTATCATTTTACAATCGACGACAACACTTTCCTACCATCTGAATATGTTCAGCATATGAAAGCTGGAACGCCAAGCGGCATGTTTTACGATCGTAGCATTTTAGGTTTGTGGGTGTCTGGTGAAGGCATGGTATATCGCGACTTTAACAAAGATACAATGCTTATTCCTAAGTCAAAATTACCTGGTAATTTAACATACTACGTCGGCATTGACTGGGGCTACGAACATAAGGGCACGATAGTATTGATGGGTGACGATAGCCAAGGCAATACGTATTTAGTTGAAGAACATACTCGACAACATGAAGAAATAGACTATTGGGTCAACGTTGCTAAGGACATCTGCAAGCGATACGGCTCACGCATTCGCATGTGGTCTGATTCCGCTCGCCCAGAGCACGTTGCACGTTTCAGGCGTGAGCATTTTAATATTTTTAATGCAAATAAATCAGTACTAAGTGGTATCGAATCAGTTGCAAAGCTGATGAAAGACAACCGCTTTTTTGTTGTTGAAGAAAGCGTTGATAAGTTTCTTGAAGAAATATATCAATATATTTGGGACGAGAAGTCGGGGTTACCCGTCAAAGAGTCAGACGATGTTCAAGACGCTGTGCGTTATGCGATTTTTAGCCAACATAACGAATTAAGTAAAGCTCAAGCAGTAGTTAAACCAAGATGGATGAGATAAAGAAGGTGGTTACGATAGATTTACTAAATTTTAAAGGTGAAAGAAGTTCAAATGTGGCTGTTGATCCAACACTAATTGGTGATGTTAATGACCCAAGTTATGATGCTATTAATTACGCAATCAATGCACAGAAGGTAAGAATTGAACGTTTTAATTGGTTAGAGGATTACTACGAAGGTAATCAAGATATTTTTAAGCGTCAGTTGACCGGTAGCTTAGGCAAAGCAAATGAAAAAGTAATGATTAACCACGCTAAATACATCACGGATATGAATGTCGGTTTCACAACTGGTAATCCTATTGCTATTGCAGCGGGCCAAAGCAAAAACATTAAGCCAATTCAAGAACAGTTAGATGATATGGACATATCGGCACATGATACAGAATTAGAAAAAGATTTAAGTGTGTATGGCTGTGGTTATGAACTACTTTATATTAAACAAAGCAATGGCACGCCAACACTGTCTATCCAGAAGATTGACCCTCGTGGCTGTGTGCTAGTGACAGATGATACGATTGACAAAAATCCGCTATTCGGAATCCATTATGTGCAAAAGTTAGATTTACTTGGTAATCCCAGCGGCTATTTAATTACTGTTTACACGCAGAAAAGCATTATTGCTTACCGTACTAAAATGGGATATGAACTTTCTGACACAAATATCGCTGATGGATATCCACAAGTTACTCAACATTACTTTGGCGATGTGCCTTTGATAAGCTACAGAAACAATGAGGAAAAACAAGGCGATTTCGAGCAGGCAATTAGTTTGATTGACGCATATAACGAGCTTCAATCTGACCGAATCACTGATAAAAGGAATTTTATTGATGCGTTGCTAGTGGTTTATGGTTTTTCGTTAACTGATGAAAAGGGCAATGACATTAACGTTGATAAAGACCACACTATGATTTATGCACCACCTAAAACGGGCGATAATGCAGCAGCAGTTGAGTGGTTGACTAAGTCGTTTGATGAATCACAGATTCAAGTTCTGGTTAAATCAATCAAAGACGATATCCACCAAATGACTTATGTTCCTAATATGCTAGATGAAAACTTTTCAGGTGTAAGCTCCGGCGAAGCTATGAAGTATAAACTATTTGGATTGTATCAGTTGTTAGCTACTAAAGAACGTTATCTAACAAAAGGCATTCGTCAGAGATTACAGTTAATTCAGAACTTACTAACATTTAAAGGGCAGCAATGTGATGCATCTGGTGCGATTATTTCCATTAATCCAAATATTCCAGTCAATATGACTGATATTATCAATAATATTAAGAATGCAGATGGCGTGATACCACAGAAAGTTGCGTTAAGTTGGTTACCTGGTCAAAACGACCCGGACGAAATGATTAAAGAATTAAATCAAGAAAAGCAAGATAATATTAAAATGCAAGACGAAATTTTAGGCGGTACGTCTCAAACTGAAGGACAAACTGTTGATGACAATGGAAACGTGATAGACAAACAGCAGGAATCAGGTGATAAATCATGATTAAAGCTGTTTTTTATTTGCACAAAAAAGATGTAATCGGCTATGACATTAGTGGTCATGCACAATTTGCTGCTAAAGGTTCAGATATCGTATGTGCGGCAGTGTCAGTACTAAGTCAAGCCGTTACTAACGAGCTAAGCAATGCAACATTGAATGACGATGATGGTATTTCTGTTAGCTTGATTGAGCCAAATGAGAAGAATAAGGTGTTATGTGAAATGCTAGTGCATAGCCTCAGGCAAATAGAAGATCGGTATCCCAAAAATTTGAAGATAAACATAGATAACTATTGACAAATACACAATAACCCTTAAATATTAATTGTATTAACTTTTAGCTTTATTTGATTAGAATAAAGTACGCTACAGATGTGAGTATTTGTAGCATATTTTCGGGGGTGCATATTATGAAAAAGTCTTCAATAGGAGAAAATATAAGAAAAGTCCGCTTAGATTTAGGCATGACTATGAATGAGTTTATAATTGCCATTGATGGACAGGATGGTAAAGGTAGCAGAGTTTTAGTGAGCAATTGGGAAAGAAACAAACATTTACCTAATAAAAAAAGATTAAAAAAAATTGCAGAGTTAGGCAACACTACGATTGACGAATTAGTAAATTCCAACGAGGTACACAAGTCACTAACGATTTGGTTCCACAACGGGCAAAATATAAAATTTAAAGATGTAAAAATTATAGAAGAAAGTAAAAAATTGATATTCACTTACTTTTCTCAATCTGATTTAGTGCAAAGAAAAGCAGAATTTGATCGCAATTGTATAGCTGGCTATGCATTTGGATAATCAGGGGGTGTGATCATTGGCAGACAATCAGAAATTAACTTATTGGCAGTTGCGTGCGATACGTAATGAGGAAAAGTCACATGAAGCTGCTAATGATAGCATTCCTACGATTGCAGCTGCTTATATTCGCGCTCAAAATTATTTGCAGGGTGAAGTTAAACAGATATACCGCAGATACTTCACTAACGGCGATTATACCGAAGAGCAAGCAGTAGAAATCTTGAATACTCGTGTTAGCCCTACTGAACTGGTGACTTTGCGAGCATTAGCAAATAATATTACTGATAGTGAATCAAAGAAACAAGTTACTGATTATTTGTCTGCGTTAGCTGCTAAAGGACGAATAACACGCCTTGAAGAGTTACAAGCTAAGTCATATATTGCTGTCAAGCAAGTGTCTAGTGTGGAAATTCAAGAATCGACTGACTTATATACAAAAGTTATCCAGCAAGCTTGGAATGAGGCGACTGCCGAGGGTGTTATTGGCGATGTTGGCAAAGATGTGCAGCTATTTGAAAAAGGCTATGTGCCCCAGATTGACAAAAAAGCTAAGGAAGTTAGCATTTTAAATCCCGAAACGGGTAAAGAGATTACTAAGGTTAAAGCTGTGCCAGATAAGGCAATAACAAGCTTTAAAGAGCTGTCTGGAAAGTATGTTAAAGCTGCACTTGATACACCTTTTTATGGTAAAAACTACTCACAACGTATCTGGGGCAACACTGATAAGCTAGCAGCTAGGCTAAAAGAATTGTTTACCGCACAACAGATGTCTGGTATGAGTGAACGTGACATGGCTAAGGCGTTATCTGATGAATTTGGCAGTGGTATGGCTAACGCTAAGCGGTTAATTAGAACAGAAGCTAATTATTTCCACAATACCACTAAGGTAGCAGGTTGGAAACAACGTGGAATTAAGGAGTTTGAAATAGTTGCTATTCTTGATAATCGAACTTCACAAATATGCAGGAATGCTGATGGAAAAGTTTATCCAGTAAGTGAGGCAGAGGTTGGCAAGACAGTGCCACCGCTGCACGTCAATTGTCGTTCTGTCGCAGTAGTGCATTTTGCTAATAGCAAGTACACAGGGACACGTACAGCTAACAATCCTAACATTGGTAAAACGTTCAAGATTGACCAAAGTAAGACTTACGAGGATTGGGAACAGATAATTAATGATACCAGAAAGGAAAATAAATCATGAAAATGTATGACACAACTATAAAAATGTCAGATGGCTTTGAGTTCGTAAATTGTGTGTCAGCTGAAAACGTTGAGCTTGCATTACGTAAAACTAAAGATATTCTAGAAATGCCGAATACAATTTTCAGTTCAAATGAAGGAGCGTTTTGCTTTAATCCAAAGCAAATTGTAAGTATGAAGACTGTTGAAACGAACAAGACATTAATAAAGCTTGATGATAATACAATACTTTTTGATTTTGAAAACAAAGCTAAGAGAATCCGTAAAGGCATTTCGAAGATTAGACACGTTAAACGTGCTTCAAGACCTAAAGAAGAAACAGTGGTTATGGACATGATGGGCAACATTGTTGCAAGGGTTGGTGATTAACATTCGTTGCTGTGGATGTGGCTGTTTAATAGCCTTATGTATAACGTTTTGGGTGTTTGTATTTATAGCCATATTACTTTAAGGAAGTGGTCTTATATCTCACAGCTATGTGTTAAATAGTAGATTATTTTAGGAGGAAAATAACATGAGTAAATTAAATGCTGAAACATCAGAATATGAAGTGGTTAATATTGCTAAACTAAATGCAGAAATTGAACAATTAAAACTAGCTCTAGCGACTACAAATAATACAGTCGTACAACTGGTTAATGCTTTGGAATTAAAAGTTGACAAGGACGATATTGTAAAGCAAATTAACGCTAGTCCAGAAGATATATTGGTTGAAGGCAAAAAGATTCACATTACTGGTGAAACCATGATTGATAATAAGGCTTTCGCAGAGCGAACCAATGGTGTGACTATTGACGCAGGGCAAATTACTGGTGAAACTATAAATGCAAACACAGAAGGCATGGATTTCGGTGAAGCGTTAGAAGCCGTAAAAAATGGTGAAAAAATTGCTCGTCGAGGGTGGAATGGAAAAGGCCAGTATGTTTTCTTAATTGGAGGCATGGAATTAACTGAATTTATTACAAAAAATAAGTTTGGTGATTTTGCACCTGGAGTATTAGCAATTAAAACATCTAATGATGTAACTCAAGTAGGATGGCTAGCAAGCCAAACAGATATGTTTTCCAGTGATTGGTATATAGTTTAACTGTTTTGACCCAAGCAAGTCACTAAACTGCTTAAATCAAATAGCATGCGTGGGTCTGCTAAAGATACCACTTTAGAATCAGCACAATGTGTGGGGCGAAAGCAATGCATGGGGTGCTTTTTTGTGGACTGAATTAGCAGAAATGCGTGGGCGAAAGGAGTTTTAACAATGACAAAAAAGCTACTAAAGATGAATTTACAAATGTTTGCTGACGAAGGTGGAGAAGGTACTGACAATGCCGGTACTGAATCAACTGAAACCACTAAAACAGAAAGCACAGAATCAACTAAAAGCACTGAGACTGAAGTCAAACCATTTAAATCATTTGCTGATGAGAAGGAATTGCAAGCCTACACTGATAAGTTAATTCAGAGTGCGATTAAGACGCACGATGAGAAGAAAGCTATCGAAGGACAGCAACAGAAGTCTTATGAAAAAATGACTGACTTGGAAAAAGCTCAGTACGATAAAGAGCAACTTCAAAAGCAGTTAGCTGAGTCACAGACTCATGCTAAGGTAGTTGAAAATCGCGCAAAGATTACTGAGCGATTGGGTTCAGACGACTTGCCAACAAGTCTAATCAGTGTTTTTGGTGCAGATGTACTAGCTGATGATGAACAGCTTGAAGAAGCGTACAAAAGCGTTTCAAAAGTGTTCAGTGAAAGCTTACAAAAAGCAATTGATAAACGTATTGCCGGTTCAAGTACAACGGTTACTGGCGGGGCAAATAGTGTAAAAAAATCTAATGGAGCAACAGTCGCAGAACAATTTAACAAGGAACAACAGCCAGTTAAGTCCAGCTTATGGGCTACAAAATAAAGGAGGAATTTAAGATATGGCTTATGTAAGAGCAACAGAAACAGTAAATGAAACTAATTTTTTAGCTTCATCTCATTTTATTTCATTTCCACGTCAAGTTGATTCAACTAGCTATGCAGTAACAACTGATGGACGTGGTCGCAAAGTAATACCAGCTGGTACCGTTTATCCAACTAATGATGCTAGCGCAGAAGGTGTAACCATTGACGAAGTAGACGTAACAGACGGTGCACAACCAGTCGGTGTGATTGTAGAAGGCTATATTTTTGGTAAGAAATTACCAGTTGAACCGGCAGCCACTGCTATTACGGCACTAACAAAAATTACTTTTGTTGATGAAACAGCTACTTCAACAACAAGTGGGTCTTAATCAAAGGAGGAATTTAATTTATGACAACAATCGGAGATTTATTTTCACAACACGATTTAATTGATTATTCTTTAAATCGCCAGTATGCACCATTTTTAGGTGATGAATTATTCCCAGCTACTAAGGTTAATTCATTGACCGTTGACGTGCTTAATCGGATGAATAGAACACCAATTATTGCTTCTGTGGCCGCATTTGATGCAGAAGCAGAAATTGGTAGCCGTTCAGCTTCAGAAAAAGTTATTGAATTGGCTTTAATCAAACGCAAAATGCAGATTAAAGAACAAGATTTGTATGCTTTGCTTAACCCACGAACACCAGCAGAAGCAGCATACCTAAAACAACATGTGTTCAATGACTTTGATGTACTTAATCAAGGGGTGTTAGCACGTGTTGAAAAAACAGCTATGGAAGTACTAGCAACAGGGAAAACTACTCTAGCTGATGAAAACGGAAAATTGAGCATCCCACTTGATTATGGTGTTCCCGCTTCACATCAAGAAGCTTTATCTGGGACATCTTTATGGGATACAGATACTGCTGATATTTTAGGGGACATTACACGTTGGTGCGACGCATTGGATATTACTCCTACACGTGCTTTGACAAGTCGCAAAGTATATCGTGCTATTACCACTAATGCTAAAGTGTTGCAAGCAATCTTCGGTACTTCAACACGTGCACTTGGCCAAGCTGATTTTGATGCATTTATGCAATTACAAGGCTTACCAATTATTCGCACATACGATCAAAAGTATAAAGATGGTTCAGGTAAATCATATCGTTACTTCCCTGAAAATCGCATCGTATTGATGAATGATGACCCATTAGGCAACAAAGTGTTTGGACCAACTCCAGAAGAATTAGCACAATTTAACGGTTCAGCTCAAGTAAGTTCAGTTGGTAATGTGTATGACATGATTTACACAGAATCACACGATCCGATCGGTACATGGGAAAAGGCTTCTGCTGTTGCATTGCCTGCATTTGCCGCTGCTGATGAAGTATTTCAAGCACAGGTTTTAGCTTAAGAGGTGCTTTAAATGAAAGCTAAAGTAAAGAATATAGCCATTAGGTACAATGGAAAAAGGTATGAAAAAGGCGAAGAGCTTGTCATTGAACAAAAACATTTCAATGATGAGCTTTTTGTTTGCCTGGATTCAGACAAGAAGGAAAAACAGGCAGTAAAGAAATAGAGGTGACAGTTAATGGCAATACCAGATAAGGCGGGGCAACTTACTAAATTGTACGCACGATTAGGAGTGACTGCTGATTCAGATGATGCAGTAGTAGTTTCTGATATGTTTGATGATGCTATTCAAATGTGTCTCGATTACACTAACCGCACTGACTTTACTACACAAATTCTAATTCAAGCTAAGCGTTTAGCAATTGTTATGTACAATCAACAAGCTAACGAGGGCGAAACTGCTCGGTCAGAAGGCGGTGTATCGCAGACATTTGAAACTGGTATTCCAGCAAACATTCTGGCTGCACTTACACCATACAGAGTTGGTAAAGTGAGGGGATTTTCATGAGATTAAGACTTGGAGATTTGACTACCGTCTATGTTAGAAAGCCACAGCAGACAGTTGACGATGAGGGCAATATTATCACAGGTGGTTGGTCAGATCCAATTGAAATTAAAATGAATATCCAAAGTGCTGGCGGTCAAGTCAACGCACAGGTGTGGGGCAAGCAGCTTAAATACATTAAGTCATGCAAGTACCAAGGCAATGTGCTTAATGAGAACGAAAGCGAGAACTGGGGCGTTTGCTTAAACGCAGCCAAAACAGTTGAACCGGATTACTTGATTAATCAGATTCAGACATATTCAACTCACAAAAATATAACTCTTGAGAAGCGTGATCAAAATGGCTGAAATCGAAATTAAGAGTATGGATAAGCTTGTTGCTAAGCTACAAAAGCTACCCGAAATTTATAAGGATGCTATCTGGGACGGTGCATTTGATGTAGTGGAAAAGACACGAGGATATGCAGTCAGAGAGCTTCAATCTTCTGTTAAACACGGAACCGGTGAGTTAGCGCGTAGCTTGAAATATGAAGTGATTGAAAAAGACGGCAAAATAGTTGGGAGACTTTGGTCAGCTAGCGACGGTGAAAAAACCGGCAGTCTTCGATCAGACAACGATGTTGCGTGGTTCAGAGAACTAGGAACAGGTTTAAATGGTGAAAACTCTCCAAAAGATTTGCCTGAAGGCTTTGCTCCAGTATACAAGCAAGGTCCTTGGCTTATACCAGAAGCTAAATCCGGTGACTTAAGAATGTATGGTATGAAACGTATAAAAATCGGTGATTCTTACTGGTATCCCTCAAATGGTCAAATAGCACGGCCTTTTATTATGCCTTCAATAAGAAAGGTCTCAAATGAGGCTGATGATATTGTTTCTAATCGAATTAATACAGCTTTGCATAATGAATTAGGAGGTGAGTAGTTGGATATCATTAATGTCAAAACAATAGCGTATAAGACTATTAAGTCAGTTACGGATATAAAGCTTGTTACAACAAGTTACCCAGATACCTTTACAGTTTATCCAACGGCTATTTATTCAACTGCTCACAACTCATATTTCAGAGATGGGCAAATGAATGAAAGTCTAACGAAATGGACGATTACTGTTGATTTATTTACCAACTCGGGCAGTTTAACAGATATTACTAATCAGCTCACAGCATTATTTGGTGCTATGGGTTTTTCTAATGACATTGGAGACGAAAATTTGAGTGGAATATCGCGTGTATTTATTAAATTTACCGGAATCGTAGATAACGAAACCGGACGAGTATATGAAAAATAAGGAGGAATAATTAATGTTTAAAATTGATTTACAAAAATTTGCAGACGCGTCAATTGAGGGTCTGTCCGCACAAGGAACTACACTTTCTTATGCAGCACATGGAGCAACTTCTTTTACTACTGTAGCAGGTGTTAAAACAGTGCCTGCTATTGGTGGGTCGCCACAAACGATTGATGTTACTGCTTTGGATGATGATTCAAAAAAGAGTGTAGCTGGATTGCAAAGTGTGTCTAACTTGGCGTTTACGACAGTTTACAAAACATCAAACTTCAGTGCTTTAATTTCTAAAGCTGATGGCAAAACTATCTACGACTGGAAAGTGACTTACCCAGACGGAATGGCAGCTACATTTAGCGGGTCATTCACTTTGGCAACTGCTCAAGCTGCTGTAAACGGTGCAATTGATTTCACCATTACCGTAGTTGTTTCAGATGGGCCTGACTTCACCGCACCCAGTACAGGAACAAGTGGAAGCTAAAACAACAACGTATTATCCAGAATCATAATTTATTAAAACAGAGACGAGATAATGTGAAACGAAAATAGGAGGAATAAAAGAAATGGCAACAAAGAAAGCAATGAAAGAATTCCAATTGGGAGATTTAACATTAGAACTTAAACTTACTACTCAGGACATGGTAGCTATCGAGGCGCGTTTAGGAAATCGCTCACTAATGAGCCTTTTTATGGATGGTGATGGTGCAAAAATGCCATCAATTAAGGATTGTTTGATATTCTTGCAAGGTGCAAATCAAGTACATGGTGTCACTGATGAAAAGATAGCTCAAGCGTTTGAAAAATTCTTACAAGCTGGAAATTCGCCCATAGATTTAATTACTGTAATTAGTGAAGTTTTACAAGAATCAGGTTTTTTCGGCAAAAAGGTCACGCAATCCAAGACCAATTCGGTATTACAACTGGAGAAATAAGTGGAAACACAAAAACGTATAGCAATGTAACGGATTTGATAGAAGATTTATATCCAGTTGCTGTTCAGTATGGTGTGGACGCTGAAAGATTTTGGGGTATGAGCTTCAAAGAAGTTATGATACAAACCCTTGCTAATAGAAAGAATCGAATAGATGAAATGAAATTTAGAGCTATGATGGATCATCAGCAAGCCAATCTAATTGCTTTTGCGTTTAATGACCCTAACAAGATGCCTAAGCCAGAAGAAGCTTATCCATTCTTGAGAGACGAAAAACAAAAGCAAGCTGAACAAGCACCTGAATGGAAAAAAGATCAGATGCAATTAATGGCTCAAGCAGCAAGAGTTAAAGCATTTAACAAACTAAAGAAAGGGGGAACAGAGCATGGAACTTGAAAGCCTTGAAACGATATTTAAGGTTGATTGGAGTAATGTAAAAGAACAGCTTCAAAAAATGCAAGAAACATTTCAACAGTTTGGCGATTTAACAGCTACTACAGCCCAACAATCGATGCAAAAAACTGAACAGGCAATGGATTTATCTGAAGGATTGCGTAAAATTCAAGAAGAAATTCGACAGGTCGGACAAACAGTTACTGAATCATTCAGCAAAATATCTGAAGGTGCACGTACTGGGTCAGAAAAAATTAGCTTAAATGCGGGCAAAATGTTTAGTGGAACGAAACAGCAAGTCGGTACAGATTTACAGGCCGTAATAGCCGAAATTAACGCTAAGATGCAACAAGCTAGAGCAGCTCAAGCTAAGATGAATGATTTAATAGGTCAAAAGAGTTCATTGAGTACCGCACAGCGAAACGGCTCCGAAGGTGTTAAGTTTGATAGCCAAATAGCTACAGCGCAAGCACAAATGACACGTTATCAAAACCAAGCTAAAGCATTAGCACAAGCAATGAAAGGCGAGTTTAATGCAGTTCCTGAATCGCTACAACGTATCGCTAAAGCGATGGACCAGAATGAAGTTAAGATAGAAGCCTATCGGAAAGATTTAACTAGATTAAGTGCACAACTAAAGGAAATGCAACAAACACCAAATTCAATGCAAAATGATAAGTGGGCTAATAGTTATGCTAAAGTTGAACGGGCAATCATTGGCACGCGAGAAAAAATGAACAAACTCATTTCATCTAGTGATAGCTTAAATGATGCGTATACTTATGTAGAAAAACGTGGGGCAGCGCTTAGCAACGTTGTAGGAACGCTGAATACAGAGCTAAATCAAGATAGTACAAATGCACGTAGAGCAGCTACCTACATGAACGAAATGGGTAGTGCTGCTAGTCGTGCAAGCATGAACATGAGCAAGATGTCAGGTGGAAAGTTTGGCAATTTCTTCAATAAAATAAAATCTGCTATTAGTAGTGCAAGCAGTAGCATGAAAACATTTGGTAAAGATAGTGAGTCGTCAATGAACATGGCTTCACGTTCTAGCAAAGATTATTCTGGCGTGATTAACGGTATAAGAATGCAGCTTGCATTTTTACCAGGTCAGATAATTGTTTTTGGATTGCTTTATAATGGAATTTCACAGTTAGCAACGGGCATGTTATCAGCTTTCAAAACTAATACGCAGTTTTCTAGTAGTTTAAACCAGATTCAAGTAAATCTGCTAACTGCATTCTATCCAATTTATACTTATGTTTTACCGGCAGTCAATGCACTGATGAACGCATTATCTAAAGCCACTTCTTATATTGCACAATTTACCGCTGCATTATTTGGTATGAGTAATAGTGCTGCTAAGAGTGGGGCTTCAAGTTTATATTCGCAAATTAAAGCAATGAACGATACAAGTTCGTCTAGCTCTAGTGCTTCTAAAGCTATTAAAGAAGCAAATAAACAAATCACCGCTTCTAATAAAGCAAATAAGGAAGCTGTTGCTGAAGCTAACAAACAAATTACTGCTTCTAACAAGGCTGCTACAAAATCCTACGAAGAGCAAAAAAAAGCTGCTGAAGAATTATCAGAATCGTTACAAGGTTTTGACGAGCTTAATGTGCTTGATAGTAATCAATCTAACGATCTTACTAAACCTGATGCACAATCTAAGGAAACATATACACCACAATCTCTTGAAAGTACGGATACAGATAGTGATTCAGATGATGATGGCTTAGATTTTAATACACCAACTACTCAGTTTGCTGGATTACAAGATACGGTTAACAAATTCAAAAAGCTATTAGGTGAGTTATTCGATCCTATGCAAGAGGCATGGAATAGTAAAGGCAAAGAGGCTACCGAAGCTGCTAAATACGCATGGGAAGAAGTAAAACGTGCCTTAGAAGATGTTGGAACATCATTCTTGCATGTTTGGGATAATGGTACTGGCGAAAAAACAATAGAGTTATTGCTTCAATTGTTAGCTGATATGTTGAATATTATTGGCGATATTGGTAAAGCGTTCGATGAAGCGTGGAATCACGGCAATGCTGGTACTAAGTTGATTCAGACGATTTTTGACTCATTAAATGATGTACTAGTATTACTGCATGATGTTGCTACATCGTTCAGGCAAGCATTTAATGATAACAATCTTGGCGAACAGATAATCAGTAGTCTTATTAAGTTAGCAACTACGCTATTTGATATTATTGGTGATATAGCCAAAGCATTTGACCAGGCTTGGCAAAAAGGTGATGCAGGGACTGACATGTTCAAAGCAATTCTTAATGTGGCTAATCAACTATTAGTTTTGCTGAATAATATTGCTACATCTTTCCGTAACGCATTTAACGATGGAACTGGTGAAAAAATATTCTCAAATATTTTAGGAATTGTTACCGATGTATTTGATGTTATTGGAAACCTTGCTAGTCAATTTGATAAGGCTTGGCAGCATGGAAATACTGGTACCTCAATCTTTAAAACACTATTAGGCATGGTGAATGATATGCTTGGTGCTTTAAAAGATATGGCTGATTATACAGTGAAATGGTCATCTAAACTTGATTTCTCGCCATTACTACAATCGTTAGATGATTTATTAAGTGCAATAAGACCTGTCACCAAAGACGTTTTTGATGGTATTGATTGGGCCTATAAAAATATTCTTTTACCATTGGCTAAATACTATATATCAGAATATTTACCACAATGGTGGGAAGACTTGGCAGCGGCATTTAAACTAGTTGGTTCAATCATTAATGCTGCAAAACCTGCATTTCAGTGGATATGGGATTCATTCTTTGAACCAATAGCAAAGTGGACTGGTGGTGTGATAGTTGCAGTTATGAAAGACTTAGCTTCTATTATGAGTGGATTAGCAGATATTATAGACAAACATAAAACTGCGTTTGAATTAGTTGCAAAAGCAATTGTAACGATGCTAACAGTTAAATTAGTTGCTGGCGGTTTAGACAAAGGTGTGGGGCTAGTTGGAAAGTTAGCAGACGGTGCCACTATATTATCTGGTAACAAACATTTATTAATGGACTTCTTTGGTAAAATAACAGGACTATCTGATTTAAAATCAGCAGTTACAAATTTAAAAACTATAAAAGATGTTACAAAAGAACTGGTGGTCCAGAACTGGCAAAACTTTGTAGCAGATGCTAAGAATCTTGCAAGTATAACATGGTCATCATTCACAAAAATTGGAACACTCATAATTGATTTATCAAAGGCTACTTGGGGAGAATTCATGACCTATGTCAGCGGCATGAAAAAATTGGCGCAAATGAGCTGGTCAGGATTAGTTACAGCCGCTTCAGCTATTAAAAATTGGGGCGGATGGTCTAAAGCTGCTGCAGTAGGACAAGCAGCTCTAAACGTAGTCATGGATGCTAATCCTTTTGTTTTACTAGCAAGTGCAATTGCTGCCATTGTTGTTGCTTTAGCAGCATGGTGGTTAAGCGATGATAAGAATCGAAAGAAAGTAGCTAAGGCATGGGATAGCTTTAAAACTTCAATGGGTCAAAAGTGGGATGATTTAAAAACAGATGCAAAAGAAAAATGGGGGAAAATTAAAGAACATATTAGCGATGCGGCGGAAGATGCTAGAAAGAACGCTAAAGATTCATGGGATAAGTTAAAAGAAAAGACTAGCACTACGTGGGATGATTTAAAAACAAGCACTTCTGACAAATGGACTACAATCAAAGAAAACATTGGCTCACTTGCTGGAACTGCACGTGATAAAGCAGGCGGTGCTTGGGATACAATTAAATCTCATACAAGTGACGCATGGTCAAATGTTAGTGATGGGACTCATTCCACATGGCAATCGATTCATGACAAAATCAGTAATATGTCCGATCAAGCAAAGACCAAGGCATTAACGGCATGGCAAAATTTGCAAGATAACACACCTGGGTATTTTAGAAACATTAAAGGGTATGCGAGTGATGCGTGGACTACTATTACTCAAGGTGCTGGTGGTTTAGGCTCTAATATAGCTTCAGGAATCAGAAGTGGATTTCAATTTGTACAAGATGCCATGTCAGATTTAAAGAAATATATTATTGATCCTGTCAAAAAAGCAGTTGGAAAAATAAAAGATGGTATTGATTGGGTTTTGAGCAAGTTAGGTGCCGGAAGTACAAGTTGGGGCCTATTTAGTTGGGCAAGTGGTACAGCCAATCACCCTGGTGGATTAGCTATGGTCAACGATGAAAATAGTTCTAATTATCGAGAGTCATATCAATTACCTAATGGCAAGCAAGGAATTTTCCCAGATGTACGAAACTTAGTATTACCATTGCCTGCAGGGACCCAAATTAAGTCTGCTTCAGAAACGCAACAATCATTAAGTCAAATCATGCCACACTATGCAACTGGCATTGGTAGTTTTGATTTTGATTTCAGCGGGTTAGATGCATTAGCTAACATTGATTGGAGCAGTATTTTCAGTGGTATTACAAGCACAGTGGGTGATGCTTTCGACACAGTTTTAGAAGATGTAACACATCCACAAAAGTTACTTGATTATATTGCTGATAAATTCATGTCATACGATTGGGGCTGGACTGATACTCAAACTAAACTAGCTAAAGGCTCAGTTGGTACACTTGAAAATGGATTAACAGACTGGGCTTCAAATATTCTAGAGAAATTTGGCATAGGTACGCAAGAAGGTTCTGGAGCCGCTGGTTGGACTGATGCTGTAAGAAAAGCTCTGGCTAAATTAAGTTTGCCTACAACTGATGAGTATGTAAATGCGTGGGTAAAACAAATTAACACCGAATCAGGCGGTAATGAAAAGGCTATGGGTGGCAATGATGGTTTATCCGATGGCAATGCTGAAGGATTACTACAAGTTAAACCGGGTACATTTGCTGCTTATCACCTATCCGGATATAACGATATCTGGAAAGGCTGGGATAATATGCTGGCCGGCATTAATTACGCTAAGCATCGTTATGGATCAACAGGAATGCTTTCAGTAATTGGTCACGGTCATGGTTACGAAAATGGGGGATTGGTAACAGAAGAAAACTTATACCCTCTTGCGGAAGGAAATAAGACTGAGATGGTATTACCATTGACCAACAAAGGTAGAACATTGCAATTGATTAAAGAAGCTATGAGTTATATTGGTGAAAACTTTACTAGTGGTTTGCAGATGCCAACAACCTTAACAGCAGATACTAATTTAAGCAGTCTCGAAACTTCTGTAAATACTAATTCAAACACTGCTAGTCAGATTCAAACTACTAATTTAGAACAACTAGGTTCTACTATTGTTAATGGGCTTTTACAAGGATTACAATTATTTACTAATCAAAGTTCAGACAATTCTCAAACGTCAAACATTACATTAAATCTCAATGTTGATACAACTAAATTCGGACAACTTGCTATTAAAGGTATTAATACAGTTAATGCTCAAAATGGCAAGAATATGTTGAATATATAGGGGGTGAGTAACTTATGTCTTATTATTTATCAATCAATGGGGTACAGGTGAAAGCTCCAGCTTCTCTCGAAGTGGCAATTCAAGATATTGACACCAAAGCTTCACGTGATGCGAATGGATTACTTCATCGTGATCGTGTGGCTATTAAAAGAAAACTCACTGTAAAGTGGGGGCCATTAACTGTTTCTGAATGTAGCATGATTTTAAAAGCTATATCAGAACAGTTTTTTTCTTGCTCATATCTTGACCCACAAGAGGGTGGTATAGTCACTAAAACATTTTATACAGGCGACAGAACTATGCCGTTTTACACGTTCAACCCGGCAACAACGGAATATGTATGGCAAAATCTGTCAGCTGATTTCATTGAACAGTAAGGGGGTGAAAATTATTGATAATACAAAGTGATGCAGCAATTGCCGCATGGCGTGCTACAGAACGAACATTAGATGCCAAAGTTACTATTACAGATAGTAGTGGTAATGAAACTGATTATGCAACAAGTGATATTACTTCGATCGCCTATGATTCAGGCGCGTGGACTGGTGACACATTTAGCATTGGCTCAACGTATGAGAATAACATAACTGTAACTTTCGCACATTTAGTAGAAGGATTAGAGCAAGGATATAAAGTAACAGCTAAAATAGGAATTAAATTGCCTGATGAAACGTATGAGTATGTTTCGTTAGGTGTTTTTATTATCAGTGATGATATTGAAATGGACCGCAACAACGATATTACAACGATTAAATGTTATGACCAATTCAGTTTAATGGAAGGAACATATACTTCTTCGTTAACTTATCCGGCTAAACTAACAGATGTTATTGCAGAAATTGCAAATAATGCAGGCGTTGAGTTAAACACTGATGAAATAGCGGAATTGCCTACTCAATCTGATTTATCAAGTGAAATTAGCAGTCAAACATATCGGGTAGCAATCGGGTGGATAGCCCAATTCTATGGCGGTTTTGCGATGTTTGACCGCAACGGAAAACTAACCATTAGAACTACCACTAGTCCTAACTACATTTTAGATGCTAGCCAATATGAACAAAGCGGATTAACTAAAAATGAAGCAACGTATAAAATTGGTGGCATGTCTGTTTCTGTTACAACGTCCACGACAGATTCAACTGGTGAAAGCAGTGAAACGACATCTACGTTGACCACTGGTGAAACTACTGGCTCACAAATAGAATTGACCAATAACGTTATGACACAAACAAGGCTAGATAATATCTGGTCAACAATTAAGAATATAACATTTTATCCGTTTGATTTAACCTGGTTTGGTAATCCTGCAATTGAAGCTGGTGACTGGTTAACATTAAAGGATACTAAAGACAATAGTTTTAACGTGCCTAACAACTCATATACAATGACTTTCGATGGTGGACTAACAGCGACTTCTAAAGCTGACCAAACATCTACTTCAAGCAGTAGCTATTCGTATTCGGGCACATTATCGCAAACAGTCAAGGAACTAGCTGGACGTATTGGGGCTACTGGAAATTACATTTATGGTGAAGACGTAACAGAAGAACCGACTGGGGCTAAGATTAATGATGAATGGTACAAGCAGAATGGTAACAAGATAGAGTTATGGCGTTACGTAAAACAGTCTGACGGTACTGGTAAATGGACGTTGATTGTTAGTGATTTAACTGGTGTTGAAATTAGCCAACAAGTTACTACAGCTCAACAAGACGCTATCACAGCAACTACTGCAGCGAATACCGCGGTAGATACAGCTAATATGTCGTTAACTACAGCTACAAATGCAGTTGTTACAGCTCAAACCGCAAGTGATACAGCAACAGCGGTTCAAGAACAAGTTACCACCCTTAAGGGTGGTTCTGCTATAACTTTAGCGGAACTCGAAAACGGACTAGCTACTAAAATTTCAAGCGATGAGTTTACATCATATAAAACTCAAACGGATAATGCCTTGATAAATAAGGTGAGCAGTACAGATTTTGCGTCTTATCAAACTCAGACAGACAGTGCTATTCAACAAAGAGTAACGAGTGATACTTTTAACGCAGAGACAACAACTTTATCTAATATGATCAATAGCAAAGTAACCGCTGGTGGAGATGTAACAAATATATGTCTTAATCCGTATTTTAGCGACGGTTCTACAACTGGGTGGTCTGGTATTGCTGGTGTAAGTACAGGAAACGGTTCCAGTCCTACAAAATATTATGCCGGACAAGTTCAAAGAGATGCATACTATGGTGATTGGTTTAATGTCGTAAAAGGTGATGTGTACTATATCCAAGGCTTCGCATGGACTGATAATTCTACAAATTTATTTAATATTGGTCTTACATTTACAGACTCATCCGGCACTAATACACAAATTTGGAGAGCACCAATAAAATTTGCGGTCGTAGCGGCTAGCTCATCATCTACAAAAACAGGATCAATCGCAATTCCTGACGGTTATGATAAAGCAAAAATATGGACACAGATTGATGCCACATCTAACTTTGGAGAGTGGTGGTTTACTAATATTTATGTGGGCCGGACAGCGCCTGCAGGAGAAATGTATTCCCAAATGCAACAGTTATCCAATAACATTAACCTACGTGTACAGAAGAATGATGTTATTAATCAGATTAATATATCCACAGAGTCAATACTGATTGCTGGTAGCAAAGTCCACATCACGGGCACAACCACGATAGACGACGCAGTGATTACCAGCGCTATGATTTCTAGTCTATCCGCAAGCAAGCTAACTGCAGGCACAATTGATGCTAGCACTATTACAGTGATTAACTTGGACGCGGATAATATTACTAGTGGGACGATAAGTGGTACTAATTTGTCACTAAATTTAGGTACTGGGGAAGTTTCGTTTCAAAAAGGGTCAATTAAGAGTAGCTCAGGGACGATAGACTTAGAAATTGCGGACGGAACGTTATCGGTAACAAATTCGAGTGGAGATGGAGTCTTTTTCAAGAGTGGCACAATGTCATTAACGAGTGAAGCATTATTCGATTCTAGCGGTTCAGTAAAATATGGAAAAATTGCACTAGACACGAATATTTTAGCTCAATCAAAAAATGGTATGCACATCACTGGTACTAACGGTGTTCATATAGACACACTAAATTCCACTTGGGATGGATTAGGGGTAGCTAGTATGCTTGCAGCTAATAAAGTAGGAAGTTCAATAGGTATTTCGACTGACGGAAGAATTTTAATCGGTGGTAATAATATCATACAAATTCTAGGCGGTGCTAGCTATGGCAGTATGAACGTTTTACCAGCTTTATATGTCGGAAGCGATTCAAGTGGCACAGAAAGTATCGGAAAAGGCAAAAATATTTTTGCAGCTGCTGATAATATTTATTTTAACACTAATAGTAACGTATCAGTCACCGGTGGTGGATTTATTGCTACCGCAGGTGGCTCACATATCCAAAATACACGTATAGATAATGAATTATGGGTAAACGGAAACTTTTCAGTTTCAGGCACTAAAAATGCCGTAGTAGAAACCACTGCGGGTTGGGTAAATATAAATGCCTATGAAACGGCAGAATACTATTTTGGCGACATAGGCTTTGCAAACACGAGTTCAGGCTCAAAAGTTAAAATCACATTTGATAGTCTATTTCTCGAAACAATCAATACAGCAGTTGACTACCATGTATTTATATCGAGTTATGGCAACGGCTATGCTTGGTGTTCTGAACGTGGGGCAGACTATTTCGTTATTGAGTCAAACGTACCAAATTTAGATATTAGTTATGAAGTTAAGGCAAAACGTAAAGGCTATGAAAATGACCGTTTAGAAATTAATACTGCAATGGAAAATACAGGCGCAGCAGCCTAAAAGGAGAAAAAACAATGAGTAAATTAATTGAGTTTAAGAACGCAGATTTAGTACCAGTAGGAAACTTTTTGGCAGGGCTGAAGTTGAAAGGAAAAGCGAGTCGTGGGCGTACTAAGCTGATTAAGCTATTGGAAGATAAAAATAAGGAATACAACGAAGATAGAGAAGAAATCCGTGACCCTTATTTTGAACATGATGATAAAGGCGAGAGAGTAACAAAAGATAATGCTTATGTTCTGAAAGACAAAACCAAAGAAAAAGATTTAAACAAAGAACTTATTGACTTAGCAAATGAAAATTCCAAGATTGAGTTCACGGAATATTCAGAAAAATTCAAGGCGTTGTACGACGGACTTAACAATTATGATTATGAGTTATCCAACACAGACGCAGCGCTTTATGACTTAGTACTAGACCAATTAGAAAACAACTTTGAAAAGGAGAATGATTAATTATGACAATTTCACTAAATAGATTAGCTTATAGCTTCGGCACGGATGGCACTACATCAGCAGTTCAAGTAGGCTTGAATGGTTCAGAAGATAGTAATTCAGTTAGTGCTACTTTGCAGATTACGGCTAGTGACTTAGCAAGCGGTCAAACACTGGATGCTATGACTAAATCAGACTTTGAAACACTTGCTAAGTCCAAGCTAGCCACACTCACAGCAGCAACTACAGCCTAAGAGCTTATTTTTTTACAAAAACTTCGGGTGGGGCGGTTGGTGTTGGAGGTGAGATATGCCAGAAAAAGATGATGTAAATGTAATTGGATTACTGATGGATATCCAACAAAGGCTAGCTAAGGTGGAAACTAACACAAGTGGTATCAATGATACTGCCAAGAAAGCAGAAGATGCGTACAACCTTAGTAAGCAAAATGAGTCTGATATTAATGATTTAAAATCTAATAGCACGTGGTGGCAGCGCACAATGTGGGTTGCTATTATTTTGCCAGTCGCGTTATTTTTAATTGAACAACTTTTAGCAAATAAATAGGAGGAAACAAAATGAACACACAAAATATTACAGAAATTATTATCGCTTTAGTAGTGGCTATTATTGGAGGAACTACACCATACGTGGTCAAATTTATTAAATCCAACAAAACAGCTCAAACGTTAGTGTCAGTATTGCCAACACTAGCAAAAGATGCCGTTATTGCTTTACAAAAATTAGGTGTTACAACGTATATTGAAGGCGAGTTAAAGAAGTCTAAAGCGGTCACTTATGTTGAAACAGCACTCAAAAAATTAGGTTTTAAGTCAACTGACGCAATAACTATTGAGAATGCGGTTGAAAGTGCTTATGCAGAATTAACCAAAGACGGTACATTAGCGCAATACACACAAAAAACAGAAGCAGAAGAAACCGCCGAAACAAAGGCTACACAATTAGCAACGGCTAAGACAGCTTTAGCAAATGCGCAAGCTAAAGTTGCAGAATTGGAAAGTGCCACTGCAAAATAGGAGGTTACTATGAAAAAGAGAATATTTCTAGGAGTACTCGCATTCGTGAGTGCTTTTTTCTTTGCGATTAATGTACACGCTGCACGAACTGATATGATTGATATTTCCTCTCATAATAATAACGGAAACACTATCACAACAGAGCAATACGCTAGTTTGAGAAATAACTACGGTGTTAAGGCTGTGGTTGTTAAACTGAGTGAGGGAACAACGTATACTTGGTCTAAGGCTGCTGCTAACGTTTCAAACGCTAATGCAGCCGGTCTTTATACAAATGGCTATCATTATGCAAGATATACAACCACTTCAAAAGCAACTGAGGAAGCTCAAAACGCCGTTGCTGCTGCTAAAAACGCTGGGCTTGGTGTTGGTTCTGTAATCGTGGCGGACGTTGAAGCTGACGAACAAAAAGCCTTAACCAAGAGTCAAAACGATTTAGATAATATGGCGTTTGAAGCTGTGGTAGAAAATGCAGGATATCGTTTTGATCTATACACCATGGAATCAATGGTCAATTCAAAAATGACTATCGCAGACGGCAGTGGGTGGATTGCTAAATATCCAAAAAATGTTACGATCGATTTATTTACTAACCGGAATGGTTGGCAATTCAGTTCTAAAATGACGTTTAACGGTCTGTATGGTTACTATGATGTATCGCAGCTTTACACCAACTATTACACAGCTAACCAAGATCGAAATGCTGTTATTTCAAATTCAGATACAACGGACGTTTCAAAGGTTACTAAAAAGACTGTAACTACAACTAGTTCAACATCTGGTACGTTCAAAGATGGAAGTTATACTATCACACGTCAAAACGGTACGTTCTATCCAAATCAAACGTTGCGGATATTCAAGTATCCGGGTAGCCAAGCTACAGGCAAATATTACTACAAAGGTGAGCATGTGATCTATGACGGCTATGTACACGTAGGAAACTATATTTATGTTAGCTACAAAACATCAACAGGTTATCATCACTATATAGCTGTACGATACGCTCCAACTAGACGTGCGTTAGGCACATTTAAATAGTGTGATATAATTAAATGACCAACAAACATTGTAAAAGCCTACTCGATTAATTTCGGGTAGGCTTTTTTGTTAGTGACTATTTTTTCTTGAAAGTATATTATATGAAATATAGGAGGAAATGTAATGAAGAAAGAAAGTTTGTCGATTTATTTAAACTCGTTTTTAAATAAAGTGGCCGGAATTAATTCACAATTGAAACTGGTTGAAAAATCTACGATTAATGAAAGGTTTACTTTTTTAGATAATAAAGATGATGCGGAAGATTTAAAAGTTTTAGAAAAAGTCATTTATCTATTACATAATGATCAAAAATTATCAGAAAATGATGATAGAAAAACAATTGATTTTTATAATAGAATTTCAATAAAAATCAATTCAGGAGATTCAAATAAAATTTTGATTGTAAAAAATAAAAACGATGGGTACATGCTCTATTTGTTCTCAAGATTCAGATATTTAGAAAAGAATTTAATTCAAGAAAGGCAGCTACTTCTTGGTGCAATCGTACAGAGTCTATGTTCAAGCTTTGAACAATTGATTTTGGCATTTTATGAAGAGGCGTTATTAATGAAGAAAGATGGAGGCGTTTCAGAAAAAACCTTAAAATTTAGTGAAATAAATGATTTTAATGATGTCAATGAAATAAAAAAATATTTAGTAAAAGAAAAAATTGCAAAAAATGCTTACAAAAGTTTTAGAAATTGGTTTAAGATAGTAATAGATGAATGTGCAAATGAAAAGTATGAAACATTATTAAAGAAAGACAGAAATTTCAAAGAACTAATTGAAAAAGTAGCAGAAATATATGCAACTCGCAATATATTTGTTCATAATAACAGCATCATAAATATGCAGTATATTCAATTATCAAAAAATTCGGAAGCTAAAGTAGGAGAAACTAAAAGTATTGGGTTTAAGTATACGCAAGAGACTGCTAATTATTTTTTAAGACTGTTTTTTAAATTTTTAGTATTATTAAATGAAAAAAATGATGTATTCAAAAAACAAGATTTTTTCGATAATTCATTAGACCAAATGATAAACTGCATGCAAGAATATCCTAATGAAATTGGCGAATTAATTCATCATATCTTAAAAAAAATAAGTAACGATCAATATAATTATGATTTTAAAAATTTATTTTTTGTGGCCATAAACTTATGGCTTTGTTTTAAATTTTCAGATGAAAATTTAAATTTAGATGACGTTGATTTTGTTCAACTATCTCAAAAATTCAAAGGAAAATTTAAAAGTGAAGAAGACAAGAAGTACTATGATTACCCACTATCTTTAATGGAAAATGAAGAAAAAAGTGTTATTATTGATAATGCAATAAATTGTTTAGAAACTTGCAAAGATGAAAATGAAATGTTGAATTCGTTTAATCAGCCTATATTTGATTTCGTAAGAAACGAAGAAAAAGTAATTGACTATATACGAAAAAAGCGTTATATTATTTGATAGATGAACGAATAAAAACTTTGAATTTCAGGGGGTAATTATTATGTTATTGCCAAATGATGAGCTATTACAAAAAAATGTAACAGAAATTTTTTCAGATGATGCAGACAATTTTTTAATGAATAACTGTGACACCACGGATTAGAAAGTTTAATATTCAATAGAACTAGAATAATGCTCATGAACACCATTCAGTGTTTATAGTATCTTGAAAGCTAACTACCCCCTCTGTTAAAGCAAGAGTGGGGTTTTTTGTGCGCTTTCATTTTAGCTTTTTATTTTCTATATATACAAATAGTAGAAACACGTTTTAAAATAATAGTGCTGCAGTTAATTAATTAATAAAATACTATTGATAGTGTTAAGATAGGAGTATCATATAATCTTTGCTAA
>NZ_JAIULA010000039.1 GCF_024160875.1 Ligilactobacillus ubinensis | reverse complement strand
AAACCTACTTGATAAACAGACAAAACCTACTTGATAAACAGACAAAACCTACTTGATAAACAGACAAAACCTACTTGATAAACAGACAAAACCTACTTGATAAACTTCTGTATCCCTTGGGAGAGTAGGGCTCAATAGGGGTCTAAAAGAGGTTTAAAAGAGGTTTATAAAAGAGGTATATAAGAGGCACCACTGTACGAGATACAAACCTAAAACAAAAAAACACAAAGGAGTGAGCCAAAAAACGGCTCACATTAAACTCCAGTCGCACAGCTCCTTGCGCCTCACGCTGTTCGTTGCTTAAAAGGTGTGGCAAGCCACATTAATTCGGGCGCTGACGCCCCGAACCCCGTCCAAGCTGAGCCAGCTTGACCGCTTTTTCACTCGCCGTTAGGCAGGAAAGCAAAGTTTTGTAGAAACTTTGGCTTTCGCCATTTCAGTGTTAAGACTTGTTTAGAGCTGTCAATTCCTTATGCTCCCACGCTGCGCTCGTCCGCTACCATTGACAGCAAACAGTTAGTTTTTCTGAATCTTAACAAGAATTTAGCGGCTATGTTCGTTTTTAAGGGCCTTATTTTTCGTTTTTAGCGGTTTTAAGACTGTTTATATATATTTATACCAAAGCAAAAACAAAAAGCCCTCAACAGGCTCTTAGAGGGCTAAATAACGAAGCCAGGACGATTAATAATATCTTCTTGTCTTTTTTGCAAAATATAAGTATACAGAGAATCATACAAATTTTTTTTGATCTCGTCAGGTTCATTGACAGAAGCTTCAAACAATTCTTGAATATCAACTTGCCAAGGATCAGCAAGCATTTCATCAATAGGTTTTAATACTTTTTTTTCGTCCATCTTAATTACTCCTAACATTAAAATAATGATTTCAGTTTAGATACGCAGTTCTTACAGTTAGTTATTAAAATTTTGTTCCCAGGTTTATGAAGATTCTCTGCAAAAGGAAATTAAAAAATTCGGGTTGAAAGTAGCAAAATATGCAACACTTTTTAAGTATTTAAACATAACAATCTTAGTTAAGTGCAAGCATAAATTGAATTAAAAATACAGTCAATTCAACAACAGCAGAAATTGATTTTATGGTTATCAGCAGACCGAGTGAAACGAGGTCAATGCGCACTTACACCCTTGACATTTGTCAAGGGTAGAGATAATACCCATTTCAATGGGTATTATTTGTATTA
Source organism: Ligilactobacillus ubinensis (assembly GCF_024160875.1). Taxonomy (GTDB): domain Bacteria; phylum Bacillota; class Bacilli; order Lactobacillales; family Lactobacillaceae; genus Ligilactobacillus; species Ligilactobacillus ubinensis. Next base: position 7,157 of record NZ_JAIULA010000039.1, on the reverse strand, counting down.
GAAGGCTAGCGCCAACTATTAAAAAACCTAGAGCTAACTATCAAGATTGATCACATTATGAAGAATCCAATGACTATAAGCAAGGCGAGCTCCAGGAGTTATTAACCAAGGGTGATTAATTTCGAAAATTTGAATTTCAGTTTCTAAATAAAGTGGTGTCTTGCCATGATTAAAATTAAGAACTGGTTGCGGAAAATCAGGCTTGCTAGCAACTTGATGAACACTTTGCCGAGAATTCATCTCCCAACGATTTTTTAAATCCTCTCGTGACAATAATTGCGGCAGTTGCTTTTTTTCAAGTTGAGCTTGTTGCTGTAACTTTTGTGTAAATTCTTTTTTAGTTTTATTTTGGTGCCAATCATCAAAAAGAGCATACTTGTTTGCTTTAAAGTCTAAATCCATCAATATAGCCTCCTAACCAAAATCAATTTGATCCAACATGTTTTCAGTACTGGCCTGGTCTAAGCCTAAGTAAGCTAAAGTCATAGCTTCACTTGAATGATTGAGTAAATGCATGACTAAACCAATATTATAATTAGATTGCGTGTAAACTCGATAAGCACCTGTCTTGCGCATCGTATGGGTACCTAAGTAATTAATACCTAACAAATTACCGACTTTACTCATGATCTTGTAGAACTGTTTTTCAGTAATATGGCGCTCTGGATGTTGACTAGACGGAAAAAGCCACTCAGATTTCAACTTATAATCAAGCAGCCATTGACGGTATAACAAAAGATCTGCTTGAACCGGTTTAAGGTACAGAGTATTAGGTTTACCTGTTTTTTTATCATGAATGAATGCATTTTGTTTAATAGAACCGTCCGGATTAAAGATATCGACCTGTTTTAAGCACATGACGTCACTGACTCTTAGCAACGTAGCTTTACCAACTTGAAAAATCGTATAGTTACGCCGTCCAGCTTTAAAGTTATTGAGTAGAGTATCTTGAACCTCTTTGAGAACATTTGAATCTTTGATTGGTAAGACAACTTGTTGCATATAAATCACCTCGTTGTTGGGGATTGTGTAATAATATATTTGTTTGCTTTTTGATAGCTAATAGGCTATCATATGAATATGAAAAAAATAGAATTTGACTATTATGACTGGAATGAATTTAAACAATTTTTGGATCAATTACCTGATAAAGACGCTGCCAAATTAATTGCAACCATTCAAAATATTGAAAATAACGGTCTCATTATCGCAGAACGTCAATTATGGGTTAAAAAACTAGAAAACAATCTCTATGAGATTCGTTCTAAGAGAGCTTCAAATATTCAGAGAGCTATCTATTTCCAAGTACAAGGATCTCAGTATTTAATCACCAATGCGTTCACTAAAAAAACGCAAAAAACACCAGAAAGTGAAAAGAAGATTGCTCGGAATCGACGCAGCCAGTATTTTAACAAGGAGGACCAATAATGAGTAAAATTGATGAATATGTTGCTGAAAGAAGTAAAAATAATCCTGATTTTGCAAAGATCGTGGAACAAGAAAATATCAACTTAGAGGTAGCCGTTAAAGTTCGTGATCTCCGTGAAAACATGGGTATGAGTCAACGTGAATTTGCTAGTCTAATTGGTAAACCACAATCAACAATTGCTAGAATTGAAAATGGATCAATGAATGCTTCAACTAAAGTATTATCTGAGATCGCTCAGGCAACTAATCAACGATTAACAATTCAATTTAGCCCCGCTTTTTAAGGACTATTAATAGCTATAAAATAATAATAACCCCCAACATCTACATTATAGATGTTGGGGGTTATTTTAACAATGTTTCTGAGGGGTTATTTGTCATTTATAGTCCCTAATAGAGAAGCAAAATTTACTTAAGAACTTTCCTCAAACACATCATATCTTTTAGGATGTGCCGATAACATTCTCTGTTATAGAGTCTAATTTGGGTAGTTATAATGAACTTCTATAAGTCCAAGTATATCATGAAAGCCAAAACGGCCACTAGGGTATGCCCTAATGGCCAGTTGATTTGGTTGTAATAATAAAATGCAGCTCTGTTTTTTATTAAAGATATTTTTCATTCAAGTATATGCCTAGCGAAACGATGATATGAGAGAGATTGCAGAGTGGCTGAATCATAAATATTTAAATCCGTATTTGAAGAGAATGCAGGGCGAGGTACGAGCTACTATCAAAATAAATATTGAGAACTAACGCTTAAATACTGCATTATCGCCTTTCCAGTGTGCTGTGAAATGATCCTCAGCGTGATTATCCGCAAAAATCCGATGAAAGATTGATACCAACTCATCTGCGCTCTCGGTAAAAGATTGTGCAGAAAGCTCGTCAATGGCTGAATGAGAATTAACATTGAATAGTTTGAGATACTGCTCATTGTTCTGATAAAATTCATCCTGCTTAATTCCCGTAAACTCGATGTACGTTTCAATAATTCGACGCATTGAGTTAAGCATGGAATTTGTATATCCATGTTTTGCCAAATCACCAAGTTCTATCCAGAGTGCATCATAATTTGTCTGCATATCCTGCTTCACATCAGTAATCCGAACGAATGACCCTTGCCGCAAATGATAAAAGTCACTCTTATCATATTTTGTCTTGCCTTTCTCGTCTTTAAATGACCCATGCGGAGGAACGTTTAAGTAAAAATGAATATTATGAGTCATGATTACAATGAAGTCTTTTTGGGGATCAAAGCGTTCTCTTTGCTTTCCTTGATAAAGTTTCTGCATTTCCGTAATAATCAAATATTGCATATCAGAGTCGTTCGAATTCATTGGGTCATCAAAAATTATTAACTTTGGAGACATAGATGTTTGTATGGTTGTCTCACTTAGCTTCTCTAAAAAGTATAATAGTGCAATCACATTTTTTTCACCAGTGGATAACTCTTTCACTCCGCGTAGTTTGTTTTTTTTACCTACAGTTTGTGAAACCTGGTAATAACCAGTCTCTTCATTTTCTGTGTAAGTTAACTGCCACGGAACGACTCCCTGTAAACGTTTGTTGATATTTTTAACTGCCTGTACCTCGGCTTTCGGCTTCAAAGCATCAATTTGATCATTCAAATTCTGAATGTCCGCTTCAATGTTTGCTTGCTGTCCTACTTTTTTGTCAAACTCTGCTTTGATATTTTCAAATGTTTTTCTTGCCTCGTTCATCTGCACATATTTCGCATCATATCTGAACTGACTAAGTAATTTGTGAATCATGTTATATCGGAGTTTATCTTGTGCCTCCTTTTTTTTCGTTGCGAGCGATGCTCCGTATTCCTTATTATTCTTCACCAACGAATTGTAACGCGAAAAATCAAAATCTTCTGGAACTTCTATGTCTAATTCGTCCAACTCGCTAAATAAATTTTTTTCTTTGTATTCTAGTGCCTCTTCCAAAGCGTCACAAAATGATAATATTATCTTTTTATGTACAACTAGATCATCCCAAATATTCCCCGCAGTTTCCTGATATTCCGGATAGAATGCTGCCCGAGTCCATTTCATGCTTGTAATTAAGCTTGATAATTGACTTACTTTCCTCTTACCATCAACAATTCGATTTTTCAATACTGCCACTTCATCAGCACTAAAGTATGATTCGAGTTCTTGAAAGGTTTCTTCGGAAATAGCATTTCCACAAAATGCGCAAATCTCTCCGCCCTGATGTTTATGCAGTCGCATGCCTTCCTCAGCAAAATTAATCCTTTGCTGATTATTTTGAAGCCGTTTAATACGGGTTTTCTCCTCAACTTTACTCTTGAGAATGTCATTTGTATTTTTCAGATATGCTGAATAGTTGACGTGCTTCCATTCGACAGTATTAACGAATAGTTCCTCGGTTTCAAGTGTCTTCTTTAACTGAGTGACATCAATCTCTTGGAGCGCCTCAGCGTGGGAAATTTCCTTCTTAAAGCCACTTTTATTATAGGTCGTCTTAGATATTTGCGGCTGAGTTGTCTTTTTAATGTATGCCGCCGAGTCCGAATAGAATTTCTCAATAGTAGTATTATTTTTTTGGACTGCTGCTTCCGCCGACGCCTTCTTTGCTTTCAGATTATGTATGTCCGAGTCATCAATCTCACTAGTGACTCGCTTTAACTCATTTTGCTTTGCTTTAATCTCCGTTTCTTTCTGCTTAATTGCAAGTTCGTTCTCACCAGCATTTGTCGAAAGCGAAAATGCATTCAACTTCTCATTTTCACCCAATACCGTATCAAAACCGGCAAATATTCGAACATCGAGATTTGGAGAACATTGTTCCTTCAAAAGCGATCCAAAAGTGGACTTTCCAGAGCCATTTCGTGCAAAAATAAAATTTTTATGTTTTAGTGAAACATGGTCGTCTTTGAAAATCTGAATTCCATCCGTAAATTTTTGCTTAGTCAAATCAATATTTAGTTCATTCAAAATAATCTCCCCCAGAAAATATCTCAAATTTTCAACTCACATTTAGCGCAAATTGAGTATGCCCTATTGGTCTTGCTTATAAGAGAATTGCTATACAAATTTTTTCAATTTTCATTCATGAAAAATTAGTAAAAATATACCCCAAAAGCCTATATATCTTCCAATCTTAAATTATTAATATCTTGAGATTTGTGTACATTAACATACTTTCTTAAGTCATGAATAGGGATAAACAGTTCATTTGCGTCTATAGGATCATCTAAAGTCAATCCCACTCTATACTCTTGTTGATCCTCGAAATAAGCGGGTTTAACTAAATAGAGGAAATATAATATACTTTGTAACAAAGTATCAGTTATTGAGGATCGACTGATCATTTTTGTATCATTGTTGATGAAAACTCCGTTGATCTTTGTTATATTATCTTCCTCGTATAGCTCAGCTTTTTTGTAGTCCTCGTCATTTAGATAATTCACAACTTTTGCAAATAGTCCGGAGCCTTTCAGGCCATTATCTTTTAAGTAATCTCCAACTTGTTTACGTAACTCATTCAGTAATTTTAGACTGTTTTTTGCGCTAATGGTTATAAACGGCCTCTCAACTTTATTACCATCTTTATCGACATTTCCCTTTTTTAGTTTTTCTACGATGTTAGGATCCAAAAAACCATCTTTAAAATCCTTATCGCTTAGCATTGTAAAACAGGAAACAAAACAGCAATGCCTTAGTAAGCTCCAATTTTTAGCCTTTCCCTCTGAATCATCAAATTTTAGATTAGGGGGCATAGTACCAGTAATCTTCTTTTCAATTTTTCTATAGCATAGAACGTCTTTTAAATAAAAATCAGTTTGTAGATAGTTGTTTCCAATAACATCATTAGGTACGAACTGCAATAAAGTAGGTGCAACCATTTGAAACGTCTCCTTTAAATTATTTCTACGTCAAATAAATACTAACACTCCACCTAGATTGGTGTTACCACTAGTTTATCTGTATAATGGATCGAGTAGAGAAGTTAAGGCGGTGGCTATTCCAATCGGAGGTGGTGCAGCCCACAAATCCTAGCATTCGGACACTTTTATCGTAATACTGAGTGCACTTAATGGTTAATCTAATCTATTAAGTTATCTGTCGTCTTAAACAGCTCCAAATGAGCAGCTTTGTTGAAGCTACTTTTTGTGTTCAATCACTGATTTCTTAGTGAAAGTAATAGACTTACTACCAAAAATGCCACCAAGCATTTTTTTTATTTAAGGTATTATCGTCACTTCTTGGATTGGAAGGAGTAAAGTCATCTTTTTTAATAGTGATTGATTTAAATTCTTCAATTTTTTTCTCAGCCATTAGCTGCAATTGTTGTGATTGATTCAATAGTTTTTGCATTGATTTCAATTGTTCGTCTTTTTCTTTAATTTGACCATCTTTGATTGCTAATTGTTGGTTGAGTAATTCTATTGTATTTTGATTACTGTTACCGGAGTTACCAGTAAACGTTACCCCTTCTGGTTTCTGGTTGTTACCACCACCGAAATGCTGTTTTAACAGTAAATAACCTGAATTGACAACAACTAAGGTTTGTACCCCATTCCTAGTCACGGTTTGTACATAGTTTTCTCTAAAGCTTGCATCTAATTTTTTCCTAATAGCTTGTTTTGATACACCAAATTCGTCAGCAAGTTCTCTAATGGTTTTAGGCATTGTTTCCAAACCCCTTCCGGAGTTCAGCAAGTACTTCTTGTCTTGCCTGATCTCTTATTTTTTTATCATGTTCAGCTTGCTTTTCAGCCAATGTTTGTTTTTCAGTTGTTCCTAAAGGTAGGCATTTAACCTTATCAATTGCACGCCATTTTTCTTTATCTGATAATTCATCATTATGCTGGATATTAAAAAGTTTTTGATGTTCGTCTTGAAACTTTCCTTGAGAAAAATCATTTGCGTCTTTCCTTTCAGGTTTCCAGGCAAAAGAATAGCCGATAACCGGCTTTCCTCGGCCTTTGCCATATTTTTTCCTAATTGTTAGCCCTCTAAATAATGGTGTCAGTTCAACTTTTATTGGTTTTATAACAAATTTATCGACATTAGATGGACTACTCCAGTAACTTTTAGGCATATCCAACAACTCAAAGAAATCGTCTTTAGAAAAATAAGCATATCCGGTAGTTCGAAATTGTTTGAGAAGACGAAACATTGTTTTTGCGTAACTGCTTTTTAAATCTCTGAATTCTGCTAAAGCGTAACGAACCCAACTTTCAAGCTTATTTAAAAGAGGCAACGCACGTTCATAAACTTTTACGTCTACATAAGGTTCTTCTACGTCACCATTAATTTTAAATTCTGTAAATAAAACAAAGAATTCCCTAGTTAAACCACTTTTGCTTCGTCTACCAAAATGCAATCCCATCATCTTTTCATAAGTTCTCTGAATATCGTCTTCAAAACGATTATTTGCAGTTGGTTTATATGCACTTAATTCTTTTAATTGATCGAAAGAAAAACGAATAGTCTGGTTATTCTTGTCACGCATACGAGAAATAATCGAAAAAAATAAATTCATTTCGATAGGAGTAAATTTCCGAAGTGGAATAGTATTAAGTTCTGGGTCATATTTAACAATTTCATTTCCCATGCTGCACCTCCAATATAGCTATAATTATTATAGATTGATTTTATCAAGTAGTCAACCTGATAAACCTACTTGATAAACAGACAAAACCTACTTGATAAACAGACAAAACCTACTTGATAAACAGACAAAACCTACTTG